>NZ_BOPH01000141.1 GCF_016863655.1 Virgisporangium ochraceum
CGCCCGCCCGGCGCGCCCACCCCGACGCCCGCCACCGCACGCCCGCCCGGCGCGCCCACCCCGACGCCCGCCACCGCACGCCCGCCCCCGCACGCCCGCCCCCGCACGCCCGCACGGGCCAGCGCCCTGGCACGCCCCTCATCGCGTCGATCTTGCAGTTGTGGCCCCCGATAAGCCCGACATAGCCCGAAATAAGTGCGGCCACAACTGCAAGATCGACGGCGCCGGGGCACGTCGGCGGAGCCGGTCGGCGGAGCCGGTCGGCGGAGCACGCCCCCCGAGCACGCCCCCCGAGCACGCCCCCCGAGCATGCCGCCGGAGCGGTGGACGTCGGTTAGCGGCGGGTGACGGCCCTCAGCCGGTCCCATGCGGTCTTCATCGCCCCGGCCAGCGTCTCCTCACCCGAGCCCTCACCCGAGCCGGAGCCGGCGACCCAGCGCTCGAACGCGACCCTCAGCACGACGATGCCGGACTCCGCGGCGAGGCTGGCGTCGGGTTCGGCGACGCCGCGGCGGCGCAGGCCGCCGGCGAGCGCGGCCGACAGCGACGCCAGCTTGATCAGCTCGCGTTCCCGCAGTTCGGCGTTCGCGTCGATGACCGACTGCCGGCGCCGGGAGAACTCGCGGTGCTGTCCGAGCACCTCGGTGACGGCGTCGAGGGCGGCGGCGACCGCGTCGAGTGGACGCGCGTGCGCCGGCGCCGCCTCCAGCGCCTCGACCAGCCGGTCGTGCAGCGCCGGGGTGTTGGCGAAGAGCACCTCGCGCTTGTCGGCGAAGTGCCGGAAGAACGTGCGCGCCGTGACCCCGGCCCGCTGGGCGATCTCGGCCACGGTCGTCTGTTCGTACCCGCGCTCGACGTAGAGGTCCAGCGCCGCCTCGCGGAGCCGGCCCCCGGCGTCAGGCTCCCAGCGACCCACGTCACGATCCTAAGCCATGTCACCATGTGACATCACCTGCTAGGGTCATGTCATCAAGTGACATCACCTACGAAAGGGAGCGTGTCATGCGCGTCTTCGTCACCGGAGCGTCGGGCTGGATCGGGTCCGCCGTCGTCCCCGAACTGCTGCGGGCCGGCCACCGGGTGCTGGGCCTCGCCCGGTCCGACAAGTCGGCGGCCGCCGTCGCCGACCTCGGGGCCGAGGTCCACCGCGGGGACCTCGACGACCTCGGCAGCCTGCGGGCCGGCGCGGCCGCGAGCGACGGCGTGGTCCACCTGGGCTACAACCACGACTTCTCCGACATCCCGGGAGCGGCGCGCACCGACCTCGCCGCGGTCACCGCGTTCGGGGAGGTGCTCGCCGGCACCGGTGGCCCGCTCGTGGTTGCCGCCGGCACGGCCGGGATCGCACCCGGTCGCGTCGCCACCGAGGCGGACCTGCCCGCCCCGGGCGGCTACGCGCGGACGGCCAACTCGGTCGCCACCCTCGCGCTGGCCGAACGGGGCGTGCGGGCGTCGGTGGTGCGGTTCGCGCCGACCGTCCACGGCGCGGGCGACCACGGGTTCGTGGCCACGCTCGTCGGGATCGCCCGGGAGAAGGGCGTCTCCGCCCACGTCGGCGACGGCGCGAACCGGTGGCCGGCCGTGCACCGCGCCGATGCCGCTACGCTCGTCGCCCGCGCGGTCGACGACGCGCCGCCCGGCGCCATCCTGCACGCCACCGCCGAGGAGGGCGTCGCCACGCGCGAGATCGCGGAGGCGATCGGCCGCGGCCTCGGCCTACCCGTGGCGTCGGCCGACCCCGACCAGTTCGGGTGGCTCGGGATGTTCTTCGGCGCCGACTCCCCCGCGTCGAGCACCGTCACCCGCGACCGGTTCGGCTGGTCCCCCACGGGGCCGGGCCTCATCGAGGACCTCGACGCCGGTCACTACTTCACCCGCTGACCCCCTTGCCCTGTCGATCGAAGTGACTCTATCCTCGGCCAAGGAAAGCGCTTTCCTATAGGCGTGGAGTGCCACGCCTTCCGTCCGGGGCCCGCCACGGCCTGCCCACCCGGGTCTGCCCCTGACGTCCGCCAACAGAGGAAAGGTCGGCAGATGAGGAAACCAGTCGCATTGCGACTCGGTGCGGTGGGGCTGACGACAGCCGTCGCCGCGGCAACCGGCGTCGCGCTCATGACCCCCGGAGCGTCCGCGGCGACCGGCGGGGTCACCGGATACGCGACCCAGAACGGCGGCACCACCGGCGGCGCGGGTGGGCAGACGGTGCAGACCAGCACCGGCACCGCCATCCACCAGGCCCTGTGCGGCCGGGCCAGCAGCAGCACCCCGATCATCATCCAGGTCTCCGGAACGATCAACCACGGCAACACCGCCAAGGTGTCCGGCAACAGCTGCAACACCACCGCCGGCGTGATCGAACTCAAGGAGATCAGCAACGTCACGATCCTCGGCGTGGGCGGCGGCGCGGTCTTCGACCAGCTCGGCATCCACATCCGTGACTCCAGCAACATCATCATCCAGAACGTCACCGTGCGGAACGTGAAGAAGTCCGGCTCCCCCACGTCGAACGGCGGCGACGCCATCGGCATGGAGAGCACGGTCCGCAACGTGTGGGTCGACCACGTGACGCTGGAGGCGTCGGGCGGCGAGAGCGAGGGCTACGACGGCCTCTTCGACCTGAAGAACGACGTGGAGTTCGTGACGCTGTCCTACAGCATCCTGCGCAACTCCGGCCGCGGCGGCCTGGTGGGGTCGAGCGAGAGCGACACCGGCAGCGGCAACCTGACGTACCACCACAACCTGTACTCGAACATCGACTCGCGCACGCCGCTGCTGCGGGGCGGGGTCGCGCACATCTACAACAACCACTACCTGAACCTGCACGAGTCCGGCATCAACTCCCGCGCCGGCGCCCGCGCCAAGGTGGACAACAACTACTTCGAGGACTCGAAGGACGTGCTGGGCACGTTCTACACGAGCGAGCGCGGCACGTGGCAGGTGTCGGGCAACATCTTCGACAACGTCACGTGGTCCTCGCCCGGTGAGGACACGTACCCGGCCGGCCCGAACGTCACGTCGACCACCACGGTCAGCATCCCGTACCAGTACACATTGGACGGTGCGAGCTGCGTGCCGAACATCGTCGCGCAGACCGCCGGCGCCAACAAGGGCAACCAGGTCTCCAACGGAAGCTGCCAGCCGCAGAACCCGGACCCGACGTCGCCCGGCCCGTCGTCGCCGCGCCCGTCGTCGTCCTCGCCGTCGTCGCCCGGAAACTCGAACCCGCCGTCGGGCACGAACCTGAGCATCGGCGCGGGGTCCGACGGGTCGAGCAAGGCCAGCGGCACCAGCTACGGCGACGTGCGTGACGGCAACATGGGCACCTACTGGTCGCCGGCCGGCACCACCGGCTCGATCTCGATCAAGTGGAGCTCGGCCACCACGGTCTCGCGGGTGAACATCCGTGAGGCGTCCGGCGCGACCGGGGTCATCGGGTCGTGGCGGCTCGTCGACGCCGACACCGGCACGGTTCTCAAGACCGGTAGCGGGGCGGGCGTCATCACGTTCCCCGCCACCTCGCTGAAGAAGATCACCTTCGAGATCACCGGTGCGAACGGCACCCCGCGGGTCGCCGAGTACGAGACCTACGCCTCGTAGCGCGTGTCACCGGGGCGCCGGGCCTCCGCCCGGCGCCCCGGTACTGTGTGCCCATGCGGGTGGTCATTGCGGGTGGACACGGGAAGATCGCGCTGATCCTGTCGCGGCTGCTGGCCGCGCGCGGCGACGAGGTCGTCGGGCTGATCCGCAACCCGGCACAGACCGGCGACGTCGAGGCGACCGGTGCGCGCGCCGTTGTCTGCGACCTGGAGTCCGCCGCGACCGCGGAACTGGCACCGCATCTGGTGGGCGCCGACGCGGTGGTCTTCGCCGCCGGCGCCGGCCCGGGAAGCGGCGCGCCGCGCAAGGACACCGTCGACCGCGGCGCCTCCGTGCTCCTCGCCGACGCGGCGACCGCGGCCGGCGTCCGCCGGTACGTGCAGATCTCGTCGATCAACGCCGACAAGGCGCCACCACCGGGCACCGACGACGTGTTCGCCGCCTACCTGCGTGCCAAGAAGGCCGCCGAAGACGACCTGCGCGCGCGTCCGCTCGACTGGACGATCCTGCGCCCCGGCCGCCTCACCGACGACCCGCCCGCCGGAACGGTCCGGCTGGCCGAACACGTCGACAGTGGCGCCGTCACCCGCGCCGACGTCGCCGCGGTCGTGGTCGGGCTGCTCGACACCCCGGCGTCGATCGGCGCGGTTCTCGAACTCGTCGGCGGCGACACCCCCGTCGACGAGGCGGTGGCTACGCTTCCCGGGCGTCGATGAGCTCGTCCCAGTGCTCACGCGCCCACGCGCACATGGCGTCGAGTGGCTCGAGGATGCTGCGGCCGAGCGGCGTGAGCTCGTAGCCGAGTCCGGCGACGCGTGACACCAGCCCGTCACGTTCGAGGCCCCGCAACGACTTCGTGAGCGCCTTCGCGGTGACCCCCCGGATCGGCACGCGCAGTTCGGAGAACCGGCGCGGCCCGTGCTCGAGGCAGCGGATCACCATGCCGGCCCACTTGTCGCCGACGCGGATCGGCATCAGGCCCGACGGGCACAGCGGGTCGAACATGTCCTTGTCCAGCGGCGCGCGCACGCCCCCACGATAATCGGTATCCGATCGGATACCACCGTCCCGGCTACGGTGCCGTCCATGAGTGAGCGTCAGCGAGCGAATCATCAGCCCAGTGCCTGCGAATGCATCGCGCAGCGCAGCGGAGCGATCGCATGAGTCAGATCGTTGTTTTCGGGGCCGGCGGTCGCGCCGGACGGGCGGCCGTCGCCGAGGCACGCCGGCGTGGTCACGGGGTCACGGCCGTCGTGCGCGATCCGGGTCGTCATGAAGGGCTTGCCGGTGACCGCGTGAGCGTGGCCGCCGGTGAGGTGACCACTGTGGACAGTGTGGCCGCCCTGTCGGCCGGTCACGATGCGGCCATCTGCGCGGTCTACGACCCCGCCGTCTCCTACGCCGACGTCGCCCGGTCCCTCCTCGACGGACTGCCGCGGGCGGGCGTGACCCGGTTGCTGGTGGTCGGTCTCGCCTCGATCCTGCCGACGGCCGACGGGGTGGCGCTGATGGACACGCCCGGCTACCCGCAGGAGTACCGCTCCTTCTACCTCGACCATGCCGCCGGCGCCGCGGTGCTGCGCGGGTCGACCGTCGACCTGGACTGGCTGATCGTCAGCCCGGCCGGCGACGTCGACCACGGAAGCGGCCGCACCGGTCGCTACCGCCAGGCACCGGCCGACGCGGCGAGCCGCGTCTCCTACGCCGACCTGGCGGTCGCCCTCCTCGACGAGATCGACACCCCGAAGCACCACCGCACCCACGTCGGCGTCGAGACGGCATCGTGACCGACGACGTCGTCGACAGCCCGAACGCCTTCGTGGCCGACCACATCCGGCGTTTCGAGGCCACCTGCGGCCACCCGCGACCGGGCGTGAACGACCTCCTGCTGACCACCCGCGGCCGCCGCACGGGAACGCTGCGCCGCACCGCGCTCGTGTACGCCCGCGACGGCGACAGGTACGTCGTGGTCGCGTCGAACGCCGGCGCCGACCGGCATCCCGCGTGGTACCTCAACCTGGTCGCCGACCCGCGCGTCACCGTGCGGGTCGGCGACCGGACGTTCGCGGCGACCGCGCGCACCGGCGGGCCGGAGGAGCGGCAACGGCTGTGGGACCTGATGGTCGCGACGATGCCGTCGTACGACGGCTACAGGGAGGCGACGAGCCGGGAGATCCCCGTGGTGGTCCTCTACAGTGGACGGTGATGCGGATGCTCACCTACACCCGGACCACCGGCTTCCGGCACGACTCGATCGCCGCCGGTGTCGCGGCGCTGCGGAACCTGGCCCGCCACAACGACTTCGAGGTGGTGGACACCGAGGACCCGGCCGCGTTCACCGGCCCCGAGCTGGCGTCGTTCGGCGTCGTCACGTTCCTCAGCACCAGCGGCGCCGTCCTCGACGACGACGGCCGCGACGCGCTGGAGGCGTTCGTGCGCAACGGCGGCGGCTTCGTGGGGATCCACGGTGCCACCACCACCGAGTACGACTGGCCGTACTTCGGCACCCTGGTGGGCGCCCGCTTCGACGGGCACCCCGAGGTGCAGCCCGGCCGCATCCTCGTGGAGGACGCCGACCACCCCTCCACGGAGCACCTTCCGTCGACGTGGGAGCGCACCGACGAGTGGTACGACTTCCGCGCCAACCCCCGCCCCGGCGTCCACGTCCTCCTGACCGCCGACGAAACCTCGTACACCGGTGGGAAGATGGGCGCCGACCACCCGCTGGCCTGGTGCCACACCGGGTGCGGCGGACCCTCGTTCTACACGGCCCTGGGGCACACGGAGGAGTCGTTCACCGAGCCCCTGATGCTCGCCCATCTCCTGGGCGGCATCCGCTACGCCGCCGCCGGCTGACCCCGCGGCGACGGGGGCCGCTCACGGGGGTTCGATGCCGCCGTCGGGGCGGCGGACGTGCACCGACCAGCGCTCGTGCAGTCCCGGCACCGGAGGGAACCGGGCCGCGGCCCGCTGGTCGAGGTCGACGCCCCAGCCCGGGCCGGGGTTCGGGTACAGGTATCCGTCACGCACCCCACCGGGGAGACGTCGGCCGGACCGTGCCAGGCGGTCTGCACGCCGCCTACCGCCGACACGTGCAGCCGCAACAGGTCGACGCCGCCGCCCTGGACCAGCCGGGCGGCGTCGGCCACGGAGGCGACCTGCTCGCCGGCGGCGATCGGCACCGGCGCGGCGGCGCGGACCTCGGGCAGCCGGTCGTAGTGCTCCGGCGCGACCGGGTCCTCGAGGAAGAACAGGCGGTACGGCTCCAGCGAGCGCGCCAGCACCACCGCCTGCTTCCCCGTCAGTCTACTGTGGACATCGTGCAGCAGCTCCACGTCGGCGCCGAGCCGCTCGCGGGCGGCGGCGAACAACGCGGGCGCGGTACGGAGGTAGTGGTGCACGTCCCAGCCGTCGGGGTTGGGGTGGCCCGGATAGCCGCCGGGCGTACCGGGGAAGCCGTACGCGCCCAGCCCCGGCTGGCCGGTCTGCAACCGGACGTGGCCGTAGCCGCGTTCCATCAGGTCGGCGGCGTGGTCGATGGACGCGTCGACGGTCGCGCCCGCCGCGTGCGTGCAGCAGCGGGCGGCCGTCCGCTGCAGACCGCCGAGCAGGTCGTGCACGGGCATGCCGGCGCGCTTGCCGGCGATGTCCCACAGCGCCATGTCCACACGGACAGTGCGCTCGATCCAGTGCGGCTACCGCCCAGCAAGCACGCTGGATAGAGCGCCGTTTATGTTGAGCACGTCCGGCACGCGAGGCCCTTCGGCACGCGAAGCACAGGCGCACACAGCGTGCGAGCCCCCGAAGCGCCCCGGCACCGGGCCGGCACCGGGGCGGGACGGGGCTGGAGCTGGGGCGGGGCCGGTGCCGGCGGGCCCGAGTGACGCCAGGGCCGGGGCGGCGCCGGGTCCATCGGGCTCCAGCGCGGTCATCCGCCCGCCGATCTTGCAGTCGTGGCCCCACCTAAAACACGACATGTCATCACATAGATGCGGCCATGACTGCAAGATCGGCGCGGTGGTGGGATCGGCGCGGCGGCTCGGCGGGCGGCGCGGTGGTGGGATCGGCGGGCGGCGCGGTAGCGAGCGTGGGGAGGGGTCCGCACCCCCGGCGAAGCGCTATCAGGCACTCAGGGCACCTGCGTACTCAGGGCACCTGCGTACTCAGGCACCCGGGGGGTGTTGGGCGGCCGGAGCCGGGGCGAAGCCGACGTCGCCGAGGGACTCTTTAGGCCGTCGGACCCTCACGTGCGTCACATAGGGGTTTTCAGCGCGCGGCCTTGCGGGCGTTGGTCTTCTCCCTGCGCTCGACGAACCTCGACGCCGCCTGGTCGAGGCCGGTCAGGAACTCGGCCAGCTTCTCGCGGGCCTGCTCGCCCTCGGCGGACAGGCCGGTGCGTTCGAACACCCTGAGCTGCCGCAGGATCGGCATCACGACCTCGTCGTGGTGGATGCGGAGGTCGTAGATGCCGGCCATGGCGATCTGCACGGACTTGCGCTGGAAGCCGTCGATGGTGTGGCCGGGCATCTGGAACGAGGTGACCACGTCGAGGACGGCCTGCATCGCCTGGTCGGGTACGAAGTCGAACGCGGCGCCGAGCAGGTTGCGGTAGAAGAGCATGTGCAGGTTCTCGTCGGCGGCCACGCGGGCCAGCAGCTGGTCGCAGATCGGGTCGCCGCTGATGTGGCCGGTGTTGCGGTGGGCGACCCGGGTCGCCAGCTCCTGGAAGCTGACGTAGCCGATGCCGCCGAGCACGCTCTCGTAGTCGGAGGTGAAGCCGCCTTCCATGTGGGTCATGCGGGCGCGCTCCAGGGCCACCGGGTCGACGGCGCGGGTGGTGAGCAGATAGTCACGGATGGCGATGCCGTGGCGGCCCTCCTCCGCGGTCCAGCGGTGGACCCACGTGCCCCAGGCACCGTCGCGGCCGAAGCGGACCGCGATCTCGTGGTGGTAGCTGGGCAGGTTGTCCTCGGTGAGGAGGTTCACGATCAGTGACGTGCGGGCGACGTCGCTCAGCCTGGACTGGCCGGGCTCCCACGCCTCGCCGCCCATCAGGCCGTCGTAGTCACGGCCCTCGCTCCACGGGACGTACTCGTGGGGGAACCACTCCTTGGCCGTCTTGAGGTGACGGTTCAGGTTGGTCTCCACGACGGGCTCGAGCTCGGTCAGCAGGGCGAGGTCGGACTGGGATCGCGAAGTCACGCCGCCAGTCTAAGTTACGGTCCCGTAGGTTGCTGCCGCCGAATGCGTCACAACCGCTGGCCGGCCGCCACCCAGAGATACATAATGTCGTTATGCACCCGTCGTCGGAGCTGGTCGACGTGTTGGAGCAGGCGCTGCGTCTGCTCCGCCGGCTGAGTACCGCCGGCGACCTCAGCTTCACGGCGTCGTCGACGCTCGGCCGGCTGGTCCGCGAGGGACCGATGCGCCTGACCGAGCTGGCCAACGCCGAGGCGGCCTCGCAGCCGGGGATGACGCAGCTCGTCACCCGGATGGAGCGCGAGGGCTTGGTCCGCCGGGAGGCCAGCCGTGACGACCGCCGCGGGGTGGTCGTCACGGTGACCGACGCCGGCGTCGACCTGATGAACCGCCGGCGGGCCGAACGCACCGACGCCCTGCGCCGGATGTTCGACGGCCTCGCGCCGGCCGACCGCGCCGCGATCGAGGCGGCACTCCCCGCACTGACACGTCTGGTGAGCCCGTGAGATCCCTGTTCACGCAGCCCAAAGCCGTCTGGGCCGTCGCCTTCGCCTGCGTCATCTCGTTCATGGGCATCGGTCTGGTCGACCCGATCCTGCCCGCGCTCGCCGACAGCCTCCACGCCACGCCGAGCCAGGTCTCGCTGCTGTTCACCAGCTACCTCATCGTCACCGCGGTGGCGATGCTCGTGGTCGGCTGGGTGTCCAGCCGCTTCGGCGCCAAACGCACGCTCGTGATCGGCCTCGTGCTCATCGTCGTGTTCAGCCTGTTGGCCGGGCTGTCCGACTCGATCGGCGGCATCGTCGGGTTCCGGGCCGGCTAGGGCCTGGGCAACGCGTTGTTCATCGCCACGTCGCTGGCGGCGATCGTCACGTCGGCCAGCGGCGGGTTCGCGGACGCGATCATCCTGTACGAGGCCGCGCTGGGCCTGGGCATCGCGGTCGGCCCGCTGCTCGGCGGCGAGCTCGGCAGCATCAGCTGGCGCGGCCCGTTCTTCGGCGTCGCGGCGTTGATGTTCGTCGCGCTGGTCGCGACGGTCGCGCTGGTCCCGCCGACGCCCCGCACGTCCGAGCGGACCGCGCTGAGCGCACCCCTGCGCGCACTACGCCACCGCGGACTGCTCGTGATGGGGCTGATGGCGCTGCTCTACAACTGGGGCTTCTTCACGATGCTCGGCTACGCGCCCTACCCGATGGAGGTCGGCGCGCACGAACTGGGCCTGGTGTTCGCCGGGTGGGGTCTGCTCGTGGCCGCGTGCAGCGTGTTCGTGGCGCCGCGGCTGCAGGCGCGCTTCGGCACCGCGCCGGTGCTGTACGTGAACCTCGTGGGGCTGGCGGCCTGCATGGCGGTGATCGCGGCGTTCGTCCACGTTCCGGCCGCGGTGATGGTCGCGGTGGTCGTCAGCGGCGCCTTCATCGGGACCAACAACACGCTGACCACCCAGGCGGTGATGCTCGTGTCTCCGGTGCCACGTCCGGTCGCCTCGTCGGCGTACGGGTTCGTGCGCTTCATCGGCGGCGGGCTGGCGCCGTACGTGGCGGGCCGGGTGGCGGAGGCGTCGAACCTGTCGGTGCCGTTCTGGATCGGCGGGGCCACGTTCCTGGCGGCGATCGGCGTGCTCGCGCTGGGGCACCGGATGATCGGTGACGCGGAGCGGGGGCTGTCGACGGAGGCGACCCTGGAGCACGGCGCACCGGCGGCGGCACCGGCGTAGGAGCCGGCCTGCCGCCGGCGCTGGCCCCGGCACCGGCACCGGCACCGGCACCGGCACCGGCATGAACGACGCTCTATCCGGTGCAGGTTCCCGACGGATTTCCGCACCGGATAGAGCGTCGTTCATTCCATACCCGGCCGGCGGCCGGCCACGTCGAGGTGGTGCCTCGTCGGTACCAGGGCCACGGCGCACGCGCCCGCCACCAGGGCGGCACACCCGATCAGCAGGCACCGGATCGCCTGCGTGGGGAACACGCCGGGGTACGGCTGGAACGGCAGCGTCGCGGCGCCGGCCGCGGTCACGGCGACGACCGTGCCCCAGAACCGGACCGGCCGTCGCTCCCCGTCGGGGGCGGGGCCGTGCCATCGGACCAGCGCCCGCGTCCGTCCCATGTGGACGGCCAGCCCGACGGCCGCGAGCAGGCCGACCGCGTTGGACGCCTTCGACAGCACCTCGTACCAGAGCCACCCCGGCACCGCCTCGGACGTCAGCCCCCGCAACGGGATCGGGCGGTGGTTGATCGTGTCGTGGGTGACGGAGTCCCACAGGATGTGGCTGTACGCGCCGAGCGCCGCCGACGTGGCCGTGACCCACCAGCGGTGCCGCACCAGCGCGAGCACACCGTAGTCACGCAGGCGCAGCGGACCCGCCGCGGGCAGGTGTACAGCGACCCGGCCGGCCGTCCAGCGGACCAGCGGCACGCACAGCAGCGCGAGCGGCGCCGCCCACCAGAAAGGGGCGAGCCAGGCGTGCGCCCGGAAGCCCAGCGGGTACCCGTCGGCCGCGTAGGGCAGGTCGGGCGCGACGGCGCCGACCACGAGGGCGACCCCGTCGAACCAGCGGGGCCGCCACACCTTCAGCGGCAGGACGGCCATCGGGTGGGTCGGCAGCGTCAGCGGCATTCCGTTGACGCTAGGCCGACCCACCTCACGAGTGATGGCGGTCGTGTGAAGGTTTCAGCCTTTTCCTAGCCGCGGCGCCATTTCTGGTTGGCTCCGCCGACGCACGTCCAGATGTGCAGGACGGCGTCGTTGTTGGGGTTCCACTCCGCGATGTCGAGGCACTTGTTCGACTGCGGGTTCACCAGGTCACCGTTCGCATTGAGCACCCACTGCTGGGCCGCGTTGCCGCTGCAGGTGGCTATCTGCACGGGTGCGCCGTCGTTGGTGGCACCCCACGCGACATCCACGCACTTGTTGTTCTCGGTGCGCAGCGTGCCGCCGACCCACTGCCACCGTTGGTTGGTGCCGCCGGTGCAGTCCCACACGATCAGGCGCTGGCCGTCGTTGAAGTTCCAGTTGGGGACGTCGACGCACTTGTTGTTCCAGTTGCTGACGATCGACGTGGTGGTCGACGGCGGTGGCTGCGTCCCCCCGCCCGTGAACGGCGACAGGATCACCGCCGCGGAGCGCGGGTCGCCGTGGTGCACCAGCGACTCGAAGCCGCCGACGTCGTCGTAGGCGAAGCCGTACGCCCTGCCGTCGGCCATGTTCGCGTGGATGACCCGCGAGTAGTGGTTCGGCGTGCTGTTGCGGTAGAACTGGCCCGCGTCGAGCACCGGCTCCTGCGTCGAGGTGCCGAGCGTTCCGCGGTGGAGCGCCGCGCACAGCGTCCGCTTGATCTCGGGTTCGATGAACGGGGGGACGTTCGGAGCGTTGAACACGCCGTCGCAGCCCCACACGTTCGAGGTGGTCGGCTTCGCGACCGTGGCCACCTGCGCGCCGCTCGAGTCGGTGAACACGAGGTTGTTGCCGCTGGTGCGGCCGAAGAAGCGCCGGTTCGGCTCGTTGACCCGCGGCACCACCGTGAGCGTGCGGCTCGCGTAAGCGCCCCACGCGGAGTTGATGTACCCGTCGAGGTAGTTGGGGTTCATCAGCCCGCCGTCCATCGCCTTGCCGGGGGCGAGCACGCGCAGCACGGTCCCATCGGACCTTGTGTAGATCGAGCGCGCGAACTCCGGCTGCGCCCGCAGCTGGTTGATGACGTTGTCGCGGCCGTTGGCGACGACGTCGCCGGTGCGGATCGTGCGGCCGTCGGACCCGGTGACGCTCACCGCGTGCGGGATCGCGAACATGTCGACCTGCGAGCTGTTGAGCCACAGGCCGGCGTCGTTGTACGTGAACTCCGACCAGTCGAAGAGGATGTCGCGGTTCGGGTCGCCGCCGGCCCACGGCGCGGGCTGCACCAGGCCGTCGGGCGTCAGGCGGAAGTCCAGCTTGCGGCCGAACGAGAAGTACATGCGCGCGGAGATGAACCGCGGGAAGCGCACGGTGACGCTGCCGCCGTTGCCGGGACCGGCGATCGAGACGTCGGGCGCGGGCGTGGGCGGGTTGCCGCCGGCGGGCCAGTTGAGGAACTGTCCGGCGCCGTTGACGTACCCGAGCCGTCCGCCGGGCCGGATGTCCTGGCCGAGGATGTAGATGTAGACGGCCTCCGACCGTCCCGAGTTGTTGGTGACGGTGACCGGGAGCAGGTCCGGACCGATGGCGTTGGCGGCCTGTTGCGTGGCGGTGATCGCCACGAGGCCGGTTGTCGACGCCACGACGAGCGCGGCGACGGCGGCGAGCCGTTTTCTGATACCCACGAAGACTCCTAGCGGCCGGGGCGGCGTGTGGGGGTGCCGCGGCGTAGACGTGGATCGTTGCTGTGGTGCTGCCCGGGCGGGGGCATGCGCGGACCGTCACCAACCACGTCTGCGCTGGTGACGGCCCAGAGAGCGCTCTCACAGCTTTACGGTGGTCTATGCCAGCTGTCAATAGGTGATCTTCGTCGATCAGCCGCCGTCACGGCGCGGTGGCGCGGCGTGGCGGCGCGCCGTGGCGGCGTCGCCGTAGCGCGGTGACCGCGATCAGCGGGGCGCCGACGAGCGCGATCAGGCTCATCGCGCCGAGCAGGTAGACGATCCGGCCCTGCGTGGTGACCCGAGCGTCGTACACGTCGCGCTGCGGCCGCCGCTCGTCGTCCCGCACCGGCAGCGACTGGCCGACCTGCCCCCGGGTCTCCATGCGGCCCTCGACCTTCGAGCGCACCGCCGTGCCGCCGACCTCGAACTCGACGAAGACCTTGCGCCCCTTGCCGCTGCCCGACACCTCCACCACCCGGGCCGGCGCCTCCCGGCCGTGCTCGCGCAGCCCCTGGTCCTGCCGCCAGGTCTGGTACGTGGCAACGCCGAACCCGATACCGACGACGATGCCCATGAGCGCGAACAGCACGGGATGCGGCCGGCGACGGGTCCAGAAAGCCATGCGTGCGGGTTCCCCGCGCGGTGATCGACCCAAACCGGCCGCTGTCCGAGCCGTGCCGAGCTGGAGGTTCCGTCGACCGCCATCGAACCTGGCTCCCGCCACCGCCTCCGGCACCGTCGCCGGCTCGCCCTCTACGTGCCCGTCATGACGTTGGCCGTCACGTGGGGTGCGGTGCTCCTGAACGGGCTGCTCGCCGCGCGCGTCCACGACCGACTCGTCGCGCTCAACGGCAAGGAGCCACCGGCGAAGCTGATCGTGACCAGCCTCCTGGTCGCCGGCGTCTCCGAGGCCGGTTGGTGGACGGCGACGATCGTCGGCTTCCGCAGCACCCAGAACTAGGAGCGGGCCGACAGGAACGAGACCGCCTCGACGATGGCCAGGTCGGTCAGCTCGGGGTCGTGGCGCGGGCCGACGTCGCGCATGAAGGCGTGCTCGCCGCCCGCCCACACGTGCAGTTCGGTGTCGGTCAGGCCGGCGGCGTACAGCGCCGAGACCACCGTCAGCCTGGCGTCGGCCGGCACGTGCGGGTCCCGCGAGCCGAACACCACCATCAGCCGGCCCCGGATCTCGGCCGCCCGCGACAGCGTGCCGGCGTCGGCGTCGGCGCCCAGCGCGCCGTTCTGCAGCCCGGTCGGGTAGAAGCAGACGGTGGCCGCCACGCGCGGGTCGAACGCGGCCCGGAACGCGAGGTGCCCGCCGATGCAGAAGCCGACGACGCACGACTCGCCGAGGTCGGAGGAGGCCATGAAGTCGAGCACCGCGGACCGGTCGGCGTCGAACCGGGCCACCGTCGTCTGCTGCGCACCGGCCAGGCCCCGCGCCTTGCCTGCGTCGTCGAACTCCAGGGCCACCCCGGCCAGCTCCCCGTGCGGGTAGATCTCCGGGACCACCACGGTGAAGCCGGCGGCGGCGAAGCGGCGCGCGGTGCGCAGCGTCGACTCGGTGAGCTGGAAGATGTCGGTATAGAGCAGCACCGCCTGCCGACGGGCCGGCCCGACCGGCCGGATCACGACCGAACGGATGTCGCCGTCGGCAGACGGGATGCCCACGAGCTCCTCGCGCAGTTTCACACGCGAGACCCTACGTCAGGTGCCTGCTCAGATCGTCGAGAACGCGGTTCGCCGCGGTGACGCCGATGCCGGTCATCCAGGTCTCGTCGGTCACCGGGTAGGCCCTACCCGCCTTCACGGCCGACAGGTTCTTCCACAGGTTGCCACCGGTGACGGCGACCCGCTGCTCCTCGGCCTTCGCGCCGTAGGCCGACACGAAGATGACGTCGCCGTCGACCTCCGCGATGCGCTCCGGCGACACCTTGTCGAACCGCTTGTCGGCCTTGTCCGCCAGCAGCTGCCGCTGGGGACGGCCGAGCCCGACGTCACCGACGACGATGCCGGAGAAGCCCTCCGGCCCGTACACGCGGATCTCGGCCGGCATGAAGCGCACGATCGACACCTTCAGCGCCGGCGCGTTCGGGATCTTCCCGCCCAGCTCCCTGGCCCGCTTCTCGTAGCCGGCCAGCAGGTCGCGGGCCTTCTTCTCCTGGCCGAGCGCACGCCCGTCCAACAGGAAGTTCTCCTTCCAGGTGAGGCCCACCTTCTCGGTGAACACCGTCGGGGCGATCGCCGACAGCTCGTCGTAGAACTTCTCCTGGCGGAACCTGCTGCCGAGGATCAGGTCGGGCTTCAGCGCGGCGATCGCCTCCAGGTCGGGCTCGGCGAGCAGGCCGACCGGCTTCACCTTCGACAGGTCGCCGAGGTAGGCCGGGAACGCCTCCACCTCGGCGGTCTTCGCCGCGCCGACGAGCTTCGCGCCCAGCGTCACCGCGGTGTCGATCTTGTCGGTGTCGAGCACGACGACGCGCTGCGGCTCCTTCGGAACCGACGTGGTGCCCATCGCGTGGGCGATCTGGTGGTTGTCGCCGCCGACCTCCGGCCCGTCCACCGGGTCGGAGGAGCAGGCCGCCAGCCCGAGCGCCAGAACGACGAGTAGCGAGCGAAGTCGCACAGAGAGCCTCCCGATCAGGGTCACGCGGGCACCACGAGGGGTGCGCCGCTCACAGGACAGGGCACGACCACGCAGTCGAGCCCGAAGACGTCGCGGACCAGGTCGGCCGTGACCACCGACCGCGGCGGACCGGCCGCCACGATCCGGCCGTCGCGCATCGCGACCAGGTGGTCGGCGTAGCGGGCGGCCTGGTTCAGGTCGTGCAGCACCGCGACGACCGTCCGCCCGTCGTCGCGGAGCCGCCCGACGAGCGTCAGCACCTCCACCTGGTGGGCCAGGTCGAGGAACGTGGTCGGCTCGTCGAGCAGCAGCACGTCGGTCTGCTGGGCGAGCGTCATCGCGATCCACACACGTTGGCGCTGCCCGCCCGACAACTGGTCGACGGCGCGCTCGCGCAGGTCGGCCACGCCGGCGCGCTCGGTCGCCTCGAGCACGGCCGCGGTGTCGTCGGCGGTCCACTGGCGCCACCAGCGCTGGTGCGGTTGGCGTCCGCGCCCGACCAGGTCGGCGACCGTCACGCCCTCGGGCACCAGCGGGCTCTGCGGCAGCACACCCAGGCGCCGGGCCACGTCGCGCGTGGGCAACGCGTGAATGTCCCGGCCGTCGAGCAGGACCGATCCGTGACGGGCGGGGAGCAGCCGGGCCAGCGTGCGCAACAGCGTGGACTTGCCGCACGCGTTCGGCCCGACGATCACGGTGAACGCGCCGGCCGGAAACGACACGTCGAGCGTGTCGAACACGGTCCGGTCGCCGTAGCCGGAGGCCAGGCCCGACGCGGTCAGCTTCATGTGCGCCTCCGCACGAGCAGGAACAGGAGGTACGGTCCGCCGATCGCGGCGGTCACCACGCCGGCGGGCAGCTGGGTCGGTGCGAGCAGCAGGCGGCCGGTCAGGTCGGCGAGCACCACCAGCAGCGCGCCGGTGAGCGCGGCCGCGAGCAGCGGCGGCCGCTCGGCGCGCGCGAGCCGCCGCGCGACCTGCGGCGCGACCAGCGCGACGAAGTCGACGGCGCCGACCTGCGCGGTGGTCACCGCGGCGAGCGCGACCCCGGCCCCGGCCAGCGAGAAGCGTCGGGCCGACGGGCGCACGCCCAGCCCGCGCGCGGTGTCGTCGTCGAGCGCACTGGTGTGCAGGGCCCAGCCGGCCCAGGCCAGCGCCGGCAGCAGCACGAGCAGCGCCACGGCCAGCCACGTCGTCTCGCGCCAGCCGAGGCCGGCGAGCGTGCCGATCAGCCACAGCTGTGCCCGCTGGCCGTCGATGGGGTCGGCGGAGAGCATCACGATCTCGGTCAGCGCCCGCAGCGCGATCGCGACGGCGACGCCGGCGAGCACGAACCGCTGCGCGGCCAACCCGTGCCGGGCGCCGAGCGCGAGCACCACGAGCGCCGCGACCAGCCCGCCGGCGAGCGCCGACGGCGCGATCACCGCGCTGGTGGCGCCGGCGGTGAGCGCGATCGTGGCGGCCAGGCCCGCGCCCTGCGTGACGCCGATGACGTCGGGGCTGGCCAGCGGGTTGCGCGCCACGCTCTGGATCAGGGCGCCGGCGGTCCCGAAGCAGGCGCCGACCGCCACGCCCAGCACCACCCGGGGCAGCCGCAGGCGCTGCACCACCACGTCGTACGGGGTCCCGCCACCGAGCAGGGACCGCACGACGTCCTGCGGCGCCACGTACGGGCGTCCCAGCGACAGCGCGACCACGACGGCCGCGAGCAGCAGGACCAGCACGACCACCGACACGGCCACGCTGCGCCCGCGAACGCGCAACGCCAGGCCGCCCGCGGCGATCACCGTTGTCATGTGGTCACGGTCCGAGCTTTCTGGACCAGGACCGCGAGCAGCGGCGCACCCAGCAGCGCCGTCACGATCCCCGCCGACACCTCGCCGGCCGTGACGAGCCGGCCCACCACGTCGGCGACGAGCAGCAGGGCCGGGCCGAGCAGCACGGAGACCCCGAGCACCCACCGCTGGTCGGCGCCGACGAGGAACCGCGCCAGGTGCGGCACCGCCAGACCGATGAACGCGATGGGACCGGCGGCCGCCACCCCCGCACCGGTGAGCAGCACGGCCGCCGCCCCCGCACCGACGCGCGTGAACCCCACCCGCACGCCGAGGCCGCGGGCCACGTCGTCGCCGAGCGCCAGCGCGTCCAACCCCCTGGCGACCGCGGCGGCGAGCAGCAGGCCGACGAGCAGGAACGGGGCGACCTGCCCGGCCGTCGACACCCCGCGGCCGGTGAGCCCGCCGACGACCCAGAACCGGAACTCCTCGAACGTGCCGCCGTCGGCGCTCAGCGCGCCGGCGGTGACCGCGCCGAGGCTGGCGTCGAGCGCCGCGCCGACGAGCGTCAACGTGACCGGCGACGCGGAGTCCCGCGTCCGCGCGGCGATGCCGAACACGAGCAGACCGGCACCGAGCGCGCCGGCGATGCCGAACCACACCTACCCGGCCAGCGTCCCGACGTCGAACACCGCGATCGCCGTGACCACGCCGAGCGCCGCGCCGGCGCTGAGCCCGAGCACCCGCGGCTCGGCCAGCGGGTTGCGGGTGAGCGCCTGCAGCAGCACGCCCGCCGTGGCGAGCGCGGCACCGACGACGAGCCCGAGCAGGGTGCGCGGCATCCGCAGGTCCCACACGATGGTGGCCGCTTCCCCGCCGTCGGGTGCGACGAGCCCCCGCCACATCTCCGCCGGACCGAGCGGGTTGCTGCCGATCGCGAGGCTGGCGAGCACGGCGACGACGAGCAGCACACAGCTGCCCAGCAGCACCGCCCGCCGACGCACCCCGTAACCCCGACTTAGGTAAGCCTTACCAGATCGGGAGCACTGTAGTCGTCGATCAGCGGCGCCGCAGCCCGCAGTGACCCAACGCACGTATCCTCGACGCCATGCCCGGGCTCACGCCGGAACAGCGCGCGCTGCTGCAGCAGACGGTCACCGCGGAGCTCCGCCGCGCGTGGGACGAGGCCGTGGCCGCCGGCGTTCCGGCCGAGCGACTGGTCGAGGTCGTCGAACGGCGGCGCCGGGAGCTCCTGTCAGCCGGCGTCGATGATGCGCAGCACGGTGGCGACGACGCGGTCGAGAACGACCGGGTCGGCGATTAGGGCCGCGGCCCGCTCGTCGTCGGGTACCGCCGCCGAGGGCGGCCGGTCGAGGTCCTGTGCGCCGGTGTCGGCCCCGAACGTCACCTTGAGCACACCTTCGACCACAGTGGACGGTGCGCCGCCCCGGGCGATGCCGGCCTCGATCGCCTCGACGGCCAGGCTGGCGAGGGCACGCAGCCGGGCGTCGTCGGCCTCGTGCCGCTCCACCAGGGACAGCGGCGTCGGCTCGACGGTGCGGTCGGCGTCGCCGCGCTGGGCCGGAAGCACCGGTGGGTTCTTGCGGCCGAGCGGACCCTCCACATAGGACTCGTGCCAGTCGGGCCGGCGGCGCATCGCCTTCCGTACCTCCTCCACCTCGCGGGCGACCGTCGAGGTGTCGCTGCCGCGCCAGTCACCGGTCAGCACCGCACGGCGCTGGGCCCACGAGTCCAGCGGCCACAGGCCGGCGCCGGCGCTGGTCGGAACACCGACCCACACGAGCATCTCGGTCGCGAGCATCGCGAGCCACCGGTCGTCGCCCAGCGCGTCACGCAACCACCCCGGCAGCCGCGGACGCTGCAACGCCCCGCGTTCGCCGCGCCGGCGGCGGTGCGCGTCGACCGTGGCCGCGTTGAGGCGGCTGCGGATCCACGCATCGAGATTCTCCACTGGAACAGTCGCCCTGTTCAGGACGTCCGAGACCACTGCCTCCAGGTCGTCCTCGAAGCGGTCGAAACAGTCGTCGGTCATTCCGCGCAGCGACGCGGCGCATCCGGCGTGTCCGCGCTGCAGTTCCAGCCGACGGGTGAGCCCGTTGAACACCAGGGGCAGGGCGATCTCGTACACCGCACCGGTCAGCCGGCGCCGCTCCGACTCCGTCGCGCCTTCCGCCCACCGGGCGAGTTCGCCACACCGCGCCGATTCCCGCACCGCCCGCGGGTCGACCCGCGGGCCAATCAGCAACCGATCCGCGCTGATCACAGCGCGCTCCTCTCCCGAACTGGTGAGTGCGGCCCGGCCACGACCCGTCCACGGCCCGGAATCCCGTTCGGAAACCGGCAGTGGAGGGTTCGACTACTTCGGGTCAGCCTGCCGGACCCGTCGGTGACCCGCGAGACCCCCGGAGCAAAGGCACCGCTTCGGGGATTCGAACGGACCCATCGGCCGACCCCGCCCACGGTCGGATGTGCGACGCGACCCGCCCGCACGCCGTCCGTCAGATAACCGGTGTCGGCCGTCGATCGGATCGGAGGATGCGATGGCGACGAACGAAGTAGTCGTGCATCCCACCAAACGGATACGGGCACAGAGATGACACCCCCGTTGACCCCCGCACAGAGGACACAGGTCACCGAACTCATCACCGCGGTGCTTTTCCAGGCCCGGGCGGCGGCTCTCACCGCCGGCGCCGACCCGGTGCGCGTCCGGCGCGTCGTCGCGTGTCGTATCACCGCGCTCGGTGCGGTCCGCGACCGCGATGAACGCGAACGACCGTGAGTAAACGTCACATGACCCTCCTCTGTGGACGGTGCTTCGCGGAGCGGACGTCGCGCACGTCAGCCGGCCGTCGGTAGCAGCCCGAGGCGCTGGGCCCGGAGCACGGTGGTCAGCCGGTCGGACGTGCCGAACTTGCGGTAGATCCGCTGCTGGTACTTGGCGACCGTCCGCGGCGACAGGCCGAGGCGGCGCGCGATCGCCCGCGCGGTGAGACCCTCGCTGAGCAGCACCAGGATCTGCTGCTCGCGCCGGGTGAGGTTGAGGTCGACGGCCGCGACCGGCCGGTTCGCCAGGCCACCGGACACCGCGGCGTGCACGCCGACCCAGCCGTTGGCGACGCCGCCCGCCACGAGAGCCAACGCACCGCGCTGCGTGTGCGACATCGCGCCGGCGCGGCCGCCGATCCGGCTGGCGAGCGGTGTCTCCTGCTCGGCGCGGCGCCGCGTCCAGGTCCAGCGGCCGCCGACGGGCGCGAGCTCGCCGGACCCGAGGCCGCCGAGCACCACCGCCTCGAGCACCGACCGGTCGCCGCCGGCGGCGGCGCACAGCAGGTCACGGGTGGCCGGCTCCATGTCGCCGGCGAGCACGGTGCGCACGAGCAGCGCGATCACCGGCTCGATCGCGGTGCGGGGTGGTGCGGTGGGCGGCATCATCGCTCCTGGGGGCTGCGACGGAACATCAACATGCTCCCGCTCAGCACCCGCGCCCCGGATCCGGCGAAATACCAGTATCGGGGTCGCGATCATTACCTAGTCCCCAAAATGAGGGACCGGCCCGGCTGGCCGCCGGACCGGTCCCCTGACGTCGGATCAGCCGAACTCGTGCGGCCGCCCGTCGCTGTCGGGGTCGATGACCACCGCGTCGGTGGCGCTCCCGTTGATGAAGAGCATCACCTGCCGCTTGTCCGCGGTCACGACCGGCACCTGGGCGACCGTGCCGTTCTCCAGCGCGTTCTTCACCTGCTCGACGACGGTGACGAAGTCGTCGTCCTCGATCCCGTACTCGAACCGCCCGACGGACAGTGTCTTTCCGCTCATCGTGACCCCTTCGCTCGACGATGGTCCTTCCTGCACGACCGGTCGGCGACCGGCCGGGTCTGTGCCCACCCGGACGGCTCACCCGGGCGCGTGGTCGGCGAACAGCCTCAACCGGTGCGCGGCCGCGGCCGCCTCGCCGCGGTTGTTCACGTCGAGCTTCGTGAGGATGTTCGACACGTGCACGCTCACGGTCTTCTCGGTGATGAACAGCTCGCTGGCGATCTGCCGGTTGGTGTGGCCGTCGCACAGGCGCCTGAGCACCTCCAGCTCGCGGCGGGTGAGTCCGTGGGTGTCGGGTGCGGCCGGTTCCGTGACGGGGTCGGCCACCGGCTCGGTGAGTACGAGCCGCGACCGGCGGGCCAGCGACTCGAGCTCGGTGCGCAGCGGCACCGCCACCAGCCGGATGGCGCTGTCGTACGCGGCGCGGGCCGCCTCGGTGGCGCTGTGCTGGTCCCGTGCGGTCAACGCCGCCTCGGCCCGGCGCCATCGCGCGTAGGCCGCGGGGTACGGACGCCCGAGCGCGTCCCAGCCGTCGGCGGTCTCCTCCCAGAGCCGCGCGGTGTCGGCGGGGTCGGTCGCGTCGACGCGGCTGTGCTCGGCGAGGCACTGCCGCCGGACCGCCTCGGCCTCGGGAAGAAGCGGCGGGTCGGTGCCGATCCCGCGCACCATCGCGATCAGCTCGGCCGCCCGCTGCCGCACCGGGTCGACGGCGGTGGCCCGCTGCCGCGGCACCGCCCGGATCCGGTCGTGCTCGTCGGCCTCGGCGCGCAGGCCGAGCGCGCACAGCCGCAGCGTCAGCTCGGCGTTCTCGGCGGCGCCGGTGACCCGCAACCCGTCGGCCACCGCCGTCCGCGCCGCGTCCGGCTTTCCGCGCCACAGCTGGATCTCGGCCGTGTACGCCGCCATCGCACCGGCCAGCGCCGGCTGCACCGTCGACCCGGCGACCCGGCGCACCGCTTGCACGAGCTGCTCGGCCTGCTCGAACCGGCCGCGGGCCAGGTGGATCTCGGCGAGGGTCAGCGTGGCGTAGCGGGTCTCCGCGACGGGCCGGTCGATGAGCAGCTGGGCGAGCCGGGCGGCGGCCTCGTCCCAGCGGCCCAGCTGCACGAGGGAGGCGCTGATGTTGTTCGCGAGCATCCCTCCCATGCGGCTGGTGCCCAGCCCGAACCGCTGCGCGATGCCGTACCCGGTCTCGGCGGTGTGCAGCGACTCCTCGGACCGGCCGGACAGCGCCAGCACGAACGCGAGGTTCGCGTACGCGCGCAGCAGGTCTTCGAGGTTGTCGACGGTCCCGGTGATCCGCACCGCCTCACGCATCGCCTTGATGCCCGGACCGGTGCGCCCCAGCAGCGTCAGCGCCACACCGACGGTGGTCAGCGCCCGCCCCTCGGCCTCGGCCGCGCCGACGGCCCGGGCCACCGACACCGCCTGCTCCGCGGTCGTCAGCCCCACCGAGTACCGGCCCTCGCCGAGGAGCGCGGTCGCCTGCCCGGCCAGGACGCGCGCCAGCACCACCGTCGGTGGACGGTCGGCGAGCAGGTCGGCCGCCCGTTCGTAGGCCTCCCGCGAGCCGGCGCCGTCGCCGGCCTCCCACAGGTAGCTGCCGAGCCGCTCGTACAGCTCGGTCGCGTCGTCGGCTTCGGCGATGGCCGCCTTCACGTGCTCCACGGCCCGCTTCACGTGCCCTGACCAGCGGGCCGCGTCGGCCGCCGCGGCGAGCAGCGGCACCCGCCCGGTGCCGGCCACGGCCGCCGCGGCGGGCACCCGCTCCCACAGGTCGAGCGCGCGCTGGTACTGCCGCTCGGCGTCGCGGAACGCCCGCATCCGCATGGCGGCGTGCCCCGCCCGCACCGCCTCGGCCAGGGCCCGGTCGTACGCGCGGGCCTGCGTCCAGTGGTAGGCCAGCTCGGCGGCGACGGTCATGTCCTCGGCGTAGCTGAGGCCGGGGTCGGCGGTGAGCGCGGCGGCGATCGCGG
>NZ_BOPH01000142.1 GCF_016863655.1 Virgisporangium ochraceum
GGCGGGGAGGGGCGTTGTGCCACACGGATCCCGGGAAACTGACGCAGGACGCTAGGTAGCGACGGTCACCTCCTTCCACAGGCCCTGCGGGTGCGTCCGCACCCCCTCGAACGCCGCCTCGTCGAGCGACGAGACCACCGTCCGCGGCGCCTTCAGCAGGGAGTCGACCAGTTCCTTCTTGGGAATGTGCGCCCAGCGCTCGATCAGCCGCACCGACAGCAGCGACGTGACCCCGCGGAACACGTCGCTCGCCACCTCGACCGGCGTGCCGTTGTGGCTGCCGTGGTGGCTGATCTTGTAGAGGGTGGTGCGCCCGAGCAGCGACCGCACGTCGGCGTCGTCGAGCAGTGGGCGCCAGGCGCCCCACTGGGCGTCACCCGGAAACAGCAGCAGCGCCTCACCGACCTGCAGCAGGAACATCACGCTGGTGTTGTTCACCGCGCGGTCGAGCAGCGACGCGGCGGTCAACGTGTCGACCGGCTCCTCGCGGAACGACTCCAGCAGCTTGTCGTCGACCGCGAGGTGCGGGTGCCGGCGCGCGAAGTCGGTCGCCGGAACGGCGAAGCCGGGAAAAAGGTCGGTTGGCGCGGACACCCCGGCGACGGCCGCGTTCAACCATCGCTGGCCCTTCGGCGGGTCCATCACGGCGAGGTGACGCGGGTCGCGCGGCGGCCCGAGAAAGTAGACGCACCCGCCCCGCACCCCCGGAAGCGGGTGCGCCTTGGCGCCCTGCGCCGACACGTACCGCCGGCGGGGCTGGCCGGCGAAGCCGTTCTGCAGCACCCACATCGCGTCGTCGTTGCTGAGCGAGTTCATCACGAACGCGGCCCGCTCGTCGTCGCCGCCGGCCGCGAAGTGCCCGTGCAGCGTGAGCGCCGCCGCCTGCTGGCGGTTGCGCAGGGCCACCGCGTCGGCGTCCTCCGGATCCTCGACCCAGGGCAGCCACACCTCGCCGACCTCGACGTCGTGCCAGCGCTCGTTGTCGAAGCCGGCGATGTGGTCGCGGTGGCGGTGGGTGGCGACCACGACGTCGAGGCGCGGCCGGTCGTCGGAGTCGGCGGCCACGGTCGCGATGATGTCCTCGACGACCGTGTCGAGGGCATGCACGCTCGCGCCGTGCATGTGCACACCGCAGTCGATCAGCATCCGCCACGGCCGGCCGCGCCGCGGCACGGTCACCAGAAAGGCGTCACCGAAACCGACGTTGTACATCCGCACGGTCGCGACCACGACGGCCCTCCCTCAGAACGCGCTGTCGATACGGGCGAAGTTCAACGACTGCGTGACCCGCGACCCGGCCTCGACCCACGGCACGAGCAGGTCGTGGCCGTCGAACTGGGCGACCCACTGCCGCACCGCGGCCATCCGTGCCACCCCACCGTCGGTGGCACCGGTCGCGTTCGGGTCGGTCGGCACGGGCTTGGTGATGACGTGCCGCACGCGCCCGGTCGCGTCGGCGACGACGGTCGCGCCGCCCCGCAGCGGCACCCCGCCCAGCGCGGCACCGAACTTGCGCTGCACCTCGGCCGGAACCGAGTGCAGGTACCGCACGGCGACGTCGACCCGCAGCTGCCCGTTGGCACCGTGCCGGAACGCCGCGTGGAACCCGTCGACCTTGATGCGCCCCGGCCCGGTGAGCCCCAGCTTTGCCGCGTTCGCCTGCGCGTACTGGTGCAGCTTCGCCGCCGCCCACGCCGGGTCGAACACCGGCTTGGTGGCCTGCGCCTCCCCGCGCCGCTCGCGGAACCCGACGGCCGTGTCGAGCACCAGCGCGTTGATCACGTCGCGGTCGATCGGTGGGAGACCGAGGTCGGCCGCGTCGGGCCACGACAGGGCCTCGTCGGCCAGCGACGACACCGCCGACGGGTAGATGCCGCGGCGCCGGAAGCCCTCGATGAGCGCGGCGCGCAGGCCGTCTTCGTCGCTCGGGTACAGGTCACGGTCGGCGGTGACGATCGACCGCAGGAAGTCGCTGAACGTGACGTCGACCGGCGGCAGGTACTGGAACGACCGGATGCACATCGTGAGGATCCGCTGCGCCGCCCGGCGCGCCTCGGTGGAGACCCGACGCACCAGATCCGGATGCAGAGCGCCCTCGGGCAGCACCCCGGACCCCGCGGTCGCGATGCGCAGCAGGTCGGCGATGCCGGTCTGGTAGGCGGTGAAGAAGCCGTCGAAGATCGCCGCCACCAGGATCGACCCGCGTCGGTGGGGCTCGAACGTCCGGTTGATCAGCGCCGGGTCGGGCGGTTCGCCGATGGCACTGCGCAACGCGCGTCCCATGCCACTGCCCTCACCGAACTGCTCGGCCAGGTCGACCAGCGGGGTGCGGGTGGTGAGGTCGGTGCGGTTCTGCTGGATGTACCGGTCGACGATGTCGGGCAGCGTGAAGTGCTGGAACAGCGCGACCGCGTCGGCGAACCCCTCGTGGAACGCGTACACGTCGAGGTTCGTCGGGTCCTTGTACCGCTCGCGCAACCGGTGCACCAGCGCGTGCGTCGCCTCGTGCACGATGATGTCGTGCGACAGGCAGGTGAACACGGTCTGCCCGGGTAGGTTGCGGCCCGGGTTCTTCTCGTCGGCGCGGAAGTACCCGAACTGCAGCGTGCCGTCCATGTCGGGGTCGAACATCGCGTTGCGGCCGCGGAACGCGTGCGGGAACGCCCGCAGCCGCTTGTCGCCGCGCCACCGGAACCGGCGACCCAGCGCCCGCTCGAAGTTCTCCAGCAGCGCGCTGATCACCGCGTAGACCATCTGCTGGTGGAACCGCGGGTCGCGCTCGCTCGGCGGCAGCCCGTCGAGGAGCAGCACGCGCGGATCGTCGAGGTTGACCGGCTCGTAGTAGCAGCCGGCGACGCTGTCGTAGTCGATGACCTGGATCAGCTCGCCGCTGGGACCGGGACGCAGCGGCTCGTACGGCACCGAGATCGTCGTCGTCTCCTGGCCCGACAGCCGCGCCACCATCGGGTCGAACGCGTACACCTGCAGCGGACGCCGGTCGGGCTCCGGGTAGCGGGCGAGAGCGTCCTCCGCGACCGGGCTCACTTGAGCCCGCTCACCGCACTCTTGATCAGCTCGGTGAGCTTCTCGGAGTTCGGGTTCTCCAGACGCGTCGAGCCGTCCTTGTCGATGAACAGCACGGTGCCGCGTCCCAACGTCTTGTCTTTGGTGATCTTGATCTGCTCCTCGCGGGCGTCGATCACCATGCCCGGCTTCATGTCGTCCAGGAAGCTCTTGACGGCCTTGGCCAGCGCGACCACCGCGACGGCGCCGAGGATGATCGGCACCACCGCGATGCCGTGCGCCGGACCCGCGGGAATGGCCGCGTCGGCACCTTCCTGCTTCAGGCGGTACAGGGCCTCGTCGGCGTCGGGGTCGCTGGGCTCGAAGCCGTCCCAGCGGAATTCAACGGTGGGCTCGTCGACCATGGCCGACAGAGTAGCGACAGGGTGCCGGTCCGTAGGGTCCCGGAACCGACACTCCCGGGCGCTCCTTAGGGTGCTTCCGACGCGACGACCACCGAATCGGGTGGTGCCTCCTTGCGTTTCAGGACCAGGAAGCGCACGGCCGTGTTCAGCACCGCGATGATCGGGACGGCCACCAGCGCGCCCATGATGCCGGCGAGCACGACCCCCGCCGCTATGCCCACGATCACCGCCAGCGGGTGGATCGCCACCGCCCGGCCCATGATCAGCGGCTGCAGCACGTGGCCTTCGAGCTGCTGCACCGCGATCACGATGATCAACGCGATCAGCGCCTGCCACGGTCCGCGCTCCACCAGCGTGACCAGCACCGCGACCGCTCCCGACAGCGTGGCACCGACGATCGGCACGAACGCGAACAGGAACACCAGCGCGGCGAGCGGGAACCACAGGGTCACCTTGAGGAAGTACAGACCGATGCCGATGCCGAGCGCGTCGATGAACGCGACCAGCACCGTCGCCCGCACGTAGGCGCCGAGCGTCGCCCACGCGGCGACGCCCGCGTCGTGCACCTGCTCCTCGGCCCTCCGCGGGAAGATCCGCACCAGGAACCGCCAGATGCGGTCGCCGTCGCGCATGAAGAAGAACGTCGCGAAGAGCACGAGGAAGAACGCGGCCAGCGCCTCGATGGTGGCGGTGGCGGTGGACTGCGCGGTGCTGACGAACCGGCCCTGGTTCTCGGTGAGCCAGTTCTGCGCGGTCTCGATCGCGTTGTCGATCTGCCTGGTCTCGAGCTTCAGGGGACCGTCCTGCAGCCAGTCGCGCACCCGCGTGGCACCGACGGTGGCGTTGCGGGAGAGCACGTCGAACTTGTCGACGATCTGCGTGACCACCAGCGTCAACGTGCCGATCACCGCGGCCAGCCCGGCGACCAGCACCAGCCCGGCCGCCAGCGACGGCGGGAACTTCGCCTTGACCCGCAGGAACCGCACCAGCGGCCCGAGCAGCGCCGACAGCAGCAGCGCGATCGCCAGCGGGATGACGACGTGCGACAGCCGGCCGACCAGGTAAAGCACCCCGGCCAGCGCCACGGCCAGGATGATCAGCCGCCACGCGTAGGCGGCGGCGATGCGCAGCTCCTTGGAGACCTCGGAGTCGTCGCGGCTCGACACCGACGGTGCCGTGGCGATGGGCGGATCGGCACGCACGCCGTTGCCCGACTGCGGACTCTCCACCGCCTGCTTCGCGATGATCTCGGGACCACCGAGGGCCTCGACGCTCGCCTCGCGCTCACGTTCCCGCATGGTGGCCCGGGTCGCCGAGTAGAAGCGCCGGAAGCCCGAACCGACCCGTTGCAACCGGCCCACTTGTCCCCCTTAACCAGCGGCTTCTCGCCGCGTTCACCGTAGCGTGCCCAGGAAAGGCGGCGGTGTACCGTCACTGCCGTGAGTCACCCTGACGATTCCTCCGAGAACGGACTGCCCATCCGTCTCCTCCACGATCGAATCCTGGTCCGCCTCGAAGGTGCCGAGGGTGAGCGCCGCTCCTCGGCGGGAATCGTCATTCCGGCGACGGCGTCGGTGGGCAAGCGGCTGTCGTGGGCCACCGCGGTCGGCGTCGGCCCCAATGTGCGCATGGTCGTCTCGGGCGACCGCGTGCTGTTCGACCCCGACGAGCGCTCGGAGGTCGAACTGCACGGCCGCGACTACATCCTGCTCCGCGAACGCGACGTCCACGCCGTGGCGGCGAGGCGCGTCGAGAACGACGCGACCGGCCTCTACCTGTAGGTTCCGGCCTCTATGGGACCGGCGTGAGCGCCGCACATAGCTGGTTTGTCGCCGGGGGAGGCGACTAGCGGTAGGTCGGGTAGCCGTAGCCGGGCGCCTGTGGCGCCAGCCGCACCGGTACGGGCACCACGGGCTGCTCGGGTGCCGGAACCGCCCGGATGACCCCGTCGGGGAACGCGACCTGGTACTGCCGCCCGTCCCAGAGAGCCTGTGGAGCGGCCGGGTCGCGGCCGGTGAACACCCGCCGGTACGCGCTGATCGAGTCGAGCAGGCGGCGCTCCTCGGCGAGCGTCGACTCGAGGTCGTTCGGCCCGACGTTGAGACCCCGCCACATGCCGTCACGCAGGAGCGCGAGCCGGGTGAGGTCGAACTGGTAGGCGCTCATCGCCTTGGCGCCCTCCGGTCCGGCCACCCGCTTCGCCCACTGCCGGGCCGACAGCCGCCGCCCGATCGTGCCGAGCGCGGCGACCTCCGGCGGCGACAGCCAGCCCGCACGCACGTACTCGGGCAGCACCCGCTCGGCCAGGCGACCCTCGCCGGCCCGCAGCCACAACGAGTAGCCGACCATCCCGAGGAAGATCGGGATCATCACCGCGAAGTAGCCGTACAGGAAGACCAGCGGCTCCTCGGTGACCTGCACCAGCACCGACATGCCGTTCCACGCCCCGTGCAGGATCATCGCCGCCAGCAGTCCGGCGAGCGGCGCCAGGATCCGGATCCCCTTCGACGGAGACCGCACGGCGATGCCGAGCCCGATCGCCGACATCGAGGTGAACAGCGGATGGGCGAACCCGCTCATCAGGATGCGGGCGAAGAACAGCACGACCACGCCCTGCGCACCGGCGACGACCCCGCCCTCCTCGGCCGCGCGGGCGTAGCCGAGCCCACCCAGGTACAGGATGTTCTCGACGAACGCGAAGCCGGTGGCCGACAGGCCGCAGTAGACGATCGAGTCGATGGTTCCGGAGAAGACCCGCGGGCGGCGCAGGAACAGCAGCAGCGGACCGAGGAACTTCATGATCTCCTCGATGACCGGCGCGCACACCACCGTGACGAAGTGCTCCGAGATGTCGTTGCGCTCGAGCAGCCAACCGACCCCGGTGTTCACCAGCAGCGCGACGAACGTGGCGACGCAGGCACCCCACGCGAAGCAGAACGCCAGGTACTTGACCGGCTCGGGCTCGTACCGGTCGAGCCAGAGAAACGCGTAGACCAGCAGCGGCACCGGAATCACCGCGCTGACGATGCCGACCGCGAGCGCCGCCGGTCCGATGTTCACGCCCACGAAGATCAGCAGCGCCAGACCGCACAGCCCGATGAACGCACACAGGCTGATGAGCTGGAGCAGCCGCTTCCACTGCATGGTCTTCGGCGGCTTGGGCGCCGCCGCCCAGGCCTGCGCGGCGGTGTCGAACTCGACGTGCGCGCCGGCGGGCATCAGCCCGGTGCCCTGCGGCGCACCGCCCGGATATGCGGCGGCGGCCGGTGCACCGGGATAAGGCTGAACCGGCGGCGGGGGCGCCGGGTACGGCTGCCCGGAGGCCGGCGCGCCCGGATACGACTGGCCCGAGGCCGGCGCGCCCGGATACGGCTGGCCGGAGGCCGGCGCTCCCGGATAGGCCGGGGTCGGCGCGCCGGAATAGGGCTGGCCTGAAGCCGGCGCACCCGGAGGCGCGGAATCTGGTGACCCGGGTGGTGGCCCAGCGGCCGGCCGCCCCCAGGGGGACTCGGGCGAGGGCGGCTCACTCATGCGGCCAGCCTACCGACGCTCCCCCGCCGCCGCCGTCTCAGCTGCCCACGGTGCCGCGGGCGACCCAGATCGTCAGGACCGCGAGGAACTCGTCGCGGACGCCGGCGTTCTCGATCGCGGCGAACCAGGTGTCGCGGATGGACTCGGGCACCAGGCCGGCCTCGGGCGGAACGGCCGCGTTGAACATCGGCAGCACGAACCCGATCTGTGACGGGTGGGTGAAGTAGCAGACCACCGGGATCGCCGTGACGTCGCGCAGGCCCGCCCGGACCAGCCGGCGGCGCAGGGTGCGGCCCATCCCGGTGTGGTGCGGCTGGCCCTGGTTGGCGAAGTGGGCCCGGACGGCGTCCATGAGGTCGGCGGGCAGCCCGTCGACGGCCAGCGACTCCCAGTCGGTGTCGACCAGGCACATCCGCCCGCCCGGCCGGGTGACCCGGGCCAGCTCGGCGATGGCCCGGTCGGGCTCGGCCAGGTGCTGCAGCACCCGCTCGCAGCGCACGCCGTCGAACGTCGCGTCGGGGAAGTCGAGCCGGGTGACGTCGCCGGTCAGGTACCGGACGGTGCCGCCGTCGTGCCGGTCGGCGGCAGCGGCCACGGTGGCGGCCGAGTAATCCAGTGCCACCACGTCGGCGCCAGCCGCGGCCAGTTCGCGGGCCACCTCGCCGGCGCCGCATCCCGCGTCGAGCAGGTGCCGGCCCGGTGCCGGGCTCAACGCGTCCCACGCGACCCGCCGGACCCGCTGGATCTCGGGGTTCGCGGCCATCGACTCCAACGCGCCGATCAACAGGGACGCCATCGGCGCCGACAGGTCGTCGAGCCGGGAGAACGAGGGCGTGCGGGCAAGAGGCTCGGGAATCACCCGGCCATTCTCAGCCGGTGGGACCCGTACCGGTCCAGTGCTGAGCGTGGTCGTTCTTCCGACAACCGGCTACGTGATCTGTATCCCGTTGCGGATGGGCGTCTCGCGGTTGGATGCTTGTGTCAAGCAAGTAATGACGGTGAGGGAGATCCGAGATGACCGGCGACGAGCTCGACGAGTACGCGGCGATCAGCCGCGAGCTCGGTCAGTTCATGCGCCGCATGACGCGGATGCAGAGCCGGCGGGCCGATCCCGACGGTCCCGCGCTCGACCGGGCCGCCTTCCAGCTCCTCCACCGGCTCGTGGCCGACGGCCCGGCCCGGCTGTCCACCCTGGCTGGCGACATGGTGGTCGACCTGTCCGTGGTGAGCCGGCAGGTCGCCGCACTGGAGGCCGAGGGCCTGGTGGTTCGCACGCCGGATCCGGCCGATCGCCGGGCGAGCCTCATCGCCGCGTCGGATGCTGGAACTGACCTCTTCAACCGTAAGCGTGCGCGCTTCCAGCAGTGGTTACGCACGATGCTGTCCGACTGGACCGAGCGGGAGCGGGCCGACTTCGCCCTGCTGATGCGGCGGTTCAACGCGGCCATGGCAGCCCACGACGAGGGGAAGTAGAAACATGGTGACCACGACGTTGAGCCGTCGGCAGCTCTGGCTGCTGATGGCGGGCCTGATGACGGGCATGCTGCTCGCGGCGCTCGATCAGACCATCGTGGGAACGGCTCTCCCGACGATCGTCGGTGAGCTCGGCGGCATCGAGCACTACTCGTGGGTCGTCACCGCCTACCTGCTCGCGTCGACCGCGTCGACGCCGCTGTACGGCAAGATCAGCGACCTCTACGGCCGGCGACCGGTGCAGCTGTTCGCGCTCGCCATGTTCCTCATCGGCTCGGCGCTCGCCGGGTTCTCGCAGGACATGACCCAGCTGATCATCTTCCGCGGCATCCAGGGTCTCGGCGCCGGCGGCCTGATGACGATGGCGTTCACGATCATCTCCGACGCCGTGCCACCCCGGGAGCGGGGCCGCTACCAGGGGCTCTTCGGTGCCGTGTTCGGCCTCTCCTCGGTGGTCGGCCCGCTGGCCGGCGGTTACTTCGCCGAGCACGACTGGCGCTGGATCTTCTTCATCAACCTGCCGCTCGGCGTCGTAGCGATCGCGCTGTGCGCGGTGGTGCTGAAGGCGCTGCCGGTCCACCGCCGCGAGCACAGGATCGACTGGTGGGGCGCGCTGCTGCTGGTGAGCGGCGTGAGCTCGCTGCTGCTGGCGCTGTCGTGGGGTGGCACCGAGTACGCCTGGGGCTCGGCGACGATCATCGCGTTGTTCGCGGCCGCCGCCGTGCTGCTGGCCGGTTTCCTGGCGGTCGAGACGCGGGCGAGCGAGCCGATCCTGCCGCTGCGGCTGTTCAAGGGGAGGTCGTTCTCGCTGGCCACCGCCGCCACGATGGTGCTCGGGTTCGCGATGTTCGGCTCGATCATCTTCGTGCCGCTGTACCTGCAGATCGTCAAGGGCGCGACGCCGACCGAGTCGGGGCTGCTGATGCTGCCGATGATGATGGGCATCATCGGTGCGTCGATCGTCGCCGGACGGGTCATCAGCGCGATCGGCCGGTACAAGTGGTTCCCGGTCGCCGGCACGGCACTTATGGCGTCGGGACTGGCGCTGTTCGTCGGGCTGCATGTCGACACGCCGCTCTGGCGGGCGTTCATCTACATGGCCGTGATGGGCGCGGGGCTGGGCATGGCCATGCAGCCGCTGGTCCTGGCGGTGCAGAGCGGATTGGACCCGCGTGACATGGGCGCCGGCACGTCGACCGCGACGTTCGCCCGGTCACTGGGCGGTGCCCTCGGCGTGGCCGTGCTCGGCGCGCTGATGAACAACCGGCTGTCGGCCGAGCTGCCTTCGGGCGGAAGCGGCGGCCCGATCTCGATCAACGAGCCGTCGAAGATCCTCGCGCTGCCCGACCAGGTGCGGGAGCTGATCCAGGAGGGCTTCGTCGCCGCGCTGCACCCGGTGTTCCTCACCGCCGCGGTGGTCACCGTGCTGGCGGTGGTCCTGAGCCTGCTCCTGCCCAACCACGAGCTGGCGGGCGGTCGTCCGGCCGCGCCGGGCAGCGACGACGACGCGGACGCCGAGGCCGAACGGGCGGCGGCGAAGGCCGAGGCCTCGGCGGTCGTTTAGGGGGTTTGCCGGGCGTCGAACGAGATCGCCTATTGTCGTTGGGGTGTCCGGCGCGCTCTTCCCACCCGGCTCCGCCCGCCGAACGAAGCGGGCGGTGCTGCTGACCGTCGCCGTCCTGCTGCTGGCGACGGTCATCTGCGGTGGTGGCGCCGTACTCGCGGCGAACATGCTCGGCCTCACCGGCTGCGAGCCGAAGCCCCCGTACGTCAGCGCCGTCCAAAACGACGCGCGCCGGGTCGCGTCGCTGCTACCGGCGCTCGCGAGCGGTAACCCGACCGGCACGCCCGCCGGAAGCGCGGCGCCGTCCGGTAGCGCGGCGCCGTCGGGAAGCGCGGGACCGTCGGGCAGCGGCGGCCCGTCCGGGAGCGCGGGCAACGGCAGCGCCGACGCTGGGCCGGGCGGCATCGCCACGGTCCACTACCACTTCCGTGACTCGGCGCCGCACACCTGCCCGCAGATCGGCGTGATCGGCACCGTCCACGAGGGCTTCGCCCAGCTCACGCCGGAGCGTGCCGAGGCCCTCCGCGGGCTGCGGTGGACGCCGGCCGACGCTCCCGCGGTCCCGACCGATCTTCAGCAGTTCGCCCCGGCGAACGCGGCCTGGCAGACGAACGCCGACCTCGACAAGGCGACCGGCGCCACGATCCTGTACGACCCGGCCTCCCGCACGGTCTACTTCCGCATCCGCACCGACTAGCAGCCCCTTGCCGAGCCCGCCCGCCGGGCCCGCCCGCCGATCTTGCAGTTGTGGCCGCACCTATGTGGTGACATGTCGTGCTTTAGATGGGGCCACAACTGCAAGTATCGGCGCCGCGTCGGCGATCACCGCGGCGCGGCGGAGCTCATCCCGCGGCCGAACGAGGCTAAGTGACCGATTCGTCCGGGGTGCGTTCGTGACGGCGGTCGAGGCGCTGCATGACCGGGGTCGCCGACACGCCGTGGACCACCACCGACACGATCACCACGAAACCCACCAGCGACCACAGCGCCTCGGCCTCCGTGAACGTGGCCGCCGCGGTGGCGTACGCCAGGTAGTAGAACGAGCCGATCCCGCGGATGCCGAAGAACGCGATCACCGCATGCTCGCCCTTCGAACCCGGTGACCCGCGCAGCGACAACCAGGCCGCCAGCGGCCGGAGCACGAACAGCAGCACCAACCCCACCGCCACCAGCTGCCAGGTGAGCGCCGACAACAGGCCGTTGACCACCGCGCCACCGAACAGGAGCAGCAGCAGGACGGTGAGCAGCCGCTCGACCTGCTCGGCGAAGTCGTGCAGCACCTGGTGGTAGTGGTGGGTCCGCTCCGACGAACGGATCATCACCGCGCAGATGAACACGGCCAGGAACCCGTACCCGCCGGCCAGTTCCGTGACCCCGTACGCCAGGAACGTCACCGCCAGCGCGACGAAACCCTCCGCGTGCTTGGCCAGCCGCACGGCGTCCTGCGAGGCGCGGAAGAACAGCCGACCGAGCAGCCACCCGATGCCCAGCCCGACGAGCAAGCCGACGGCCAGCTTGTAGAAGACGTCGACCGCCACCCACTTGACCAGGCTCTCGTTCAGCGCGAGCGTGATCGCGGCGTACACGAACGGGAACGCGAGCGCGTCGTTCAGCCCCGCCTCCGACGTCAGGGCGAACCTGACCTCGTCTTCGGAGTCCTCGTCCTCGGTGGGCTCGCCGACCTGCACGTCGGAGGCGAGCACCGGGTCGGTCGGAGCCAGCGCCGAGCCGAGGAGCAGCGCCGCCGCCGGGGTCAGGCCCGCCCACCACCAGCCGAAGACCGCCGTACCTGCGATCGTGACCGGCATCGCGATCGCGAGCAGCCGCCAGGTCGACGACCAGCGATGCCAACCCAGTGGACGGTCGAGCTTGAGCCCGGCGCCCATCAGCGCGACGATCACGCACACCTCGGTCAGGTGCTCGGCGACCACCTTGTGCTCGAGCGGATCGGGCACGGGCAGGTCGAGCGGCAGCGCGAAGATGAGCATGCCCAGCCCGAGAAACGCCACCGGCAGCGACAGCGGTCGCCCTTCCACCAGGCGCGGCAGCAGCCCGGCGAGCAACGCCGCTATGCCCGCGATCGCAAAGGCGAGATCCACGGGTAACTAGGTCCCCATTCAACCGTCGACGAAACGGCCGATCGCCTCGATGTACTGCTGCGGGCTCGGGGTGGAGTAGATGTGGGTCGCGCCGACCGGCACCATCTTCGGACATTTCATGATCTCGCCCGAGATATGCGCCTCGTGGATGAGCCGGCCGGTGCGCGCCTCGTACAGGCGCACGGCGAACTCGCCCCGGTACATCGGCAGGTTCGTCGGCTCGGGCCGCGACCGGTCGTTGTACGGGCACTCCTTGATCGCGCCCTCCGGCTCGCCTTCGAGGTCGACACAGGCCACCGCCTGGATCTCGCCCGGGTTGGCCGACGTCCAGGCGCCCGAGAACCCGTTCCTCGCGTCGTAGATCTCCGGGACCGTGCTCCACTTGCCGCTGAGCTGCACGTTGTAGTCGGTGTCGAACACGACCGTCGGGTGCGGCCCACTGCCCTTGTACGCCGGCGCGTCGGGAAAGACCGTGCCCTCGCAGGCGGGCGCGAACCCGGCGGCGCTGAACGGCAGGTCACTGCTTTCGGGACCGAGCGAGCGGACCACGAGCCAGGCGACGAGCGCCACGGCCACCGCGCCGGCACCCGCGACCAGGATCAGCCGGCGCGGACTCCGCCCGGCCGGCGCACCCTCGTGGGCGCTGACCCGGGCGAAGACCTGTGCGGCCAGCGGGTCGAGCCGGTCGGGCCCGACGCCCTCCGCCACCGGCTCCAGGTCGGGCGGCAGCGGGCGGCCTTCGATGAGCGCCTGGTCGATCGCCTCGGCCCAGCCGACGGCGGCGGTGACCAGGTTCTCGCGCAGCCGGTTTCCGCTGAGGATCGTCCGCCGGGTGGCGGCGAGCTGGGCCGGGTCGAGCTGGGTGAAGACAGCGACGCCCTCGGCGAGACGGTTGTCGGCGCTGCCGTCGCCCGGCACCGCGCCCCGCGCGAGTGCTTCGACGAGCCGGCAGGCGATCGTTGCGGATCGTGCCAACCGTACTGCCGGCTCCATTTCATGACTCCTGAGGCGTGCTGGGATCAACGCCCCAAACATATCCGCGATCTTGGACCGTTCGGCAGCCGTCAGCCGCGAACTTCCCGTGAGTTCACGCAGACTTCCGTGCCCTGGTCGTTTTCTTCGCCGGCTTGGCCTCGTCTGCCTTGGCGGTGGTGGCCTTCTTCGCCGGGGCCGCCTTCTTCGCGGGAGCGGCCTTCTTGGCCGGTGCCGCCTTCTGCGCCGATTTCTGGGCGGACTTCGCGGCGCTGATCGGCGTCGTGCCGTCGTCACCCCCGCTCTCACCGCGCGCGGTGCGCGCGCGTTCGACGGACGCCCGCAGCGCGGCCATCAGATCGACCGCGGCCGACGGCGGCGCCTCGGCCTCCTCCGGCTGCACGACCTCGCGCCCGGCCGCCTTGGCGTCGATGACCTCCTGCAACGCCTCACGGTAGTTGTCGGAGTACGAGTCGGGCTCGAAGTCGGCCGCCATCGACTCGATCAGCGAACCCGCCATCGCCAGCTCGGCCGGCCGGGCCTCGATGTCGTCGCCGAGGAACTCGAAGGTGGGTTTGCGCACCTCGTCGGGCCACAGCATGGTGTTGAGGACCATCACGCCGTCGCGCACGCGCAGCGTCGCCAGCTGCTCACGCTGACGCAGGGCGACCTTGACCACCGCCACCCGGTCAGTGCGCTCCAGCGCGTCGCGGAGCAGCACGTACGGCTTCGCCGCCGACTTGTCGGGCTCCAGGAAGTACGACTTGTTGTAGTAGATCGGGTCGACCTGCTCGGCCGGCACGAACTCCAGCACGTCGATCGCGCGGCTCGTGGTGAGCGGCAGGTCGGCGAAGTCCTCGTCGGTGAGCACGATGATCTCGCCGCCACCCAGGTCGTAGCCCTTGGCAATGTCGTCGTACGACACCTCCTCGCCGCAGACCTGGCAGGTGCGCTTGTACCGGATGCGGCCGCCGTCGGTGCGGTGCACCTGATGGAAGCGGATGTCCTTCTCCTCCGTGGCCGAGTACAGCTTGACGGAGATCGACACGAGCCCGAAGGAGACCGCGCCCTTCCAGATCGCCCGCACCCCGAACTCCCCTCACCAGCCGGTTCCCCGACCCAGAATCCCATCCGTTTCCCCAGGATGCGAGGCCTATGGGCGATCTATCGTGAACAGCGTGCCCGGCACGCCGTACCCACCGATGCTCGCCACGGCCGGTCAGTTGCCGGTCGGCGGCGCCTGGGCGTATGAGTTCAAATGGGACGGCGTGCGCGCGATCGCGCAGGTGTCGGGCGGCTCGGTGCGGCTGTTCGCCCGCAAGGGCCCGGAGATCACCGTCGCCTACCCGGAACTGGCCGGGCTCGGGGCTGCCCTCGGACACGACGCCGTCCTCGACGGCGAGGTCGCGGTGCTCGACGAGAACGGCCGGCCCTCGTTCCGGGCGCTCGCCGAACGCTTCCACGTGCGTGACGCGGCCCGCGCGGCGCGATTGTCGCGCTCACTCCCGGTCACCTACATGATCTTCGATCTCCTGGAGCTCGACGGCGTCGAGCTCTGCGGCGAGCCCTACACCCGACGGCGCGCACGCCTCGACGACCTCGGCCTCGCCTCCGAGCGGTGGCTCGTGCCGCCGTCGTTCGACGACGGCGAGGCCATGTACGCCGCCGCCCAGGAGAACCGGCTGGAGGGCGTGGTCGCGAAGCGGCGCACGTCGGTCTACCGGCCCGGGCTGCGCAGCCCCGACTGGATCAAGGTGAAGGTCGAACGCACCGGCGAGTTCGTGGTCGGCGGGTACCGGCCCGGCGCGCGGGCGCTGGGCGCGCTGCTCGTGGGCGTCCCCGGCGCCGACGGCCTGGAGTTCCGCGGCCGGGTGGGCGGCGGCATCTCGGCGGCGTCCGAGCGGGAGCTGCTGTCGGTGCTCGGGCCGCTGATCGCGCCGTCGCCGCCGTTCGCCACCGCGATCCCCCGCGAGGATTCGCGCGGTGCGGTGTGGGTACGGCCGGAGGTCGTGGTGGAGCTGAAGTTCGCCGAGCGCACGGCCGACCGGCGGTTGCGCTTTCCGCGCTTCCTGCGGCTGCGTTCGGACAAGGACCCCGGCGAGGTGATCGATGAATGACCGGATGCGGGTGCGGGTCGGCGACGTCGAGCTGGTGCTGTCGAACCTCCAGAAAGTGCTGTACCCGGCGGCCGGGTTCACCAAGGGCGAGGTGATCGACTACTACACCCGGATCTCGCCGTACCTGCTGCCGCACCTGAGCGACCGCGCGCTGACCCGCATCCGGTTCCCCAACGGCGTCGACGGCGTGAACTTCTTCGAGAAGAACCGCCCCCAGGGCACCCCCGACTGGGTGCGGCTGTCGACGTTGCCGGTGCCCGGCTCGACGAAGGTCGACCGGGAGACCATCGACTTCGTCGTCTGCGACGACCTGCCGACGCTGGTGTGGCTGGCCAACCTCGCCTCGCTGGAGCTGCACACTCCACAGTGGAAGGTCGGGGCCACCGGTCCGGACCTGCTGGTCGTCGACCTCGACCCCGGGCCGCCGGCCGGCCTGGCCGAGTGCTGCGAGGTCGCCTGCCTGATGCGCGACCGCCTGGCGCTCGACGGCATCGACGCCTACCCGAAGACGTCGGGGAAGAAGGGCATGCAGCTGTGCTGCCCGGTGGCCGGCACGCAGACGTCGGAGGAGGTCTCCGGCTACGCGAAGCGGGTGGCCGAGGAGCTGGCGCGATCCCACCCTCGACTGATCACCGCCCGCATGACGAAGAGCCTGCGCCCGGGCAAGGTCTTCATCGACTGGAGCCAGAACGCGGCCGCCAAGACCACGGTGACGCCCTATTCGCTGAGAGCCCAACCGAGCCCGACGGTGAGTGCGCCGCTGACCTGGGACGAGGTCGAGGCCGGTCAGGTGGCGGCCACCGAACTGACGGCGCCGGTGGTGCTGGAACGGGCCGAAGAGTGGGGCGACCTGCTGGAACCGCTCCTGGAGCCCGGCACCGAGGTGCCCGCGTAGCCGCGGCGCCGAGACTCAGCGGTTGACCACGGCCGGGTCGACGCCGCGCGGGAGCCTGCGCAGCGGGTTTCCCTTCAGCCCCAGGTACCGCAGCTTCCGGAGCCGGGACACCGAGTTCGGAAGGTACGTCAGCCGGTTGTTCATCAGGTCCAGCATGGTGAGGTCGGTCAGCCGCCCGACCGACTGCGGCACGGCCGTCAGACGGTTCTCCGCCACCTTGAGATACGTCAGGTGCGACAGGCGGCCGATCGTCTCGGGTAGGTCACCGAGGCGGTTGAACGCCAGGATCAGGTCCACGAGGCCGGTCAGGCTGTCGATCGCGTCGGGCACGGCGGTGAGCCGGTTGAAAGCGAGGTTGATCGTCTCCAGCGACGTCAGCCGCAGGACGACGTCGGGCACGGCGACCAGGTTGTTCTCACTCAGGTCAAGGTGCGTCAGGCGGTCGAGGTCGCCGATCCGGTCGGGAACCACGCTCAGACCCATCCCGGACAGGTCGAGCGACGTGCCACCGGTGGCCAACGCCTCCGCGATCCGACCATCGACGTTGGCGGGCCTCATGTGGGCCTCGTGTATACGAGCCTCCTGACGGAATCGAACCGTCGACCTACGCATTACGAGTGCGTCGCTCTGACCGACTGAGCTAAGGAGGCAACGGCTACACAGTCTACGCGACCCCTCCAGCGGTCGGTCGAGGGGTTTACCGCATCGGTGGCGGTAGGTTCTCAAGCGTGACTTCCCCGGTCCCGGACGATCCTGATAGCACCGACGACGCGGAACCGCTACGAACGGGCCCGCTCACGGCGGGCGCCGACCAGAGCCTCGGCGGAGCCGCGACCGGGGGCGGCCACGCGCCGGCGCCCGACGCCGGTGACCGGCCCGGCCGGCCGAAGAACCTGACCTCCGACGAGCTCGGCTACACCCGCCACGGACCGGTGCCCTGGCTCAGCCCCGGCCTGCTCGCCGGCACGGCGGTGCGCGTGGTGCTGGCCGAACTGTTCGGCGCGTACCTCGACAAGCGCGAACTGCAGAGTGGACTGCCGGCGAAGCTGTACGAGGAAGGCGACGGCGACCTGTGGTTCGACTACGTGGCCGACCTCGGCGACGGGTTCGACGCCACCTACACGATCGCCTACCTGCTCGGGCAGCCCGAGCTGACGGTCGACGGGGAGACACTGCCGCGCGCGGACGTGCTGGTGATGGGCGGCGACCAGGTGTACCCGACCGCGAGCGGGCGCCAGTACCAGGACCGGTTCGAGGGGCCGTACCGGTCGGCGTCCCCGGAGGTGCCGCCCGGGCGGGCCGAGCCGTCCCTGTACGCGCTGCCCGGCAACCACGACTGGTACGACGGGCTCACCGCGTTCCTGCGGCTGTTCGCCCGCGCCGAGGCCAGCCACGTCGGCGCCTGGCACACCCGGCAGCAGCGGTCGTACTTCGCGCTGCGACTGCCGCAGCGGTGGTGGCTGATCGCGATCGACGTGCAGTTCGGGGCGTACCTCGACGAGCCGCAGCTGACCTACTTCCGCACCGTGGCCGAGCAGATCCAGCCCGGCGACCGGGTGATCCTGTGCCCACCGAAGCCCGACTGGGTCGAGGGCGGGCACGCGCCGACGGCGTACGACACCATCGACTACTTCGTCCGCAAGATCCTGACGCCGCGCGGGGCCGACATCCGGATGATGATCGCCGGCGACATGCACCACTACGCGCGCTACTCGTCCGGCGACCGGGAACTGATCACCTGCGGAGGTGGCGGGGCCTACCTCTACCCGACCCACCGCCTGCCGGACACGCTGACCGTGCCACCGGCCCGAAGCCGGGTGCGCAACGCCAGTCCCAAAAAGATCTTCGACCGGAAGGAGACGTTTCCGTCGGCGGCCACGTCGCGACGGTTCGCGTGGGGGATCTTCGGCCGGCTGCAGCGGCGCAACTTCGGGTTCGTCACGATGATCGGCCTCGTGCACCTGCTGCTGATGCTGGCGTACAGCAACGCGATGCAGCGGGTCGACAGCGGCGTGACGCGCAGCCTCGTGACGATCCCGCTGGTCGTGATGATCGTGGTGGTGCTCGGAGCGACCGTCGCGTTCGCCATGCCGTCCAACGGTGAGGAACGCGGGCTGAAACACTGGCTGCTCGGCAGCGGACACGGCCTCGCCCACCTGGCCCTCGGCTACGGCGGCGCGCGGCTGTGGCTCGCACTACCGCTGCACGACTGGACGTTTCCGCTGCCGCTGCTGGGCGCGCTGGTGACCTACCTGCCACCGGCGATGCTGGCGTCGAGCCTGCTCGTCGGCCTCTACCTGCTGGTGGCGAGCAGCGCCGACGTCAACGTCAACGAGCTGTTCGCGGCGCAGGGGATCGTCGACGCCAAGTCGTTCCTCCGGATGCACATCGCCCGCGACGGGACCCTGACGATCTACCCGATCGGGATCGACCGCGTCGGCCGGAAGTGGCGCGCCAACCCGGACGCGGCACCGCACGAGCCGTGGATCGAGCCCGCGTCGCCGATCGGATACCGCCTGATGGACGGTCCGATCCGGATCGGCTAGTTGTACTTCTCGTCGTGGGCCTTGCGCGGGCCGCACACCGACGCGCGGCTGCAGGCGCAGCGGGAACCGTCGGCGTCCATGCGGACGATCACGGCGTCACGCGGAACCGAGTGACCGACGACGCGCCCGTCGCCCTCCGGCGTGGACACGCGGGTGCCGACCGCCGGCGCGGCCGCCTGGAAGCTCTGGTACAGCGGGTGCTCGTACTTCAGGCAGCACATGAGCCGCCCGCACGCGCCCGAGATGCGCAGCGGGTTCAGCGGCAGGTCCTGGTCCTTCGCCATGCGGATCGTCACCGGCTCGAAGTCGGTGAGGAACGTGGCGCAGCACAGGTCGCGGCCGCACGAGCCGATGCCGCCCTGCACGCGGGCGGAGTCGCGGGCGCTGAGCTGGCGCAGCTCCACGCGGCAGTGCAGGGTCGCGCCGAGGTCGCGCACCAGCGACCGGAAGTCGACCCGGTGCGGCGCGGTGAAGTAGATCGTGGTGCGTGGACCCTGGCCGGCGCCGGTGTCGAGCACGTGGTCGATCGCGACGACCTTCATCGGCAGGTCGTGCTCGCGGATCAGCTTCTTCGCCGCGACCTTCGCCTCGGCCTTGCGCTTGCGCAGCAGCTCGTCGCGCTTGAGGTCCTCGTCGGCGGCGATGCCGAGCAGGCGCGGCGGGTCACCCGCGTCGTCGACCCACTGCGGTGCCCACACGCACTCGGCGACCTCGGGACCGTCGTCGGTCGGCACCAGCACCTTGTCGCCGACGTTGGGGCGGAACTCGCCCGGATCGAAGTAGTACAGGCGGCCGTACCGGTTGAAGCTCACCGCGCAGAGCATCGCCATCGGCACACTGTAGCTCCGCTTTGATCGGCGCCCAAGAGGGGCGAAATCGGGCGTATCCGTTTTTTTAGGTGGATCGTTGTTCATGCGGGGACCTCTGCGTAACTCCCCTCCGCCACTCGTCGTTGGTGCCCTCGAACCGCTGCCGTCAACGGACGAGGAGCTTCTGCATGAGCAACGCGCTGTCCCGAAGGATTCGATCGGCCTCCGTCGCGGTCGCGGCGCTGGCGGCGGCGGTCGCGCCCGGCCTGGCCGTCGCGCCCGCGGCGGCCGCGCCAGCCGCGCCGCAGAGTGGCTGTGCCGGCTTCAGCGCCGCGGCCGCCGGTGACCTCGTGACGCTGCGCCTGCTCGACCTGCGCCCGCTCGGCCTCGCCCTCCCCCCGACGGTGGACCTCACGCTGGCCAGCAGCCGGGCCGGGTTCTCCGGCAGCGCCGGCCAGGCCGCCGCGCAGGGCCGCTACGCGGAGGGCAGGGTGCTCGGGTTCGCCCCGCCGCTCGGTCCGCTCGACGCGACCGCCCACCGCATAGCGCCGCCCGCCGCCGAGCCGCTCGCGGTCAACCCGGGCCGCCTCGCCCTGGGTCCGGCCCGGGCCGGCACCGGCAACCTCACCGCGCGGTCGGCGTACGGCACGCCCGGTCGGTGCGACACCGCCGCCGGCGTCGACTCCGAGTCGACCGCGGCGCTGACCGATGCGGCGGTGCTGCCCGGCCGCCGTCCGCTGGTCCAGGCCGCGGACAACTTCACCACCGGGACCCGCACCGGCTTCGTCCGCCACCGCGGTGGAACCGGCGCCGAGGCGGTCAGCAGCGGCGGCCTCACCAACCTGGCGATCTTCGAGGCGCTCCGGGTGCGCGTGTTCAACCCGGTCTCGCTGCGGGTGGTGGCGAGCGGGTCGGCCGCGTCGTCGGTGGTCGACTACCAGTCCCCGATCATCGCGCTCGACCTGCCCGACGGCCGCGAGGTGAAGCTCGACCAGGCCAACCGCTCCTTCGACATCGCCCTTCCGGGACCGGCGGGCACGCAGCCGATGCCGGGCATGCCGATGCTGCCGAACAACACCCTTCCCGACCTGCTGAACGCCGTGCCCGGGGGCGCCGCGGCGGTGCCGGTGCTGGGCAAGGTACTGGAGAGCATCCAGAGCGGCGGGCAGACCGGTGTGCCGGAGAGTGCCGGGTCGGCCAAGGCGCCCAACGTGCCCGGGTTGCCGGAGATGGCCGGCGTGCCGGCGGTCGGCGGCCTGCTCGGCGGCACCGGCCGGCTGGCCACCACGCCGACGCAGACCTCGCTCGTCCTGCGCCTGACCGGCGGAGAGCTCGCCAAGGAGGTCACCGACTCGGGGGTGCACGCGAAGGCGATCTCCCTGCGGGTGAAGCTGCTCGTGGTGCGCGGCGAGGGCATCACCACGCTGGTCGACCTGGCGATCGGCGTCCTGGAGGCGGCCGCGACCGCTCCGTCGGCCGCGCCCGTCGAGGGCCGCGACAACGGCAACGGCAACGGCAACGGACCGACCCGCGGCAACGCCGGCTACGGCGGCGGCGAGGAGCCCGACGCACCGCCGAGCGCGTCGGCCAGTGCCCCCGCGCCGGGTGGCGACGCGCCGAGCGGAGGCGGCAGCCGCCTCCCGGTGACCGGCACCGCGCTGAGCGCCGCCGTCGGCGCCGGGGTGGTGCTGCTCCTGGCGGGCCGGTTCCTGCTGCTGCTCACCCGTCGCCGGACCGACCCGCCGCTCGCCTGACGGTCTCCCCCGACGGTCTCCCCCGACGATCTCGCCTGAGCATGACGGCACACGGCGCCGCTGTGCCCGCCGCCACGGTGAGCCAGCCGTGAGCCGGCGGCGGGCCGGCGGTGCATGCGGCGCTCCCCCGCGCCGCGAACGTTCCCAGTCGCCCGTAGCCGCTGTGGTCAGACGGCGGCGCGGGTGGCGGTGCCGGTGCGGCCGATGGGGTCGGTGGCAGGACGGAACGGCAGGTCGGTCAGGCGACCCGCCCACCGTTCCAGCACCTCCTCGGCTGCGCCGGCCTGCCGGTCGGCGACCGCCAGGACGACCGCGCCGATCGTGGCGGCGGCCGGCCCGGCCCGGCCGGGCTGGTCCGGGCCGCCCGGCGAAGGCGTGAGGACCCGCACGGCCTCCATCGACCCGAGCGCCGTGGCCACCTCGTGCGCGAGATCGCGCCGGGCCGACCGCATCCAGCCGGCGACGTCGTCGAGGTAGGACGCCGTGGCTGCCAACCGGCCGGCGAGCCCCGGCGCGTCGGCCGCCACCTCGCCGCCGAGGTGCCCGCCGAGTGCCGCCCATCGCTGGCCGAACGCGGCGGCCGCGTCGCCCTCCCAGGTGGTCGCCGCAACCGCGGCGCCCAGATCGGCCCGCTCCTCCACGTAGGCCTCGGCCCTCCCCCGCACCGCGGCACCCGCGGCCACGACCCGCTCGGGTGCCAGCGCGCAGAACGCGTCGAGCACGTCGCCGGGCAGCGCGCCCACCCGCCGCAGGAGCGGCCAGACCGGGTGGTCGGCCGGCGCGCCGCCGGCGGACAGCACCGTGTCGACCCGGCTCAGCAGGTCGCGCCCGGGTCCGGCCACGCGATCGAGGACGTCCATCACGGTCCCTCGATCTCGTTCCGGGACCGGGCCGCGGCGTCGGCTTGCCCGTACCGGGCGGCCGCCGTGCGCAGCAGGTCGGCCGCGTCGACCAGGCGGGCGCCGTGTGCGGCGGCCTCGCGCTCGCGCCCGCCGAGGGCCGCGCTGCAGCCCTGGTGCAGCATCCGCCCCACCGCGCCGAGCCGGCCGGGCTGGTCGGCGCCGAAGGCCGCGGCGCCCGGATCGGTGTCGGCCAGCGCTCCGGCCCCGGCCGCGAGCCGGTTGCCAGCGCCTTCCAGCCTGTCTGCCAACTGACCGATGCGCACGCCACCCTCCCCTACGCCAGCGGCTGATACTCGCCGAACGTCTCCGCCTGCAGCTTCTTCCGGGCCCACGCCGCCGCGTCGGCGGCGGCCGTGACCGCCTCCCGCACCGACCGCGACACGTCGGAGCTCGTGCGACCCGCCAGCGAGCCGACCCGGACGTCCCTGATCGTGCCGTCGGCGGTCACCACGACCTCGACCAGACCATCGGGCGAGTGCACGGTGACGTCGATCGACCGGGCCGCCCGCTCGAACTCGTCCGCCCGTTCCTCGATGCGGCGGTACCGCTCGATCGCCTCCTCGATCCACGCTTCGTCGATCTCGCGACCCATGCGTTCGCCTCCAGAAGGTCCCGGTGCGAAACCGTACGGCACCGGAGGGTGACCGCGAAACCCCGAGTTCGAACCTGTGGACAACGCCGGCGACGCTTGTGGACAAACTCCGGTCAGCCGCGCCAGAGAGTGAGCATCATCGATTCAACGGCGATCCTGGGCTTGACGTTCTCGTCGATCGCCGTGCGGCACGCCAGCACCGCTTCCAGCCGCTTCAACGCCGAGTCGGGCGTCCACGCCTTCGCTGCCGCGGCGCTCTGTTCGGCGAGGTCGACGTGCACCGCCGACACCGGGGAATCCATCGTGCGGACGAGCACGTCGCGGTAGAAGCCGGCCAGGTCGACCAGGGCCCGGTCGAGCGCGTCGCGCTGGGCCCGGGTGGCGCGCGTCTTCTGGCGGCGTTCGAGGTCGTTCAACTGGCCCTTGGAGCCGCGGGCCGCGCCGGCCGCGCCCTTCCCGGTCCCGCCGGCGCCCAACGCCGTCTCGAGCGCGGCCTTCTCGCGGGCATCGAGCTCGACGGTGGCGTTCGCGGCCTCGGCCTCGGCGGCCGCGATCAGCGCCGACGCGGCGTCGAAGCAGGCGCCGATGCCGGTGAGCTTGCGCGGGATCGCGAGCACCGCGTCGCGTCGCTGCCGCGCCTGCGGGTCGTTCGCGAGCCGCCGCGCGCGCCCGACGTGACCCTGCGCGGCCGACGCCGCCCACGTCGCGCGGTCGGCGGGGATCCCGTCGCGCGACCGCAGCACCGACGCGACCGCCTCCGCCGGCGGCTGCCGCAGCGTGACCACCCGGCACCGCGACCGGATGGTCACCGAGATGTCGTCGGGATGGGTCGACGGCGTGCACAGCAGGAACACCGTGCGGGCCGGCGGCTCCTCGACGGCCTTGAGCAGCGCGTTGCCGGCCTGCTCGGTGAGCCGGTCGGCGTCCTCCACCAGCAGCACCTGCCAGCGGCCCTGCGTGGGCGCGCTGGCCGCCCGCAGCACCAGCGCCCGCATCTCGTTGACGCCGATCGACAGCCCTTCGGGTACGACGAACCGCACGTCGGCGTGGGTGCCGCCCAGGGTCGTGTGGCAGGCGGCGCACTCGCCGCATCCGCCGCGGGGGCACTGCAGGGCCGCGGCGAACGCCCGCGCCGCCACCGACCGGCCCGACCCGGGCGGACCGGTGAACAGCCAGGCATGGGTCATCGCGCCGGACTCGACGGGCTCGCCGGCGACGACCGCGGCGGCCGCCGCCGCGGCCCGGCTGAGAATGGCGACGGCGGGCTCCTGCCCGACCAGATCGGCGAACACCGGCGCACTCATGCGATCGCTCCGCTGCGCTCCGCGATGCATTCGCGAGCACTGAGTTGATGATTCGCTTGCTGACGCTCGCTCATACCCTGTTCTCCTCGGGTACGGGGAGCAGGGACCTGATGCGGTCGAGCACCACGTCGGCGACCCGCTCCGGATCGCGTTCGGCGTCGACCACCAGGTACCGCGCCGAGTCGGCCGCCGCCAGGTCGAGGAACGCGAAGCGCACGCGTTCGTGGAACGCCAGCGACTCGCTTTCGAGCCGGTCGGCGCCGCGCCCGCGCGACTCGGCCCGCACGAGGCCCACCGACGGGTCGAGGTCGAGCAGCACGGTGAGGTCGGGCTTGAGCCCGCCGGTCGCCCAGGCCGACAGCCAGGCCACCTCGCCGACCGGCAGGGTGCGCCCGGCGCCCTGGTAGGCCAGCGACGAGTCGACGTACCGGTCGCTCACCACGATGGCGCCCCTGGCCAGTGCCGGCCGCACGACCGTGGCGACGTGGTGCGCCCGGTCGGCCGCGTACAGCAGCGCCTCCGCCCGCGGGGCCAGCGCGTCGCCGTCGAGCAGCATCCGCCGGATCTGGGCGCCGGCCTCGGTGGCGCCGGGTTCGCGGGTCACCACCACGTCGCGCCCGGACCCGCGCAGAGCCTCGGCGAGCAGGCGCACCTGCGTCGACTTGCCGGCGCCCTCGCCGCCCTCGAACACTACGAACAGTCCGCGTGTCGCGTGCGGTTCGCCGGCGCTGAGCGGCCGGCCGCGCAGTGACCCCCAGAGGTCGGCGAGCACCGGAACACCCGGCTTGTCGTCCATCTGGCGCAGCGCCGCGATGCCGGCGATCACCCCGAGGACACCCGCGACCAGCAGCAGGATCCGGGTGGTCGACAGGTGCAGCGTGACGAACCCGAGGTCGATCGTCGGCCGTCCACCGGCGCCGACGAGCGTGCTCGACAGCGCGATGGTGAGCATGAGCACCACCCGCACGCCGGTCTGCACCACCGCGATGGCCCGGCCGCGCATCTCGTCGTCGACCTCCCCGCCGAGCAGCGTGGTGCCGCTCAGGAACGCCATCCCGGCACCGACGCCCACGAACAGCGTGAAGACGACCGCGAGCACCAGGTGCCAGGCGAGTCCGAGGAACACGACCGCGCCGGCGGCGAGCACGATCGACATCCCGAACCAGCGCCGGCGCGACAGGGCGCCGATCAGGCGCGGCCCGCCGACGATGCCCGACGCGAGACCGATGAACAGCATCGCGAACAGGATGAAGAACGTGGAGTCGCCGCCGTACAGCTCGCGCGCGTAGAACTGCGCGGTGCCGATGACGACGCCGCCGCCGGCGAACGCGCCGAAGATGCCGAGCACGAGACCGCGCACGAGCGGGGTGCGCCCGATGAAGCGCCAGCCGTCGACGAACTCCTTCAGCAGGCCGGGCCGGCGTTCGCGGTGCTGCGCCGACGGGCCGCCGCTGATCTCCTTGATGCCGAAGTACACGGTGCAGGCGGTGGCGAGGAACGTCAGGGCGTTGAAGTACAGGGCGATGTTCGTGGGCGCGGCCCACCCGGGGGTGTCGACCCGGCCGAGGGCCGTGGTGAGCAGCGCGAGCAGCAGGGCCGCGGCCACGGGGGTCAGGCCGTACGTGGTGGCCAGGCTGATCTGGTTCGCCGTCTCCAGGCGGGCCCGCGGGATCAGGTTGGGTACGGCGGCCTCCTTGGCCGGCGTCCACATCATCGAGACCGACTCGATCGCGAACGTCGCGATCGCCGCCCAGCCGACGATCAGCGCCGAGTTGTCGGTGACCAGCGTCGACAGCGGGATGGTGAGGAAGAACGCGAAGCGCAGGAGGTCGCAGACGGCCATCGTGAGGCGGCGGTCGAACCGGTCGGCGAACACGCCGGCGATCGCGCCGAACACGAGGGCCGGCAGCAGCCGCACCGCGATCACCGAGCCGAACGCGGCGCCCTTGGCGAGCGAGTCGTCGACCTGGTCGGCGGCGAACGTGGCGGTGGCGAGCAGGCCCAACCAGTCACCGAGGGCGGAAAGCCCCAGCACCACCCAGAGCCGGCGGAAGGCGCGGATGCGCAGGATCGTCTTGAGCTCGGCGATGCCGTTCAGGTGGTCCTGGTCGTCGGCCTGGCGGATCCGGCGGGTGGTCGCCTCGCTGTCGGGATCGTCCCGGATCTCAGGCTGGATCTCGGGCTGGATCTCGGGCGGCTCACCGGGCGCGAGGTGCGGCCAGTCACGACCGGTGCCTTCACCGGCCGGCTCGTCGTCGGTCCGTCCGGCGATGGCGGAACCTCCCCCCGGGGCTCGTCGCTGCATACTAGCGCCGGCGCCGGATACGGTGCTCGCATGCCGTCCCCCGCCCTGACGCGCGACCGGTTCGACCGGGCGACCGCCGACCTGCCCGGTCCGGTCGCGATCGTCGATCTCGAGGCGTTCGACGCGAACGCCGACGCGCTGGCGGCGCTGGCCGCTCCCGCCGGAAAGCCGCTGCGCCTGGCGAGCAAGTCGGTCCGCTGCCGCGCGGCGCTGGAGCGGGTGCTGTCCCGCCCCGGCTGGGAGGGCGTCCTCGCCTTCACCCTTCCGGAGGCGTTGTGGCTGGTCAGCGACGGCGTCACCGATGACGCGGTGGTCGGCTACCCCACGGTCGACCGCGTCGCGCTCGAGGCGCTCGCGGCCGATGAGGCCGCCTGCGCCAAGGTCACGATCATGGTGGACCACGAGGAGCAGCTCGATCTCGTCGACTCCGTCGTGCCGCCGGGTGCCCGTCCCCCGATCCGGGTGTGCCTGGACCTCGACGCCTCCTGGAAGCCGGCCGGCCTGCACATCGGGGTGCGCCGGTCGCCCGTGCACGCCGCCACCGCCGCCGGCGACCTGGCTGCCGCCGTCGCCAAGCGGGAGGGTTTCACGCTCGTCGGCCTGATGTCCTACGAGGCGCAGATCGCCGGTCTGGGTGACCGGCCGGCCGGGCAGCCGCTACGCGCGGTGGCGATCCGGGCGGTCCAGCGCCGGTCGTGGGCCGAGCTGGTCGAGCGCCGGGGCGCCGCCGTGGCCGCGGTCCGCGCGCATGCGGACCTCGAGTTCGTCAACGGCGGCGGGACCGGCAGCGTCGCGGCCTCCGCGGCCGACCCGGCGCTGACGGAGGTGGCCGCCGGGTCCGGTCTCTACGGTCCGACCCTGTTCGACGCCTACCGCGCGTGGCGGCCGCGACCGGCGGCCTTCTTCGGGCTCGACGTGGTGCGCAAGCCCACGCCCGACCTCGCGACCGTGCTCGGCGGCGGCTGGGTCGCCTCCGGACAGGCCGGTCCGACCCGGCTGCCCCGGCCGGTGCTGCCGCCCGGGTTGCGGCTGATCGGCCAGGAGGGTGCGGGCGAGGTGCAGACCCCGCTGGTCGGGCCGGGTGCCCGCTCGTTGAGGGTCGGTGACCGGGTCTGGTTCCGGCACGCGAAGGCCGGCGAACTTTGCGAACACGTAAATGCTCTTCACGCGGTCTCCGGCGCCGACGTGGTGGACCGGTGGCCCACGTACCGCGGCGAGGGCCGGGCGTTTCTGTGAGGAGTGGTTGCCGGTGCGCTGGGGTGCGGCCATGGAGAAGGCCCTGTACGGGGAGGACGGCTTCTTCACCCGTCCGGGTCCGGGTCCGGCGGGGCACTTCCGCACGAGCGTGCACGCGTCGCCGTTGTTCGCGGGCGCGCTCGCGCGGCTGATCGTCCGGCTCGACGAGGCGTTGGGCCGCCCCGCGACGTTCGACGTGGTCGACGTGGGTGCGGGCCGGGCGGAGCTCCTCACCGCCCTGCCCGCGCTCCTACCGTCGGACCTGCGGGAGCGGCTGCGGCGGACGGCCGTGGAGGTCGGGCCGCGCCCGGTGGGTCTCGACCCGGAGATCTCGTGGGTCGCGTCCGCCCCGTCCGGCGCCGTCGGGCTGCTGGTCGCCACCGAGTGGCTCGACAACGTGCCGGTCGACGTCGCGGTCGGCGAGGCTCCGCGGTACCTGCACGTCAGCGGCCGGCCCGGCATGCCGGTGTCGCGCGCCGACGAGCGCTGGTTGCGGGAGTGGTGGCCGCATCCGGGGGTGGCCGGCGCCCGCGCCGAGATCGGGCGGCTGCGCGACGAGGCGTGGGCGGGTGCGGTCGGGTCCGTCTCCCGTGGGCTCGCCGTGGCCGTCGACTACGGGCATCTGCGCGATGCGCGTCCCGTATTCGGTTCGCTCGCCGGATACCGCGACGGGCGCCGGGTCGACCCGGTGCCCGACGGCTCCTGCGACGTCAGCGCCTACGTGGCGATGGACGCGGTCGCCGCCGCGGGCGCGGTGGTCGCGGGAGTCACGCCCGCGGTCGTCTCTCAGCGGACCGCGTTGCGCGCGCTCGGCGTCCATGGGCGGCGACCGCCGCACAGCCAGGCCCACGACGACCCGGTGGGGTACGTGCACGCGCTCGCCCTGTCCTCGGCGGCGGCCGAGCTGACCGATCCGGAGGGGTTGGGCGGGCACTGGTGGGTCCTTCAGCCACGCGATCTGGATCCGTTGGTATGCCAGTCGGTCATACCTGCGGTATTCTCATCGACATGACCGCCAAGGTGACCATCTCGTTCACCGACCAGACCATCACCGATGCCCGCACGCTGGCCGAGCGCGACGGCGTTTCGCTGTCGGCATGGATCGACCGCGCCGCCCGTGAGCGCGCGCTGCGTGAGATCTTCGCCGCCCACGCCGCGGCGGTGCGACGCGCCGGGCTCGACGACGAGGCGTTGGCGCTGGCCGACGAGGAGGAGTACGCCCGGGTCGGCGTGGAGCTGGGTAGGTGAGGCGGGGCGAGGTCTGGGTCATCCGGGGCGCCCGCGAACGGCTGGGGCTGGTCATCAGCTCCGACATCTTCAACGAGACCGAGGTGCCGGTCGTCATCGTCGCCGAGGTCACCGACCGGGCCGAGCTGCGCGACTCGCCGCTGTCGGTGGGCCTGGGCGACTTCGTGGTGATGCCCGACCGGTTGTCGTCGCCGTTGAAGCGCTGGTTCGTCGAGCGGGTCGAGGTCGCCGACACCGACACGATGCACCGGGTGTCGCGCGCGCTACGCATCCTGCAGGATCTGTGACGTGGAATCTCCCGTCGCCTCGGTCGGCGACAAATCAACGGTCGTCGTCGGCACGGGTGCCGGCCTGGAAACGGCCGACATGGTGCTCAACATCGGTCCGCAGCACCCGTCCACCCACGGGGTCCTCCGCCTGAAGCTGGTGCTCGACGGCGAGCGGGTGAAGAGTTGCGAGCCGGTGGTCGGCTACATGCACCGTGGCGCCGAGAAGCTCTTCGAGGCGCGCGACTACCGCCAGATCATCGTGCTGGCCAACCGCCACGACTGGCTCTCGGCGTTCAACAACGAGCTCGGCGTGGTGCTGGCCGTCGAACGGCTGATGGGCATGGAGGTCCCGGAGCGGGCGGTCTGGTTGCGGACCGCGCTGGCCGAGCTGAACCGGGTGCTCAACCACCTCATGTTCCTGGGCTCGTACCCCCTGGAGATCGGCGCGATCACGCCGGTCTTCTACGCGTTCCGCGAGCGCGAGACCATCCAGGCGGTGCTGGAGGAGGCCTCCGGCGGCCGCATGCACTACATGTACAACCGGGTCGGTGGCCTGAAGGAGGAGGTGCCCGCCGGCTGGACCGGGCGGGCCCGCGCCGCGATCGCCGACGTCCAGCGCAGGCTGCCCGACCTCGACAAGCTGATCCGCCGCAACGAGATCTTCCTCGCCCGCACCGTGGGCGTGGGCGTCCTGTCGGCCGAGGACGCGGCCGCGTTCGGTGCGTCGGGTCCGGTGGGACGCGCGTCCGGTCTCGATCTGGACCTTCGCCGCGACGAGCCTTACCTGGCGTACGGGGAGCTGGACGTGCCCGTGGTGACCCGCACCACCGGCGACTGCCATGCCCGGTTCGAGGTGCTGCTCGACCAGGTCTACGTGTCGCTGGACCTGGCCCTGCAGTGCCTGAACCGGGTCGATCAGCTGACCGGCCCGGTGAACGTGCGGCTGCCGAAGGTGGTGAAGGCCCCCGAGGGCCACACCTACGCCTGGACCGAGAACCCGCTGGGCATCAACGGCTACTACCTGGTCTCCCACGGCGACCGGACGCCGTGGCGGCTGAAGCTGCGCACGGCGTCCTACTCCAACGTGCAGGCCCTGACGAAGCTGATCCCCGGATGCCTGGTGCCCGACCTGATAGCGATCCTCGGCTCGATGTTCTTCGTGGTCGGCGACATCGACAAGTAGGTCACCGCCCGGCGCGGCGCCCGGTGGGCTCCTCGTCGTCGTACCGCTGGTAGCGGTTGGGGTCGAAGCCGCCGTCGTACCGTTCGCGGGTGGGCAGGCGTCCTGTTCCGCTTCCGTTGGCCTGGTCGTACTCCTGGCCGCCGTTGGCCTGGCCGTACTCGGTGCCTTGGCCGTACTCGGTGCCAGCCGCGTTCACCGGACGGCCGTACTCCGCACCGCTGGTGGGCCGGTTGTTCTCCGGTCCCGCCGGACGCCCGTACTCCCCGCCCCGGGGCCGGCCGTACTCGCCACCACCCGCCGGACGCCCGTACTCGGTACCGCCCGCTGGCCTGCCGTACTCGACACCGGGCCGCTCCACGTCGGCGGGCCGCCCGTACTCGACCCCGGCAGCCGGCCGCTCGACCTCCGCCGGCCGCCCGTACTCGGCACCCCCGGGCCGCTCCACCTCGGGAGGCCGCCCGTACTCGGCCCCACCGACCGGACGGCCGTACTCGACGCCGCCCACGGGCCGCCCGTATTCGCCGCCGGCATAATCGCCCCCGGCGGCCGGACGCCCGTACTCGCCACCCGCCGGCCGGCCATACTCCCCGCCCCCAGCGGGCCGCCCATACTCCTCGCCCCCGGCCTGGCGGCCGTACTCCTCGCCACCGGCGGGACGGCCGTACTCCTCGCCACCGGCGGGACGGCCGTACTCGTTGCCCCCGGCCGCCGCCCGGCCGTACTGCGTGCCGCGGTACTCGCCCGGCTGACCCCGCACAACCTGCTCGTCGTCGCCGTGTACCGGCTCGCCCCCGTGCACCGGCTCGGCCACGCGACCGGTGTCAGCCTCGTACCCCGCCTCCGGCCCCGGGGCAGGGTCGTTGCCCCAGCCGTCGTTGCTCGCCCGCGCCTGCTCCGTCTCGGCCCGCAGATCGGACCAGTACTGCGCATCGTCGTCATCGAAGTCGTCACGCCGCCGGCGGCCACTGGGTGAGTCCCCGCCGCCCCGCCTCCCGACGGGCTGCTCCGCGTCGAACCGCCCCCCGGGCCCACCCGGTGCGCCGGGAACGCCGGGCTGCTCGTCGCGGGTCTGCCAGCCGCCCGAGGGCTCCTCCCGCCGCGGGTCGCCGGCCTGCCACGCACCCGCCGGCTCCTCCCGGCGCGGGTCGCCGGCCTGCCAGCCGCCCGTCGGCTCGTCCCGGCGCGGGTCGCCGGCCTGCCAGCCGCCCGTCGGCTCCTCGCGGGGGCCACGGCCGGGCGGGCGCATGTCCGGGCCGGGCTGTCCATGCCTGCCCGTCGGCGCGTCGTCGCCACGGCGCTGGCCGGGAACCGCCGGACCACCCATCGGCGGCGGCCCGCCGTACACCGAGCCGGTGGGCTCGGTGTCCACGTTCGCGTTGCGTCGGTTCGGGGCCGCCGCCGGCTCCCCCCGCCGGTAGACGCCGCCCGCACCGCCCGCCATGCCGGGGCCGCCGGGTACCGGAACTCCTCCGCCCATGCTGGGGCCGCCCGAGACGGGAGCGCCTCCGGCCACGCCAGGTGCGGCAGGGCCGCCCGCCATACCGGGCCCCCCGGGGCCGCCCATGCCAGGCCCACCCATGCCAGGCCCACCCATGCCAGGCCCACCGGGGCCGCCGGGGCCGGCCATGCCGGGACCACCGGGGCCCACCATGCCGGGACCACCCATACCGGGCCCGCCAGGGCCACCCATGCCAGGGCCACCCATGCCGGGGCGAGCCACGTCAGGCCCACCCGCCATGCCAGGACCGCCGGCCATGCCAGGACCGCCGGCCATGCCAGGACCGCCGGCCATGCCGGGACCGCCCGTGCCGGCCATGCCGGGACCGCCCGGTCCGGGTACACCGCCCGCCATGCCGGGTCCACCGGGAACTGGCACTCCGCCCGTCATCCCGGGGGCGCCGGAGACCGGGGCACTCCCGGCCATGCCCGGCCCACCGGGCACCGGCACGCCACCCACCATCCCGGGACCGCCGCCCGGCCCGGCGGGGCCACCCGCCATACCCGGCACCGGAACGGCACCCGTGGCACCGGGGCCACCCGCCATATGGGGACCGGCGCCAGCCGGCACCGACGCGCTGCCGGCCATCCCGCGCCCCGGGCCGCCCGGCCCCCCGGCACCGCCCGCAAGACCAGGGCCGCCCGCGAGACCAGGGCCACCCGCGAGACCAGGGCCACCAGCAAGACCGGGGCCGCCCGCCAGAGCAGGACCGCCCGCAACGCCAGGACCGCCACCCATGCCAGGACCGCCCGCGAGACCAGGGCCAAGACCAGGGCCAGAGCCACCCGCCGCGGCACCCACGCCCGCGGGAGCGGCGAGATGGTTGCGCTCGACGTGGCTGCGCAGCACCTCGATCTGACCCCGTAGCGCCTCGACCGTGTCGGCCAGGCCCCCGATCTGCTCGGCGAGCACCCGGTGGGTCTGCTTCGCCGCGTGGGTGATGTCGCCGCGCACGTCTGAGCGCAGCGCCTCGATCTCGTCGCCGACGTAGGCCTCGACGTTGCCACCGGCGCGGCCGCCGCCACCCGTTCGGGTGAGGGCCTGCGAGACCCCGAAGAGTGCGGCCGCGATCACCACCAGCAGACCACCGACCCGCAGCAGCAGACCACCGCCGCCCGCGAGAATCAGCAGGCCGGCCAGGGCGGCAAGCCCAATGGCCACGAACTGCAGGATCGTTGGTGCCTGCGACGTGCGCCTATACGGATCCTCGGCCGACATAGCCGCATACCCTACCCACCGGGGTCTAGGGCTGCCACGCCCGGCGTGTGGGCGTAACGAACATCTAACGAACGGCGATCGGCCGGGGCGAATGCCCCGGCCGATCGGTCGTGAAGGAGAGTCGTGAAGGAGAATCTCAGCCGGCGGCGAGAGCGCCGTCGGACGAGAACACCAGGCCGATCGTGATGGTCCCGGTGGTCAGCGCGTTCTTCGTCTGCGGGCCACCCGCGTCGAGCGAGGAGAACTTGCCGGCGGTCAGGTTGTACGTGGACTTGAGACCGGGCTCGCAGAACGGACGCTGCGGGCACTCCGGCGGTCCACCGAGAATGGTCGCGGTGCCGGAGCACTTCTCGGCGAACTCGGTGAGAGTCTTCACACCGTTCTTGTCGGCGAACGCCTTGGTGACCGCGAACGCGTTCTGGTCGGCCGCCTTCGACGCCTTGCCGAGCACCAGGCCCGCCTTGTCGGCCAGCGGCTTCAACCCGGTGACGGTCTTCTCGATGTCACCCGACGCGACCGGCGAGGCCGACCCGCCGTTGAACTTCTTGTTGAGGAACTCGGTGAACGTGCCGGCGTACTCGGGGACGACGTTGATCTCGCCCTTCTCGAGCGACGGCTCGTACAGCTCGCGGTTGCCGATCTGCTGGACCGAGGCGTCGTAGCCGGCCGCGTCGAGCGCGATCTCGTACAGGGCGCCGAGCGTCTGGTTCTCACTGAAGTCCGCGGCACCGATGACGATCTTGCCGCCGGCCCCCTTGGCCAAGCCGTCGGTGATCTTCTCGGCGGCGGCGAAGTCGGTCGCGGCGACCTTCGGCGTCTTGCGGTCGACGTCGACGGCCTTGTTGAGCGCGATCAGCTTCGGCGTGTCGAGGGCGTCGGCCACCTTGTCGAGCGCGGCGATCAGGGCCGCGTCGCCGCCCTTGGCCTTGTTGACCACGGCGATGATGTTGTCGGAGGTCTGCAGCTTCTTGTCGTCGTCGAGGACCACGAGCTGGTTGCCCGCGACCGGCGCACAACCGGCACCGGACGTGGTGTCGGGCGCCTCGGTGCCCGACGAGCCCGACTCGCCACAGGCGGCGAGGCCGATGGTCGCGAAGGCCAACGCTAAAGCGGCAGTTGTTCGAATTGTCCGGGTTCGCATGGCAATACTCACCATCGCCCGCCTTCCGTGTCCCGGCTCGCCCCCGTCAGGGGAGGCCGCGTGTCCGACGGGCGACGATGAGACGCCCGCACAGACCTAGACAAGCGCGCCGAGGGAGACGCGGCAACCGGAAAGGCATTACAAGTCGGCTACGTCACGTAGTTACGCACGCCTCGCCTTGCGCAGCTGACGCGGGGTCACCACGCGTTGCAGGATCGCGCCCAGCGCGTCCACCAGAAGAGCGAGCGCGACGACGAGCAGCCCGCCCGCGAGGATCTGGCCCCCGGCGGCGGCCATTCCGAGCCCGAACCCGGCCGCGATGATCGTCCCCAGCCCACCGCCGTTGACGAACGACGCGAGCGCGGCCGTCGCGGCGACCTGCACCGCGGCGGTGCGGAACCCGGCGGCCAGGTACGGCACCGCGAGCGGCAGTTCCACCCGCCACAGCTGCTGCCAGTTGGACAGGCCCATACCGCGGGCCGCGTCACGGATCTCGGGGTCGATCTCACGCATCGCGGTGAAGGACGTCGCCAGCAGCACCGGAACGGCGAACACCGCCAGCGCGACGATCACCGACGGCTTCCCGAACCCGAGCGCCGTGAGCGGTAGCACGGTGAGCAGCGCGAGCACCGGCACGGCCTGGGTGATGTTCGACAGCAGCACCACGACATTGCCGCCGACGCGGGTACGGCCGAGCGCGATCCCGATCGGCCAGGCGAACGCCAGCGCGAGCGGCAGCGTGCCGGCCATGATGAGCAGGTGCTCCTGGAGCCGGTCGATGATCCCGTCCGGGTTGGTCCAGTTCAGCGGGTCGTTCAACCACCGGACCATGTCCTCGAAGGCACTCATGCGATCGCCTCGCTCCGCGTGGCGAGGCATTCGCGGCGCACTGAGTTGATGATTCGCTCGCAAAGCTCGCTCATGAGGCTCTCCTGGCCCGCCACGGCGTGAGAACCCGCCCGATCAGCAGCAGGACAAGATCGAGGACCAGCGCCAGCGCCACACAGAGCAGCGCTGCCGTCATGATCTGTGCCTTGTAGAAGTTGTTCCGGAAGCCCGACATCAGCAGGCTGCCCAACGCACCGTTGCCGACGATCGCGCCGACCGTCACCAGGGCGACCGTCGACACCGTCGCCAGCCGCACGCCCGTGAGCAGACCGGGCAGCGACAACGGCAGCTCCACCCGCCACAACCGGGCGAACCGGCCGTAGCCCATGCCGGCCGCCGCGTCCTTCACCTCGGGTGGCACCTGGAGCAGGGCCGTGAGCGTGCTCCGCACGATCACCAGCAGGGCGTAGATGACCAGAGCGAGCACCACCGCCGAGCGCAGCGTGGGCATCAGGGGTCCCGCGATCGCGAGCAGCCCCAGCGACGGGATCGTGTAGAGGACGCTCGTCGTGCCCAGGATCGGCGTCGCCAAAGGCCGGTACCAGTACGCCAGAACCGCCAGCGCCACACCCAGAACCGTGGCGATGATCATGGCTTCGACCGTGAACCTGACGTGCTCAACCAGCGCGGTCCGAATAGTCTCGGCGTTGTCCTGCACGTACTGCCACGAGAACCAGGGATTGCCCACCTCAGCTTCGGCGAGAAAGGACATACGTGGACGGTACCCGGTCGGCCGCCCCGATCAATCTCGAGAACGTCCGCAAGCAGTATCCGGACGGCACCGTCGCCGTCGAAGGTCTGTCGATGGACCTCGCTGCCGGCGAGACGACCGTCCTCATCGGACCGTCCGGCTGTGGCAAGTCCACGGTGCTCCGCATGATCAACCGGCTGATCGAGCCGAGCGGCGGCACCATCCGCATCGACGGCACCGACGTCGGTCGGCAGGACGCGGCGAAGCTGCGCCGCAGCATCGGCTACGTCATCCAGAACGTGGGACTGTTCCCGCACCAGACCATCCGCGCCAATGTCGGCACGGTGCCGCGGCTGGTCGGCTGGCCCAAGGCCAGGATCAGGGAGCGCACCGACGAGCTGCTGTCGCTGGTGAGCCTCGACCCGGACCGCTACGGCGACCGCTACCCGCACGAGCTGTCCGGGGGCCAGCGCCAGCGGGTGGGCGTCGCCCGCGCGCTCGCGGCCGACCCGGTGGTGCTCCTCATGGACGAGCCGTTCTCGGCGGTCGACCCGATCGTGCGCACCCGGCTGCAGGACGAGTTCCGCCGGCTCCAGGAGACCGTGCGGAAGACCGTCGTGCTGGTCACCCACGACATCGACGAGGCGGTGCGGCTCGGCGACCGCATCGCGGTGCTCAGCGAACACGGCCGGCTGCAGCAGTTCGCGCCGCCGGCGGAGCTGCTCGCGACGCCGGCCAACGACTTCGTCCGCGAGTTCGTCGGCGGCGACCGCGGCATCAAGCTGCTCGCGGTCACCCCGATCCCGCACGACCGGCTGCGGCCCGCCGACGACGGCACGCTCGCACCGTTCGTCGCGGCCGATGCCACGCTCCAGGAGGCACTCGCGGTGATGCTGCGGGAGGGCAGCAACCGGGTCGTCGTCAGCAGCAACGGGGCGCCCTCACGCGTGCTCACGGTCGACGACATCGTGACGGAGCTGGCCGCGTCGCGGCCAGCTCCGTCAGTCGAGAAAGAAGGTTAGGGACGGCGTCCCGCCATCGACGCGAGACCGACGATCCAGCCCACGATCAGGCCGTACGTCGAGCCGCCGGTGGCGATGACCACGGCACCGCCGGGGCCGGGGTCGGTGTAGATCGCCGCGGTGATCAGTGCGGCCAGCGCCGCGGCGAAGATGAAGGCGGCCCAGCCCACCAGGAACGAGGAGACGCCGCCCCGGGCCCGGGACAGCTGCGACCCGGCCATGAGCGTGATGAAGCCGAAGGTGAAGACGATCAGCAGGATCGCCTTGAGGCTGGCGGCCAGGAGGTCGCGCAGCGGTACGTCGCCGTCGATGAACCACGCCGGCCAGGCCAGCGTTTCGAGGAGCAAACCACGGTTCGCGTCGTCGACCCAGTCCCGGTACCAGGGACTGCCGAAAATCAGCACAAGTATGAAAGCGACGAAAGCTCCAACGCTCGCCGCGGTGCGGTAACCCCGACGGGAGAATGCCATGGCCCGGTGATGTCCGCGGCCATCAATTTCTAAACGGGAGCTACTTCTGCAGGTAGTCGATGAATGCGGCGCGCAACAACGGCTCGGACTCGCCGTAACCGTGACCGGTCAATTCGCGCCAAAGCGCCACGGCGTCGTCGACCGTCGCGCCCACGGCGCCCAGTGAGCCGTCGAGCGACTCGGCGTCGTCGGCGTGCGGAAGGTGACGGACCAGCGACCAGAAGAACCCGATGTCGGCATGCTGACGGGCCTTGGCGAACGCCCGCTGGCGCAGTTCCTCGGTGGACAGGGCGTCAAGCTCGGCGACGGATTCGGTCATGAACGGAACTCTACTTGCCGAAATCCCGCACAAGAGCCTGCCGCGGCCCGAACACCTCCGCTGCGCTCCGGTGTTCGTGCCGCGTCAGTACTTGCCGAAGTCCCGCACAAGAGCCACTGACGCGGCCCAAACACCTCCGCTGCGCTCCGGTGTTCGTGCCGCGTCAGTGGCTGGCCCAGCGCTCGTCCCATCGCTCCGCGGGGCGGGGCGCGTCCTCGGGCTCCCAGGGGCGCTGGCCGGCGTAGGTGACGTCGGGCGGAATCTCCAACGGCGGTGGCTCGTACTCGACTTCGGCGGCCGGGACCGGCGCCGGCGCGGGCGCCTCCTTCGGCCGGCCCAGCGCCTCCACCATCCGCGAGACCAGCAGGCCGACGCCAATGGCGATGGCGGCCAGCGCGAACACGCTGATCCCGCGCTTCTCGGCGGCCAGGTAGTGGGAGAGGAGCACCAGACCGGAGACGGCCAACGCCGTGCCGAACAGCCCGCCACGGCGTCCAAAAATGGAGGTACCACCGAGCAGCGCCGCGCCCAGCGCGAGCACCGTGAGCCCGATGCCGTTCTCCGTGGGCGCGACCTCGCGGTTGTTGAGCGCGAGCAGCACCCCGGCGGCGGCCGCGAACACCGACGACGCGATGAGCGCCAGCGCCGCCGGCACCGCGCCGCCACCGCCGCGCAGGGACGGGTCGCCGGTCGGCCGGTACCGCCCGGTCGCCCGGCGGAGCCCACCGATCAGCCCGAGAACGCCGCCGAGCACCGACAGGGCGACGAAGCCGCCGAAGAAGTAGACGGCGTGGTCACGCGGGTCGTAGGCGCCGCTGACCACGGCCTCGGCGGTGCGGTGGTCCTGGATCCACACGATCAGGCCGAGCCCCGCGCCGAGGCTCGCCGCCCACGACGGCACGTGGAAGGCGGTCACGACGATCGCGATCGCCACGCCGGCCGCGGCCGCCAGCAGCGCCGTCACCCCGGCCGTGACCAGCACGCCACGCCCGGAGTTCTCGGCGAAGAACATGGCGGCCGCGAACACGATCGGCCCGAGGGCCAGGTTCGGCACCGCCGCGCGCAGGCTCAGCCCCATGCCGACGGCGACCGCGCCCACGATCGCCGCCTGGATGTACAGGGCTTCGAGGGACCGGCCGCGCAGCACGTCGCTGTCGGCGCGCCAGAGCAGGAAGCCGACCGCGCCGGCGGCCAGCAGCAGCACCAGTTCCCAGCCGAAGTGGACGCCGAGCCGGTCGCGGGCCGGCCGGGCCGGCGCGACGGGCGCCGGTTCCTGCGACGGTGCCGGCGGGAGCGTCTCGTACTCCTGCTCGCGCAGGCCGAGGGTGGTCTCGGTGCCGTATCCGTTCGACGGGTACCCGCTGACGGGGTAGCTGCCCGGCAGGAACGACCGCTGCGTGGTCTCGTCCTCGTCGGAGTGCTTCCCCACGGTCTCGCGGTAGGCGACGCTGTCGCGGAAGGCGGGACTGTCACGGTAACCGTCGTCGTAGGTCACGCCCGCCTCCGCCCGCTGCCATTTGGACGCACGGTACTCGCGGATCGGGTCCCCGGTCACCCCCGTCCGCGATTCGTGCGATGCGTCCGCTACGGAAGGTTAGGACACGATTAAAGAACGATTAGGCTCCGGCCTCTTCCTGCGCGTCGGGCTCCGCACCCTGACCCTGCTTCGAGTCCCCCGACGGCGGCGCCGGCACCCGGCAGGCCCGCTCCAGGAACAGTGCGGCCGCCACCAGCGTCAGCCCGCCGACCGTGCCGACCACCGCGGGCACGAGGTCGTTCTGCGCCTCGGCGAGCCGGCCCTGCTCGGTGAGCAGCCACACCGAGATCCCGGCGTAGAGACCGGTGAACAGCGCCGCCGCGAGCGACGACGCCTTGGCGAGCACGAGGTAGCGGGCCACCAGCAGCGGGTCGACGGGTTCGGTGCCGGGCCTGCGGTCGAGCCGGTTCTTGGTGTTCACACCCGCGGCGAGTTCGAGACCGGCCAGGGCCAGCAGGGTGATGCCGGGTAGCCAGGGGATGCTCGGAAAGTCGCCGTAGAACCGGCTGATGGCGAGCCAGGACACGGCGGCCATGGCGAGGCCGGCGACAACGAGCGTCGACAGGCTCGTCGGCCGCATCTTCCGATCGTCGGGTGGGGGCATCCGTCAAGTCTCCAGGGAAATGTCGTCACGCGCCCGGAGGCCGGCCAGATCGTCCGCGACCGGCGCGGTGCGGACGAGGTCGAACAGCTTGCCGTGGCCGGGCAGCTCCGCGTACGGCTGGATGTCGAGCCATGGCCGCAGCACGAACGCGCGCAGGTGCGCCCGCGGGTGCGGCAGCGTCAGCCCGGGATCGTCGCTGACGACCGGCGCGCCGTCGTCGGTACGCACGTCGATGACGTCGACGTCGAGCGTGCGGGGGCCGAACCGCCGCTCCAGGTCGCGCTCCCGGCCGGCGCGCGCCTCGAGGTCGCGGGCCACGCGCAGCCAGTGCTCCGCGGGCGCGTCGGGCCGGATCACCAGCGCCACGGCGTTGAGGTAACGCGGCTGGTCGGTGTCGCCCCACGGCTCGGTCTCGTAGACCCCCGACACCGTCAACAGGCTGTCGCCGAGACCGTCGACGGCGTCGCGCAGGTGCGCCACGCGGTCACCGAGGTTGCTGCCCAACGACAGCACGGCCGCGGTCACCGTTCCCGCCTCACGGTGACGGCCACGTCCCGGAACGCGTGCGGTATGGGTGCCTGCGGTTTGTGGACGGTCACCGTCGCCGCGCGCACCCGCTCGTCGGCCAGGCACTCGGCGACGAGCCGCGCGGCGAGCGTCTCGATGAGGTTCACCGGCTCACCGGTGACGACCGCGACCAGCCGGTCGGCCAGCTCTCCATAGTGGACGGTGTCGACGACGTCGTCGCTCGTGGCCGCCGGCGCGAGGTCGAGCTCGAGCATGGCGTCGACGACGAAGTCCTGCCCCTCGGCGCGTTCGAAGTCGTAGACGCCGTGGTTGCCGCGGGCGGTCAGCCCGGTCAGCACGATCCGGTCGGTCATCGGGCGGCCTTCGTCGCCTGCCACACCCGGATCGCGTCGACGTTCGCGCGCACGTCGTGCACCCGCACGCCCCAGGCGCCGGCGTCCACCGCGAGCAGGGTTGTCGCGATGGTCGCGGCCGCGCGTTCGTCGACGGGACGGGGACCGCGTGTGTCTGCCAGGAGGCTGCCCAGGTACGACTTGCGGCTGGCGCCGAACAGCACCGGGAAGCCCAGCGCCACCACCTGGTCGAGCCGCGCCGACAGGCGCCAGTTGTGCTCGGCGGTCTTCGCGAACCCGAGCCCCGGGTCGAGGATGAGCCGGTGGGCGGCCACGCCACCCGCGAGCGCCGCGTCGACCCGCGCACCGAGCTCGGCGCATACCTCTTTGACCACGTCGGTGTAGACGGCCAGGTCCCGCATCCGTTCGGAGTGCCCGCGCCAGTGCATGAGGACCCACGGGCAGCCGGCGTCGGCGACGACGCGCACCATGTCGCGGTCCGCCAGTCCCCCCGACACGTCGTTGACCACGACGGCGCCCGCGCTCAGCGCGGCCGCGGCCACGCTCGCGCGCGTGGTGTCTATGGAGGTGGGGACGCCCGCGGCCGCGAGCTCGGTGATCACCGGGACCACCCGCGCCCGCTCGGTGGCCGCGTCTACCCGCTCGGCTCCGGGCCGGGTCGACTCGCCACCCACGTCGACAAAGTTGGCACCTTCTGTAATCAGTTGAACCCCATGGGTGACTGCTGCGTCTAGTGAGGCATAGCGACCGCCATCGGAGAAGCTGTCAGGAGTCACGTTGAGAACACCGACGACGACGGGTGACGCGGCGGTCAACGGGTCGGTCACGGTACGAACGTTACCCTTCCCGGTCGTGTTGATCATCGGCCGGACCGGGCGGCGGTACGCTGGACAAAACGGTCGTGCCAGGCTGGCGGTGACGATGTCGTCACCTTGTTCGAAAGGACGAGAGCAACGTACGCTCTGTTCGTGACCGTTATTCGGAGGGTGAAACCGGGCATACTCTCTGTGCCTGAAACAGCCCCTGGGTAGCGGTCGGGCCGAGGCGACACAACGAGGGGTTACCACCTCTCGGCGGTCCGATCGGCAAGGCTGTACGCGCAGCGGTCGCAGCCGTTGGCGTACCGGGGAGGTTAAAGGCAGAGATGAGTGTCATGGAGATCGGCCAGGCGCTGTGGGCTATCGCTCCCGCCGTGGACGGCCTCGTTCCTTGGCTCAACAGCCACCTAGCTGATGGCGTTCTTTCCAGCGGCGGCCTCGCAGGTGGACTTGCAGCACCCGACCCCGGGCCGTCCGAAGTAGACACCGATGGAATCCTGTCTTTCTTCGCGAGCAAAATCGCGCCGATTCTGCTCGCGGTACTCGGTGTCATCTTCATCGGCCGGGCGAGCAAGGGCGAGGTGTCGAGGGTTCTCACCAGTTCCGCCATCGCCATCATCGGCCTGGCGTTCATCGCCGGTGCGGCCACGTTGTTCTTCGTCGGAGAGTCACTGATCGAAATCGTCTTCAAGTAGGCACCCGATGCGGCTGCGCACCGACGACGACATCTACCGGGCACGGCTGGTCTACCTCGGGCCGCCGGGGTACACGCTGCCCGTCCAGTTACCGTACGCGCAGTACGGCCTCTTCATGCTGCTGGTTCCGCTCTACGTATTCATCCACTACCTGTTCACATTCAAAGTCGAGCTCTTCCCGGCGTGGGAAATCGCATTGGCGATCGTCTCCACGTCGCTCGTCTTCCGCTATGTCGATCCGGATCGGCCGGCACGAATGGTCATCCGCACGGCGCTCACTGACTGGCGCCGCACCCGGGAACCACGTGCCGAACAGCGCGAGCCACGCCTCGTCGCCAGCCGAATTCGTATTCGGGAGGAGCTTGTATGACCACCCGCTTCGGTGGTGACGACGAGGCGACGCTCTCCGTCGACGTCGATTACGACGGTGGCCTGCAGGCCGCTGCCGACGACGGGCGGGTAGCCGTCTTCCACGGTCCGGAAGGGCGGCCAGCGGCCCCGTCGAACCATCCACCCGAGGTCGACTCCCCGTTCCTCGGCCTGTTCAAACGAGGCGAGACCGGCGGCCCGCCGGCCCGTCCCCGGAACGGCCGCGACGACGGTGGCTGGTGGACGGGCACCGACCCGTCCGGCCTGCCCACCATCGACCCCCTGCAACTCCAGCCCCTGCACGACGACCGGGGCGCACATCCGGCACCGCTGCCCCAGCCCGACGGCCAGTTGCACGACCCGTTCGGAGCCGGGCAGCCCTTCGGTCCCGCCGGGCCGGCGCACGACCAGTTCGTGGGCGGGCCGGCGCACGACCCGTTCGTCGGCGGTCCCGCGTCGGGGCCGGTGGCGCCGGCCGCTCCGCCTCCGGTGCCCGGTCCGGTGCCGTCCGGGCCGGTGCGGCACGGGCCGGGCGCGCAGCCAGTCCCGCCGATGCCGGCCGCTCCTCCCGTGCCGGCCGCTCCCATGCCGGCCGCTCCTCCCGTGCCGCCGGCACCGATGCCGGCCGGTTCCGGTCCCGCCGCTCCGGCCGGTCCCACGGCTCCGGCGGCTCCGCAGGGACCGTTCGGTTCTCCGGTCGCGTTCACCTCGGGTCCGGTGGAGCCGCACCGGGGAACACCGGTCGGTCCGGCCGGCACGCCGTTCTCCGGTACCGCCGTCGGCCCGCACGGAGCGCCGTCGCGGCCGGCCAACGGTCGCAACGGTGCGCACGTGCCGACGGCCCGACCCGAAGCGAACATGTTCGCGGCACCCGCGCCACCGCCGGCACCGCCGGTCGCGCCGCCGACCACCAACGGACCCACCTCGCCGCCGGGGTTCGCCCCGCCGACGTGGGCCGAGGGCGCGCCGCCCGGATCCGCTTTCGCCACACCGGTCGTGCCGTACGGCCCACCGGCTCCGCCGGTCTCGCCGGCTCCCCAGGCGCCGCCGCCGGTGCACCGGAACGGCTCGGCCGCCCCACCGTCCTCTGTAGACGGTGCGCGGTTCGCCGCGCACGCGGGTCCCGTGCTGTTCCCCGGTCCCACCGAACACGCGCGACAGCCGGCACCACCGCAACCACCGGCGGAGGCGTTCCCGACGCACACCGGCTACCCGCCGGTGCAGGTCGGATACGCGCCGGCGCAACCGGTCCAGCCGCTGCCGTTGCCCGAGCCCGACGAAGACGGCTTCATTCACGACGTGCCGCAACCATCGACGGCGCTCATGCCAGCGCCGACGCGCGAGCCCGTGCCGGCGCCGCACCGCGAGCCGGTGCCCGTGCCGCAGCGGGATCCCGTGCCGGCCAAGCGGCCGCGGCGCGAAAGCTCCGCGGAGCCCAAGCGGCCGCGGCGCAGCACGGTCGAGAAGGCGCCGAAGCCGAGGCACAAGGACCGCGATCCCGCGGTGGAACTGGCGATCACGGAGATCGCCGGGCACCTAACGTTCACCCCGAACACGGTGACGGCGTGGTACCGGCTGCCGGAGATCCGCTGGGCGTTCCGGCCGGACGCCGACCGGGAGTCGTTGCTGCTGGCCATTTCCGAGCAGTACTCCGGCCTCGCCGGCTTCCGTGTCCACTTGCGACGGACGACGCGGCCGTTCCCGGCCGACCAGTGGGCCCGCACCATCGACGCGCACACCGCGGCGCCGCTGCCGCAGGTGAACGGGGCGCCGTCGTGGGCCGACCACCTGGTCGCCGCGCAGCAGCACCTGATCGCGTTGAACCACGCGGAGGGCCAGACGTACCTCGGCATCACGTTCGCCCGGCGCACGCTGGGCGCGACGTTCGCCGAACGGGTCGGCAAGCTGTTCAACCGCGGCGTCGGCGACGCCGAGCGGCGCCGGATGTCGCGCACCGTCGAGCAGTTCGACGAGGTGCTCGGCGCGTTCGGCATGCGCGGTCGCCGGGTGACGGCCGACGAGCTGGAGTTCCTACTGTTCCGGTCGGTGGCGCTCGGGATGACGCCGCCGTCGTCGATGTCCAATGTGGAGCATGGATCGTGGGACCGGGGTGACCTGCTCGCGCTGACCGAGCAGATCGAGCGCTACCGGACCCCGTACGGCTCCACCGTGAAGCTGGTGAACCGGATGACCGGCGAGGAGCGGCACGTCGCCGTTCTCGCCGTGGGTCGCATGGAGCCGCTGGAGATTCCGGAGCGGCACGAGCCGTGGCTGCACTTCCACGAGCGGCTGCCGTGGGCGATGGAGCTGTCGTCCAGAGTGGACATTCTCGGGCCGGGCGACTCGTTCAAGAACCTGGAGCACCGGCTGCGGCTGATCCGGTCGCAGCAGCAGGACTACGCCGAGCACGGCATGGACTCGCCGCCCGAGCTGGAGCGGCTCGCCAAGCGGGCACTGACGATCGGCGACGACATGACCACCGGCCTGCCGGTGGACTCGTCGCGGGCGCACGGATGGCACCGCATCGCGGTGAGCGGCCGTACCCGGGAGGAGTGCCTGGAGCGGGCCCGCCGGCTCACCCAGTTGTACAGCCGCGAGATGCGCATCTCGTTGCAGCATCCCAAGAACCAGGACTGGCTGGCGCGGGAGTTCATCCCGGGCGAGCCGCTGGCGAACACGGGATACCTGCGGCGCATGCCCATCAAGCTGTTCGCGGCGGCGCTGCCGCAGGCGGCGTCCACTGTGGGCGATCGGCGCGGTGACCTGATCGGCCGCACGGCCGGCACGTCCCGTAGGCCTGTGTTCCTCGATCTGCATTTCCCGATGGAGGTCCGGGAGCGTTCGGGTCTCGCGGTGTTCGTGGCCGAGCCCGGTGGTGGTAAGTCGACGCTCATCGGTGCCCTGGGTTACCTGGCCGCCCGGCGCGGTGTGCAGGTGACGCTGCTGGACCCGTCGGGGCCGCTGGCGCGGCTGTGCCAGATGCCGGAGCTGAAGCCGTACGCGCACGTGCTGAACCTGACCGGTTCCGAGCAGGGGACGCTGGCCCCGTACGCGCTGATCCCCACGCCCCAACGGATGCACTTCGCACCCGGTGCCGAGGGCGACCGCGAGTTCGAGATCGCGTTGTCGAACGCCCGCGCCGAGCGCCGGATGCTGGTGCAGGACATCTGCATGATGCTGGTGCCGCCGCAGGTGGCCCGCGAGGCGTCGACGGCCACGCTGCTGCGGCACGCGGCCCGTCAGATTCCCGCGGAGGAGACGTCCACATTGGACGATGTGGTCCGCATCCTGCGCGAGATGGGCGACCCCGACGCCGCCGAGCTCGGCAACCTGCTGCTCGACGCGGCCGAGATGCCGCTGGCGATGCTGTTCTTCGGCAAGCCGCCCACCGGTTCGCTGGGTTCGGACGCCGCTCTGACGGTCATCACGATGGCCGGGCTGCGGTTGCCGGACCTGAAGATCGAGCGGGAGTACTGGTCGGCCGAGGAGGCGCTCGCGCTGCCGATGCTGCACACGGCGCACCGGTTGGCTGTGCGCCGCTGCTACGGCGGTGACATGTACCGCCGCAAGCTGGTGGGCCTCGACGAGGCGCACTTCATGGAGGGCTGGCGCTCCGGCCGGTCGTTCCTGGTGCGGCTGGCGCGTGACTCCCGGAAGTGGAACCTGGCGGCGCTGGTCGCGTCGCAGAATCCGCGCGACATCCTGGGGCTGGACGTCCAGAACCTGGTGTCGACCGTCTTCGTCGGCCGGATCGCCGAGGACACCGAGATCGCCGCCGAGGCGCTGCGCCTGCTGCGCGTCCCGACGGGTGTCGGCTACGAGCAGACGCTGGCTTCGCTGTCTCAGGTCGATGCGGCGTCCTCGCAGCGGCTGGGTTTCCGCGAGTTCGTGATGCGAGACGTGGACGCCCGGGTTCAGAAGATCCGCGTGGACGTGTCCTACGTCCCCGAACTCCTCACCTACCTCGACACGACGCCGACGTCGACCGTCGACCCGGTCCTGGTCACCCCGAAGGACCCACTGGCCCTCGGCCCCATGGACCCCGCAACACACAACTCGCGCGATTCCGAAGTGGAGGCGTGACGTGATGGGCGGAACAGGCCGCAGACGAACGGCCGGCAGTGTGCTGGTGGTGTTCGTGCTCGCGATGACAACCTTGTTCGGCGGAGTTCTGCCTGCGGCGGCCGCCCCAGCACCGGGCGACCCGGCAAAGGCCCCGAATCCATGCACGACCGAGCAATGGCGCGATCCGGGAAGATGGGAACAGTGCGTCAAGGACCTTGACCCGCTTACGAGCGACAAGGCGGGGTGTGTCAAGGCACCCACCCCTAGCACCCCGGACTCCGGAATGGCCGGATGGTTCGCGACCATGCCGTCGCAAGACCTTCGCGAAAGCGGGCGAACAGACCGCTACACCAAGTACGGCTATGCCGGATACGACTACACGACCTATGACCTCGAGGGTGGATGCGCCTCAACGGCTCTACATCCGGATTTCAAATTCGAGCACACGGTTGCGAACGGTGAATTTCTCCTCGCGACCTCGGTCATCGGTGCCTCCAACGCCGTTCGAGAGAAGGCATGGGTACCGGATTCGATGTGGGGTTGGGCAGACCCTCTCGTTGAAACGGCCACACGCGCAGTTTACGAGAAGGTCTTCACCGTATTCGGTGGAGTCACCCTGGCTGTTGTCGGTCTTTATCTGCTCTGGCGCTCGCGTCAATCGGACATGAGCGCAACAATGACCACGGTCGGATGGGCAATTCTCATCATGGTTGCCGTGACCGCAGTTGCGAAGTGGCCCACCTCGTCTGCAAACGCGGCCGACAACACACTAATGGCATCACTTGGCGTCATACACCAAGCGCTCGGGCCCCAAGACAAGACAATTTCGGCCGACCAGTGTCGAAACCCGAATGCGTCGGCATGCGAGGACAACCGGTCACCTGCTCTTCGGGCAAGCGACACCGTCACCGAGGGCCTCGTTTACAGAAACTGGCTGCGAGGACTGCTCGGATCTGCGGACAGCGAGACCGCCAAGCGGTACGGCCCCATTTTGTATAACGCCAAGTCTTTCTCGTGGAACGAGGCGGTTGAGGTCCGCAATAATCCCGAACTTCGCCAGAAGATCATTGATCAAAAGGCAGAGCAATGGAACAAGGTCGCCCAACAGATTGAAAAGGAAGACCCAGAAGCGTATGAATACCTTCAGGGCGAACGAGGCATGGACCGGATTGGCTCGGGGTTTATAGCTATCCTCGCCGCCGTTTGCTTCGCACTATTCGACCTTACCGCTTCCCTACTCGTGCTCCTCGGCTTCCTCATCTTCCGTTGGGCGGTGATTGCGCTGCCCGTGCTTGGAACCGTCGGACTCCTTCGGCCCGCGAGCACCGGAATTCGCCGACTCGCGAATGCCGTCGTTGCCGCGGTATTCAACATTCTCATCTTCGGCACCGGCGCCGCCATCTATCTCTTTGCAGTGAGTCTCATCATCGAGACGGACACGCTTCCGGGCTGGCTCCAAGTTGTTCTTATCCTTCTGACGGGGGTCGTCGGTTGGACGCTTCTGCGTCCCTACCGTCGAATCACCCAGCTTGGCGGGAAAGGTTCCACCGGCGCCCTTTCGAGCATTGGGGGCTGGCATCGGTTGTTCTTCCGGGAGGCTCGCAAGGCCCAGGAAGAAGAGCGCGAATCCGCCGCCGGTGGTTCCAAGCAGACGCCCGTTACCGTGCAGTCCGAGATTCGGCCGGAGGCCCGCGGCGAAGATACCGCCGTCGGGCAGCCTACGGCCCGGCCGGAGGATCGTTCGGCGCGCGATCAGTCGCCGGTTTCGGCGCCGGCGCAGGTTCGTCGGTGGGTCGGGTCGGACGATGACGAGCCGACAAGTTATGCCATTTACCGACCGTCGTCCCGTGAGGCGGCGCCCGTCAACCGGCCGGAGTCCGAGCCGGCGCGGCAATGACGGGAGGGCGGCGTGGCACGACAGATTCTTCGCCTTCTCGGCAGTCGGTACGGGTTGGCGTTGATCGGCATTGTGTTGGTCGTGGTCGTTGTGGGAGTGGCGCGGGCGTTTAGCGGACCGCAGGAGAGTGACGCCGTCGGCCCGCCTCCGCCGGTGCAGGTTTCCAGTTCGCCCGAGCAGCTCGGGGACGACAGCGTGGCGACGTCCGAAGGTCCGCCGTCGGCCACCGCGATCTCGGGCGTTCCGGCGCCGGAGAAGGTGGCGCTGGACTTCACCAACGCGTGGCTCCGGAGTACCGGCGTGACGAGCGCCGAGTGGGTCAAGGGCATGGAGCCGTACTCGACCAAGCGACTGCTCGAACAGTTCAAGGACGCCGACCCGACGTCGGTGCCGGCCGAGGCGGTTCGTGGGCCGGTGACGGTGCGTCCGCGGGACAGTCAGCTGGTCGAGGTCGACGTGCCGGTGACTCCGGGGACGCTCAAGCTCCGGCTGCTGGTCACCAACGGTCGCTGGTTGGTCGATGGCGTGTCCTGGGAGCGGTCATGACAGGTGAGGCCACGCTCGAGCCCCGCCGTGGTCGTGTCGCCCTCGCAGCGGCGGTCGTGGCGACGTTCGCACTGCTGTGTTGCGGAGGCAGCGTCTCCGTCTTCTTCCTCGGCGGGCTGTTCGACGAGGAGACCGACGTCTACGGGTACGGGTGCGGCACGGACGCCGCCGTCGTCGATCCGCGCGCCGGCCGTCTCCCCAGGGCCGGTCAGCTCGGCGACGAGCAGATGCGCAATGCCGCGGTCATCGTTCAGGTCGGACAGCAGATGAAGGTTCCTCCGCGGGGATGGGTGATCGCCGTCGCGACCGCGATGCAGGAGTCGCGCCTTATCAATCTGCCCAACCTCGGCAACCGTAACGACCACGACTCGCTGGGCCTTTTCCAGCAGCGGCCCAGTCAGGGCTGGGGCACTCCGGACCAGGTCCGCGATCCCCAGTATTCGTCGCGGAAGTTCTACGAGAAACTGCTCACGGTCCCCAACTGGGAGCGACTGGCATTGACGGATGCTGCTCAGCGGGTCCAAAAAAGCGCTTATCCGGACGCGTATGCGCAGCATGAACCGACGGCTTCTCTGGCCGTGAATGTGCTGACGAACGGCGGGGCCCGGGCGGCGGGCGGTGCGGTCGATCTGCGGTGTGTCGGGGCCGGCGAGATTTCGGCGTCCGGATGGGCCGCGCCACTGAAAGGCAAGATCGTGTCGGGATTCCGGACCGCCAGTCGGCCCACTCACCACGGCGTCGATATCGCGGCGAACAAAGGCACGCCGATTCACGCCTCGGCGGCCGGCACGGTTATCAGAATGCGCTGCGACGCGCGTCTCAACGGGCAGTCCATTTCCTGCGACCGCGACGGTTCTCCTCAAGTCAAAGGCTGTGGCTGGTATGTGGATATCCTGCATGCCGGCGCGGTCATCACCCGGTACTGTCACATGGTGAAGCAGCCGGACGTCCGGCTGGGGCAGTCGGTCGCCGCGGGTCAGCAGATCGGGGTCTCGGGCAGCAGCGGCAACTCGTCCGGTCCGCACCTGCACTTCGAGGTCCACCTCGATGGCGACCGGAGCAGCAACGGCGCCGTCAACCCGGAGGGTTTCATGCGGGAGGTCGGCGCGCCGCTCGGCGAGGGAACGGCCTAGTGCGCGGCGCCATCGAACCGGAGCCGATCGTCGCGACCAGGGCCGTCGACTGGCCCGATGTCCGCGGACATCGGGTCGTCGTAGGCCGTCCGGGGCAGGGCTGGCGGCGCGACCTGCGGGCCGATTCCGTTGTGGTTCAGGACGGACGGACACTGGTCCCGATCCTCACCGAGCACGACTGGTACCGCGCCGAAGCGGAGGACGTCGACGTGTTCGCGCCGCTGGTGCCCATCTCCCGGGTGTGGATCGAGGCGCCCAACGCGGAGGTGCGGGTCGACCACGCGGGTCCGGAAACGCGGTGGCCGGTCCCGGTCGACGAAAAAGCCTCGGTGACCGGGGGGCGAATCGTCTGCTTGGCGCCGGGTCCTACGCCGGGATTCGACCGGGGGCTGCGGGCGGTGAGCGAACTGCGTCAATCGGCGGGTGGGAGGACCACTTTGCTGGTGATGGATGAGCTTGACTGGTATCGGTGGGCCTGGAGCGGACGGATGCCTAAGGCGCTTGAGGTTTCGGCAGACAATGCCTGGGTCGAATAGGCGCTACTCGCGACGAGTTCCGCAAATACGCCACCCATCGTCGTCCTGTAAATCGAAAACCCATCGCTCGCGAGATCTCGAAGGTTCCCCATCGGCCTCAGGAACATCGATGAGCAGGCTTGCGCCGACGATCGCACTTGAGCCACGGATGTCACTTCTGAAGTCAGTCGCAGATACTGTGACAAGAATGTCGAACCGGCGCTCGAGCTCCTCTAAGCTCGTCAAGAGCTCTTGAAGCGGCTTACCTGGATCGCCAGAGTCGCATTCGAACAGTCTGGCGTGGTCGAGATCACGCTCATCAAAAACTGCGTTGACATACTGAAAGACCACAACAACCGGCGTGCTTCGATCGGTTCTGCTAGCGCGGTCGTACAGGACGTAACCCGCCACGCCGAGTACGACAAGCATCACCAGAGCAATAGCCCCCAACCCCAGAAGCCATCGCCGGCGGCGCCCCCTCCGATACTCGGCCTCCTCGTTCGCCGCCATCTCGTCGTACGGCGACCACTGCCGTTCCGCCTCTAGGCCATGCTCCCGCTGGGGATCGGGTTCCACGCATCCACCGTAACGACTCGCCACCCGCCGCCGGCAATCACCGTGCCAAGGGCCACAGGCAATCACCGTGCCAAGGGCCGCAGGCAATCACCGTGCCAAGGGCCGCAGGCAATCACCGTGCCATGGGGCGGGCTGCGGGCGCGCCGGCCGGGGCGCGCCCGCGCCATCCTCACCCCACCGTGAGGTCTCGCGGGACCCGTCGACCCCGACCGAAGAAGCTTCGCGGTCCTCAAGACCCATTTATCGGACAGCATGTGCGACCGACTTATCCACACCCGCTTAGCCGGTATTGTCCGAAGTTATCCACAGCAATGGACTGCCCCTTGTCCGACGCATCCCCAGAACCGTTCGATGTAAGAGCCCAACCTGGGGAGGACGACATGGGCTTCTCTGTTGACGCCGCCGCACTGGCCGGACTGCCACGCCAACTCGACCGGCTGGAGGAGGATGCGACGACCGCCCGCACCTACCTGCAGCGGTACACGCAGCTCAACGCCGGTGAAGGCATCATCAACCTGATCCTCGGCGGCCACCGCGAGGCGACCAGGAAGGTCAGCGAGTTCTACTGGCTGGTGAACGCGGTCGCCGACGGCCAGTCCCGGGCGGTCTCGTCGTCGGTGGCCCATTACCGCCAGACCGACGTGGCCGCAGCCGCGGCCTTCGACGCGAAACTGCCGACGGTCGCGTCTCCGCCGCAGCTCGACCCGGCTCTCAGTAGCGCCGGCTTCGTCGATCGCGGCGAGCCGCAGAGCGACCTGACCACGCCGAAGGACTACTCGACCGAGTACAGGTTCGAGATGAAGTGGCACTCCTACCTGAGCCCGACCAGCTACGTCCGCAACGTGATCTGGAAGGCGACGGTGCTGGCGGCCAGGTTCGGCATCATGGACAAGCCCATCGACATCTTCCTCGAGTGGCTGAAGCCCTTCCTCGGAGACTGGGACGCGTTCCGCGCCTGCGCCGACGTCCACGAGAACCTTGCCGACGCCACGGTCACGATGGGTACGAACATGCGCAGCGGCGCCAACGACTCCCAGTACGTCTGGACCGGCAACGCGGCCAACGCATGCCGACGCGACCTCGGCGGCATCGCGGACGCGCTGAACCTCGCCAACAGGAAGCTGACCGAGCTGTCAGCCGAGTACCGCAGCGTCGCCGAGTCGACCCGCAAGCTGGCCGAAGCGGTCGCGGCGCTGGTGGTGGTGGCCGCCGACCTGGCCGCGATGGCCCTGCTCTCCCTGACCGCCGCGGCTCGTGGTGGACCCGGCCCCACCCTGGCCGTCAACGTGGCCGTCGGCGCGAGGTCGATCTGGCAGGTCATCGAGATCGGCATGAAGATCCTCGACTCCATCAAGATCGCCGAGTCGGGCGCCAAGGCGTTCACGTCCGGCATGGACGGCTTCAACGTCATCGATCCGAAGGGACCCATGCCCGCCCTGGCCGGCGGCGCGACGCCCGCCTACACCCCGCCCGTCCACGGCGGCGGAGGCAGGGTCCCCGCGTTCACCTGAACCTCACCCCTTCACCGAGGAGCACTCCGATGAGCGTCCCCTGCGGCTCCGCCGCGCCCTTCCCCGTCCTCGACCGCCGCATCCGCGACGAGCTCACCGCTCACCGCGAGAAGGTCTTCGCCGCGCTCAGCCGGCATTCGGATCCGGCACTCCGCGAGATCGGTCGACTGCTCGCCGCTGGCGCGGCATCGCCGCAGCAACTACGCGAGGACCCGTTGCGCGCCGACCAGCTCCGGCGCATCGCACGAAAGCTCAAGGAGATGGACCCGCAGACGCGCGGACCGGGCACGAACCCCAGCGGCTCGCCGACGCAACCCGACGGACCGAACCGGCCCCCACACGGCTCGGGCGCGCAACTCACTCCCGTGGGTACCCCGTTCATGGGACCGGGTGCGCCACCCGTTCCCGCCGGCGCACCGGTCACCGGGCGGGATACGCAGCCCACCAGAGCGGGCGCACGATCCGAGGGAGCGAGCTCGTCCCACGACCGGGACGAAGCTGGTCACGCGCACCAAGCGGGACCTGCTCGCGAACCGACCACACCGACCCGGACAATAGTGCGGGAGGTGTGCCCGCCATCCGGCGGCGAGCCGACACGACCGGCGGGTTAGGTTACCGTTCCGGGCAAGGACTCGGCAGGGAGGGTCTCGTGGCACGGCTGCGCACTCGGGTCGAGCGGGCTGCTGTGCTGCACAGGCAGGCGGCCGCCGCGATCGCGGCGACGGCGAGCGCGGTTGACGGGTACTCCCCGTCCAGCGCCCCGGCCGAGCAGTACGCCGAGCAGCACGAACTCGCGGCGCGTCTTCGGTCGGCCGCGGCCGACCTGGTTCCCGGTTGGCTGGGATCGGGCCTCGACGCGGTGTCGGCCGCTACGCCGGCCGGTGGCACGGGGGTGCCGGCCTTCCTGCGTCTCGGCATGGCCCACCCTCTCGACGACGCCGCTTTCCCCGCGATCGCACCCCTCTTCGGGACCGGGCATCTCGCAATCGACGCCGACGCCCGCGACCCCCGGGTGGCCGGGCTGCTGCGCAGCGTGCTGCTGAGGTTGGTCGCGGCGGCCATCCCGGGTGCGCTGCACATCAGGGTCATCGACGCGGCCGGCGAGGGTGACACGATCGCCGCCTTCGCCGGTCTGCCGAACCTGCCGCCACCGATCACAGACCACCCGGGCATGCAGTCGGTCCTCATCGAGGCCGACCAATGGATCCGCAACACCCCACCACCGGGCACCGCCGCACCAGGCACCGCCGTATCGGGCACGGGCGTAGCAGGCAACGCCGTACCAGGCGCCACTCCACCGGGCACCGCCGTACCAAGCACCGCCGCACCAATCACGGCCGCACCGGGCAACGCCGCACCAGGCACCAAGAGCCCGGGCCCAACGCCGAACACCGCCATCCCCACGGGCAGCACCCCCTGGGCAGACACCAGACCACCCGCGAACATCCCCGGACGTCCCACCGAGCCGACCACCGAGCCGACCACCGAGGAACAGACCGAAAACGCGACCGTCGACGTCCCGCCGCCGGACCGGTACTTCGTCCTCGTCATCGCGTCACTTCCCGAGCTGACCGACGGGAACGACCTCGCCCGCATCGCCCACCTCGCCCGGACCGGGGTCGCCCACCGGCTGCACCTGATCGTGGCCGGCTGGCCGCCGCCACCGCTCACCGCCGAGACCACCCAGGCGCCGCTGCCGCACAGCACCCAGGTGTCGTTGCGCAACCCGTACGTCTGGGTGGGTGACCCGCCCGGGGCCACGTACTCGGGCAGCGGCGTCGGACCGGCGCGGCTCAACGCACCGGTGTACCTCGACCCCGAGCCTCCCGCCGACGTCATCAGGCGCGTCTGCGCCGAACTGGCGGAACAGGAACCCGGAAGTGTGGAGCCGCCGACGTGGGCGCCGTCCGCCCAGCGGTGGGGTGACTACATCCGCGCGGCCCAGCGGCTGGACGCCGCCCGGCGACAGGCGGCGAAGGTGGTCACCGAGCAGACCGCGGCCGTCAAGCGGGTGCGAGCCGAGCTGTCCACGGCCCGGCGGCAGGTCGCCGTGCAGCAGAACCGGATCGGCGACCTGATCCGCGACGGGCAGCCGGTCCCGTTGCGGCCCACGGCGACGGACCTCAGCGCCGCGGACGCCGCCCTCGGCCGCCTGGCCCAGGCCGCGTCCCAACGGGCCGCGGCCGCCCGTTCGGCCCTGACCACACCGACCGGCGGCTACCCCACCGTGACGGGCGGCATCCCCACCGGCGGCATGATCAACCCGGGGACCGGCACAGGCGGCTTCCCGGTAGTGACACCACGTCCGGGACCCGCACCGCACCCCCAGGCCACGTCCGGTTGGGCCCAGCCGGCCGCGTACGGGCGGACCGGCCAGGGACCGGTACAGGTCACCAGCCCGCCAAGGCCAGGCAGCCCTGCCCAACACCCAGCAAGACCAGCCGCCCCGGGCCAACACCCACCCAGGCCGGGCAACTCCGGCCAGCACCCGCCATCAGGCCAGCACCCACTGTCAGGCCAAGGCCAGCACCCGCCATCAGGCCAGCACCCACTGTCAGGCCAAGGCCAGCACCCACAGGCAGGCAGACCCAGCCCCGGTCCCACAGGAAGGCCACCCACCCCGGGCGGCTACGCGCCGGTGTCAGGCCCCGGCTATCCCCCGGTGTCAGGACCGGGAAGCCGCCCACCCGTATCGGGCCCGGGCGGACACCCACCCGTATCCGGCCCGGGCGGACACCCACCCGTATCCGGCCCGGGCGGACACCCACCCGTATCCGGCGTCCCCAACCCGCTCCACGTCAACACCGGCTCCTTCCCTACGGTGCACAGTGGCGCCTTCCCCGTCGTCAGTGCGCCGCCCGGTACCGGCGTCCATCCGCCGGCCAGTGCGCCGTCGGTGCCGGTGCCGGCCGGGCCGCCATCGGCGAATCCGCGGTTGCCGGAAGCGGCGATGACGATGATCGGGGAGGCACGGGCGACGCTGCAGCGGGCCGACGCCGAACTGTCGGACATCGACGCGCGTATCAAGCGGTCGCCGGGTGCCCGCAACGGCATCATCTACTTCTCGTACGCGGTGCTCTTCGCGCTCGCGCAGGTGCCGCTGCTGTTCATGCTCATCCTCGGCGGCGACGTCACGCCCCTGACGGTGACACCGTGTGCGGTGGTCCTGATCTTCCTGTCGTTCGCCCTCGCCTGGCTGACGATCGGGTTCGCCTACCGGGAACCCAGTGGGCAGCGGCCGCGGCGGACACCCGCGCTCGGGCTCGTGATCAGCCTGATCGCCGCGACACCCGCCTTCGTCAGCACGTTCTGGACCGTGTTCTTCAACTGAGGCAGAAGGAAACGGGTTAGCCGCGGATTATCAGGCTCATCGCCTCGGCCCGGGACTTCGCGTCGTCGCGGAGCATGCCGCGGACGGCCGACGTCACCGTGCGGGAGCCGCCCTTCTGCACGCCGCGCATCGCCATGCACATGTGCTCGCACTCCAGCACCACGATCGCGCCCCTCGGGTTCAGGCGCTCCATCAGCAGGTCGGCGATCTGCGCCGTCAGGCGCTCCTGCACCTGCGGGCGACGGGCGAACGCCTCCACCAGCCGGGCCAGCTTCGACAAACCGGTGATCCGACCGTCAGGGCCGGGCACGTAACCGATGTGCGCCACCCCGTGGAACGGCAACAGGTGGTGCTCGCAGAGGCTCGTCACCTCGATGTCGCGGACCAGCACCAGCTCGTCGTGGTTTGCCTCGAACGTCGTGGTCAGCACGTCGCGCGGATCCACCCGCAGGCCGGCCAGCAGCTCGGCGTACGCGCGCGCCACCCGGGCCGGGGTCTCACGCAGGCCGTCACGGTCGGGATCCTCCCCCACCGCGACCAGGATCTCGCGGACCGCCGCCTCGATGCGGGGCAGATCGACCGCCTTCTCCACCGGGCCACCCGCGTGACGACCGTTGATGATGCGCGCCGCGAGATAGTCCAGCTCGTCGGGGTCGGGCTCCGTGGAGGAGAACGAGACGGAAGAACGGCCGTCCACGCCGCTGAGCGTGGACCGGCCGTCCCGTTCTGAGCTGCTCAGTGTCAGCCGTCCGTACCGTCGGCGGCGGTCTTGGTTCCCACCGACACCGTGCCGGACTCGCCGGCCGGAGGCGGCGGAGGCAGGGCAGCCGCGTCGGAGCCGTTCGCACCGATCGCCGGCCGGCGACGGCGGCCGTTGACGTTGTACGGCGCCATCGGCGGACGCTTCTCGACCCGGGCGCAGATGCGCGCCATGTCGGCCTGGCTGACCGTCTCGCGCTCCATCAGCTCACCGACGAGGTTGTCGAGGATGTCGCGGTACTCGACCAGGATCTCCCAGGCCTCGTCGTGGGCCAGTTCGATGAGCGACCGCACCTCGTTGTCGATCTCGGCGGCGATCTTCTCCGAGTAGTCACGCTCGTGGCCGACCGTGCGGCCGAGGAACGGCTCGCCGTCGGTCTTGCCGTACTTCACGGCGCCCAGCTTGGCGCTCATGCCGTACTCGGTGACCATCGCCCGGGCCAGCCCGGTCGCCTTCTGGATGTCGTCACCCGCACCGGTGGTCGGCTCGTGGAACACCAGTTCCTCGGCGGCCCGTCCGCCCAACGCGTACGCCAGCGTGTCGATCATTTCGGCACGCGTCTGCGTGTACTTGTCCTCGGTCGGCAGGACCAGCGTGTGACCGAGCGAGCGGCCACGCGGCAGGATCGTCACCTTGTGCACCGGAGCCGAGTGCGGCAACGCCCACGCGACAAGCGCGTGACCCGACTCGTGGTACGCGGTGATCTTCTTCTCGTGGTCGCTCATCGCGCGGGTGCGGCGCTCAGGACCGGCGATGACCCGGTCGATCGCCTCTTCGAGCGCGTCGTTCACGATGGCCCGCTTGTTCTCACGCGCGGTGAGCAGCGCCGACTCGTTGATCACGTTGGCCAGGTCGGCACCGGTGAAGCCGGGCGTACGGCGGGCGACCGAGTCGAGGTCGACGTCGGGCGCGAACGGCTTGCCCTTGGCGTGCACCCGCAGGATCGCCTTGCGGCCCTCCATGTCGGGACGGTCGACGGCGATCTGCCGGTCGAACCGGCCGGGACGCAGCAGCGCCGGGTCGAGGATGTCGGGTCGGTTGGTGGCCGCGATCAGGATGACCCCGCCCTTGGCGTCGAAGCCGTCCATCTCGACGAGAAGCTGGTTCAGCGTCTGCTCACGCTCGTCGTGACCACCACCGAGGCCGGCGCCGCGGTGACGGCCGACCGCGTCGATCTCGTCGACGAAGACGATCGCCGGTGCGTTCGACTTCGCCTGCTCGAACAGGTCGCGGACCCGGGAGGCACCGACACCCACGAACATCTCGACGAAGTCGGAACCCGAGATCGTGTAGAACGGCACCCCCGCCTCACCGGCAACGGCACGGGCGAGCAGCGTCTTACCGGTACCGGGCGGGCCGTACAGCAGCACACCCTTGGGGATCTTCGCGCCGAGCGCCTGGTACTTGGCCGGAGCCTGCAGGAAGTCCTTGATCTCGTGCAGTTCCTCGACAGCCTCGTCGGCGCCCGCCACGTCGGCGAACGTCGTCTTCGGCATGTCCTTGGAGATGAGCTTCGCCTTGGACTTGCCGAAGTTCAGGACCCGCGACCCGCCGCCCTGCATCTGCGACATGAACAGCAGCAGCAGGATCACCAGCACCGCGATCGGCAGCAGGTTCACCAGGAGGCTGACGAAGATGCTGTCCTTCGTGACCTTGATGTCCCACTTCTCGATCGTGCCCGCGGCCTTCAGCTCGTTGAGCTCGGTGTACAGGTCGTCCATCGACTCGGCCGGGATCGACGCCTGGATGCGGTCGGTGTCGGTGCCCTTGACCTTCACCTTGTTCTTCAGAACGAGGTTGAGGGTCTGCTCCTTGTCTTCGACGAGCACCGTCTTCGCGTTACCGGAGCGAAGGTTGCTCAAGACGTCGGAGGTGTCCCACTTGGTGTAGGTGGGTCCGCCCGAGATCAGGTAGCTCAGGGCGACAGCGCCAGCGATGACCAGGATGATCCACACCAGCGGTCGGCGGAACAAGCGAGTACGTTCCATATCGTCGTCGAGCGCCGCGCGCCCGGCCCCTCCCGATCGGTGAGACAGCCAACCCCGGCTAGATCCGGGCCCGGTGCCGCCCTCGGCCACCGGTCATTTGACGGTACACCGTTGTCACAGGTGGCGTGGATCGCCGGTTGACCCCTCCGGTGGAAGTCTCAGCCGGTTCACAGCATAAACCGGGCGAATCAGCCCCGAGGCCATGAAATCAGCGCTGGTACACCGATGGCTTGAGGACCGCGACATCGGCCAGTTCCCGGTAACGCTCCGCATAGTCCAGCCCGTAGCCCACCACGAACTCCGTGGGGATGTCGAAGCCGACGTACCGCACGTCGAGCGGAACCCGCACCGCCTCGGGCTTGCGCAGCAGGGTCACCACATCGATCGAGCGGGCGCCGCGGCTCGCCAGGTACTTGAGGAGCCACGACAGCGTGAGCCCGGAGTCGACGATGTCCTCGACCACGATCACGTTGCGGCCCGCGATGTCGCGGTCGAGGTCCTTGAGGATGCGCACGACGCCTGACGACGAGGTCCCCTGGCCGTACGACGAGACGGCCATGAACTCGAGCTCGACCGGTGGCCCGTACCGGCCGAGCGCGCGGGCAAAGTCGGCCATGAACATCAGCGCGCCCTTGAGCACGCCGACAAGTAGCAGGGAGTCAGCATCGGCGTGATCGGCGGCGACCTGTTTGGCCAACTCGTCGGTCTTCGCTCGGATCTGCTCCTCGGTGACGATGACCCGGTCGATGTCGCCGGCGTACCAGGTGCCTTCGGCCATGGGGCAAGCCTGCCGCATCAAGATGCGTAAACAGGCCGCGGGTGGCTCTTTTCACGAGTGAAGGCCCGGCTGAACTTCAGCCGGGCCTTCTACGTATACAGATGGTCATCATCGGTCAGTGCCAGCGGGTCACCCGGAATCCGTCGGACGAGGGTGCCCAGTCGGCGCCGTCGCGGCTGTCGACGACCCACCCGAGGGCGGCGGCGATGGCGAGGAGGACGAAGACGGAGAGGAGGAAGAGTTCCATGGTGGCCAGTCCTTAAATTAGGTCTTTGTGGGGATCTGGCCGGTGCGCACCGGTCTGTTGCCAATAAGCATGCGCTTCGCAAGGATTGATCGACAGTGGCAGCAATGCCACACATCTTCAACATCCTGCCATCGGCGGGTATCTTCGGTCACATGCTCACCAGGGTCGCCGTACTGGCACTTCCCGACCTCGCCGTGTTCGAGCTCGGGGTCCTCGTGGAGATCTTCGGGTACGAGCGCGAGGGGCTGCCGAAGTACGACTTCGCCCTGTGCAGCTACAAGAAGCAGCCGGTCCGCACGCATGCCGGGTTCTACGTCTCGCCGGAGCACGACCTCGACGTCCTCGAGCGGGCCGACCTCGTCGCCGTCGCACCGTCCGACAACGGCCAGACGCCGCCCGAGCCGGTCCTGGAGGCCCTGCGCCGGGCGGCCGACCGCGGCGCCTGGGTGCTGAGCCTCTGCACCGGCGCGTTCGCTCTCGGCGCGGCCGGCCTGCTCGACGACCGCCGGTGCACCACGCACTGGCGGCACACCGACCGGCTGGCCGACCTGTACCCGAAGGCCAAGGTCGACCCGAACGTCCTCTACGTCGCCGACGGCAACGTCATCACCAGCGCCGGCACCGCGGCGAGCATCGACGCCGGGCTCTACCTGGTGCGCGAGGTGCACGGGAGTGCCGTGGCCACCGCGCTCGCCCGCCGCATGGTGGTGCCGCCGCACCGCGACGGCGGCCAGGCCCAGTTCATCGAGTCGCCGGTGGCCGCCACGGTCGAGGCGCCGACCCTGCAGCCGCTGCTCGCCGACGTGCTGGCGAGCCTCGACCAGCCGCACACCGTCGACACGCTCGCCGCCCGCGCGCACATGGCGCCGCGCACGTTCGCCCGCCGCTTCCGCGCCGAGACCGGTGCCACGCCGCACGACTGGCTCACGAACCAGCGCGTCCTGCTGGCCCGGCGCCTCCTCGAGGAGAGCGACCTGGGCATCGACGCGATCGCCGCCCGCGCGGGCTTCGGCAGCGCCGCGACGCTGCGCCACCACTTCACCCAGCGGATGAGCACCACGCCGCAGGCGTACAGGTCGACGTTCAAGGTGCGGTCAGTAGCCTAGGGCGGCCCCGTCGGCGCGCGGTTCCGTCCCGGCGACGTAGCCGCCGGCGGGCGATCGCCAGATCGCCTGCCCGTACCCGAACCCGGTCGGCTCGGCCACGACCGTGACCTCGTGGCCGCGGGCGCGCAGGGCGTCGACGCCGTCGAAGTCGGGCTCCACCTGCACGGTCCGGCCGGCGTGCCAGTACCACCGCGGCCGGTCGAGCGCCGCCTGCGGGTCCAGGCCGTCGTCCACTGTGGACAGAACGACCTGCAGGTGGCCCTGCGGCTGCATGTGGCCGCCCATCACGCCGAACGGCCCGACGGCGTCGCCACCGCGGGTGAGGAAACCCGGGATTATCGTGTGGAACGGCCGCTTCGACGGCGCCGCCGCGTTGGGATGGTCGGCGTCGAGCGCGAAGCCGGCGCCCCGGTTCTGCAGCGTGAACCCGGTGCCCGGCGCCACGACGTACGACCCGAACCCCATGTAGTTCGACTGGATCAGGCTCACCATCATGCCGTCGCCGTCGGCGGTGCAGAGGTAGACGGTTCCGCCGCGGGCGGGGTCCCCGGGCGGCGGCGTGGCGGCCTTGTCGGTGATCAGGCCGCGGCGCCGCGCAAGGTAGTCGGCGTCCAGAAGAGCGTCAGAGGTGACGCGCATGGTGGCGGGGTCGGCTACATGTGCGTGCGCATCAGCAAACCCGAGCTTCATCGCCTCGATCTGCTCGTGCACGCCCACCGGGGCGTCGAAGCCGTCGAGCATGCCGAGCGCCTGCAGGGCCGCGATGCCCTGCCCGTTCGGCGGGATCTCCCACACCTCGTGACCCCGGTACCGCACCGAGATCGGGTCCACCCACGTCGACTCGTGCCCGGCGAGGTCGGCGAGGCTCAGCAGCCCACCGGTGCGGTCGGCGAACGCGGCCAGCGCGACCGCGGTCTCCCCGCGGTAGAACGACTCCGCGCCGGTCGAGCCGATCAGGCGCAGCGTGCGCGCCGCGTCGGGGTTGCGGAACAGTTCACCGGCCGCGGGCGCGCGTCCACCGGGCGCGAACACGCGCAGCCACTCGGCGAACTCCGGCCGACCCTCCATCGTCGACCGCACGGCGGCGACCGCGCGCGCCCAGTAGTGGGCCACCGTCGGCGAGACCGGGAACCCGTGCTCCGCGTAGTGCGCCGCGTCCTCGAGCAGGGCCGGGAACGGCAGCCGGCCGAAGCGCGCGTGCAGGTCCCGCCACCCGGCCGGCGCGCCGGGTACGGTCACCGGCAGCCAACCACGCGCCGGCATCACCGTCGACGCGTCGGCCTGCGCCCCACCGAGCGCCGGACCGGCCGGTTCGCCGGCGGCGTGGGCGGCCTCGAACGTCAGCGCCGCGGGAGAGCGGCCCGACGCGTTGAGCCCGTGCAGCGTCGACCCGTCCCACACCAGCGCGAACAGGTCGCTGCCGATGTCGTTGGACCCGGACTGGACGATGGCCAGCGCCGCCGCGGTCGCGATCGCCGCGTCGACGGCGTTGCCGCCCTGACGCAGCACGGCCAGGCCGGCCGACGCGGCGAGCGGCTGGCTCGTGGCCACCACCCCGCGCGCGGCATGGAGCGGCTTGCGCCGCGAATGGGGGCTGAAACTCCGAGGTGCGGACACGTCTGCTATCTAACCGCCGGCGCGAGGAGACCGCCCGTCCGGCCGACCAGCACCCCGCCGGGAAGCCCGACCGCGCCCTGGCCGTGCCAGTCGGTCACGAGGGCGTCGAGGGCGACGAGGTGGCACTGCGACAGCGCGTTCGCGCCCACCTCCGCGGCGAACAGCCGGAGCACGCGGGTGCGGATCGCGGCCGGCTGCGTGGCGAGCACGTCCGTGGACAGGCCGTCGGGGACGCGGGCCACCGACAGGGCCCGCTCGGCCAGCTCGTCGAGCGCGGCGGTGTCGTCGGCAACCAGGGCGGCGGTGCGGGCCAGGTTCGCCACCACCCCCGGTCCCAGAACATCGATCAGCACCGGTAGCGCCGCGCGCACCCGGGCCCGCGTGTACGCCGGGTCGGTGTTGTGCGGGTCCTCCCAGGGCTTGAGACCCATCTGGACGCCCGCCGCGCGGACCTCGGCCCGGGTGAGCCCGAGCAGCGGCCGCAGGAACGTGATTCCGTCGATCTCCCGGGTCGCCGGCATCCCGGCCAGCCCGCGTGGGCCGCCGCCCCGGGCCAGTGCCAGGAGCACGGTCTCGGCCTGGTCGTCGAGCGTGTGCCCGAGGAGAACGGTGGCGCCGCCGCAGTCGTGGGCGGCCTTGCACAGCGCGTCGTACCGGGCCTCCCGGGCGGCCGCTTCCGGGCCGCCGGACCGGCCGACGTCGACGGCGACGTTCAGCACCGGGGAGAACCCCTCCGACCGGGCCCACCCGTCGATGCCCCGTGCCCGCTCGGCCGAACCTTCCTGCAACCGGTGGTCGATGGTGACCAGTCCACACGCCACGCCCAACCGGGAGCTGACGAACCTGGCCGCGCCGGCCAGCGCCAGCGAGTCACCGCCGCCGGAGCACGCCACGAGAACGCCGCGCCGCGCGCGTCCACTCGCTTCTATCGCCCGACGGACCGCGAGCCTGACGGCGGCGACCTCGCGGGACGGCCCGGTCACGACCTACGCGGCGAGCGACGGCACCACCCGCGCGACCCATGCGCCCGGGTCGCCCAGTTCGTTCAGGCGGGGCAGGGTGAGCGGCGACTGCCAGATCTTGTTGAAGCCGGTCATGCCGACCCGCTCGACCACACCGTGGACGAACCTACGGCCTTCGGCGTACTGGCGGAGCTTCACCTCGATGCCGATGAGCCGGCGGATGACCTTTTCGACCGGGTTGGCCTCTTCGCGGCGGCGGTTGAACTTCTGCCGGATGTCGGCGACGCTCGGGACCACCTCGGGGCCAACGCCGTCCATGACAAACTCGGCGTGGCCTTCCAGCAGCGTCATCAGGGCGGTGAGCCGGTCGAGCACGGCTCGCTGGCCGCTGGTCTGCACGATGTCGAGCACGGAGGCGCGGCTGTCGGGGTTGCGGGCGGCGTCGGCCAGGGTGGAGATGCCGCGGCGGATCCGGAGCAGCATCTCGTCCTTGTCGAGCTGCGACGCGTCGACGAACGCCTGCACCTCGCCGAGGAAGTGGGCCCGCAGCCACGGCACCGCGGTGAACTGCGTGCGGTGGGTGACCTCGTGCAGGCACACCCACAGCCGGAAGTCGTGCGGGTCGGCGCCGAGGCGGCGCTCCGCCTCCACGATGTTCGGGGCGATGAGCAGCAGCTGGCCGGGGTCGGCCGAGAAGACCTCGTACTGGCCCAGCACCCGTCCCGACAGGTAGGCGAGCACCGTGCCGGCCTGCACGCCGGTGAGCCGCGACCCGACCGCGGTGCTGACCGTGCCCGGGTTCTTGCCACCGGTGAGCCGCTCGGCCAGCGGCGTGATCACCTCGCGGAGCCCGGCGATGTTCGCCGCCGCCCAGTCCTTGCGGTCGACCACGCGCACCGGCGCGTCGGGCCCCTTGAGCTGCGTGTACTCGGCGACGTGCACGGCCGCCACATCGGCGAGGCGGCGCAGGTCGGCGACGGCCTCGGCGGCTTCTTCCAGACTCACCTTGGGGCCGGCCTTGCCGAGCGCGCCCGCGGTGGAGGCGGCGAGATCCCAATCGACAAACTGCACCATGCCGTCCACCGTACCCGCGGCACGCCCACACCCCCGGTGATGATCACCAAAGATCCGGGACGTCTCGGGGTACCGCCCTACTTGCCCCGACACGCCCTTCAGCCGCTTTACGATCGTGGCCCTCCCCTGCTCGGCCCGCCACGCTTGATGCCCCTGGGACGCCCCATGCCCTGACCCGCCGCATGCCCTGACCCGCCGCATGCCCTGGTACGCGCATGCCCTGGTACGCGCATGCCCTGGTACGCGCATGCCCTGGTACGCCGCATGCCCCGGCGCGCCGCGCGCCATGGGGCGCCCGGGCAGACGCCGCACCCCGCGCGAGACCAGCCACCCTCGACGCCACCCCAGCGAGGCACCCTCCCCCGATCTTGGACAGTTGTGCACCGGAACCGATGCAGGCGTGTCCAAGATCGCCGGTTGGCCCGGCCCGGCGCGCCCAGAGACGAGGCGGAGCCCGGATGAGACGACGCGGCCCACCAACAGCGCGGCCCACCAACAGCGCGGCCCACGAACAGCGCGCGAGGCGGCACGGGGCGGCACGGCGCGGAGACGGCCGAAACGCGGTCGGGTACGGGGAGACCGAGGCAGACAGGCCAGGACGCCGCCCGCAGCCACGCCACCCGCAGTCACGCCACGGCACCGGGGCGCTACCCTGCAGCTACACCCCACCCACAATCGCGGGCGGGCTACTTGCAGCCGCAGGCGGCCAGGGCGGCCAGCACCCGATCCAACGCGTCCTGGGCTGCGAGCGTGGGGTTGGTGCCCGCCGCGACGCCGTCGGCGAGGATGGCTACTGCCAGTTCGCGACCGTCGGCGGTGAAGACGACGCCGGCCACGCCGCTCACGGAGCGCAGCGTGCCGGTCTTGACGCGCACCATGCCGGCGGCGCCGGCACCCGCGTTCGACTTCTTGAACCGGTTGAACAGCGTGCCGTTGTACGCCGCCACGGGGAGACCGGAGTGCACCGACCGCAGGTTGACCTTGTCGGGTTTCGCTGACAGCGCAATCAGCTCGGCCAGCAGCGACGGGCTCACCTTGTTGCCGCGGGACAGGCCGCTGCCGTCGGACAGGGTCAGCTCGCCGGCCGGCAGTCCCAGCTCACCGATCTGCTCCATCTGCGCCTGCGCGCCACCCTCGAAGCTGGCCGGCTTGCCGCGCTTGATCGCGACGTGCCTGGCCAGCGCCTCGGCGATCACATTGTCGCTCTCGACCAGCATCAGCTCGACCTGGCGGCTCAGCGGCATCGACTTCACCGCGCCGAGCTCCTTCGCGCCCTGGGGCGCCTGGCCCTGCGCCACCGCGCTCGCGGGCACGCCGAGCAGCTTCGCGAACGCCTGCGCGGCGGTGCCGGCCGGCAACTGCACCCGGGGCGTGCTGCCCCTGGTCACCTTGGGGTCAACCCGACCACCGTCGGTCATGAGCCCGACGATCGGCGCGACCACGCCGTTGGTGGGGATGTCGGAGTCCCAGGGTCCGACGGCCGGACCCGTGAAGATCGACACGTCGTAGGTGACCTTCGTGGGCGCGGTGCCGCCGAGCGCCTTCTTCACCTGCTCGGCGAGGTCGGGCAGCGTCGCCGCCTGCGGATACGTGCCGGTGGCCGCCGCCGACAGAGTGATGTCACCGCCGCCGATCAGCACCACCTCACCCGCCGCCGCGCCGGCCACCGCCTTCGTGACGAACTGGTGGTTGGGCCCGTACGCCGACAGCGCGGCGACCGCCGTGACCACCTTGATCGTCGACGCGGGGATCGTGGGCGTGTCGGAGCCCTTCCCGTGCAGCACCTGGCCGCTCGCCACGTCGACCACGTGGGCCGTGACGTTCGTACCGAGGGCCGGGTCGGCCAGCAACGGCTGCAGCTTCGCCGCCACCTGGGCCGCGTCGGGCACCGGCGCCGCCGGGGCCGCGGCCGGCAGCACCGCGCGGTCGTTCGGCGGGACGCCCTTGCGCCAGCCGGTGTCGGGACCAGCACCGAGCAGGCCCACCACGTCGTCGACCCGCCACGTGACCAGACCGGCCACGACCAGGCAAACGGCGAGCACCCCCGCCGCGACGACTGTGCCCCGCTGCTGTGACATCGGCCTTCCTTCCACCCCGTCCGCGCGCATCAGGGACACTAGCCGGCGGGTGCGACAGACGGACGCGGGCACGGCAGGGGGCAGGGAATGGACTTCTTCGACGTCACGGTGGAGATCCCGAAGGGGCATCGGAACAAGTACGAGGTCGACCACGTGACGGGGCGGATCCGGCTAGACCGGACGCTGTTCACGGCCACCCAGTACCCGGCCGACTACGGGTTCATCGAGGGCACCCTCGGCGAGGACGGCGACCCGCTCGACGCGCTGGTCCTCATCTCCGAACCGACGTTCCCCGGCTGCCTCATCGCCTGCCGCGCCATCGGCATGTTCCGGATGACCGACGAGAAGGGCGGCGACGACAAGGTCCTCTGCGTACCCGCGGAGGACCCCCGGCACCGCCACCTGACCGACATCCACCACATCGCCGAGTTCGACCGGCTGGAGATCCAGCACTTCTTCGAGGTCTACAAGGATCTCGAGCCCGGCAAGAGCGTCGAGGGCGCCACCTGGGTCGGCCGGGTCGAGGCGGAGGCCGAGATCGTGCTCTCACGCCAGCGGTACACCGACGCCATCGCCGCGGGCACGTACCACGACCCGGGCGTCCGCACCCACCCCTGAGCGCGGGGCCCCGCGCTCCGCGCAGGACGCCGCGCGGAAACGGCGCCTCAGCGGGAGTGGCGGGCCGAGCGGCGGTACCGGCTCAGAAGCCCACGCCGGTCGGCGTACGCGGCCGCGGCCAGCAGGGCGAGGATGATCACCGGGACCGTCGCCACCGCCGCCAGGTCCAGCGGGCTCAGCGTTCGCGCGGTCTTCGCCGCCGCCACCGCGGGAGTGCTGGTCGTCGGGTCGGCGGGGTTGCCGGCGCCGGCCGGTTCCGGGTTGGTGGGGCTGGCCGCTCCGGTCTTCTGGTCCGGTGCCCCGGTGGCGGGCTGGGCCAGGTTCTGCGGGTCGGTCAGGGGGTTGCGGCCCACCTCGGGGATGGTGCCGGTGACGGCCCGGTAGGGGTCCACCAGGCCGTAGCCGTAGCGGGCGTCCCGGCCGGGCGTGCCCAGGTCGGTGGCCGTACCGATCAGGCGGTTGATCACCGTGGCGGCGTTGGCCCGCGGATGGCGGGAGCGGATCAGGGCGGCGGTCGCCGTGACCAGCGGCGCGGCGAAGCTGGTGCCCTGCACCCGCCAGTACCCGCCCGGACGGGCACCCACCAGCGTGGCGGCGGGAGCGCTGAGCACGGTCTCGGGGCCGGTCAGCGAGCCCGGCCACAGGTCGTCGCCGCCGGCCGGACGGTCGAGCCAGTTCTGCGTGGTGGTGGTCGACGGGTTGCGCAGACCCGTGACGGCCACGACGCCCGGCTCGCGGGCCGGGTACCAGACCCGCAGGTCGGTGCCGGTGGTCTGGGCGATGTTGCCGGTGCACGCGATCACGACCACGTCGCGCTCGGCGGCGTACTCCAGGGCCGAGGCGAGCAGGTCGCTCTGGGTCACCCCGCCCAGCGACAGGTTGACCACCGTGGCGCCGTGGTCGACCGCCCAGCGCAGCCCCTTCGCCACCACGGACGCGTCGTCGTAGCGGTTCTGCCGGTCGAGCACCCGCACGGGGAGGATCTTCGCCTCGGGCGCGATGCCCACGACGCCGTCGTCGTCGCGCTTGCCGGCGATCAACGCGGCAACGGTGGTGCCGTGGCCGACCGGGTCGACGCGCCCGTCGCTGGAGCCGTCGACGAGGTCGATGCCCGGCAGCACCTGGCCGGCGAGGTCGACGTGGTTGGCGTCGACGCCGGAGTCGAGGATCGCGACCGTGACGCCGCGCCCGGTGGACAACTCCCACGCGGCGGCGGCGTTCAACGTGCCCAGTTGCCACTGCTCGTTACGCACCGAGTCGGCATATGCGGGCTCTGTAACGAATCCAGGGCTGATCGCAGTCAGCGTCGCCAGGAGAACGGCGATGAACGCGGACCTACAACGATCGATGAGCACTCGCACGGCGCGTCCATTCTGGCGGCTGCTCGCAACAACGGCGAGACGGCTACCCCCAACGACCGTCGATGCGTGCGGCCAACTACGGGTCATTTCCGGGCAAATGAGATCGTTGACCGACGACCGGACAGATAAAGCCGTCCGAACGGACCGCTACCGCGGTGGCAGGTACGCGAGCTGAACCAGGCGCACGCCGTCTCGCCTCGTGATCAACCGACCACGGCCCGGCGGCAACGGACCGGGCCTGACGTTGCCGACGAGCACGCCCTCGTCGCGGTCGCCGGACATCACCACCGCCGGACCCGACAGCTCCCGGATGCGCTGGATCACCGACTCGTACATGGCCCGTGCCGCGCCGCCGCTGCTCCGGGCGATCACCACGTGCAGGCCGATGTCGCGGGCCTGCGGCAGGAAGTCGAGCAGCGGGAGCAGCGGGTTGCTCGGACCGCCGCTCACCAGGTCGTAGTCGTCGACGAGCACGAACAGCTCCGGCCCCGACCACCACGACCGCCCGCGCAACTGGTCGGGCGTGACGTCGGGACCGGGAAGCCGGCGCTCCATGTACGCGGCGGCCGTCTCGACCAGCTCGGTGGCCTGCCGCGCGCCGGTACCGGTGCCGATGAGGTGGTCGCCCGTGATCGCGCCGAGCAGCCCGCGCCGGTAGTCGACGAGGATGACGCGGGCCTGTTCGGGGGTGAACCGCGCGACGATCGTGGCCGCGAGCGCCCGCAGGAACGACGTCTTGCCGCAGCCGCTGTCGCCGAACAGCAGGAGGTGCGGCTCGGCCCGGAGGTCGACGCACACCGCGCGCAGGTCGTCTTCGGCGATGCCGACCGGCAGCACGAGCGGTTCGCCGGTGATCCCGGCGAGGTCGCCGTACGGCACGAGGTCGGGCAGCAGCCGCACGGGAGGCGCCGGCGGTCCGGTCCAGGCGGCGGCGACGGCCGCGACCGGATCGCGGCCGTCGGTGAGGGCGGGCCGGGCCGCCAGGAAGTGGTGGCGTTCGGTGGTGATGCCGCGACCCGGTGCCAGCGGCACCGCCGCGGCGGTGCGCCGGTCGACGTCGGAGTCGCCCGGCTCGCCGAGCCGGAGCTCCAGTTTCGTGCCGAACAGGTCGCGGATGCTCGGCCGGAAGTCGTTCCAGCGCAGTGCGGCGACCACGACGTGGATCCCGTACGCCAGCCCCCTGGTGGCGAGGTCGGTGATCGTCAGCTCCAGCTCGTCGTAGTCGGCGCGCACGGTCGACCAGCCGTCGACCACGAGGAACACGTGCGCCCGACCCGTGGCGAGCGGTTCGCGCTCGCGCTCGGCGAGCAGGGTCACCAGCTCGGCGACGGTACGCCGGACCGCGGTGGTCTCCTGCCGGGAGGCGACGCCGCCGACGTGCGGCAGGCCGGCCACCGACGCGAGCGTGCCGCCGCCGAAGTCGAGGCAGTAGACGCGGGCCTCGGCCGGCGTGTGGGTGAGGGCCAGGCCGGTGACGATCGTGCGGAGCAGCGTCGACTTGCCGGTGCGCGACGAGCCGACGACCGCGATGTGTCCGGCACCGGCGTCGAGGGCCAGCCAGAGCGTGTCGCGGAGCTGTTCGAGCGGCTTGTCGACGTGTGCGACGGGCACCTGCAGTGTGCCGTGCAGGTCGGGGTTCACGGTGGTGAGGCCGCGGTCGGGCACCGCGTGCACCGGGCCGAGCAGGTCGTCGAGCGTCGGCGGGGTGTCGAGTGGCGGCAGCCAGACCCGGTGGGCCGGCGGGCCGAGTGGCGCGAGCCGGCCGACCAGCACGTCGAGGAGGCTGGTCGTCGACGGCGTGGGTGCCGGCGGCTCCGGCGGCATCGCGACGTCGTGGGTCGTGAACTCCAGCACCGGCCGGCGCGCCGGCCCACCGGCGGGCGTCGCCGGCGGCACGTACGGACCCGACGCATAGGCGGCCCGGAACCGCACCAGCGGCTCGGTGACGCACTTGAGGTACGCGTGACCGGGGGTGCGGGGCAGCTCGTACGCGTCGGGTACGCCGAGCACCGCCCGCGACTCCAGCGCCGAGAACGTGCGCAGGCCGATGCGGTAGGACAGGTGCGTGTCGAGCCCGCGCAGCCGGCCCTCCTCCAGCCGCTGCGACGCGAGCAGCAGGTGCATGCCGAGCGACCGCCCGACGCGTCCGATCTGCACGAACAGGTCGATGAAGTCGGGCTTGGCCGTGAGCAGCTCGGAGAACTCGTCGCAGACGATGAGCAGCGTCGGCAGCGGACCGAGCGGCATGCCGCCGGCCTCGTAGTCGTGGATCGACGCGAAGGTGCCGGCCCGCCGCAGCAGCTCCTGCCGGCGCAGCACCTCGCCGTTGATCGCGTCGGACATGCGGTCGACGAGGGTCAGCTCGTCGGCGAGGTTGGTGATCACGGCGGCCACGTGCGGGAGCCGGTCGAGCGAGACGAACGTCGCCCCGCCCTTGTAGTCGATCAGCACGAAGTTGAGGTTGGCCGGCGGATGGGTGGCCGCCAGTCCGAGCACGAGCGTGCGCAGCAGCTCCGACTTGCCCGACCCGGTGGCGCCGATCACCAGCCCGTGCGGGCCCATGCCGTCGAGCGCCGACTCCTTGAGGTCGAGCTCGACGGGCTGCCCGTCGGTGCCGACGCCGATCGGCACCCGTAGCCGGTCCCGGGCGGGCCGTTGAGCGGTGGGCCCGTCGAACCCGGCCGCGTCGCGGATGCCGAGCAGCTCGGTGAGGCCGGTGGTGCGGCGCTCGGGCGCCTCCCCGCGGCCGCTGACCGGCAGCCGCCGCGCCGCCAGCCGGCGCATCAACGCACGCGCCTCCACCCGGCTGAGCAGGTCGGGCCGGCCGACGTCGCCGGAGTCGCCCAGGGTGGTGGTGACCAGTCGCCCGTCGTCGACGGCCAGGACGATCGAGTACCGGTCGAGGAGGCGGGGTGGCGGCGTGTCCAGGTCGAGCACGGTGACGCCGGCGACCGGGCGGTCGGTGCCCACCAGCCGCGCCCCCGACGGGTCACCTCCGTCAAGCAGCACCACGACGTGCGGGCCCTCGTACCCGCCGCCGTGCCGGGGCCGCGGACCGACCACGTCGGCGAGCCGCTGCTCCAGCTCGGCGACGCTGGTGGCGACCAGCCGCACCGGCCCGGCGCCGTCGACGCGCGTGGGGTGCAGGGCGTGCGGCAGCCACTTGACCTCTTCCCACTCGTCGCGCCGGCCGGGTGCCGGGCAGACCGCGACCAGCAGGTCTCCGGGCGCGTGGAACGTGACCAGCTGCGCCAGCACCGCCCGGGCCAGCGCGCGGTTCCCGGTCCCGCGGATGTAGACCCGCGCGAACCCGCGCAACGACACCGCGACCGGCAGGTCGGGCACCACCGAGTACGTGTCGAGGAACCGCCGCAGCGCACCGGCGGTGACCGGCTCCAGGTCGTCGAGTTCCGCGCTGACCGGTGCCCGCAGCGGCGTGGCGAGTGTCTGCGGCCCCGACCCGACCCGCACGACCGCGAAGTCGGAGTCGCCGGGCCGGCGCTCCCAGAGGCGGTAGCTGTCGGCGGCGCACCACAGCTGGCCGGGCTCGGGGTGCCGGTAGGTCATCGCGACGCGCTGCGCGGTGATGGTCGACCGGACCTGGCGCCGCAGCCCGGCGAGCAGGCGCAGGTAGTCACGCCGCATCGCCATCAGCTCGGAGCGGCGCGGCTGCCCGCCACCGCCCCAGCTGGTGGCCAGCATGCCGAGCGTGGACAGGCCGAAGAACGCGCCGATCACCAGCGAGTACCGGTCGCCGCTGCGGCCGGCGAACAGCAGCGCTGTGGCCACCGTGCCGAGCAGCATGGGCAGCACCTGCAGCGCGCCCTGCCAGCGCGACCCGGTCGGCTCCGGAATCGCCGGTGGCGGCGGCACCACGACGTCGCCCGTCGGCAGCACCGGCGCCGGCCGGCGGGCGCTTCTGCGCACGACGACGACACCCATCGACAACCTCCCCAGGAAGCCGGCCCGAGGGCCGGCCAGTCGATGCTGGAGAAACTGTAAGCGACGGACGGGACACGTGGGGTACCCGTTTTAGTGGTAAACCTTCGGGCGTGCTCACGCGGATAACAGTCGCCTCCGCGCAGCGGCGGGTCGACGTGGTGCTGCCCGACGAGGTTCCCGTCGCAGAGCTCCTGCCCGACCTGGTCCACCGCGCCGGGGCCGGCCTCGCCGACCAGGGCCAGCAGCACGGCGGCTGGGCGCTGCACCGCTTCGGCGGTTCCCGGCTGGCGGCCACCGACTCGATGGCGACGGCGGGCGTCGCCGACGGTGAGGTGCTGCACCTGGTCCCGGCCCGTACCGACTGGCCGGAACCGGAGTACGACGACGTCGTCGACGCGATCGCGTCCGGCGCCCGCGGGCTGGGCGCGAGGTGGAGCGGCGCCGCCACCCGCGTCGCGGCCGTGGCCGCCGCCGGCATCGTGCTGCTGGTGGGCCTCCTGGGCGCGACCTTCACCCGCGACCGCTGGTCGGCGCTGGCGCTGGCCGCGGTGCTGCTGGCGGCCGGCGTCCTCGCCACCCGCGCCTACGCTGAGCCGCTGGTCGGAGCCGCTCTGGCCGCCTACGCGCTGCCCACCGCCTTCCTCGGCGGCTGGCACCTGCTGCAACCGGGCGCCGATGCCGCGTCCCGCATGCTCGTCGCCACGACGGCGCTCGCGCTGTGGTCGGCCGCCGCGGCCGTCGGCGCTCCCGGCGCCGGTTCGTCGATGTTCGTCGCGGGCACGGCCGCTGGTCTCCTCGGCGCCGCCGGCGCAAGTGCCGCATATGTGACCGGCACAGCCCGGTCCGCGGCAATCGTGCTGGTCGTGGTGGTGGGTGGGGTGGCCGCCGCCCCGTCACTGGCGGTGCGACTGGGGCGGCTGCCGCTGCCCGTGGTCACCCCACCGCCCGACGCCGCCGACGCCAGCGCGCTGGTTCAACCGCCCGACCACCGACGGATTCGTGCCGCGGTGGCGAGGGCCGACGCGATGCTGACCGGCCTGGTCACCGGGCTGGCGGCCACCGCAGCGGTCGCCGGGTGGGCGCTGGGTCCGGCCGGCGTGGCGGGCCTGCTGCTCACGCTGGCCGCGGGCCTGGCGCTGCTACTGCGGTCGAGGCTGCTGGTGACGGTCCGCCAGCGGGCACCTCTCCTGGCGGGCGGCGCCGTGCTGCTGGTCCTGCCGGTGGCCTCGGGCACCTGGAGCCTGGGCCGTCTCGCCGTACCCGCCCTGGCCGTGGCGGTGGTGGGCCTGGCCGCGGCCGGTGTGCGCTACAGCCGCCGGAGCCCGTCGCCCTACCTGGGCCGGGCCGCCGACATCGTCGACACCCTGTGCCTGGCGGCCCTGGTTCCCCTGGCCGCCGGAGTCCTCGACCTCTACACGATGATGCGAGCCCTGTCGGGCTGACGCACAGTATCGGGCACGCAAGTACCTCTCGGCCGACCCGAGAGGTACTTCCGTGCTCGGTAGTTGGCGCCGGGGGCGGCTAGCTAGACGCGGGCCCGCCGGGCCAACCGCTCCGGGTCCAGGATGATCACGGACTTGCCGTCGAGCCGGAGCCATCCCCGCGAAGCGAAGTCGGCCAGCGCCTTGTTCACCGTCTCCCGTGACGCGCCCACGAGCTGGGCCAGCTCCTCCTGGGTGAGGTCGTGCGTCACGCGCAGCACCCCACCGTCACGGTTGCCGAAGCGGCCGGCCATCTGCAGCAGGTTCTTGGCGACCCGGCCGGGGACGTCGGTGAAGATCAGGTCGGCCAGCGTGTCGTTCGTCCGGCGCAGCCTGCGGGCCAGCACCCTCAGCAACTGCTCGGCGATCTCGGGCCGGTTGGTGAGCCACGGCCGCAGGGCGGTCTTGCGCAGCCGGGCCAGCCGGGCGTCGGTGACCGCCGTCGCCGTGGCGGTTCGCGGACCGGGATCGAACAGCGACAGCTCGCCGATCATGTCGCTCGGCCCGGTGAGGGCCAGGAGGTTCTGGCGTCCGTCGGCCGCCCGGCGACCTAACTTGATCTTGCCGGACAGCACGATGTAGAGGCTGTCGCCGGGATCGCCCTCGTTGAAGACGACCTCGCCCTTGCGGGCCTCGACGTACTCCAACTCCTTCGCCAACGACTCGGCGGCATCGGCATCTACCCCCTGGAAGATGCCGCTACGAGCCAGTACCTCATCCATCGCGCCCACCTCGGATCCCGCGCGCAACGCGCCAGATCAGTTTAGGCATAACGGGCCTGATAGCGAACGTCGCCCAGCAGTGCGTCCTCTATCCGTCGAACAGCGGGCACGACGGTGGCGGAGGTGCGCTAGTGTCGCGACGAGTGTCACGGCCGGGCGCTCGGAGGTATCCCCGGCCCGAATCGGCAGGGGACGGTCCGCGCGATGAGTGTGTACGGAAGCCGTCGGGACGACGACGACCCGGGCTGGAACAACCAGTCGTACGGTTCGTCCGAATCTACCGGAAGCTACCAATCTGACCGGTACGACACGCCGGGTCCGTACCAGGGCCCGACCTACGGCCACCCGTCCGACCCCACCTCCGGGATGTACGGGAACCACCAGCCGGCCGCCGCGCCGCCGCCCCCGCCGCGTCCCCGCCGGTCCGGCCTCAACCGCACCACGCTGATCATCACGATCCTGGCGGTGCTGCTGCTCGGAGCGGGAACGGCCGCCGCGGCCACGCTCCTCACCGGCGACGACAAGGGCAACGAGACCCCCAACGGGCCCACCGCGGGCGACAACACCGGCCCGGCCGCGCCCGCCTCCTCGGCGGCCGCGAAGGAGCCGATCTCGATGACGGCCACCGGCGACGTCGTGATGGGCATGGCGCCCAACAAGCTGGCGCCGAACAACGGCAAGGGCATGTTCGACCAGGTCGCCCCGCTGCTCAAGGCCGACTTCCAGATGATGAACCTCGAGCAGACCATCACCGACGACACCGGTGTCACGAAGTGCGGCGCCAACAGCACCTCCTGCGTGGCGTTCCGTACGCCGCCGGCCACGGTGCAGAACCTGAAGGACGCCGGCACCCACCTGGTCTCGCTGGCCAACAACCACGCGTACGACTTCGGCGACAAGGGCTACAAGAACACCCAGGCGGCCCTCGACGGCGTCCAGATCAAGTACACCGGCTGGCCCGACCAGGTCACGGTCACCGAGGTCAAGGGCGTCAAGGTGGCGGTCGTCGGGTTCTCGCCGTACGAGCGGTGGTCGAACTCGTGCATCGACGTCGAGAAGTCGTCGGCGCTGATCACGAAGGCGTCCACGCAGGCCGACATCGTGGTGGTGCAGGTCCACATGGGCGCCGAGGGGTCCGACAAGACCCGGGTGAAGCCCGGCACCGAGAACTACGTCGGCGAGAACCGGTGCGACCCGGTCAAGTTCTCGCACGCGGTGGTCGACGCCGGTGCCGACCTGGTGGTCGGGCACGGTCCGCACGTGGTGCGCGGCATGGAGTTCTACAAGGGCCGGCTGATCGCCTACAGCCTGGGCAACTTCGTCGGCTACGGCGGCGCGCTCAAGTTCGAGGGCATCCTGGGCGTCACCGCGGTGATCAAGGTCAGCCTGAACCCCGACGGCACCTGGGCCGGCGGCTCGCTGATCCCCACGCACATCGTGTCGCCGGGCGTGCCGCGTCCCGACCCGAACAAGCGGGCGATCACCACGATCAGCGACCTCACGAAGAAGGACTTCGCCCAGACCGGGCCCGCCATCGGTGCCGACGGCACCATCACCGCGCCGAAGTGACGTCACACCCCCGCAGTAGTCTGGCGACGTGACCGAGACCTCGCTTGGCCTCAAGCGGCGTGCCCGCCGCATGGCGCGGGAACTCGCGGCGACCCATCCCGACGCCCACTGCGAGCTCGACCATACGAACGCCCTCGAACTCGCGGTGGCCACGCTCCTGTCCGCGCAGACCACCGACGTCCGGGTCAACGAGACCACCCCGAAGCTGTTCGCCCGCTACCGCACCGCGGCCGACTACGCCGCGGCCGACCGCGCCGAGCTGGAAGACCTGCTCAAGCCGCTCGGCTTCTTCCGGGCGAAGACCGACTCGTTGATGAAGCTCGGCCAGGCCCTGGTCGACCTGCACGCCGGTGTCGTGCCGAACACGATGGAGGCGCTGGTCGCGCTGCCCGGCATCGGCCGCAAGACCGCGAACGTCATCCTCGGCAACGCGTTCGGCGTGCCCGGCCTCACCGTCGACACCCACTTCCAGCGCCTGGTCAACCGCTTCGGCTGGACCGCCGAGACCGACCCGGTCAAGATCGAGATGGCCGTCGCCCAGCTCATCGAGAAGCGCGACTGGACCATGTTCAGCCACCGCATCATCTTCCACGGCCGCCGGGTCTGCCACGCCCGCAAGCCGGCCTGCGGCGCCTGCACCATCACCCGCAGCTGCCCGTCGTACGGCCTCGGCCCGAAAGACCCCGCTCTCGCCGCGAAGCTGCTCAAGGGCCCACGCATCGCCGAGCTCGCGAAAGCCGCCGGCGCCCCCGTTCCGGAAGGCGTGGTCGCGGAGCCCGCGCTGTGAGGTTGGTTGCGCTGGTCGCGCTGCTCACCCTGGTCGTCACCACCGGTTGTTCGAGGGGACGGGCACCGTCCGAGCCCTCCGTTACCGCGGCTTCGGGCACCGCTGCCCCGTGCGTGCCGGCGGCCACTCCGGCCGCCCCGGCTTCGCCGGCGGCCCGGACCGCCGGCGGCGAGAAGGTCCCCGACCTTGCCCTGGCCTGCTTCACCGGCGGCAGCGAGACCCGGCTGCGGACGCTCGGCCGCCCGGCGGTGGTCAACCTGTGGGGGTCCTGGTGCCCGCCCTGCCGTAAGGAGCTGCCCGCGCTGAACACGTTCGCCCAGCGCGGCACCGTCCTCGTCGTCGGCGTCGCCACGGAGGACACCCGGTCGGCGGCCGGATCGATCATCGAGGACCTGGGCCTCGGGTTCCCGAACCTCTACGACCGCGACGGCAGGCTCCACAAGGCGCTCGGGTCGGTGCCGTTGCCCGTCACGCTGTTCGTCGCGGCCGACGGCACCGTCGCGTACACGCACCGTGCCGGCGCCCTCGACGAGGCCGGCTTCGAACGGCTGGCCCGCGAGCACTTGGGGGCGGCATGACCGCCGGAGCGAAGCGGAGGCGGTTGTGCCGCGCTCCTGCGCGCGACCTCGGAGGCACAGCATGACCGCCGCAGCGAAGCGGAGGCGGTTGTGCCGCGCTCCTGCGCGCGACCTCGGAGGCACAGCATGACCGAGCTGCCCGGCTGGTTCGAGCCGCTGCTCACGCGGGTCCACGAATCCGACGCGACCACCTGGACCCGCCTACCGACGCCCGCCGACGGCCGGGCCAGCGCGGTGCTGGTCCTGTTGGGAGAGACCGACCACGACGGCCCGGACGTGCTGATCCTGCAGCGCGCGGCCACGATGCGCAGCCATGCGGGCCAACCCGCCTTCCCCGGCGGCGCCTCCGACCCCGACGACGACGGCCCGGCGGCGACGGCGCTGCGTGAGGCGGCGGAGGAGGTCGGTCTGGATCCCGACACCGTCGAGGTGGTCACCGAGTTGCCGACGCTGTGGATCCCGGTGAGCGGCTTCCTCGTCACGCCGGTGCTGGCCTGGTGGCGCGAGCCGCATCCGGTGCGGCCGGTGGCGCTCGAGGAGGTCGAGGCGGTGCGGCGGGTGCCGCTGGCCGAGCTGGTGGATCCGGCCAACCGCCTACGGATCCGCCATTCGAGCGGGTTCGTCGGTCCGGCGTTCCAGGCCGGGGAGATGCTCGTGTGGGGATTCACCGCCGGCGTTCTGTCGACGCTGCTCGAACTCGGCGGCTGGGCCCGGCCGTGGCCCACCGACCGGATCGAGGACCTGCCTGACACGAGCGCGGTCCCACTACGCTGACAAGGTGAACGGAAGCGTGGTCGATCTCGTCCTCATCGGACTGCTGCTGATATTCGCCTTCAACGGCTATCGGCAGGGGTTCGTCGTCGGCCTGCTCTCGTTCGCCGGGTTCTTCAGCGGTGCGCTGGTGGGGCTGCAGCTCGGTCCACTGCTCGCCGACCGGTTCGACACCGACGCCAAACGGGTGCTCGTGTCGATCATCGTGATCTTCGGTCTGGCCGTGTTCGGCCAGGCCGTCGCTGGTTTCCTGGGCTCCCGCCTGCGTGGCGCGATCCGGCACCGCGGCGCCCAACGCGTCGACGACGCCGGTGGCGCGGTCGTCTCGGTGATCGCGGTGCTGCTGGTCATCTGGCTGGTGGCGACGCCGCTGAGCCAGTCGTCGCTGCCGTGGCTGGCCCGGGCGGTCAGCAACTCGATCATCCTGAAGGTCGTCGACAAGGCGATGCCGAGCCAGGCACGCGCCCTGTCGCAGGCCCTGCAGGACACCGTGAACACGCGCGGGTTCCCCCGGGTGTTCGACAACTTCGGGCCCACCCGCGAGCGCGAGGTGCCCGCCCCCAACCCGGCCCTGGCGAACTCGCCGGTGGTGAAGAACTCGCAGGGTTCGGTGCTGAAGGTGCTGGGCAACGCGCAGAGCTGTTCGCGGCGCATCGAGGGCACCGGTTTCGTGTACGCCAACGAGCGGGTGATGACCAACGCCCACGTGGTGGCCGGCACCAAGTCCGTGAAGGTCGAGGTCGGTGACGGCAGCCGGAACGGCAAGGTGGTCGTCTACGACCCGGAACGCGACCTGGCGGTCATCCACGTCCCCGGCCTGAAGGCCACGCCGCTGAACTGGGCGCCCAAGCAGGCAGCGAGCGGCGCCGACGCCGTGGTGCTCGGCTACCCGCTGGACGGTCCCTACGACGCCCAGGAGGCGCGGGTCCGCGAGGTCCGGAACATCACCGGTCCCGACATCTACGACAACGGCCAGGTGACCCGCGAGGTCTACACGATCAAGGCCCTCGTACGAAGCGGCAACTCCGGCGGCCCCCTGATGAGCTCCGACGGCACCGTGCTGGGTGTCATCTTCGCCGCCGCCGCCGACGACCAGGAAACCGGCTTCGCCGTAACCGCCGCCGCGGCCCAACGAGTGGCCGACCTGGGCAAGAACGCGACAAGCGCCATCAGCACCGGCGAGTGCGCATAACGTAACCCGCACCCGGGACCGGCACCGAGGGCCGGATCCCGGGACCCCCTCCCGGATCCGCACCGAGGACCCGCACTCGACACCGCACCCGCCCTGCCCGCGGTCTCCCGCTCCCAGCTACCGCACGCCGCCCGCGGCCTCCCGCGCCAGCCACCCCACCCCGCCCACCGGTATGGGCCGCACACCACTCCGCGCCGCCCGCGCCCGCCGCGAAGCCCCTGCCCGCCGCACGCCACAGGGTCCGCCCACCCTGCCCGCCGCACGCCACAGTCCGCCTGCCCTGCCCTGCCGCCGGCCGCGCCGCGCTCCACCTCCCCCGCCACCCGGAAACAGTCAGGCTTGACTGATTGTTTGTCAGGCGCCACGCTGGACGGCGTGACCATCAGCCGTGCGCCGCAGCAGGAACGGAGCCGGCTCACGCAGCAGCGTCTCCTGTCCGCCACCGTCGAATGCCTCGTGGAGTTCGGGTGGTCCGGCGCCACGACCACCGTCATCGCCGACCGGGCCGGGGTGTCGCGGGGCGCGCAGCTGCACCACTACCCCACGCGGGCGTCGCTGGTATTGGCCGCCGTCGAGCACCTCGCCGAGCTTCGGGCGGCCGAGCTGCGGGTCGAGGCGGCCGCGCTCGGTGGGCTCGCCGGGCACGACCGGCACGACCGGGTGCTCGACATGCTGGCCGCGAGCTTCACCGGCCCGCTGTTCGTCGCGGCGCTGGAGGTGTGGGTGGCGGCCCGCACCGATCCGGAGCTGCGGGCGGCGCTGATCCCGCTGGAGGCCAAGGTCGGACGGGAGATGCACCGCCTCGCCGTCGACCTGCTCGACGCCGACGAGTCGACACCCGGAGTACGGGAAGCTGTGCAGGCGACGCTCGACCTGCTGCGGGGCCTCGGCGTGGCGAACCTGCTCACCGACGACTCCGCCCGCCGCACAGCGCTGCTCGCCGCCTGGAAGGACCAGCTCGCCACCATCCTGAACCGCTAGGAGACGCCGTGCCCGACCCCACCCTCACCCGGGTGCTCGCCGATCTCGCCGCCGAGTCCGCCGACCTCGACCGGACCGTGGCCGCCCTGCCCGCCGCCGACTTCAGCCGGCCCACCCCCGCGCCCGGCTGGACCATCGCGCACCAGATCGCGCACCTCGCCTGGACCGACTGGATCGCCCTGACGGCCGTGACCGACCCCGACGCGTTCCACGCCCAGCTCGCCGCGGCCGGCACCGACACGGGGAGCCTCGTCGACCGCGCAACCGAGAGCTTCCTGGCCGTGCCGCAGGAGCTGCTGTACCGCTGGCGGCAGGGGCGCGCCGACCTCGCCACCGCGCTGGCGGCCACCACCGCGTCGAAGGTGGCCTGGTTCGGAACCTCGATGTCACCGACGTCGATGGCGACGGCCCGGCTCATGGAGACGTGGGCGCACGGGCTCGACGTCGCCGACACGGTGGGAATCGAGCGGGGCTTCACGCCGCGGCTGCGGCACGTCGCGCACCTGGGCTACCGCACCATCGGCTACGGGTTCGCGGCGCACGGCCGCCCGGTACCGACGGTTCCGTTCCGGGTCGAACTGTCCACACCGGATGGTTCACTGTGGACGTTCGGCCCCGACGACGCGGAGGAGCAGATCACCGGGCCGGCGCTGGACTTCTGCCTGCTGGTCACGCAGCGGCGCAACCCCGACGACCTGGCCGTCAAGGCGACCGGTGCCGTCGCCACCGAGTGGCTCGAGGTGGCGCAGGCGTTCGCCGGCCCACCCGGGGTGAAACGATGAGGATCGGCAACGCGTCGGGCTTCTACGGCGACCGCTTCAGCGCGTGGCAGGAGATGCTCGAGGGCGGCGACCTCGACGTCCTCACCGGCGACTACCTGGCCGAGCTCACCATGCTGATCCTCGGCCGCGACCTCGCGAAGAACCCCGACCTCGGCTACGCGAAGACGTTCCTGCGCCAGCTCGACGGCTGCCTCGCCACCGCGGTCGACCGCGGGGTCACGCTCGTCACCAACGCCGGCGGGGTGAACCCCACGGGGCTGGCGTCCGCCGTGCGCGCGCTCGCGGAGAAGCTCGGGCTCGCTGCCAGGCTGGGCCGCGACATCCGCGTGGCGACGGTCGAGGGGGACGACGTACGCGCGCACCCGGCGGTCCCGCGCCACGCGTTGACCGCCAACGCGTACCTGGGGGCGTTCGGCATCGCCGAGTGCATCCGGGCCGGTGCCGACGTCGTGGTGACCGGTCGGGTCACCGACGCGTCGCTGGTGATCGGTCCGGCGATCGCCCACTTCGGGTGGACCCGCGACGACCTCGACGCGCTGGCCGGTGCCACGGTGGCAGGCCACGTCATCGAATGCGGCGCACAGGCGACCGGTGGCAACTACCCGTTCTTCACCGAGCTGCCCGACGGCGGCAGGAGGCCGGGCTTCCCGATCGCGGAGGTCGAAGCCGACGGGTCGAGCGTCATCACCAAGCATCCGGGCACCGGCGGCGCGGTCACGGTCGAGACGGTCACCGCGCAGCTGCTGTACGAAGTGGACAGTCCCGCCTACCGCGGCCCCGACGTGGTCGCGCACCTCGACACGGTGCGGCTCGACGCCGACGGGCCAGACCGCGTGCGCATCAGCGGGGTCCGGGGCAGCCTTCCGCCGCCGACCCTGAAGGTGGGCGTGAGCACGCTCGGCGGGTTCCGTAACAGCGTCACGTTCGTCCTGTGTGGACTGTCCATCGAGGACAAGGCACAGCTCGTGCGGGACCAGCTCACGAGCGCGGTGGGCAAGGACGGGCTGGAGTTCCGGCTCGCCCGCACCGACCACCCCGACCCGGCCGACACGGAGTCGGGCAGCGCGCTGCTGCACGTCCACCTGAAGGACACCGACGCCAAGCGGGCCGGGCGCGCGTTCTCGGCGGCGGCCGTCGAGTTGGCACTGGCGTCGTACCCGGGCCTGACGATGCTCGGGCCACCCGGTGACGCGGCGCCGTACGGAGTGTTCGAGGCGTACGCCGTCCCGCAGGAGGACGTCACCCACACGGCTGTCCTTCCCGACGGCACGCGCGTCCCGGTCCCGCCACCGGCAGAAACCACGACGGACCTCGCGCCGGAGGCACCGCCGCAACCGCAGACGACGCCGCGACGGGAACCGACCGCGCGCACGCCGCTGGGCGCCGTGGCCGGTGCCCGCTCGGGAGACAAGGGCGCCGACGCGAACCTCGGCGTGTGGGCGCGCGACGACGCCGGATACGAGTGGCTGCAAGGGTTTCTCACGGTCGGGAAGCTGAAGGCGTTGCTGCCGGAGGCGGCCGCGGTGCCGGTCGAGCGCTACGACCTGCCGAACCTGCGCGCGGTGAACTTCGTGCTGCGCGGCCTGCTGGGAGCCGGCGGTGTCGCGGCATCGACGCGGTTCGACCCGCAGGCGAAGGCGCTCGGTGAGCTCCTGCGGGCGAAGCTGGTCGAGATTCCCGTGAGGTTGGTGTCGTGAAAGAGCTGCGGGACCTGACGCGCCGGTTCACCGAGCGCGAGATCGTTCCCCACCTCGCCGGCTGGGAGCGGGCCGGCGAGGTGCCGCGGTCGCTGCACCTGTCCGCGGCGAAGGTGGGGCTGCTCGGCGTCGCGTTCCCGGAATCCGTTGGTGGCGGCGGCGGAACGCTGCTCGACTCGCTCGCGGTCAGCGAGGAGGTGATCCTCGCCGGTGGCTCGTCGGGCCTGATCGCGGCGCTGTTCACGCTGGGAATCGCGGTGCCGCACATCGTCGAGGCGGGCGACCCCGCGCTGATCGACCGGTACGTGCGACCGACGCTCGCCGGCGAGAAGATCGGCTCGCTCGCCGTGACCGAACCCGACGGCGGCTCGGATGTGGCGTCGCTGCGGACGACCGCGACGGCGGTCGACGGCGGATACCTGGTGAACGGCAACAAGACCTACATCACCAGCGGCGCGCGGGCCGACTTCGTGGTCACCGCCGCCCGCACCGGCGGACCGGGACACGAGGGCGTCTCGTTGCTCGTCGTCGACACCGACTCCCCCGGCTTCCGGGTGACCCGGCGGCTCGACAAGATGGGGTGGCACTGCTCCGACACCGCCGAACTGTCCTATTCGGACGTTCACGTACCGGCGGGAAACCTGGTCGGCGCGCCCGGCACCGGTTTCCTCCAGATCATGCGGCATTTCACCAGTGAGCGCCTGTCGTTGGCGATCCAGGCGGTCGCCACCGCGCGGCGCTGCCTCGACCTCACGCTCGCGTACACCCGGCAGCGGGAGACGTTCGGGCGGCCGCTGGCGAGCCGCCAGGTGGTGCGGCACCGGCTCGCCGAGATGGCCCGCCGCACGGAGGTGGCTCGCACGTTTGTACAGAGCGTGGCGGCGCGTGTCGAGATGGGTGAGCCGCTCGTTAGCGAGGTGGCGATGGCAAAGAACACCGCGGTCGACGCCTGCGACTTCGTCGTGGACGAGGCGGTCCAGTTGCACGGCGGATTCGGTTACCTGCGCGACGCCGAGGTGGAGAGGCACTACCGGGACGCCCGGATCATGGGCATTGGCGGCGGTACGACGGAGATCATGAACGAGATCATCGCTAGGCACCTGGGGGTCTAGGCATGGTGGCACTGGAGACCTCGCTCGACCCGCGCTCGTCGGCGTACGCCGACAACCGCGCCGCGATGCTCGAACGGCTGGCCGAGCTCGACGCCGCGGCGGAACAGGCGCGGGCCGGTGGCGGCGAGCGGTACGTGGCCCGCCATCACGCGCGCGGCAAGCTGCTCGCCCGCGAACGCGTCGACCTGCTGCTCGATCCGGAGAGCCCGTTCCTGGAGCTGGCCCCGTACGCGGCCTGGGGCACCGAGTACACCGTCGGCGCGAGCCTGGTGACCGGCATCGGGCTGGTCGAGGGCGTGGCGTGCGTGATCGTGGCCAACGACCCGACCGTGCGCGGCGGCTCGGTGAACCCGTACACGTTGAAAAAGACCCAGCGGGCGCACGCGATCGCGCGCATCAACCGGATGCCGATGATCAACCTGGTGGAGTCGGGTGGGGCCGACCTGCCGACCCAGGCGGAGATCTTCATCCCGGGCGGCGCCGGCTTCCGCGACCTGACCCGCCTGTCGGCCGAGGGCATCCCGACGGTCGCCGTGGTGTTCGGCAACGCCACCGCCGGTGGCGCCTACGTGCCGGGGATGAGCGACTACACCATCTTCGTGCGCGAACAGGCCAAGGTGTTCCTCGCCGGTCCGCCACTGGTGAAGATGGCCACCGGCGAGACCGTCGACGACGAGACGCTCGGCGGTGCCACCATGCACGGCACCCGCAGCGGACTGGCCGACTTCGTCGCCGAGGACGAGCGCGACGCCATCCGCCTCGCGCGCTCCTGCGTCGCCCGGACCCGTTGGCGGCAGCCGGCCGTTCCCGGCGGCATGGAGCCGAAGTTCCCGATCGACGACCTCCTCGCCATCCCGTCGGCCGATCAGCGCGTGCCGTTCGACCCGCGCGAGGTCCTGGCCCGGGTGCTCGACGGCAGTGAGTTCGACGAGTTCAAGCCCTTGTACGGCACGGCTTTGGTCACCGGTTGGGGCTCGATCCACGGGCACCCGGTGGGCGTGCTGGCGAACGCCCGCGGCGTGTTGTTCTCCGCCGAGGCGCAGAAGGCGGCGCAGTTCATCCAACTGGCGAACTCCTCGCGGACGCCGTTGCTGTTCCTGCAGAACACCACCGGCTACATGGTGGGCAGCGAGTACGAGCAGAACGGCATCATCAAGCACGGCGCCCTGATGATCAACGCGGTGTCGAACTCGACGGTGCCGCACCTGACGCTCAACATCGGCGCCTCGTACGGCGCCGGCAACTACGGGATGTGCGGCCGGGCCTACGATCCCCGGTTCCTCTTCGCGTGGCCGAACGCGAAGTCGGCGGTGATGGGTCCGACCCAGCTCGCCGGGGTGCTGTCGATCGTGGCGCGGCAGGCGGCCGAGAACAAGGGCCGCGTCTACAACGAGGACGAGGACGCGGCCATGCGGGCGATGGTCGAGCAGAAGATCGAGGCGGAGTCGGCGGCGCTGTTCCTCTCCGGCCGGCTCTACGACGATGGGGTGATCGACCCGCGCGACACGCGCACGATCCTGGGCCTCTGTCTGTCCATTGTGGACAATTCCAACGACGACCGCGGCCGTGATCGCGGCCGCGCGCACGACGGCGGCCGGCCGCCCTTCGGCGTTTTCCGAATGTGATGCTCCCAGAGACAGGTGAGGTCCACAGAGCATGATCCGACGGCTGCTGGTGGCGAACCGTGGCGAGATCGCCCGCCGCATCATCGTCACGTGCCGGGCGGTCGGGGTGGAGACCGTGGCGGTCCACTCCGACGCCGATGCCGACGCACCTTACGTCGCGGAGGCCGACTACGCCGTTCACCTGCCCGGTAACTCCCCCACCGAGACCTACCTCCGCGGCGACCTGCTCGTCGACGCCGCCCGCCGGGCCGGCGCCGACGCGGTTCACCCGGGCTACGGGTTCCTGTCGGAGAACGGCGGCTTCGCGCAGGCGGTGCTCGACGCGGGACTGGTGTGGGTCGGCCCGCCGCCCAAGGTGATCGACGTGATGGGCTCGAAGGTCGAGGCCAAGCAGCTCGTCGCCGACGCCGGCGTGCCGACGCTGCCCACCTGGAACGACCCGCTCGACGTCGAGTCTTACCCGGTGCTGGTGAAGGCGTCCGCCGGGGGCGGCGGCCGCGGCATGCGTCTGGTCCGCGACGCGTCCCTTCTGGCGGACGCGGTCGCGTCGGCCCGGCGCGAGGCCGAGTCGGCCTTCGGCGACGGGACCGTGTTCTGCGAGCGGTACGTGGAACGGGCCCGCCACATCGAGGTGCAGATCATCGCCGACTCGCACGGCAACGTCGTGTCGCTCGGCGAGCGGGAGTGCTCGATCCAGCGGCGGCACCAGAAGATCATCGAGGAGACGCCGTCTCCCTTCGTGGACCCCGCCCTGCGGGAGAAGCTGTGCTCCGCGGCCGTGACCACCGCCCGCGCGGTGGGATACATCGGCGCCGGGACCGTCGAGTTCGTGGTCGAGCCCGACTCGCGCTTCTGGTTCCTCGAAATGAACACCCGCCTGCAGGTCGAGCACCCGGTCACCGAGCTGGTCGTCGGCATCGACCTCGTGCGGCTGCAGCTGCTCGTCGCCGAGGGCGGCACGCTGCCGTACGCGGGTCCGCCGCCCCTGCGCGGACACGCCGTCGAGGCGCGCCTCTACGCCGAGGACCCGACGTGCGCCTGGCTGCCCCGCACCGGCACCCTGCACCGGTTCGACATCCCCGGTGCCGACAAGGAGTTCGGCCCGATGCTCACGCCCGGGCTGCGCCTGGACTCCGGCGTGGTGGCCGGGTCGGTGGTGGGCGTCCACTACGACCCCATGCTCGCCAAGCTCATCTCCTGGGCGCCGACCCGGTACGAGGCCACCCGGCAGCTCGCCACCGCGCTGGCGCGGGCGCGCATCCACGGCGTCGGCACGAACCGGGACCTGCTCGTGCGGGTGCTGCGGCATCCGTCCTTTGTGGCCGGTGACCTCGACACCGGCTTCCTCGACGGCCACCCCGAGGTGTTCGCGCCCCTGCTGTCCTCAGTGGACTGTCTGCGCCTGTGCTGCCTCGCCGCCGCGCTCGCGGGGTCGGCCTCGCGACGGGAGTCCTCGCCACTGGCGGCGCTGCCGGCCGGCTGGCGCAACATGCCGTCGGCACCGCGTACCGTCGCGTTCGAGGCGCCGAGCGGCACGTTCGAGGTCGCGTACCGGCTCGACCGCACCGGCGCGCTCACCGGCTGGACGGTGCGCGCCGTGGAACGCGACGATGTCGGCCTGCCCGGCGACACCCCCGACCTCGACGGCGCCCCGGACGTCGCGATCGTCTCGGCGACGCCGTCTCGCGTGGTGCTCGACGTCGCCGGCGTGCGCTACACGTTCGACGTCGACCGGGTCGGCGACGTGTCCTATGTGGACTCCGCCGAGGGCTCGGTCGAGCTGACCGAGCTTCCCCGATTCCCCTTGCCGGGCGCCGAGACGGCCGAGGGCACGCTCACCGCGCCGCTGCCCGGGGCGGTGTCGCGCGTCCTGGTGGTGCCGGGCCAGCGGGTGGCCGCCGGCGACCTGCTGCTCACCGTCGAGGCGATGAAGCTCGAACACGCCGTGCACGCACCCACGAGCGGCGTGGTCACCGATCTGAAGGTAGAGGCCGGCGCCCAGGTGGAGGCCGGTGCGTTGTTGGCGGTGCTCACACCGGACTAATGCTCACACCGGACTAATGAGAAAGGTCCACCCCTCATGGACTTCGACCTCACACCCGAACAGACCCTGCTGCGCGACTCGGTCGCGGCGCTCGGCCGGCGGTACGGCCACGAGTACTTCGTGGCCAAGGCAAAGGCCGGCGAGCACTCCGACGAACTGTGGGCGGAGACCGGCAAACACGGCTACCTCGGCGTCAACCTGCCCGAGGAGTACGGCGGCGGTGGCGGCGGCATCACCGAGCTGGCGATCGTCGTCGAGGAGCTGGCCGCCGCCGGCTGCCCGCTGCTGCTGCTCGTGGTGTCACAGGCGATCGCCGGCACGATCATCGCCAAGCACGGCACCACGGACCAGAAGGAGCGGTTCCTCTCCGGCATCGCCGACGGCACCGTGAAGTTCTGCTTCGCGATCACCGAGCCCGACGCCGGGTCGAACTTCCACAAGCTCTCGACGGTCGCCACCCGTGACGGCGACGACTACCTGATCACCGGCCGCAAGGTCTACATCTCCGGCGTCGACGAGTGCGACCACATGCTCGTGGTCGCGCGGCTCGCCGACTCCCGCGACGGCAAGCTCAAGCCCGCGCTGTTCCTCGTGCCCACCGACGCCGCCGGGCTCGACCGCAGCAAGATCGAGATGGAGATCGTCTCGCCGGAGAACCAGTTCCAGGTCTTCTTCGACGAGGTCCGCGTACCCGCGTCCGCACTGGTGGGCGGCAGCGCCGACGCCGGTCTCCCCGCACTGTTCAGCGGCCTGAACCCCGAGCGCATCACGGTCGCCGCGATGGGTGCGGGCACCGCGCGCTACGCACTGGAGAAGGCCTCGAAGTACGTCGCGACCCGCACCGTGTGGGGCCGCCCGATCGGCTCCCACCAGGGCGTCGCCCACCAGCTGGCCCACGCCTGGGCACAGGTGGAACTGGCGAAGCTGGCGATCGCCAAGGCCGCGAGCATCTACGACGCCGGCCGCGACCTGGAGGCGGGGGTGTCGGCCAACCTGGCCAAGTACGCCTCGTCGGAGGCCTCGGCGCTGGCCGTCGACACGGCGATCCAGGTGCACGGCGGCAACGGCATGACCACCGAGTACGGGGTCGCCACGCTCCTGGGCGGCGCGCGGGCCGGCCGGATCGCACCGGTGTCGCGCGAGATGATCCTCAACTTCATCGCCCAGCACGTGCTGGGCCAGGAGAAGAGCTACTAGACACCGTTCGGCTGGCCCGTTGTCGGGGCCCGCTCCCGTCGCCACCCCTGTTGATCATCTTCACTGGCGAGAAGGTGAAGTAACACTTCAGGTTTCCGCCAGCAGAGTCGATCATGAGGCTCGGCGGCCGGCGGAACCCTGATCCCGAAAGCTCTTCAGCGGGCGAAGCGGGAGTCGCGGAGCTTGGTCGGCGGGTTGCCGGCCAGGCAGCGGTAGGTGCGGTCGCCGGCGCGGACCTGGTCACGCGACGGCGGCAGCACCTCGATCTGCCAGTTCTGCTGCGGGTTGATCGCCTTGGCGTTGGCGGTACTGCACACCTGCCGTACCTCGGCGTTCTGCTTGATCGCCGAGTGCGACGCGGTGTCGAGCCCCTGGGGCAGGCTCGCGGTGGCGAAAACCTCCCAGACGTGCGGCTCGACACACGCCACGGCCGGCGCCCGCGCCACACCGCTCTGCACCGTGACCCGGTCGAAGCACTCCGGCTCCCGGACGCACTGCGCCGCCCCGGCCGGCGCCAGCGGGCAGGCCGGTGTCGACTGGACCGGCTCGGACACGAACGTGGTGGTCGGCTCGGCGGACCGGAGATAGAACGCCCCGATCACCAGGGCCGCGAGCGCGACCACGTAGCCGGCGGCGATGCCGGCCAGGAGCAGCCGGCGGCCCGAGGCTCCCGCCGGGGCGGCGTCGGCCCCCGGCCAGGGGCCCGGTCGCACCCCGGTTGGCTGGCGGGCGCCACCGGTGTTCGGCGGCGGGAACTGCGGGCCGGGCGGCTGGTACAGCCCGTGCATTGCGGGCGGACCGGGCATCACACGCGCTCCCGCCGGCGGTGGGTACACCGTCGGCGTCGGCGGTGGGTACACCGTCGGCGTCGGCGGCGCGGCCGGAGCCAGCGGCCCCTCCGGGTTCACCACCTGGGTCTCACCACTGTCGGCGTCCTCCGCCGAGGAGCCGTGCGTCGGGGAACCGTGTGCCGGCGCGCCGTGCCCGGTGGGGCCGGACGCCGGCTGGTGCCGCAGCATGCCGGTCGGCAGGGGAACGGCACCCAGCTCCATCGCCAGCAGCTCGTCGCGCAGTTCCGCGGCGCGGGGCCGGGCCGGCTCCACAGTGGACATGCCCCGCATCACCAGTGCCATCAGGTCACGCGGTACGTGCGGCAGGTCGGCCACCGGGTCGGAGAACATGTCGACCAGGGACTCGAGGCTCGGATCGGCCGAGTTCTGCGGCCAGCGGGGCGGCCGCCCGGCCATCAGGGCGTAGAGCGTCGCGCACAGGGCGTAGACGTCGGCGGGCGGGGCCGGTGGGGCGTGGCGGAACATTTCGGGCGGCGCGTACGCCGGGGTCAGCACGTCGAGGGTGATCGAGATGTCGCGGTTCTCGGTGAGGATCGCCAGCCCGAAGTCGGCCAGGGCCGGCTCACCGAAGTGGGTCATGAGGATGTTGGCCGGCTTGACGTCGCGGTGCAGCACGCCGAGCTCGTGCGCGTCGGCGAGGGCGTCGGCGATCTTGACACCCACGTCGCGCGCCTCGGCCGGCGACAGCGGCTGCCGGCGCATGCGCTCGGAGTACGAGCCCTGGCACAGCTCCATGATCAGGTAGGGGTGACCGTCGTTGGTGACGCCGGCGTCGAACAGGTCGACCACGTGCGGGTGGCTCGACATGCGGCCGGCGGCGCGCGCCTCGCGCATGAACCGCCGCTGGTCGCGCTCGTTCTCGAGGATCCCGTTCTCGACCTTGACCGCCACCAGCCGGCCGACCGACTCCTGCATCGCCCGGTAGACGGTCGCGTACCCGCCCCTGGCCAGCACTGAGAGGCCGGTCATGCCCGGCACCATGGGGACCCGCTCCGCGGTCACCTTAAGAAGGTACGACAGATGCCAAGTTCAGCCGACAGCGGCGAGTGTCGCGTCGGCGGCAACCCGCTCCGAGATCTGCTGTGTTCCATACGCTTCGCGCACGGCCGATGCCGCTACGGTCAACGCCTCGTCCTTGTCGCCGGCCGCGGCCAGCGCCGCCGCGAGGACCCGGCCCGCCACCACGCGGCTGCGGACGTCCTCCGCCGGCAGGTCGACGGCCCGGCGGGCCCAGGCCAGCGCCTCGGTCGGCCGGTCGGCGGCGAGCAGAGCCTGCGCGTACCCCGCGACCGCCTGCCGGCGCGGGAACAGCAGCGACGGCTCGGCCGCGGCGGCGGCGATGTCGCCGAGTTCGGCGAGCGCCGTGCCGGTGTCACCCGCCGCGAGGTCGGCCAGCGCCCGCAGAGCCCGCGGCCCGACGCGCACCGCCGGCAGCACGCTGTGCGACCGCATGCGGTCGAGCACCCGGTCGGCGTCGCACGCGGCGGCCGCCGGGTCGCCCAGGTCGAGGTGCACGAACCCGCGGACCGTGCCGGCCATGCCGATCAGCAGCGGGTGGCCGGTGCGTGTCGCGCAGTCGAACGCGTCGTCGAGCAGGTCGCGGGCGTGGGTCGGCTCACCCAGCCCGCGGGCCACGACACCGCGGACCACCAGCGACAGCCCGCGCCCCCAGTCGTCGTCGGCGGCCTCGAAGTCACGGAAGGCGCGCCGCGCGGCCGCGTCACCTTCGGTCAGGTCACCGACCTCGGCGGCGGCGTAGGCGCCGACGGCGCGCAACGTGCCGACGGCCCACGCGTCGCCGACCCGTTCCCCGAACGGGAGGAACGCGGTGGCCAGGCGCCGCGCCTCGCCGAGCCGACCGGCGAGCAGGCGCGCGAACGCGGTGGTGCCCCGCAGCCAGGCCCGGCCGACCGGGTCGCCGAGTTCGGCGAAGCGGCGGGCGGCGCGCAGGATCGACACGTCGGCGCCGGCGAAGTCTCCACGGGTCACGGTCACCCACGCCAGGTCCTGCAGCGACCACGCCTCGTTGCGGCGGTCGCCGGCGGCGACCGCGATCTCGTTCGACGCGCGGAACCGCTCGGCGGACTCGGTGAGACGACCGGCGCGGTAGTCGGCCATGCCGAGCCGGCGCAGCGCCGTGGCCCGCTCGCCCGGCAGCCCCGCGGCGGTGGCGGCGTCGAACGCCTCGTTCCAGGCGGCCCGGGCCCGGTCGACCTCGCGGTTCACCTCGTACGCGCGGCCGGCCAGCAGCAACGCGCCGGCGCGGATCGTGGCGTCGGTCGCGTTGGCGGCGATCTTCTCGGCGTACTGAAGGGCGTCGGGGACCCGTCCCAGCTGCAACAACGCACGCGCGTGCACAAGGCGTTGGTGCGCCGACAGCAGCCCGCCACCCAGCGCCGCGGCGCGTTCGGAGTAGCGGGCGGCCTGCGCCGGCTCGCCGTTGGCCAGCGCCCGGTCGGCCAGCCGGGCCAGCGCCGCCAGCCCGATCGACGCCACCGCGCGGGCCGGTGCGTCGGGGCGCAGCCGCACCGCCTCGGCCAGCGCCGACGCCCGCTCGGCGTGCTCGGCGACGAACGCGTCGTCGCCCCGGCCCGGTCCGCCGATCGCCCAGTGCACCAGCGCGGCGTGCCGCTCGGCGAGGTTGCTCTTGCCGATACCGGCGTACGCCGCTTCGCGCAGCAGCGGGGTGGCGAACGCGTACCCGCCCCGTACCCGGCGCAGCATCCGGCGCTGGAGCAGTTCGTCGATGGCCCGTTCCAGTTCGACGGCGGCCACGGCGGCCGGGCGGCGGGCCGCCACCGACCGGGCCAGCTGCAACGATTCAACGGCGCCAGCCGGCACCGCGTCGCCGACCACCGCCGAGTCGCGGAGCACCGCGCGGGCGTCGGGCGGCAGCGCGTCGATGCGCGCGGCGAGCACCGCGGCCAGGTCGCGGGACAGCAGCCGGCCGCCGAGCGAGCCGGGCGTCAACCTCCACAATGGACCATGTGACCGCGCCGGACCGTGCTCCGGCACCGCGACGCTCGTGAGCGCGCCCCGCTCGCGCAGCAGCGAGACCAGCTCGGCCAGGTAGAACGGGTTGCCCTGCGCGGTGGCGAGCAGCCGGTCGGCGTCGGCCGCGGCCAGCCGTCCGCCGGACAGGTAGGCGGTGAGCAGCCGGGACGCGTCGGCACCCCGCAGCGGCGGCAGCGCGTACACCTCGGCGTCGGCGAGCCGGGTGAAGATGCCGGCCGTGCGCACCAGCTCGGGCCGCCCGAGCATCAGCACCAGGACCGGGCCGGCGAGCCGTTCCAGCGTGGCGGCCAGCCCGTCGACGGTCTCGGCGGTGGCGTCGTGCAGGTCGTCGACGATCACCACCAGCGGGCTCTCGGTGGCCAGCGCCGACAGCAGCTCGGCGACCGCCGCCGGGGTGGCCTCCAGGTCGAGGTCCTCGCCCGGACCCGCCGGGCGCCCGTCGCGGGTGAGGGCGTACTCGTCGCCGGTTTGCGGCTCGTCGCCCGGTCCCCGGCCGTACCCCAACAGGCTCAACAGCTGGGTGACGGCGAGGCCGGACCCGTCGCCGGGAGCCCGCCGGCGACCGCGCTCCAGACGCTGCACCAACCGCCGCAACCGCTCCTCGGCCTGCGCCCGGCCCACCGGAGCGGCATCGCGCGGCAGACCGATCGCCGCCCGCACGATGTCGGCCAGCGGCGCCAGCCGGCGCAGCTCGCCGAACGCCGCGCAGTGGACGGTCAGCACCCGCGCACCGGACGGCACGACGTACCCGCCGGTCGCGACCGGGTAGCCGGCCGCCATCCGCTCGACCTCGCCGGCGAACCGGGTCTTGCCGAGGCCCGCCTCACCGGTGACCACCAGGGTGCGCGGCTCGCCCCGGTCGATCGTGTCGGCCAACCGGCTGGCGACCCAGGCCAGCTCCGGTTCGCGTCCCACGAACGGCGCCTCGTCGCCGATGCCCGACCGGGTACCGGGCGCGTCGAGCAGGCCCAGCAGCTCGAACGCGGCCACCGGCTCGCGCTTGCCCTTCAGCCGCAGCGGCCGCAGCCCGCGCCACGACGCGATGTGTCGGGTGCCGGCCGAGGTGGTCGCGCCGGCGTAGACCGCGCCGACCGCCGCCGCGTCGGCGAGCCGCGCCGCCGTGTTGACCGTGTCGCCGATCACCGTGTACTCGATGTCGGCCTGCACACCGGCCACGACCGGACCGGTGTTGAGGCCGACCCGCAGCCCGAGCGGCGCGCCGCCGCCGCGCTCGTCGTCGAGCACCCGGCGCACCGCGCGCTGCATCGACAACGCCGCCCGCACGGCGCGCTCGGCGTCGTCTTCGTGCGCGACGGGCGCGCCGAACACGGCCATGATGCCGTCACCGGTCAGCTTGTCGACGTGCCCGCCGAACGTGCGCACCGACCCGGCGAGCGCGGCCAGCACCCGGTCGGTGACAGCGCCGACGCGCTCGGGGTCGACGTCTTCTGCCCACGCCGTGAACTCCGACAGGTCACCGAACAGGACCGTGACGACGCGGCGCTCGGTGGCCGGCAGTGACGCGGCGGCCGGCAGCGCGGATCCGCAGTTGTGGCAGAACCGCGCGCCGGGTACGGCGACGGTTCCGCACACGGGGCACGTCACGGTTTCTCCCGCTCTTCGAGGTAGGCGAGCTGGGCGCGGACGGTGGCCTCGGCGGCCGGCCACAGCACGCGGTCGACGTCGGCGTAGACCACCCGGACCACTTCCATGGCCTCGGCGGCGCCGGCGTCGACGGCGGCGCGCACCTGCTCCAGGCGGGCTTCCCGGTGGGTGCGGTAGTAAACGGACGCGGCCGCGCAGTCTGCCAGCGCCGGCCCGTGCCCCGGCAGCACCGGCACGGGGCCGAGCCCTTCCAGGGTGTCGAGGCTGGTGAGGTAGCTGGCGAGGTCGCCGTCGGGCCAGGCGACGATCGTGGTGCCGCGGCCGAGGATGGTGTCACCGGAGAGCACGGCCTCGTCGTCGATCACGTAGCAGACCGAGTCGCTGGAGTGGCCGGGCGTCTCGATCACCCGGATGCCGAGGCCACCGACCTCGTACGTACCGGCACGGTCGAGCACCGGTGCACCGGTGATCTCGGCCAGCCGCGGCACGCCCTCGGTGTGGTCGAAGTGGCCGTGCGTGATGAGGATGCCTTCGATGGGACCGTGGTCGGCGACCGCGCGCAGGTGGGCCTCGTCGAGGGGACCGGGATCGACGACCACGTATCCCGCCGAGCTGCCCGGAGCGCGGAGCAACCAGGTGTTCGTGCCGTCGAGCGTCATCGGCCCGGGGTTCGGAGCCCGCACGAGGGTGGCCCACGCGGGCAACGAGTCGAGGATCGCGGCCGCAGGCGCGGTGACGTGGCCCACCATGCCAGCGATGTTACGGCCGCCGGATGGCGCGACCGCCGTCCGATCGGCGCCCTGTGGCCCCCTGGAACGCCGATCTTGGCGGGTTCATGCGAGGTTCACGGCGCTTTGACCGGCTTTGTCGTCAGAAGAACTGCACGATCAACGACAGTCCGCTCTCAGCGAACCTCGAATCTCAGCGAACCTCGAAGATCGCCTCGACCTCGACCGGGACTCCACGGGGAAGCTCGGCCACGCCGACCGCGCTGCGGGCGTGCCGGCCGGCCTCACCGAAGACCTCGCCGAACAGCTCGCTCGCGCCGTTGATCACCGCCGGCTGGTCGGTGAACCCGGGCGCCGACGCGACGAAGCCGACCACCTTCACCACGCGCACCACGTTCGCCAACCCGACCAGATCGTCGACGGCGGCCAGCGCGCTCAACGCGCACCGGCGCGCCAGCGAGGCGGCCTCGTCGGTGGTGACCTCGGCACCGACCTTGCCGGTGGCGAGCACCTTGCCGTCGGCGATCGGCACCTGGCCCGACACGTAGACGTGGTTGCCGGTCTGCACCGCCGGCACGTACGCCGCCAGCGGCGCGGTGACCGGCGGCAGCTCCAGCCCGAGCTTGGCGAGCCGCGCGAACGGGTCAGTCATTGCCGGGACCCGGGAGCGGACGCTTGAAGTACGCGACCAGGTTCTCCGGGTTCGGACCCGGCACCACCTGGACGAGCTCCCAGCCGTCTTCGCCCCAGTTGTCGAGGATCTGCTTCGTGGCGTGCACCAGCAGCGGCACGGTGGCGTACTCCCACTTCTGCATAACCGTGACCCTATCGGGTGGGCCGGGGCCGATACGCTGACCCCCAGACGTTGCGAGGGGGACAAATGAGTACTCCACCCGGGTACCCGCCACCGGGCGACCCGTATGGCCAGCCACCTGGCCAACCGCCCACCTCAGGTGGGCCGTACCAGGGGTTCCCGCCGCAACAGCCGCCCCCGCAGCAGGCACAGCAGCCACCACAGCAGCCGCAGCCCGACCAGTTCGGCCAGCAGCCCGGCTTCGGGCAGCAGCCCGGGTACGGCCAGCCGACCTCGGCACCTCCGTCGTCGGGCGGGCCCTACGCACCGCCGCCGGGCGCTCCGTACAACCCGCCGCCCACGTCGGGCGTCCCGTACAACCCACCACCCACGTCGGGCGTCCCGTACACGCCGCCGCCGACCTCGGGCGTCCCCTATGGACCCGCACCGGGTGGCGCGCCGTTCGGGCAGCAGCCCTACGACCCGAACCAGCCCCAGAACCAGCCGCCGTTCGGGCAGCAGCCGTACGACCCCAACCAGGCGGCCTACCCGACGAGCGGCTTCCCGGCCGGCCCTCCGGGGTACGGCACCGACCCGACCGGCGCCTACCCGGGTGCCCCGGCGCCCGCCCGCAGCCGGCGCACGCTGCTGATCTCGCTGATCGCCGCGGTCGTCGTGGTGGTGCTCGTCGGTGGCGGCATCACCGCGTTCCTCGTGCTGGGCCGCGGCGGCGGCGACGGGCAGGCCAACCCGACGGCGGCCGCCAGCAACTTCCTCACCGCCGTGTACAAGGACAAGGACGCCACCAGGGCGAGCAAGTACGTCTGCGCCTCGGCGCGCGACGCCGACCAGATCAAGACGAAGGTCGACCAGGTCAAGGCGTACGCGCAGAAGTTCAACCGGGATCCGCAGTTCACCTGGGACGAGCCGAAGGTCGAGAAGTCCAACAAGGAGTCGGCCACCCTCGCCGTCACTGTGCGGTTCACCACCAGCGACGACCGCGCCGCCGAGGAGAAGCTGAGTATCACGGCGGTCAACGACGACGGCTGGTTGGTCTGCGAGGTCAAGACCGTCTGACGCGCACTACCGTTGGCGGCATGACTGGCAAGGGGCGCGGGGTCGGGTGGCCGGCCCGCCTGCACGTGGTCACGGGCAAGGGCGGCACGGGGAAGACCACCGTCGCCGCCGCGCTCGCGTTGGCTCTCGCCGCCGACGGTGGCCGCGTGCTGCTCGTCGAGGTCGAGGGGCGGCAGGGCATCGCCCCGCTGTTCGGCCTCGGCCCGCTGCCGTACCAGGAACGGCGGGTCGCCACCACGCCCGGCGGCGGTGAGGTCCGCGCGCTCGCGGTCGACGCCGAGGAGGCGTTGCTCGAGTACCTGGACATGTTCTACAAGCTGGGCGTCGCCGGCCGCGCGCTGCGCAAGGTCGGCGCGATCGACTTCGCCACGACGATCGCGCCCGGACTGCGCGACGTGCTGCTCACCGGCAAGGTCAAGGAGTCGGTGACCCGCACCGCCGACGGCCGGCGGTTCTACGACTCCGTGGTGCTCGACGCGCCACCCACCGGTCGGATCGGGCGGTTCCTGAACGTCACGGCCGAAACCGCCCGTCTCGCCAAGGTCGGGCCGATCAAGAACCAGAGCGAGGGGGTCGCCGCGATCCTGCGCTCCCCGATGACCACGGTGCACGTGGTGACGCTGCTGGAGGAGATGCCGGTCCAGGAGAGCGCCGACGCCATGGCGGAGCTCACGGAACTCGGCATCCCGCTCGGCCGGGTGATCGTCAACAACGCCCGGGAACCGGTGCTGGCCGGCGTGAAGATCACCGCCGCCGAGGTGAAGCGCGGGCTCGTCGCGGCCGGTCTGCCGGCCGACCGGGAGACCGTGGCCGGCCTGGTCGCCGAGGGCCGGGCGTATCAGACCCGGCTGGAGGTCGAGGCGGAGCTGCGGGCCGGGTTGGACACTCTCGGGCGTCCCGTGATCGAACTGCCCGCGCAGGCGGGCGGCGTGACCCGCGACGGCCTCGACCGGCTCGCGAAGCTGCTCCACGACGGCCTGTCCAAGGCAGTTACGTAAGAGACTCTGTGATGCGTCTCTTCGACCGAGCAGACCCGGTGATCTGACAGATACGCTCGGAACGTGGTTTCTGAAAGCCCGGTGAGTCCCGAGCTGGACCTCGACGTGATCCTCGGTGACCCGGGGATCCGCACCGTGGTCTGCTGCGGAGCCGGCGGTGTCGGCAAGACCACCACGGCCGCCGCGCTGGCGCTGCGTGCGGCCGAGAAGCACGGACGCAGCACCGTGGTGCTGACCATCGATCCGGCCCGGCGCCTCGCACAGAGCCTCGGGCTCACCGAGCTCGACAACACCCCGCGCCGTGTGGAGGGCGTCTCCGGCGACCTGCACGCGATGATGCTCGACATGAAGCGCACCTTCGACGAGGTGGTGCTCGCACACACCGACCCGAAGCGCGCCGAGGAGATCTTCGCCAACCCGTTCTACCAGGCCATGAGCTCCACGTTCTCCGGCACGCAGGAGTACATGGCGATGGAGAAGCTCGGCCAGCTGCGCGCCCGCGACCTGTGGGACCTGTGGGACCTGATCATCGTCGACACGCCGCCGTCACGGTCGGCCCTGGACTTCCTCGACGCGCCGGCCCGGCTGGGGCGGTTCCTCGACGGGCGGATGTTGCGCATGTTGCTTGCACCGGCGCGGGCCGGCGGTCGAAGCGTGTTCTCGCTGGTGTCGTCGTCGTTCAGTCTCGTGGGGCGCACGGTGACGAAGGTGCTCGGCACCCAGCTGCTGGCCGACCTCAGCGGGTTCGTCGCGGCGCTCGACTCGATGTTCGGCGGCTTCCGCGCCCGCGCGGAGCAGACCTACCGCGTGCTGCAGGACCGGGAGACCGCGTTCCTGCTGGTGGCGGCGCCCGAGCCCGACGCGGTCCGGGAGGCGGCGTACTTCGCCGGCCGGCTGGCGCAGGACGACATGCCCCTGGCGGGGCTGGTGGTGAACCGGATGACCACGGTGTCGGCGCCCGCACTGACGGCGTCCGACGCCCGCACGGCGGCCGACGAACTGGAGGCCGCCTCCGTCGGCGACGGGTCGGCCGCCTCTCCTGTGGCCGACCTGCTGCGGGTGCACGCGGCGCTCGCCGAGCAGGCCGAGCGCCAGGCCGCCGAGGCGGCCCGCTTCCAGCGCGAGTACCCCCACGTTCCGGTGGCGACCGCCGCCGCCCAGGCCGCGGACATCCACGACCTGGACGGACTCAGGCGCATCGGCGACGAACTCTGCTGATTCCCGTCGTCGCCGTACGGGTGAAACTTATACGGATCCGGCGTTGACCAGTTCCTTCTCTGTCAGGCTCTTGTCGAGGCCACGGTCACGCATCGCAGCCTCGAACGTACGACGCCAGCTCGTCACGCTGGGGTGACGCCGAAGCAGCGCCCGGCGTTCACGCTCCGTCATTCCGCCCCAGACCCCGAACTCGATCCGGTTGTCGAGCGCATCGGCCAGACACTCCATCCGCACCGGGCAGCTGCGGCAGATGCGCTTGGCGACGTTCTGCTCAGCGCCCTGCACGAACAGTGCGTCCGGATCTCCGTTCCGGCACGCAGCCAGGCTCGGCCAGTCGACGACCATGCTCATGCTCGCTAATCCCCCCTAGTACTCCCCCAAGTACGTCCAAGGCGTTCCCCCGACGAGATCACCTAAACCAGGACCGATCCCCCCGATCCCGGTCAAGTCACCCCGCACACTGCCCCGAACGGACGAAGCTGTCGGTCCAATGACTTCCGGCCCCGCAGGGCCATCATGCTCTGTAATCACTCGACTACGCAACGCTGTTGCACCAGGTTAACCGCCGTTTTCTCCTCCGCCAACCGTCGACGGAGGGTCATCCCGACGGTTGCGCAAGTTCCAGCCCTCCGGGTGATTGGCCGGTAAAGCCCGATTTCGGAGCCGGATGTGGCGGAGAATTGACTCCTGAGGACCAACCAACCGCCAGCGTCCGTGCGTCTATCCCAACGACGGGGCGTCCACTCAGGACGCGGCCTCGTCGTAGAGGTCACGTACCCTGGGGCGGTGAAGTGGATGCGCAATCGCGATCACAGCCTGCTTGCAAACGGAGCGTCGCTCCTTGTATGCGGGCTGCTCGCAGGCTTGGTGGTGGCAGCGGCGGCTTTCCCCGCCGTTGCAATGGGTGGTCTGGCAGCCAAGGCGGGCGCCGACACCTTCGACAGCCTGCCGACCGAGATCGACGTGCTCCCTTTGCCACAGAACACCGAGGTCTACGCCAACGACGGCACCACGCTGCTGGCCTACATGTACGACGAGAACCGTCGTGACGTGACGCTCGACCAGATGGCCGAGGTCGTGCGGCAGGCCATGGTGGCGTCGGAGGACTCGCGGTTCTACCAGCACAACGGCGTCGACATGAAGGGTGTGGCCCGCGCGTTCGTCAACAACCAGCGCGGCGGCAACACCCAGGGGGCGTCGACGCTCACCATGCAGTACGTGCGGCAGGTGGTCTCCTACTCGGCCAAGACGCCGTCGGAGGTGGTCGCCGCCACGGAGGACACCGGGCCACGCAAGATCGCCGAGATCAAGCGGGCGCTCGCGATCGAGAAGAAGCTCACCAAGGACCAGATCCTCGAGCGCTACCTCAACATCGCGTCCTTCGGCAACGGCGCCTACGGCGTCGACGCGGCGAGCAAGGTGTACTTCGGCAAGCCGGCGTCCGAGCTCACGCTCGGCGAGGCCTCGCTGATCGTCGGCCTGGTGAAGGCGCCGAGCGACTTCGACCCGGCCGACGACAAGAAGCGGCCCCGGGCGATCGAACGGCGCGACAACTACGTGCTGCCGCAGATGGTGAAGATGGGCTACATCACCCAGCAGCAGGCCGACGAGGCGAAGGCGACGAAGCTCAACTTCGTCAACAAGCGCACGCCGGAGGGCTGCACGCAGATCCAGCGGCCCGAACTCAACGCCGGCTACTTCTGCGACTACCTGATCCGCTGGTGGGGTGAGCAGGCGAAGTTCGGCAAGGACACCTACGAGCGGCAGAACAAGCTGCGGTCGGCCGGCTACAAGATCATCAGCTCGCTCGACCTGCAGGCCCAGGCCGCGTCGGTGAAGAGCATCAACGACGTCATGGCCAAGAAGGGTGGCAACAACACCACCGAGACCATGATGCTCACGGGTGTGGCGCCGGGATCCGGACGGGTCACGTCGATGGCGGTCAACCGGAACTTCAGCAACGACCAGTCGGTCAACGGGCCGAACTCGAACCCGGCGAAGAAGGGCCTCAAGGGCAACTGGCCGAACACCACCGTGCCGCTCCTGAGCGCCGGTGGTGACACCCAGGGCTACCAGGCCGGCTCGGTGTTCAAGATGTTCACCATCGTGGCCGCCCTGGAACGCGGCCTGCCGCTGGACTACCCGATCGACGCCAAGTCGCCGTACAAATCGAAGTACATCATCGACCGGGGCAGCCCGGCCGCCTGCCCGGGCACCCAGTTCTACTGCCCGGAGAACTCCGGCAAGAACGACGCCGGCGTCGTGAACATGTGGTCCGGCCTCGGCCGGTCGATCAACACCTACTTCGTGCCGCTGCAGGAGCAGATCGGCACCTCGAAGGTGGTCGACGTGGCCAAGCGGCTCGGCCTCACGTTCCACAACCAGCAGGACACCGACCTCGCCAAGAACGCCGACGAGTGGGGCGCCTACACGCTCGGCGTCACCGCGCAGACCCCGCTGGAGATGGCGAACGCCTACGCGACGCTGGCCGCCGACGGCAAGTACTGCAAGCCGACGCCGCTCCTCGAACTGCAGGACCTCCAGGGCAAGAAGCTGGAGGGCGGCGAGCCCGAGTGCCAGCAGGTCGTCGACCCCGACGTGGCCCGCGGCGCCGTCGACGCCGGCCGGTGCCCGCTGGGCGACCAGTCGGCCTACGGCAAGTGCACCAGTGGTACCGCGTCCGACACCAAGGGCAAGGTCAAGCACCCGGTGTTCGGCAAGACCGGCACCACCGACAAGGAGAAGTCGGCCACGATCATCATCTCCACGAAGTCGCTCACGATGGCCGGTTTCTACACCGACGCCGACTGGCCGCAGACCAACGAGCGCTTCGAGCACAATGGTGGCGTCAACCCGGCCGTGCAGAACGCGATGGCCGGCGCGATGCAGGGCAAGCCACAGCAGGGCTTCGAGAAACCCAGCCAGAAGATGGCCTTCGGTACCCGGGTGTCGATCCCGAACGTCAAGTGCAACTCGGTCTCCGACGCCCGCAGCAAGCTGCAGCGGGCCGGGTTCAGCGTGACGACCGGTCGGGAGGAGCCGTCCGACTGCCCGAAGGGCACCGTGGCGAAGACCTCGCCCGAGGGCAGCACGGTCAAGGGCGGCGTCGTGTCGATCATCGTGTCGTCGGGTCCCGGGGGCGCGAGCCCGGGCGCGGGCGGCGGCCGCGGTGGCGGCAACGCCGGCCCTGGCAACGGTGGCGGCAACGGCGGGGTCAACGGCCGGTGCGCCCAGCTGCCCTGGCTCTGCCCCGACGACTGATCAGCGGCAAGGTCGCCGGTGGCCCCTGTCCGCTCGCGGACAGGGGCCACCGGCGTTACCGGCTCACGGCGCGGGCGCGCGAAGCTGTCCGAGTGGCGCCGCCCCGTAGCGCGTCACCTCGAAAACGTCAGACCGAAAGCTGACGACGGACCTCAGCCGCGACGCGGCCGCCCTCGGCGCGACCGGCGACGGCGGCCTGGGCCGCCTTCATGGCGGGGCCCATGCTCTGCTTACCGCTGAAACCGCCGGCGGCGAGCGCCCCCGCGACCAGCTCGGCGATCTCCTCGTCGGAGAGCTGGGCGGGCAGGTAGCCGCTGAGCACCTCCTCCTCGGCGCGCTCCTTGGTGGCCAGCGCGTCACGACCGGCGTCGGCGAACGCGGCCGCCGCCTCGCGGCGCTTCTTCGCCTCCTTCGTGAGCACGCCGAGCACCTCGTCGTCGGTGAGCTCGCGGGCCGCCTTGCCGCTGACCTCCGCCGCCTTCACGGCGGTGAGCGCCATGCGGAGCGTCGACGTGACGAGCTCGTCGCGGGCCTTCATCGCGGCGCGGAGATCCGTCTCCAGTCGCGCCTTCATCGTGGACATGGCCGGAAAAGTACCGTCGGGGAGGCGACGATGGCGAGCCGGTTTGAAAGCTAATCTTGGCGGATGCGCTTTCGTACGTTGGCTGCCGGCACCATCGGGCTCGGCCTCGGCGTGGCCGCGTACGCGAGCCTGGTGGAACGCAACTGGTACCGGCTGCGGCGGGTCGTGGTGCCGGTGCTGCCCGACGGCGCGTTCCCGCTGCGCGTCCTGCACATCAGCGACCTGCACATGACGCCCTACCAGCGCCGCAAGCAGCGCTGGGTCGCCGAGCTGGCCTCGTTGGAACCCGATCTGGTGATCGTCACGGGCGACAACCTGGCGCACGTCGACGCCGTACCGGCGGCGCTGCGGGCCTTCGAGCCGCTGTTCCAGTTCCCCGGCGCGTTCGTGTTCGGCTCGAACGACTACTTCGGTCCGGTGCTGAAGAACCCGTTGGGGTACCTCCGCCGCGACCGCGAGCACATCGAGGGCCCGCCGCTGCCGACGGAGGAACTCCGCGCGGGGCTGGTGTCCGCCGGCTGGCTCGAGCTCAACAACGCCCGCGGTTTTCTCAAAGCGGGTGGACGCGCGATCGAGCTGGTCGGCGTCGACGACCCCCACATCGGCCGCGACCGGTACTTCTCCGCGCCGCTCGACCAGGGCGCCGACCTGCACCTCGGGGTCACCCACTCGCCCGAGCCGCGGGTGCTCGACCCGATGGTCGACGACGGCCTCGACCTGATCCTGGCCGGCCATACCCACGGCGGGCAGGTCTGTGTGCCGTTCTACGGCGCGCTCACCACCAACTGCGAGCTTCCGCGCCGGATGGCCCGCGGGCTGCACCGGTACGGCGACGCCTGGCTGCACGTCAGCGCCGGGTTGGGAACGCACCCCACGGCACCGGTGCGGTTCGCGTGCCCGCCCGAGGTCTCGATCCTGACGCTGGTGCCGGCGTGACAGCCGACGCGCTGCCGTTACGGCGGTGGCCCCGGCGCGTGGGCTACGGCCTGGCGTTCGGGGCGGCCGGGTTGGCGGTGCTGCTGCCGTCCGGAACGGCGGGTGCGGGGCTGTTCTTCGCCACCCAGGTGCTGACGCCGGCGCGGTGGTATCCGCTGGTGGTGCGGTCTGTCGTCGATTCGGAGGTCGAGCTCACCCGTACCGAGGACACCGAGCGGTCGATGCCGCTCGGCCTGGCCTGGCGGGGCGGGCACGCCGTCCTCGGCGACGTGGTGCGGGTCGAGCGGAACACCGTGGTGCGGCGGGTCACGTCGGTGGTGCGGGGGTCGCTGCGGGCCGGTCTCCGGGCGTACACGAGCGGCTCTGTGTTCGAGGGCGACCCGCAGTCGGTGCACGGCCTGCCGTTCACGTCGGTGTTCGTTCCGGGTGAGCTGGGTCACTATCCGGCCTGGGTGCTGCCCGGGTCGGACACGTGGGTCATCGGGGTGCACGGCCGGGGCGCCAGCCGGGTGGAGGCGCTGCGCGTCCTGCCCACGCTGGCGGCGACCGGCGTCACCACGATGGTGATCTCCTACCGCAACGACCTGGGTGCGCCCGCCAGCCCCGACAGCTACTACCACCTGGGTGCCACCGAGTGGCAGGACCTCGTGGCGGCCTGCGCCTACGCCCGTTCCGCCGGCGCGCGGCGCATCGTGCTGTACGGCTGGTCGATGGGTGGGGCGGTCGTCCTGAACGCCCTGCGGAACGAGGCGGTGCCCGACGTGGCCGGCCTGATCCTCGACTGCCCCGTCGTCGACTGGACCGCCACCCTGCGGATGCAGGCCGCCCAACGCCGCCTGCCCGGCGCTCTGACCTGGTCGGCGATCCGGCTGGTCGAGCAGCGGATCGGCGTCCGCCTGGCCGACCTGGACTTCTCCTCCTTCCGGCCGGCCGTGCCCACCCTCGTCTTCCTGGACGGCGACGATCGGGTGGTCGACCCCGCACCCACGCGCTCGTTCGCTCAGGGCGCCGGCGCCCGCCTGGTGGAGACCACCGGCGGCGGGCATGTGCGCTCGTGGAACGTGGATGCCGGGCGGTACGAGCGGGAGCTGACGGGGTTCCTGTCCGCCCTGGGTTGAGCCTCGCCGGGGTATCGAGTTTGACCGGCGGAGGGGGTGGGCTAGTATTGCTCGGCACGCTCGGGGTGTGGCGCAGCTTGGTAGCGCGCTTCGTTCGGGACGAAGAGGTCGTCGGTTCGAATCCGGCCACCCCGACAGAGCGAGTAATGCAGTGAGTAGCAGGTTGGGCCCTGCCACCTATGGTGGCGGGGCCCAGTCGCTTTCTGCCCACCTGAACCCGGTGACGACATCCGACAGATCGCAGATCGTGAATCTTTAGGCAGTGGCCGACGGTAACACTACCGTCTCAGTCCAATGATGAGGAATGATGGAACTACCGCTGCCCAGTATCGAAAGGCTGCTTCGGATGGATCACACCCCGACCGGTATCGAGTCTGAACTGCTCGATCTGTCGAATTCCGACGTGGCGACGCTGCGCTCCATCAGGGGAGGCAGCATCGACGCGGCCATCGATCGGGTTCGAGCGACAGTCACGGATGCCGAAGGACGCATCAGCGGATACAACGGATCATTCTCGGACCGGATGCGGCCGACCGGGTCAGAATCAGAGGACCGTGCCGGGTGACCAACAGCCGACAGGTTCGGCACACATCATTGACCCAGACCACTTTCATGCCTTGGCAACGGGAGCCGGCGACCAGCGGGTGATCGCGGAGTTGTGGCGGTCGGAACGTAGCTGGCGGCTCACCGCACTGTTGACGGTCGTCAACGCCTGCGCCGGCCGTGAAGAAGCCACCGGCCCTCTCGCACCGATCGACGAGACCTGGAGTCTGCTCGTCGAGGCATTCCGGGCTCATCCAGACGTCACCGAGGACGTCCTGTCCCGCCCACAGGTCGGTATCTGGGCAGCGCACACGCTCGCACGGCTCGAAGAGAGCAGTCCGACCGGCCCCGAACCGCTCTGGGCCGACGTCGGATACCTGCACTCGTTGGTAGCGGCGATCGCCGTCCGGGCCGGCGTCCCCTTCGAACTCGACGTTCCGGTACGTGGCGGCACGGCCGTCCTGCCCACCGTTGGCGCTGCCACCTTCCCTCCCGGCACCACGCGCGCTCGCGTTCGTGCGGCCGACGGCCGGGCCACCCTGATGGCCGGAGACGTCACGGTGCCGGTCGGCGCGAGAGACGGGTGGCATCCGTCGATCACCGTCACGGTCGACCGGCATGACGTGCCATTGCGGGTCGAACTGCTCGACCGCGACACGTACCGCGCCCTGCGCGGCCCGTCGCAGCCACGGACCATCGACAGAGCGGAAGTTTCGCACTGGCGGCGCCTGCTCGGCGACGCGTGGGACGTCCTCGTGCGGGAACAGCCGGACCGGGCCAGGTCGATCGCACAGAGCTTCCGGATGCTGGCGCCGGAACCGGCCGAGGAACGGTTCCGTCAGCACTCCGCGTCGGGCGCCGAAGCGTTCGGCGGAATGCTGGTGTCGGTGCCCGACGACGCCGTCCAGTTGGCGGCGACTCTGGTTCACGAGACCCAGCACCACAAGCTCCACGCCCTGACGCATCTGCTGACCCTGACGCTCGACGACCCCTCGGTGCGCTACTACGCCCCGTGGAGAGACGATCCCAGGCCGGTGGCCGGGCTCCTTCAGGGTGCGTACGCCTTCGCGGGAATCGCCGGCTTCTGGCGCATCCATCGCCGACACGCGTCACCCACGGATGCACCGCTGGCTCACGTCGAGTTCGCCCTGTGGCGGCGCCAGACGCACCTGGTGCTACGCACGCTCGCCGGATGCGGCCGGCTGACCGAGCACGGCGAGCGGTTCGTCGCGACGCTTGTCTCCGAGGTCGAGGGCTACCTGGGCGAGTCCGTCCCGGTTGCCGAGCGGGCCGCGGCCGACGCGATCGCCGACGACCACTGGGCGATGTGGCGAAGCCACAACCTCAGGCTGTCCGAGCCGGTCGCGGCGGGCCTCTCGGCGGCCTGGCGGCGCGGCAGGGAACCGGTGATCCCGCCCGCCGAAGGCGGCTCCGACCCGCCGCGTGCGATCGTCGAGCCCGGTCGGATCTGGTTCGACGGCCGGGCCGTGCTCACGCGCTACCGACACGGTGCCGCAGCGGAGTTCGCCGCCCTGCGGGCGGACCCTGCCCGGGTGGGCCGTCAGGTGGCCGGTGCCACCGGGGCCGACCTTGATCTGGTCGGAGGCGATCCGGAGGCGGCCGCCCTCGGCTACCTCGACGAACTGGCCCGCGACCCGACCAGCGTCCACGGCTGGGTCGGGCTCGGACTGGCCCACTCCGACCCGGGCGGCCCGGTTGCCCGGGCGCTTCTCGGACGCCCCGAACTGGTGCTGACCGTGGCACGGCGGGAGGGTGCGGCTGATCCCCTTGCGTTGGCTGCCTGGATCGGCCGTGCGTTGACCGACGACGACGTGCGTGAGGCCGGCCCGGCGGGCTGGTCGGTGACCTGACCCGCCGGGAGCCTCCGACTAGAGCAGCAGCGGGTCGATGTCGCAGTTCGCCCGGACGCCGGCGGCCGCCGCCCGGGAAGCGGGGTGCGCTTCGCCGAGGATCTGGCGGAACTTGTGGATGGTGTCTTCGAACAGGCCACTGGCCTCTCCGGTGCGCTTCAGCGCGCGGAGGTCCATCGCGTGGTTGGCCGCACACGCCAGCGTGGTGGGGTGCCGGTCACCGAGTCCGTCACGGTCGAGGCAGCGGCGGAGCGTCTCCCGGTCGAGCGCCTCGGCCTGCTCGTACTCACCCAGTTCGTAGTGGTCGCTGGCGAGGTTGATCCGCGCGGACAGGACGAGCGCGTGCGACTCGCCGAGCCGATCGACCAAACGCCGCAGCGCCTGCTCGTTCAGCGTGCGGGCATGCTCCGCCTCGTTGAGCAGCCGCAGGGTGACCGCCAGGTCGACCTGCGATCCCGCGGTGTGCGGGTGCTCCTCGCCGTACAGCTGACGCAGACCGGCTACCGCTTCCTCGCCGTACTCGCGCGCGGTCCGCAGGTCTCCGGTCACCCGCTGGTCGATCGAGAGCGTCAGGGTGGCGAGAACCGTGGCGGGGTGGTTGTCGCCGTACCGCAGGCGATAGCGGTGCCGCACGTCGCTGGACAGGTTCAACGCACCGACGTGGTCGCCCGCCTTGCGCCGGAAGCTCGCCAGGCTGTGGCTCCACCCGAGGACGTCGGGGTGGTCCTCGTAGCGCAGCACGCGGCGCGCGGTGGCCACCACGTTCTCCTGGCTCACGTGCGCGGCGACATAGTCGCCCAGCTCGCGGCGGTCGAGGTTGACACCGTGCAGGCTGTCGAGCGTGTCGCGGTGTTCGGCTCCCAGGATCTGCACGAACCGCCGATGCGTCTGCTCGTCGAGGCGTAGCGCCTGGCCGAACAGGCTCGACAACCGCATGCTGACGCCGAGGTTGTGGGCCGCCCGCAGTGTGAACGGATCGTCGTCTCCGAACCGCCGCCTCGACTGCTCGTACACCGACCGCGACAGTTCGAGGGCGCCCGTGAAGTCGCCGGCCACCCGGTGATCCGCGCCGACCGCGCCGACCGCGTACAGCGTCTGCTCCTGGTCGTCGCCGATGGTCTCGCGGTAGAGCTCCAGGGTCCGGGCGTTCAACTCGGCCGCGGCGGCGTAGTCGCCGACGACGAAGTGCATGAAGCCCAGGTGAGCCGCCATGCCCAGGGTGTCGCGTCCGGCCTCCTTGCCGTCTGCCGACCACGCGTTGTACGCACGCTGGGCAAGATCACGGGCACCCACGTGGTCGCCCCAGCGCCACAGGTACTTCGTCTCGTTCAGCACCATGTCCCGCACGAGTTCGTCGGGACATTCCTCCGCCTCCGAGGCGACCAGGTGCGGGTACAGCTCCGCGTACCGGGACCACTGTTCGGCTTCGTCGGGCTGGCTCGGGTCGTTGCCGGCGAGCAGCAGGTGCGCGCCGTGCTTCATCGCGTTCCGGTCTTCGGGGTCCATCTGTGAGATGAGCACCCGCTGCACCAGCCGGTGCATCTGGAACGAGTTGTTCCGGTGGTCGATGCGGGCGAGCGACAACCGCCCGAAGTTTCGGATGGCGTTACGGAGGCGGTCGGGATTTCGGATCAACCGGTCGAGGGTGTCGTGGATCCGGAGGCCACGCGGCCGTGACAGGAGCACCGTGCTGATCGGCTCTGGGGCGAAGAACGCGCACACCTGCAACAGGCGCAGGGCGTCGGGGTCTCGGTCACGCAGGCCGTTGAGCGAGACGTTCCAAGCCGCGGCAACCAGTTCCGGGTAGTCCTGATCGGTGCGGGGTACGTCGTCACCCAGCTCCGGTCTGCTGTTCTGAAGCAGTTCGAGATAGTTCTCGGCAGACATTTCCGTCTCCGCGCGCCACGCCGCCGCGAGCTCGATCGCCAACGGCAGGTCGCCGAGCGCCGCAGCCAACCGGTCGGCGTTCTCGGCACCCAGTTCGGGGCCACGCCCGCGGAGCATCTCGATGCTCTCGTCGCGGTCGAAGACGTTGACCGGCAAGCTGTTGGCGATTTCGCGCCACTGCTCGTTGCGGGACGTCACGACGATGCTTCCCGCGCCGCCCTTCGGGAAGAACCGCTCGACCTCGGCGGGCTGCTCCGCGTTGTCGAACACCAGCAACCAGTTCGACACCGGTCGCCCCACGCGCAGCGCCTCGAGCACGGCCGGTACCGCGGTGTTCGCCGTCGACGGCACCTCCAGGCCCAACCTGGCCGCCAGGTCGCCGAGCGCCGACTGGATCTGAACCGGCCGCTCCGCCGGGATCCACCAGATCAGGTCGAAGTCCTGTTCGTGCTTGTAGACGTACTCAACGACGAGTGCCGATTTGCCGACCCCGCCCCGACCGTGGACGGCCTCCGGGAGGACCGCCGTCGTGCCGACACCGAGCCGTTGATGCAACTCGTCGAGCAGGTCCTGACGACCGGTGAAGTCGGGGTTGCGGGGTGGCACACCACCGACGATCGTTGCCGGCCGGGGCGCACCGACTTCAGCGCTTTCTGTCCTATCGGCTGTCGTCGTCACTGCGCCTCCTCCCGGCTGGCGGTCGTATGGGAGCCCGCCAGTCGACGGGCGCGTTGACGCCTCGGGCGAGCCCGCAGAGCGCAGTATTTCAGACATAGGGGACTCCGCGCGGGGGTTGGAATAAGTTCGTTGCGGTGGGATCGGTGATCCGATTGCTCGACTCAGAAGCTCGGCCGCGATGAGGTTCGCTCCACCCAGTGACAGGTGCACTGCGAACTCGACGCGCAAAAAGGGTTCGGTGGCCGGCGAAACCCGGGGGTACGTGGTGCTCCCCGGTTCCTTGATGCGTTGTGTCAGGCCACGGATCACCTCGACGTCACGCCCGAGCTCGCCTTCCACAACGTGTTGCACCTCGATGGTGCGGTCGCGGTATCCGAGTTCGAGCAGTTGTTCGCGCACTCCTGGAACGAAGTCGAACAGGATCCGCGTGTCACCCGGGCCACCGCTGTCATGGATCACCTGACGGACAAGGTCGCTGGTGAGGACCTCGGTCAGTTCCAGTGCCTTCGCCCGCGGCACGGTTCGCGGCAACGCGCGCAGCATCCGGCCGTTCAGAGGCGCCGCCGCAAGCCGGGTCGCAAGGGTGAAGGCCGCGGGCGACGCGAACGCGCGGAACCGGGCGACCAGGTCGGCGGTACCGAAGTGCCCGGATACCGGTTCCGGCTTGCGATCGCCGACGGATACGAGCACTGCGGGCAGATCGACCGGCCTGGCCGACGAGCCCGTCGTGAGCCGGGTCCACCGCTCCAACCAGTTGAGTCCCCGCTCCAGTACGGGAACCGCCTCGACCGGCGCGTCGTCTCGACGCTCGACGAAACGGAGGTCGAGGCCGATCACCCGCCAGGACGACCGGTTACCGGGCTGTTCCCATTCGACCTCCGTGGTCGCCATTCCGCTGCGGTGCCAGGCCTGCTGCGGAAGAAGGTTCACGACCGCAACCGGCGCGGCCGCCGCCCACGACGCCAGAACGGGTTGCACCAAGCCGTTTCGCCATATGGCCGAACGACCGTGCGTCACCAGGAAGATGACTTGCTGCCGCGTCGCATCGAGAATGTCGTCGGGTCGACGTGAAGCGTGTCCCGGCTCGGTGCCCACCATGGGGCCGTCGCGTCCGTCGGCCGACATCCACCTCAGGTGGACGTCGCGGAAACCGAGGTCAGCGCTGAGGGTCTCGGCGAACGTGGCGATCTCTTCAGACCAGAACTCCATGACCGGCGTGTCGTCGATGACGACGATGGCTTCGGAGTTCCGCCAGACGGAATCGCCTGGTGGCGCGGCTGTGTGCTGAGGCGGGATAGATGTCGACTGATTCATCGGCGACCGGTCGCCCATCCGCATCCGGGCACCGCGGAACCGGGCTGTGACCAGCCGCGCGAGCTATCGGCTTGTCCTCGGTGGCCGTTGCCGGTCATGTGTGGACCTTTCCCGTAGCCCGTCCGGGTTGACGCTCCGGGTCATCCCACAGGACCACGAGGTCGTGGCCGATGTGAGGGTCACTGTCACCAGGGTCTTCACTCCAAGCGACTTGCCTTAACTTTGCGGCATGTTTGGGTAGTTCCGCTAGTCCTGACGCTGACTCTCCGTCATCGATCATTGACTTTATAGTCTCGCATAGTTCGTCCGACACCGATGCCCCGGCGCGGTGCCACACGATCGCAGGGAACCCCGACCGGAGGCCGGCGCGGACCTCCTGCTGCCCGACGCTGTTCAGCGTCGGCGGTTCGCTGAGCACGAGCACGACCGCACCCGCCTTTCCCCTCAGAATTGCCTCGAGCTGAACAGCACCATGATTGCCAGTGGCGCAGTAGAGACGATCTTCTTTGTCCGACGGATCGAGCAGCCGCTGCCAACGGCCCCTCCACACCCGATGCCACTCCACCGCCCTGATGCGTTCCAGACTTCGGACCACCAGTGGGTACTCCATCGCCAACGGGCTCGGCACGTCTGAGTCGAGTTCCTTACGCCACCGGTCGACCGGCTCGTTCAACAGCTGCCACGGCAGCACGAACTCGATCGTCACGTCGCCGACCCGGTCGGCCCACCGCCGCTCGGTCTCCAGCACGATCTCGTCGACAGCCGACTCCAGATCGTCGTACCTGACGTAGCGGTCGTCGCCGGGAATCGGCTTCCACTCCGGCGATGCCCATTGGTACCAGTGGGAGACGATGAACGTGTCGTCTTCGCCGCCGTACTTCTCGAATTGAATGACCAGATAGGCGGTGTGGCGGTCGTCGATGCCCACGAACGGCCGCGACCGCGTGGCGTGCAGCCGGTCGGTCGCACCCCATTCGGCAGCCAGCGAGTTGACGAGCGCGGGCAGCTCGGTGGACGACGAACCCATGAGGATCAACCTGTCCAGCAGCAGCAGCCACGGCGGCAGACCTTCGACCGGGTTCGTCGAGGACAGGTAGGCGAACAGATGCCAGACGTGCTCGCAATGCTGGGGAACCGGTTCACCCCGCATGTCGTGTACGAACTGCCGCAGGCCCGGCGTGATCCGCAGCGCGGCCAGCTCCGTCCGCAGCCACTCGAGGTCACGGTCCTGGAACTGGTCGGCCACCTGCCAACGGTCAGCGGCGCGGAGGATCTCGACGGTCTGGATGCTGCCCGGCTCCAGGACCTCGATGCATTCCGCCAACGCCCGCAGCGCCCCGGTCCGTTCGATGCATACGTTGATCAGCGACACGAGCTGCGGACGCAGCACCGCGACCTCGCGTACCGGAAGGTCACCACGGAGCGAGTCGCGCAGCATGTCGTAGAGCACCCGGCGGCTGTCCGGGTCGCGGATGATCGGCGACGTCTCCAGCAGTGTCGCGATCTCGTCTATGAACCGGCGGCGTTCCTCTGCTACCGCAGTCGGATCGCGCCGGGACAGGTCACGCCCTTCCCGCATATGCCCGTGCACCGGCGCAGTAGTCGGCCACACGAGAGGCTGCCACCGCAGAAAACATGAGGTCAGCGTGGGACCGCGGGCAGTCGCCCACCGTATCGGCGACGGAGACCTCCGGTGACATGCAGCCATGCTAGGAGTACGCTGCTCGACTCCCGGCACCGGGCTACCCGAGAGCGGATGTGATCTAGACCACACGACCCCGTAAGGGGCCGGCTTTGTCCACAGTGGACTGACCGACACATTCAGACGCGCAACTGCTCCAGTGCCGCAAGCCTCACGAGGTGAGCGTTGTCGTTCACCGACGTCCCGTCGGGCGCGGTCAGGACGTCCTCCAACCCGATGCGGGTGGGCAGACCCAGCCGGGCCGCGTGACGGATCAATGCCCAACACGCGGAGTTCTCGCCATGCAGGAGCCTGGGCGCCGAGGAGTTCGCGGCATCGAGGGCGGCCAGCACCGCATCCGCCTCGGCCACGGCGTTCTCGGCGGGCGCGTCGATGATCTCGACCAGAACCCGCAGGACGCTGGCACGGCCCAGGGCGAGGGCGTCGGCCACCGACCAGACGCCCGCTTCCACGGCGATGCCGGCCGCCCGCAGCACCGTCGCCAACTCCGCGAAGCCCGGCTCCGACAGGTTCACCGACGCGAAGTCCGGGCGGGCGGAGGGTGGCAGCGTGGCCCACCGCCCCACCTCGGTCGACCGCCGGTCGGGGTCGCCGGCCGCGATCCAGAGCCCCGTCGACACACCCACCGGCATTCCGGGGACGGCCGCCCGGATCGCGGTCACAGCGGCTCCCACGGCGCCGGCGTCCAAGGTTTCCAGGCCGTCTCCGTCGCGCGGGTGGACGTGGACCGCGGCGGCACCCGCTGCCGCCGTCGCCGCCGCGGCCGTGGCCAGTTGTGCGGGCGTGAGCGGCACCGCCGGGTGCTCGTCGGGCCGCCGGGCCCCGTTGAGGCACGCCTTGATCCACCAGGTCATAGGGGCAGCGTAAGGGCTGCGTAGGGGCATTGACGTCGGTCACTGGAGGGCGCCACACTCGTGCTCCCATCACCGCCGTTACGGGGGTCTCCATGCGTCGTTCCGGATTGCTGGCCCTGCTCCTCGCCGCCGTCACACTGATCGTCGCCGTTCCGGGAACGGCACAGGCCGCAGCACCGACCGGGCGGTTCGTCGCGCTCGGCGACTCGTTCACGTCCGCTCCGTTGGTGCCCACGCAGGTCGACCTGAACTGCGTCCGGTCCAACCGCAACTACCCCGCCGTCACCGCCGCCGCCATCGGCTCGTCGTCGTTCGTCGACGTCAGCTGCGGCGGGGCGACCACCAACGACATCCTCAACCCCGGCACCGGCACGCTGGGCTTCGCGGTGCCGGCCCAGCTTGACGCCGTCACGGCCACCACGGCGCTGGTCACGATCGGCATCGGCGGCAACGACATCGGCTTCAGCAACATCGTCAGGACCTGCGCCGAAGACAGCCTCAGCAGCCCGTTCGGCACGCCATGCAAGAACCGGTACACGGCCGGGGGCACCGACCAGCTGCAGGCACGCATCGCCGCCGCCGCGCCGAAGGTGGCCGCCGTGCTGCAGGCCGTCCGGAGCAAGGCCCCGAACGCCAGGATCGCGCTGGTCGGCTACCCGGCCATCGTTCCCGACTCCGGGTACGGATGCTGGCCGGTGGTCCCGTTCGCCTACGGCGACGTGCCCTACCTGCGCAGCACCGAGAAGGCCCTCAACACCATGCTCGCGAACACCGCCGCCGCCAACGGTGCGTCGTTCGTCGACACGTACACGCCGTCGATCGGGCACGACTCCTGCCAGGGCACCAGCACGCGCTGGGTGGAAGGGCTGGTCCCGACCAACCTGGCGGCACCGTTCCACCCCAACGAGGCGGGCGAGCGCGGAATGGCCGCCGCGGTCGTCGCTCGGCTGTAATCGGGTCGCGTGGCCGGGCCTGACCGCGGTCAGGCCCGGCCGCCGGGGGTCACCAGGCCGGTCTCGTAGCCGAACACCACCGCCTGTACGCGGTCGCGCAGGTTCAGTTTCTGCAGGATGCGGCTCACGTGGGTCTTCGTGGTCTGCTCGGAGATGAACAGCTCCGCCGCGATCTCGGCGTTCGACCTGCCGTGGGCCATCAGCCGTAGCACCTCACGCTCCCGGTCGGTGAGGCCGTTGAGCGACGTCGCTCCGGCCGGCCGCCGCGGTCGGGCCTCCACGAAGTTCTCGATCAGCCGGCGGGTGATGTTCGGCGCCAGCAGCGCCTCGCCAGCGGCCACCACGCGGACGGCTCTCAGCAGGTCTTCGGGTTCGTTGTCCTTGAGGATGAAGCCGCTCGCGCCGGCCTGCAGCGCGGCGTAGATGTAGTCGTCGAGGTCGAACGTGGTCAGCATCAGGACCCGGGGCAGGTGCTCGCCGACGCGGTCGGGACCGAGCAGCTCCCTCGTGGCGGCCAGCCCGTCGAGCACCGGCATCCGCACGTCCATGAGCACCACGTCGGGACGCAGGCTGCGGCACCTCTGCACACCGAGCTGCCCGTTCTCCGCCTCGCCGACCACCGTGATGTCGGGCTGCGACTCGAGGATCGCCCGGATTCCCACCCGGATCATCGACTGGTCGTCCACGATCAGCGTGCGGATCACCCCTGACCTCCGATCGGCAGCCGCGCCGTCACCCGGTAGCCGCCCTCGGGACGGGCGCCCGCGTCGAGCGTCCCTCCCACGAGCCGGGCCCGTTCGCGCATGCCGGCGAGCCCGTGACCCGCCCGGCCGGGCGCCTCCATGGGGTGTGCGGGCCGGGTCGCCGCCTCGTTCACCACCGACACGATCAGGTCGGGCCCGTCGGTGCCGAGGACAACCGTCGCGCGGGCACCGGGCGCGTGCCGGATGACGTTGCTCAGCGACTCCTGGACGATGCGGTACGCGGCGAGCCCCACGCTCTCCGGAACCACCACCCCCTCCTCCTGACGCAGCTCCACCGGCACACCCGCCCGGTCGGCGGACTCGACCAGCTCCGCCAGCCGGCCCAGACCGGGCACCGGTGACAGCTCCGCGTCGGCGGCATCGTCGCGGAGCACGGCCAGCAGCTGCCGCAGCTCGCGCAGCGTCGCCCGCGCTCCGGCGGCGATCTGACCGAACTCGGCTCTCGCCTCCGGGCCGAGCCCCTCGATCCGGTAGGACGCCGACGTCGCCTGCATGTGGATCACCGACATGCTGTGCGCCACGACGTCGTGCAGCTCGCGGGCGATCCGTGTGCGCTCCTCGGCCACCGCCCGCTGGCTCTGCTCGACCTCCACGTCGTGCCGCGCGTCGGCCAGTTCGCGGCCGATCTCGCGCCACCGGCGCACGAGCAGAACGGCGCCGAGCACGATCGCCGAGAAGATCGGGTACAGCAGCAGGACCCCGAGCCCGTCGGCGGGCGACCGGCCGCGCGGGTCGACCAGCACGACCAGGACCAGCACGAACACGCTCAGCGGCCACACCACCAGCACGACCTGGCTCGGGTACCGGGCGGCGAGCAGCGCGACGTGCACGATCAGCGTGACCAGGCCGGTGACCGTGAGCGGCCACGTCGAGCCCGAGTCGGGCGGGAGCGCCATCGCCAGCACGACGACGCCCAGGAACTGCAGCGCGGTGGCCGCCTTCGGCCGCACCAGGAGCAGGACCAGCGCGGTGCTCTGCGCGATGCCCGCCACGAACGCGGCGAGCGGCCACACGTCGAACTCCTCCGCGGCCAGCGCCACGTTGAGCGGCAGCAACCCCAGCGCGAAGAAGCCGGCGACCAGCCACCAGAACAGCCAGGAATGCCCGGACCGGAACGACTGCACACGGAGCCGTGCGCGTTCCAGTACCGGACGAATCATCACGCCGCGACAGTACCGAGATCATCCGCGCACCCGCGTCCAACCGCGGAGGCATCTTCACCCCCTACGCGGGAGGGATGCGCGATGCCTCCGGAGACCGACGATCACCGGGCAACCCCGCACCGACGCTCCAGCGCATGGACCTTCCACTGCTACTCACCGCCCTGTGCAGCCTCGACGGTGTGCTCCCGATGATCCCGTCCGAGGCCGCGGTCCTCGCGGCCGGCGTCTACGCCCGGTCGAGCCTGCTGGCGGTCGTCCTCGCCACCGCCGTGGGCGTCTTCATCGGCGACCACCTCGCCTACGGCCTCAGCCGCAGCGTCCTCGGCCCCCGGCTCCTCCGCCGCTCGGAGAAGGCGCGGCGGGCCGTGTCGACGATGGCCGGCCCCCGCGCGGGCGCCCTGATCGTGGCCTCGCGGTTCCTTCCTGGCGGCCGGGTCACCGCCAACCTCGCCTGCGGCACGGCCCGCCTCCCCCTACGCCGGTTCAGCCCGGCGTCGGCGGTGGCGGCGCTGGCGTGGGCCGCGTACACGGTCGGGCTGGGCTACGCCGGCGGCGCGGCGTTCGCCGACAGCCCGCTCCTCGCGGTCGCGGCCGGGCTGGGGTTGTCGTTCCTCTTCGGCGCCGCCGCGGAGCTGATGCGGCGGCGGGTCAGCCGGCCTGCTCGGTCGGCCGCACCAGCAGCTCGTTGACCGACATGTGCCGCGGCCGCGTCACGATGTACAGCACGGTGTCGGCGATGTCCTCGGCCTGCAGCGGCTCGACGTCCTTGAACCGGGCCATGATCGTCTCCATGACCTCGGGCCGGTTGTGCCCGCGCAGCTCGGTGTCGGTCGCGCCCGGCTCGACGAGGGAGACCCGCACGTGCTTCTGGGTCACCTCCTGGCGCAGCGACTCGCTGAACGCGCCCACGCCGAACTTGGTGGCGTTGTAGACCCCGCTGCCCGAGCGCGGCACCCGGCCGGCCACCGAGCTGATGTTCACCAGGTCGGCGACACCGCGGGAACCGTCGGACGCGGCCCGGATCAGGTGCGGCACCGCCGCGTGCGAGCAGTACAGGAGACCGAGCAGGTTGACCCGCACCATCCGGTCCCACTCCTCGGTGGGTGCGCCGACCACGGGACCGAGCAGCATCACGCCGGCGTTGTTCACCAGGGTGTCGAGCCGCCCGAGTTCCGCCACCGTGTGCTCGACGGCCGAAACCGCCTGTGCCTGATCGGTGACGTCGGCCTCGATCACCAGCGCGGTGCCACCGGCGGACCGGATCCGCGCCGCGACCGCGTCCAACCGATCCGCCCGGCGGGCGGCGAGCGCCACCGCGGCGCCCCGGGCCGCGAGCTGTTCGGCCGTCGCCTCGCCGATGCCGCTCGACGCACCCGTCACGAGCGCGACCGTTCCATCCAACCGCTTCACAGGCGTCACCTACCGTACGAGAAACCCGGTCAAACCCTCCGCGGGCTCGGTCTGCACCGCGATCTCCTTGACGGCCGCCAGCCGGGGGCCGTGCCGCGCCCACTCCACCATCCGGTCGACCTGCTCCTCGGCGCCCTCGAAGACCGCTTCGACGCGGCCGTCACCGAGGTTGCGGACCCATCCGGCGACACCGTGTTCGGTGGCCATCCGCTGGCAGGTGTCGCGGTACGCGACGCCCTGCACCCGCCCGGAGATCAGAACCCGCCGACGGATCATGGGCAAACCCTAGCTCAGTAGGACTGCCAGACCCCCGCCAACCCGCGGTACCCGACGCCGGGCCGCGACCAGTCGCAGACGCCGTCGGGGAACACCGCGCGGAGCCGGGAGACCTGTTCCGCCGTGAACCCGTGCGGTGTCAACGGTTTCAGCTGACACTTGAGCACGTCGTTGCGCAGCGGCGCGCCGGCGGCGATCCGGGTGTCGGCGAACGAGGGGTACAGGGTGTCGCACGGCCCGGTCCCCCGCCATGCCAGGTCCGCGGCGATGCGCTCGCCGGCGGGCGTCCAGCAGCCGTCGCTGAGGTCCGCGGGACGGTTGCGCAGCATCCGCGCGCGGTCGGAGCCATGCCGTCGGTCCGCGGCGATCGCGGTCAGCCAGGCGTCCATCGCGGCAAGGGCGTAACGGGACCGGTCTGAGCCCGGCGAGGTGACAAGCATCGCCTGTCCCCGCGCCCCGCTCGGCCCGAACGCGTCGACCATCCGCTGCCGTACCGCGAAGCTCCAGAAGCGGGTGTGGATGTCGTTGAGCGCGTCGGTGTAGGCCCGCAGGTCGAGGACCGGCGTGGTGGCCAACCCGCCGGTGCCGGCCAGGACCAGCCCGGTGCGGTACGAGCGGGTCAACGCGAGCGGATCGGCCACGGTCCGGGCCGCGACGACGTTGCCCGCGACGTCGTAGCCGCCCACCTTCTCGTTGATGTCGACGAACTGCTCGGCGGTGATCTGGCCGGCCCTCAGGGCCGACAGTCCATATTGGACGCCGACGTTGTCGTTGTAGCCGCGGGCGAAGCCGGTTGCCGGGTCGCGCCCGAGCTGGGTCACCAACTGCTCCGCGGTGGTGCATTTGATGCCGCCGGGGTTGGTCGTCGGGTGGTACAGGTACTGCGGCGGGATCGCCGGCGGGCACGCCTCGGTGGCGTTGCCGCGGCTGGCGAACGCGAGGTCCCAGTTGACGCACGAGCCCCACGCGCCGTACCCGGACACCGCCTCCTTCTGGTCGTCGGTGTAGCCGGGGTTCGCGGTGAAGTACCGGTTCAGCAGGCGGCAGTCGCCGACCGTGCCGCCGGTGGTGACCGCGTCGGGGAAGGAGATCTGCGGGACGATGCCGTCGAGGATCCCCGGATAGTTGTCGGCGATGTCGTACTGCTGGATCGCGCCGCCCGAGCCACCCCAGCCGATCGTGTGCGCCGGCGGGCCGTACGACTCGATGAAGTGCTCCCTGACCATCATCGCGACCTCGGCCGAGATGACGTAGTTGCAGTTGTTGTCGAGCACGTTCAGGCTCGACGTCGCCACCGCGTAGCCCTGCGACAGGAACACGTCGTTGAGCACGCCGCCGGTGGTGGCGCCCTGGTGGTAGCCGACGTTGCAGCCGCCGCCGAACGTGTAGACCAGCCGCCGGTTCCACGCGTTGTGCGCGCGGGTGGGGCTGGGCGCCCGCCCGTCGTGCAGGGCCGCGATCTCGTACACGGCGCGGTCGATGGTGCCGCGTTCGATGCGTACGACGTAGGGCACGGTGCGACCGTCCACTGTGGTCACCGTCGCGTCGGGCGGCACGATCGCGGGATCGGGCAGCGCTGCGAACGTCCCCCTCGTGGTCCGGTACTGGAAGCTCACCACCGGCGGCGCCCCGCAGTTCGGCGGCGCCGCGGGCGCGAGACCGAACGCGGTGGTCTCGCAGAAGAACGGGACCTGCTGCCGGCCGCTGAACACCGGTCCGGTGACCGGGTGGTTGACCACCCGCACGGTCGCGGCCGGACCGCGACGCGGGGTGGCGGTGATCACGCTGCCGCCGAGCGGCAGGCCGTCGACGAGGCCGAGCATCGAGCCGTCGCTCTGCCTGACGAACGCCTTCGTGACGTCTCTCCGGCCGACCCGGACGGTCACCCCCGTCCCGTCGACCCTGACCAGCGCCGATCCGCCGGTGACCAGCGTGGGCCTCGGACTGGAGACGACCTCGATCCCGGTACCCCGGTTCGACGCGCCGGCGTGCGCGGGCACAACCAGCATCGGTACGGCCAGGCCGATCACGGCGAGCAGTTTGCGCACGGGCGCACCACCTCGGGTCACCGGCCGGCGGGCGGGATCGACGGCCGTGAGTCAGGTCATCCTCCACCAGCGGAGCGGAAAAATCACTGCGCCGCATCGGTAGACTCTGGCCCTATGCGGATCGGCATCGTTGGAGCAACCGGGCAGGTCGGCGGCGTCATGCGCGCCGTCCTCGCGGAGCGCGAGTTTCCGGTGGACCAGTTGCGGCTGTTCGCCTCGGCCCGTTCGGCCGGGCGCACGCTGCCGTGGAAGGGCACCGAGATCACGGTCGAGGACGCGGCGACGGCCGGCTTCGCCGGGCTCGACATCGTGCTGTTCTCCGCCGGCAAGGGCTCCTCGAAGGAGCTGGCGCCGAAGGTCGCCGCCGTCGGTGCCGTGGTGATCGACAACTCGTCGGCGTGGCGGCTCGATCCCGAGGTTCCGTTGGTGGTCAGCGAGGTCAACCCGCACGCGGTCGCGAACCGCCCGAAGGGCATCATCGCCAACCCGAACTGCACCACGATGGCGGCGATGCCGGTTCTGAAGCCGCTGCACGCCGTCGCGGGGCTCACCGGCTTCGTGGCCGCCACCTACCAGGCGGTGTCGGGCTCCGGGCTCGAGGGCGTGGCCGAGCTCGACGAGCAGGTGCAGAAGGTCGGCGCCGAGGCCGCGAAGCTCACCCACGACGGTGCGGCGGTCGCGTTCCCGTCGCCGAACAAGTACGCCCGGCCGATCGCGTTCAACGTGCTGCCGCTGGCCGGCTCGATCGTCGACGACGGCTCCGACGAGACCGACGAGGAGCAGAAGCTCCGCAACGAGAGCCGCAAGATCCTGGAGATCCCCGACCTGAAGGTGTCCGGCACGTGCGTGCGTGTCCCGGTCTTCACCGGTCACTCGCTGCAGATCAACGCGCGCTTCGCGCGGCCGATCACGCCGGCGGAGGCGCTGTCGATCCTGGGCGGGGCCCCGGGCGTGGTGCTGAGCGACATTCCGACCCCGCTCCAGGCCGCCGGTCAGGACCCGACCTTCGTCGGCCGCATCCGCGCCGACGAGACCGTCGACCACGGGCTCGCGCTGTTCTGCTCCAGCGACAACCTCCGCAAGGGCGCCGCGCTGAATGCGGTACAGGTGGCCGAGCTGGTCGCCGCCGAACTGCGGAAGTGACCTTCGCCGCCGCGCTGCCACCGGGCACCGACCCGGTGGCGGTTGCGGCCGTCGAGGCCGACCTGCTCGCCCGCTGGAACGAGCACCACCGCCACTACCACACCCAGCGTCACCTCGACTCGATGCTGGCGGTGATCGACGCCCACGCCGACCTCGCAGACGACCCTGCCCAGGTGCGGCTGGCGGCGTGGTTCCACGACGCGGTCTACGACCCCCGCGCGTCGGGCAACGAGGCGGCCAGCGCAGGTCTCGCGGCCAGCGCCCTGCGGCGGCTGGGCGTCGACCCGGCCGAGGTCGTGCGCCTGGTCCACCTGACCGCCACCCACGACCCGGAGCCGGCCGACCGCAACGGCCTCCTCCTGACCGACGCCGACCTGTCGATCCTGGCCGCCGACCCGGCGACCTACGACGGATACGCCGCCGCCGTCCGCCGCGAGTACCACCACGTACCCGACGACCGGTTCCGCGTGGGCCGGGCCGGGGTGCTGGCGACCTTCCTGGACCGCCCGGCGCTGTTCCACGCCGTCCCCGACAGAAGGGCCTGGACCGACCGCGCCCACCGCAACCTCCGCCGCGAGCTCGCGACGTTGTCGTGATCAGGGGCGGCCGTGCGCCGGCCGACTAGACTCGCTAATCATGATGCGCCGCCGTCTCGCCGCCCTTGCCCTCACCGCCGCCCTCGTCGGAGGCGGCCTTGCCGGCTGCAGCAGCGAGGGCGCCGATGTCGACTGCAACCTCAACTCCTGCACCGTCACGATGGACCGGGGGGTCGACGCGAAGGCCAGCGTGCTCGGCGTCGACGTCACGCTGAAGAGCGTCGAGGGCCAGCAGGTCACGCTCGACGTCGGTGGCAACACCGTCACCGTGCCGGTCGGGGCCGACGGCACCGCCAACGTGGGTGGGCTCGACGTCACCGTGCAGTCCGTCACCGACGACCAGGTGGTCCTGAAGATCACCGGTGGTGGCAATTAGGGGTGATCGCGGAGCTGACGGCCGCTTGCGCCGACCTGGTCACCGATCCCGACCTGCTCGTCTCCTACCAGCGCGACGAGGCCGACCTCTGCGACTCGGCGCCGCCGCTGGCGGTGGCCCGCCCGAGGACGACCGAGGAGGTCGCGGGCCTGCTCCGGGTCGCGGCCGCCCACCGGATCCCGGTGGTGCCGCAGGGTGCGCGCACCGGTCTCGCGGGTGGCGCCAACGCGAGCGCGAACGCCCTGGTGGTCTCGCTGACCGGCATGGACCGCATCCTGGACGTCGACCCGGCCAACCGCACTGCCACCGTCCAGGCCGGGGTGGTCAACTCCGCGCTCCGTGAGGCGGTACGGGAGCACGGGCTCACCTACCCGCCCGATCCGGGCTCGTGGGAGAGCAGCACGATCGGCGGCAACGTCGCCACCAACGCCGGCGGCATGTGCTGCGTGAAGTACGGCGTCACCACCGAGTACGTCCTCGGTCTCACCGTCGTGCTGGCCGACGGTGAGGTACTGCGCTGCGGCCGCCGCACCGCGAAGGGCGTCGCCGGGTACGACCTGGCCCGCCTGTTCGTCGGGTCGGAGGGGACGCTCGGCGTCATCACCGAGGTCACCGTGAAGCTCCGACCGCAGGCCGAGCCGGCCCTGACCCTGGTGGCCGAGTTCCCGAGCGTGGCGAAGGCCGGTGAGGCGGTCTCCGCGATCACCGCCGCCGGGCTCACACCGAGCCTGCTCGAGCTCATCGACCGCACGATGCTCCGGGCGTTGGAGGCCTACCGGCCGATGGGCCTCGACACCGGCGTGCAGGCCCTCCTGCTGGCAGCGGCCGACACCGGTCCCCGCGCACAGGCCGACCTGGAGAAGATCGCGCAGTGCTGCGGCGACGCCGAGGTGTACGTGGCCACCGACGCCGCGGAGGCCGACGCGCTGCTCACCGCCCGCCGTAACGCCCACCCCGCGCTGGAGCACCTGGCCGCCACCACGTTCGGCGACGGTGGTGCGGTGGTGGTCGACGACGTGGCCGTCCCCCGCAGCCGCCTCGCCGACCTCGTCGAGGGCGTCGAGCGGATCGGTGAGCGGACGGGCGTCATCGTGGCCACGGTCGGCCACGCCGGCGACGGCAACCTGCACCCCAACATCATCATCGACCGCACCGATCCGGCCAGCCTCGCCGCCGGTCGCCGCGCGTTTGACGACATCATGGCGCTGGGCCTCGAGCTCGGCGGCACCGTCACCGGCGAGCACGGCGTCGGCCTGCTCAAGCGCGACTGGCTGGAGCGCGAACTCGGTCCGGTCGGGCTGCGCGTGCACCACGCGATCAAGGCCGCGCTCGACCCGCACGGCATCCTCAACCCCGGCAAGGTGATCGCGCCGGCAGTAGATTCGCCTGCGTGAACCAACCTCGGCCGCCCCTCTGGCACCTCGTGCTGGCCGTTCTCGTCGGTGGCTGGGTCGTCGGGGTCACCGTCGCCGGTCAGCTCGCGGTGTTCGTCCTGGAGACCATCGCGGCGCTCACCCACGGTGCGCCCGGCTCGGGCAGTTCGCAGGTGCTCACCGGCGTGGTCGCGGCGGTGCTGATCACCGTGCCTCCGGCGTTCCTGGCCCGGCTGCCGCTCGCGCCGGGCGTCCGCGCGGCGCTGCGGGCGTGGGCGCTGGCCGGCGCGGCGTCCGCCGTGCTCGCGGTGGCGCGGGCCGCTCCGGTGTGGTTCCACGAGGGCTATCTTCTGGGACTGGCCGCGCTGGCGATCGCGTGCGTCCTGCTCCCGGGACGGGTGTACGCCGCGGTCCGACGGTGGCTGAAGCGCCCCGCCGAACCCATCCCGACGGGGCCGACCCGCGACCGGCGGCTGGCGGCACCCGTCGCTCTGGGGCTGGTGCTTCTCGTGCCGTGGGTGTGGGTCGGTGCGCTCGGGGGTGCGGTCGAGACGGTGGCGGCTGTCGTGGCGGCCGCCGCGGTCGGGTGGCTCGCCGCGCGGATCCTCGATCCGCTCGCCGACGCCCTCGGTGACGACCGGCCGGGTGGGTGGCGGGGGCTGCTCACCGCGCTCGGTGTCGGGCTGGCTCTCGGGGTCGCGGTCGTGCCGTTGGCCGGAGCGACCGGTGAGCCCGGTATCGCCCTCGTCGAGCTGTGCGTGCTGCCGATCCTCGGGTTCGCCGTCGACGCGCTGCGCCGGGGCACCGCGGTCCTGGTGGGTCTCGCCGCGTTCGGGCCGTTGGCGTTCGTCGACCCCGAGGAGACCAACCCGCTGCTCGGCACGTCCGACGTCGGGTTCTGGGCCCTGATCGGCACGGTTGCCGCGTTCCTGCTCGCGGCGACGGTCGCGGTGGCCGCCGGGCTGGCCGGTCGCGCGGCGGTGCGGGTCCGGCGCCCGATCGCCGTCGCGACGGTGCTCGTGGTCGCGGCGGGCGTCGCGGTGGTGTACGCCGGGCTCGGCCAGCCCGGTCTGCACGGCGACCGGCTGTTCGTGGTGATGAAGGAGCAGGCCGACCTGTCCGGGCTCGACACGGTCGCCGACCGGAACGAGCGGCTGCGTCAGACCTACCGGCGCCTGGTCGACACCGCCGAGCGCAGCCAGGCCGCGATCCGTCGGGACCTGCGTTCGTGGCGGGTCGACGCGAAGCCCTACTACCTCGTCAACGGGCTCGAGGTCGACGGCGGGCCGGTCGTGCGGGCGTGGCTGGCCCGGCGGTCCGATGTGGACCGCGTGCTCACCAACCCCGTGCTGCGCCCGCTGCCCGACCCACCGAACCCGTTGCGCGGCACCGACCCCCGACCCGACGGTCCACAGTGGAACGTCACGCTGCTGAACGCCGACCGGGTCTGGGAGGCGGCGGACGTCCGCGGCGCCGGCATCGTCGTCGGCTCGTCGGACTCCGGTGTCGACGGTGCGCATCCCGCGCTGGCGCCCGGTTTCCGGGGCGGCGACGACTCCTGGTACGACCCGTGGAACGGCACCACCCGCCCCACCGACGACAACGGCCACGGCACCCACACCCTCGGCAGCGCCCTGGGCCGCGAGGGCATCGGGGTCGCGCCCGACGCCACCTGGATGGGCTGCGTCAACCTGGCCCGCAACCTCGGCAGCCCGGCCCGGTACCTCGACTGCCTGCAGTTCATGCTCGCCCCGTTCCCGCCCGCCGGTGACCCGTTCCGCGACGGCCGGCCCGACCGGGCGGCCCACGTGCTCACCAACTCGTGGGGCTGCCCGGAACTGGAAGGCTGCGACGGTCGGGTGCTCCGGCCGGCCGTCCAGGCGTTGACCGCCGCCGGCATCTTCGTGGTCGTCGCCGCGGGCAACACCGGGTCGCGGTGCGGGTCGATCACCGACGAACCGGCCATCGACCCCGGCGCGTTCGCCGTGGGCGCGGTCGACGAAAACCAGCGGGTCGCCGGGTTCTCCAGCCGCGGACCGGTTCCCGGTGCCAGCAAACCCGACGCGACGGCTCCCGGTGTCGACATCCTCTCCGCGCTTCCCGGCGGCGGCTACGGTGCCCTCGACGGCACCTCCATGGCCGCGCCGCATGTGGCGGGTGTGGTTGCCCTGATGTGGGCGGCGAACCCACGCCTCGTCGGAGACATCGAGCGCACCGCCGACATCCTCCGCTCGACGGCCCGGGTGTCCGCGCTCGCGTCGTCCACCGGGGACTGTGGCGACGAGCGCAACGTGCGCGGCGCCGGTCTCGTCGACGCCCTTGCCGCGGTGACCGCGGCGCGCGCGATGGGCTAACCCC
>NZ_BOPH01000143.1 GCF_016863655.1 Virgisporangium ochraceum
CCCTCGAGGATCCGTTCGCCGGCCCGGTCGTGTACGACCAGGTCGGCGACCGAGTCGCACTCGGGCGTGGCGTACTCCGGGTGTGAGCCCACGTCGAGGTAGAGGCGCGCGCCGTTGCGCAGGAAGACGTTGCTCGAACGTCCCCACGAGACGACACGCCGGAACAGGTAGCGGGCCACCTCGTCGGGAGACAGCCGTCGCTGCCCCCGGTAGGTGCACGTGACTCCGTACTCGGTTTCCAGGCCGAAGATGCGCCGGTCCATGGGCAAACCCTATCCGTCGCGGCGCGTCGATGCGGTGTTCACATGCGGGTGTTTTTGCCGAAGTTCAGACCTTCAGCGAGTCGCGGAACGCGAGGCACGCCTTGTAGTCGGGCAGCCGGCCGTCGGCCTTGACGTTGGCCAGCGAGGGCGCGTTGCCGTCGCGGGCCGACAGCACCGGGTCGGCGACGCCCCAGTCGATGTTCAGCTGGGGGTCGAGCGGGTGGATCACGTACTCCCGCTGCGGGTTGTACGGGGTGGAGCACAGGTAGTGGATGCTCGTGTCGTCCTGCAGCGCCCGGAACCCGTGGCCCAGGCCCTCGCTGATGTAGACCGCCTTCTTCTCCACGGCGTCGAGCAGCACGCTCTCCCACTGGCCGAACGTCGGCGACCCGACCCGCAGGTCGATGACGAAGTCGACCAGCGCGCCCCGCTGGCACGTGACGTACTTGGCCTGGCCCGGCGGCACGTCGGCCCAGTGGACGCCGCGCACGACGTCGCGGGCCGAGGTGGACGTGTTGATCTGCGCGATCCGGAGCGGGTGACCGATCTCGGCCGTGAACACGTCCTCCTTGTAGAGCTCAGCGAAGTTGCCGCGCGGGTCGCCCAGGACGACCGGCGTGATCTCGTACGCGCCCTCGATGGACAAGGCTCGGATCTTCACGATCCGTGATGATAAGGCACCGGGCACCGCCGGACCGGCGAATCCAGTTGCTAGGATTCCCCCGATCCCGCCCCGGGTGGCGGTATTGATCTATGCCCGGCGCCGGTTCGCGCGGGCCTGAACTTCGGAGGGCGTGCTGATCAGGGACCAGGTCGAGGACGACCGCGCCACGCCCACCGGCACGGATGCACCCCCCTCGGAAGGCACCGGGGAGAACACGTCGGATACCCGACCGGCTGACGCCCGTCCCGTCGATCAGGCCGGCCGGAGGACGGCCCGGCGCGTCTTCTGGTCGGCCCTGGTGGTGTTCTTCCTCCTGCCCGCCGCCTGGGCGCTGATCACCCCCTACGACGGCGCCTACGACGAGCACGACCACGTCATCCGGGCCGCCGGCGTCGTCCGCGGCGAGATCTTCGCGCCGCCGACCAACGACGGCAAGAACGGCCGCTACCAGAGCGTGCCGGCGAGCCTGATCCCGCCGAACTTCGACTGCCTGCGCACCGGCATCGAGCCGGCCACCTGCCTCGGCACGCCGACGAAGAGCCGCGGGCACAACGAGGTGCACACCCGCGCCGGCCACTACAACCCGTTCTACTACGCGATCGTCGGGTGGCCGCTGCTGCCGTTCCCCGACATGACCGGCGTGTACCTGGCCCGGATGCTCAGCTCGCTGCTGTGCGCGGTCCTGTATGCCTTCGCCCTGGTGACGATCTGGCCGCTGCGGCGGCGCCGCATGCTCATGGTGGCGCTGCTGCTGGTGTTCGCGCCGACCACGATGGTGCTCACCGGGCTGGTCAACCCGAACGGTCTGGAGATCGCCTCGTCGGCGGTCCTGTGGGTCACGCTCACCTGTCTGCTGTCGAGAAACCGTGACGAGGACGCCGAGGACGCGAAGGCGTTCGGCTTCGGCGGCGAGAAGTGGACCAAGCGACTGGTGTGGCTCACCGCGGTCGCCGGCGTGCCGCTGGCGCTCAACCGGCCGCTCGGCGTCGTGCTCGCCGGCGCGATCGTGGTGCTCAGCTTCCTCGCTCTCGGGCGCCGCCACCACATCAGGGAGCTGCTCACGCGCCGCGACGTGCGGTTCGCGGTGCTCGCGATCGGCGTCGCCGCCGCGCTGGCGTTCATCTGGTCGTTCGCCGCGCAGGTCGGCACGCTCGGCACCGAGGCGACGCCGGAGGTGCGCACGCCGGTCAGCGAGATCGTGCGGACGGTCATCAACCACAAGTTCGACTACTGGATCCGGCAGACCATCGGCGTGTTCGGCTACGCCACCGCCCAGCTGCCCGTGTGGTTCGTGTGGTCGTGGGGGCTGGTCATCGGCTTCCTGGTGCTCACCGGGATCACCAACTCCAGCCGTCGCCTGATGTTCGTGGTCCTCGGCATCCCGGCCGCCTGCCTGGCCGGCGGCCTCGTCGTCGACGTGCTGATGGTCCCGGTGATCGGCTACTTCATGCAGGGCCGCTACTTCATGCCGCTGTGGATGGGCATGTTCTTCCTCGCCGCCCAGGCGATCCCGCCGACGCTGCTCAAGCCGACCGGCCTGCGCCGGCTGTACGGGGTCTGGCTGTTCTTCTGGGGCATCGCGGTGGCCTACGGCCTGTACCTGACCGTGAAGCGGTACGAGTACGGCAACGAGGCGCTGGCCACCTATCCCCGCGGATGGCGGCCGGTGATCACCGAGATCGGCTCGTTCGGGTTCGTCATCTTCGCGGTGCTGCTGATGGCCGCGCTGACGGCCTGGTACCTCCTGTGGAAGCACCCGGCCGACAGCGTCCCGGAGCGTTCCTCAGCCGAGGTCGAGCAGACGTAGCAGGTAGTCGCCGTAGCCGCTCTTCGTGAGCGGCTCGGCGAGCCGGCGCAGGTGCGTGTCGTCGATGTGGCCGGCGCGCCAGGCGGCCTCCTCGACGCAGCCGATCTTGTAGTCCTGCCGCTGCTCGATGACGCGCACGAACTCGGCCGCCGCCACCAGCGAGTCGAACGTGCCGGTGTCGAGCCACGCCGTGCCCCGGTCGAGCGCCGTCACGTGCAGCTCGCCCCGCCGCAGGTACTCCTCGTTCACCGCGGTGATCTCCAGCTCGCCGCGGGCGCTGGGCGTGAGCTTCGAGGCGATGTCGACCGCGGTGTTGTCGTAGAAGTAGAGACCGGGCACCGCGTACCGCGACTTCGGCTTCGCCGGCTTCTCCTCGATCGACACGACCTTCCCGTCGGGGGCGAACTCGACGACGCCGTACTCGCTGGGGTTGGCCACCTGGTAGGCGAAGATGCGGCCACCCTTCACGTCGGTGTGCTCGCTCAACTGCCGGCCCAGCCCGGTCCCGTAGAAGATGTTGTCGCCGAGGATCAGCGCGATGCTGTCGCCGTCGATGAACTCGGCGCCGATCAGGAGCGCCTGCGCGATACCGGCCGGCTTCTCCTGCACCGCGTACTCCAGCCGCAGCCCCCACTGCGAGCCGTCGCCGAGGAGGCGGCGGAACTGCTCCTGGTCACCCGGGGTGGTGATCACCAGGATCTCCCGGATGCCGGCCATCACCAGCACCGACAGCGGGTAGTAGACCATCGGCTTGTCGTAGACGGGCATCAGCTGCTTGGAGACGGCCTGCGTGATGGGCCAGAGGCGGGATCCGGTACCGCCGGCGAGGAGTACAGCGCGCATTCCCGACACCCTACCGAGCGTGATCCGCTCCCACTCACCACGCTCCCGGACCGCCTCGAATGTTGGTCCCGCCCTGCGGGCCGCGGCGAGTTGCCCGCCGTGCCCGCCGTCACCGCGGGCCGACGCGGCCCGCCATGTCAGGGTCGGCCGGTCGCGGTCCGTTCAACGGCCCGCGGGCCCACGACTCGCCGACCATTCACACGACTCGCGCCGGATCGCCACTGCCCGATCCGGTAGATTGCGTGCCCGTGAAGGTTCTGGTTACCGGTGGCGCCGGTTTCATCGGCTCGCAGTACGTCCGCATGCTCCTCGGCTCACCCGGGGCGTCGGTGACGGTGCTCGACAAGCTCACGTACTCCGGCAACCGGGAGAACCTCGCGCCGGTCGCGTCGCACCCGGGGCTCACGTTCGTCGAGGGTGACATCGTCGACAAGGACACCGTGGCCGGGGTGATGAAGGGCCACGACGCCGTGGTGCACTTCGCCGCCGAGTCGCACGTCGACCGGTCGATCGACGGCGCGGAGCCGTTCGTGGTCACCAACGTGCTCGGGACGCAGCGGCTGCTCGACGAGGCGCTGCGCGCGGGCGTCGGCCGGTTCCTGCACGTGTCGACCGACGAGGTGTACGGGTCCATCGAGGAAGGGTCCTGGACCGAGGACTGGCCGCTGGCGCCGAACTCGCCGTACAGCGCCTCGAAGGCCGGCTCGGACCTGCTGGCGCTGGCCTACCACCGCACCCACAAGATGGACGTGGTCGTCACCCGCTGCTCCAACAACTACGGGCCGTACCAGTTCCCGGAGAAGGTCGTCCCGTTGTTCGTCACCAACCTCCTCGACGGGAAGAAGGTGCCGCTGTACGGCGACGGCGGCAACATCCGCGACTGGCTGCACGTCGCCGACCACTGCGCCGGCATCCAGCTCGCCCTGGAGAAGGGCCGCGCCGGCGAGGTCTACCACATCGGCGGCGGCCGCGAGCTGACCAACCGGGAGCTCACCGAGAAGCTGCTGGAGGCGTGCGGCCGCGACTGGTCGTTCGTCACGCCGGTCGAGGACCGCAAGGGCCACGACCGCCGCTACTCGTTGAGCATCGAGAAGATCAGCAACGAGCTCGGCTACACCCCGGCGGTCGACTTCGAGCGCGGCATCGCCGAGACGGTCGCCTGGTACCGCGACAACCGGGCGTGGTGGGAGCCGCTGAAGGCGCGCTCGTGACGCGCTGGCTGGTCACCGGCGCCGGCGGCATGCTGGGTCGCGAGGTGGTCGCGCTGCGTCCGGACGCCACCGCCCTCACCCGCGCCGACCTGGACATCACGGACAGGTCCGCCGTGGTCCGGGCCGTCGCCGGCCACGAGGTGGTCGTCAACTGCGCCGCCTGGACCCAGGTGGACGCCGCCGAGGCGCACGAGGCCGAGGCGACGAAGATCAACGGTGACGCGGTGAGCACGCTGGCCGGGGCCTGCGCCGACGCCGGGGCGGTGCTGCTGCACGTCTCCACCGATTATGTCTTCGACGGCCGGGGCACCTCCCCGTACGCCGAGGACGCCCCGACCGATCCCGTCAACGCGTACGGCCGGAGCAAGCTGGTCGGCGAGCGGGCGGTGCTGGCCACGCCCCGGGGCTACGTCGTGCGGACCGCGTGGCTGTACGGCGCACACGGAAAGAACTTCGTGGCGACGATGCTGCGCCTGGCCGGCGAGCGCGACACGGTCTCCGTCGTCGCCGACCAGGTGGGCCAGCCGACGTGGGCGCGCGCCCTGGCCGCCCAGCTGGTGGAGCTCGGCACCCGTGCCGCCGCCGGTACCGCCCCGCCGGGTGTCTACCACGGCACCGCGTCCGGGACGGCCTCGTGGTTCGACCTGGCGAGGGCGGTATTCGCGACGGTGGGCCTGGACCCGGAGCGGGTGCACCCCATCACGTCCGACCGGTACCCGCTACCGGCGCCCCGCCCGTCGTACAGCGTCCTCGGCCACGACGGCTGGGCCAGGGCCGGCATGCCCCCCCAGCCGGACTGGCAGACCCAGCTCAAAGAAGCCCTGGCCACCGGCGGCCTCGGATAGCCGGGCCGCTCCGCCCGGGCGCCCATCCCCACCCAACGCCTCACGACCACGCGGCCCCTCCGCGCCAAACGCCCCACGACCGCGCCACCCCTCCGCGCCGCGCCTCCGCACCGGCCGTCCACACGGCCCTTCCATACGGCTGCCTCAGCACCGCCCCCTTCCGCATCGCCTCTCCTCCGCACGACCCCATCGCAGCGCCCCTTCCGCCCCTCTTCCGCGCCGCCTCATGCACACCGCCCCTCCGCGCCGCCCCTTTTCGCGCCTTTCCGCGTCGCCCCCACCACCATCGCGCCGATCTTGCAGTGGTGGCCCCTCCTAAAACGGGACATAGCGCGAAATGGAGGAGGCCACAACTGCAAGATCGGCGGCAGACTGGGCGTGCGCCAGGGGCAGGGCTGGCCGGCAGGGCGGGCCGGCAGGGTAGGTCGGTCGGCGGGGGCCGGCCGGCGTCAAGGGCGGAGTCGGTCGGCGGGGCGGCCGGCGTCGGGGTGAAGTCGGTCGACCAGAGGCGCAGGGGCGCAGGCGGGTCAGTCGGCGGGGCGGCCAGCTGCCAGGGTCGGGGTGGGGTCGGGCGGTGTGTCGGTGCGCACAGGGAGACCGCCGCGGCGCCAGGCGAACGGCAGCACCACCGGGATCACCGCCAGCGAGCCGATCGCGAATGCCAGTTCCACCCGGATCCGCACGTCGCCGGGGCCGAGGGTCACCGCAACCAGCACGATCGTGCCGGCCAGCCAGCCCACCGCCTGGCCGGCGTGCCAGCCACGGGCCACCACCGCCTGACCGAGCACCGTGGCGATCATGTACGCCAGCACCCCGAACGTGAGCCACGCGAAGTCGACGCGGGTCAGCACGCCGCCGGGGGCGTCGAACATCAGCTCGGCCAGCCACGGGCCGAGCACGATCGCCGGGACGGCGCACCCCACGCCGAGCAGGCCGACCACGCCCACCGCGCGCACGAGCTGGTGCCGGTAGCCGGCGAGGTCGCCGGCGGCGATCGCCCGGGTCAGGGCCGGCAGCAGCGACGCCTGCAGCGACGCGAACACGAACAGCGGGATACGGGCCAGGATCAGCGCGGCCAGCAGGGCGGCGGCCACACCCTCGTCGCCGACGGTGCCGAGCAGCTGGACGTTGATCACGCCGATGTTCGCCACCACCTGGGCGAGCAGGCTCGACGCGACGAGCAGGAACAGGCCGGCGCACAGGGTCGCCATCGTCACGCGGGTCCCCGCCTGCAGGCCGCGCAGCACCGGCGGCAGCGTGAGCAGCACGGCGGCGGCCGGCGCGACCGCCAGGACCAGCGCGAACGCCACGGGCGACTGGACGCCGAAGAGCCACATCGCGCCGGCGATGACGATCCGCAGGCCGCCGTCGACGGCGAGCTGGGTGCCGTACCAGCCGAACCGGCCCAGCCCCGACAGGACGCCGCGGGTCAGGTGCTCGGCGGCGAGCCCGGTGAAGGCGCCGCCTAGGGCGAGCACCATGCCGCGCTCGCCGTCGAAGAGGTGCTCGGCCATGGGACCGGCGAACACCGCCAGGAGCACCAGAACGGCCGCGAGCATGCCACCGGTCAGCACGCCGGCGGTGCGCAGGACCGGGCGCACCCCGTCCCCCGACACCGAGCGGACCGCGACCAGCCGCGCGACCTCCTGCTCGACGGGCATGAACAGGCCGATGCCGACGGAGAACACGATCGACCACAGCACCGCCACCGACGAGGTCTGCGCGTCGTCGAGGCTGTGCCCGGCGGCCATGAGGTGCAGGAACGACGCGGCACCGAGGACGGCGAGGCCGGCGCCGACGACCAGGGTGCCCGCGGGCACCGCGCGCAGCAGCCGCCTCACCGGCGGACGAACGCCAGCACGAGCGTGATCATGGCCCGGAACAGGTAGATGGTCGCCTTGTACGGCGAGGTGGCGGTGCCGCCCTGGCGCTGGCGCATCGCGACCGGGATCTGCCGCACGACGTGCCCGGACCGGGCCGCCCGCACCAGCATCTCGATGGTGTCGCCGAGGTACTCCACCGGGTACCAGCGCGCGAACCGCGCGATGAGCCGCCGGTTGCTGGCCCGGAACCCGGACGTGGTGTCGCTGAGCTTCGTCTTCGCGACCCGGCTGAGCACCATCGACAGCACCTTCGACGCCCAGCGCCGCGGACCCCGCACCACGTAGTCGCCCTCGCCGGCGTAGCGGGCGCCGATCACCAGGTCGGCGGTCTCCAGCGCCTTGAGCATCGCCGGGACGTAGCGCGGGTCGTGCTGGCCGTCGGCGTCGATCTGGATCGCGACGTCGTAGTCGTTGCGGTCGGCGTAGCGGTACCCGAGGCGCATCGCGCCGCCGACGCCGAGGTTGTACGGAAGGCTGGTCACGATGGCGCCGGCGCTCGCGGCGACCGCCGCGGTGCTGTCGGTGGACCCGTCGTTGACCACGAGGATGTCGACCCACGGCAGCTCGGCCCGCACCTCGGCGATGACCTTGCCGATCGACTCCTCCTCGTTCATCGCCGGGATGATGATGAGGACGCGCTGGTCAGTGGTCATCGGCGGCCGCCTTCGGACCGATCTCGGTGGCCGGGGTGTCGCGTTCGGGGAGCACGGAGCGCTCCTCGAGCTGGGTGCGGATCAGCGCGACCTCCTCCGCGAGGGTGCGGGTCTCCTCCTCGAGCTGGCTGACCTCCCAGCTGAGGTGGGTGCAGATGAGCAGCAGCAGCACGATGCCGAGGAACAGGACGAGGCTGGCGCCGGACTTGACGCCGAACGCCTCGGCAACCGAGTTGAGTGCGCCGGGGAAGATCGAGAGCGGTACGACCACGCCGATGCCGACAATGATCCACAGCACCGCGTACTTCTCCCGGAGCTGGCGTCGGCGCAGCATCTCGAAGAACACCGCGAGCAGCGCCAGGCCGACGACCGCGGTGAAGATGTTCAGCTGACTCATGGGCGACCTGCCAGGGTCCTTTCGACCACGATCCGTCGGGGCTAACGGTGTGTTAAGAGGGTAGCCGCACCACTTCCACGCGGCGGTCGGGGTACCGCGCGACGGTCTGCCGGGCGTGGGCCTCCGCGTCGTCGCTGGCCACGACGATTTCGACCGGTCCGGGCAGTTCGCGGAGCTGGTGGCCGAGCCGGTCCGGCTCGTCGACGGGCGGGCCGAGGTAGAGGCCGTGGGCGATGCGTCCGGACCTGCGCTGGAACGTCCCGAGAAACAGGGTCTGGAAATAGGCGCGGAACGGGTCGACGTCGTAGACGATCACCGCCACGTCGGCCGGCGGCGCCGGCATCGCGAGCAGTCGGTCGATCGCCCGGGCGTCGACGTCGTTGCGGCGCTGGGCGAACCACCAGATCTTGGGCCAGGTGGTGCCGTTGGTCGGCCGGTACGGCGCGTCACCGCGCACCAGGCCGAACGCGCCCGACACGACCAGCGCCGCCGCCAGTCCCGGTGCGAGCGCCTGCAGCCAGGCCCGCCGGGGGTCGGGCCCGCGGCGGGGTGACGGCAACAGGTGCAGCAGCGCACCGAGTCCGACCAGCAGCACGACCAGCACGAGGTGCAGCGCCTTGTTGGCGTAGTAACCGTTGCCGCCCTCGGCCGCCGCCTGGTAGGCGAGCAGCGCGGCGCCGAGCAGGCCGGCGGCCGCCAGCACCGCCAGGTAGGTCCGCCAGATCCGCGCGCGCCGGCAGCGGGTGAACAGCACCGCGCCGGTCACGGCGGCGCCGAGGGCGATCAGGTGGTCGCGGCTCGGACGCAGCTCACCGCCGCGCAGCAGGGCCTGCGCCTGTCCGGCGAGGAACAACCCCAGGGTGACCGGGAGCAGCGCGACCGGCGCGGCCACCACCACGGTCACCGCGGTGGCGACCCGGTGCCGCAGCACGCGGCGCCGGTGGACGACCAGCCACGCCAGCACGGCGAGCAGCGCGGCCGGCAGGAACAGGTAGTAGGTGAAGCCGACGGCGACGACGAGGCACGCGATCGTCACGAGCTGCTGCCGGGTGCCCGCGACGCCGCGGGCGAGCACGGCGACCAGCAGCGCCATCTCGGCGAGCCCGAGCACGGTGGTGGTGTAGTTGAGCACCAGGTTCCCGACCAGGTCGCCGACGACGACCATCGTGGTGACCACGCCGGTGAGCACGATCCGCCGCAACGGGGTGAGCACGCCGGCGGCGACCCACTGCGCCGCCCACACCATCACCAGCGCGAACAGCCCGTACCCGAGCACGTGGCTGCCGAGATAGTGGTCCATCGCCGACAGGCCGCTGCCCAGGTCGTCGCCGGAGGAGCGGACGAAGCCGTCGAGCAGGCCGGCGAGCATGTGCTGGCCCTGCGGGTAGGTGACCATGCCCCCGTACATGAGCGCGTGCGCGGCGTCCCATTTCTGGAACGCGTAGCCGCCGAGGTCGCGGATGCCGTCGTACAGGCTGAGGTGCCGGCTGAGGTCCTCGCCGGCGAGCACGACCGCGAGCCGGTCGGTCCGGCTGCGGCGCAGCAGCGGCAGTGCGGCGAACGCCGCGACCGCCACCGCGGCGCCGAGCGTGAGGAGGTCGGACAGGTCGGGACGCGGCAGCGTCGGCCGCCGCCCGGTCAGGACCGCGACGAGCACCAGCACGGTGAGCGCGAGCCCGCCGACGGCGACCGGGTGCATCCCGAACGGCCACACGGCGAAGAGCAGGGCGCCGCCGCAGGTGGCGCCGAGCAGCACCGCGAGCGCGAGGACCAGCCGGTCGAGCAGCGTGCGGCCGCCGCGCAGCAGGCCCGCGGTGCCCACCAGGACGACCACCGGCACCACGACGGCGATCCCGAGCAGGTATGTCACCGTCGGCAGCAGCCAGGCCAGCGCGAGCGCCGCACCGGCGCGCGCCATCGTCGCGGGTCCGGACACGGACAGGCTTCCCCTCGGTCGGTGGGCGTGACGCCAGCAGTACCGAGGGGTGTGTGGCCTGCCGAGCGGGGCAGAGTCTAACCAATGCCGTCGGAGTGGGTAGTTAGCGCACCGTGACATCGGTCGCCTATGCTGCCGGGGTCGTTCGGGCGGGTTTGACACTGGAGGGGCGCGTGCGGATCCCGACGAGATGGGTGCCGGGCCGTACTCTCGCTGACGAGTTCTCCACCCGGGCCAACAGCATCGGCTTCCTGCGACTGGTGCTGGCCACGTCCGTGCTGGTCGCGCACGCCGCGCCGCTGGGCTACGGCGGAACCAACTACGGCCACTCCTGGACCCGCAACCAGTTCGAGCTCGGCGGCTTCGGCGTCTACGGGTTCTTCGTGCTGTCGGGTTTCCTCATCACGGCCAGTGGCATGAGGTTCACCCTTCCGCGGTACGCGTGGCACCGGTTCCTGCGGATCTTCCCCGGGTTCTGGGCGTGCCTGGTCGTCACCGCGTTCGTGATCGCGCCGTTCGTCGCCATCTACGAGCGCGACACCCTGGCCGGGTTCTGGACCCACCCCGCCGGTCCGTTCGACTACCTCACGAAGAACATCCTCACCGGCATGCAGCAGTACCAGATCTCCGGGCTGCTGAGCACCACGCCGTACGGGGAGCTGACCGGCGGCCCGTCGGCGTTCAACGGGTCGCTGTGGAGCCTGATCTACGAGCTGACGTGCTACGTGATCGTCGCGGTGCTGGCGTGGACCGGCGTCCTGCGCGGTGCGCCGCGGCTGGTCGTGATCGTCACGCTGGCCATGTACGCGGTCGTGGTGGCCGACTTCGTCCGCCAGCTTCCGGCGACGAACACGTCGACGTACCCGCGCGGCGCGATCGGCCCGCTGCCGCTGATCGGCACGCTGACCGTCAGCACGATGCACATGCTGTTCATGCTGTTCCTGGCCGGTGCGTGCCTGCACCTGTACCGGCACCGGATCCCGATGCACCCGGCGATCGCCGCCGGTGCCGCGGTGGCGTTCCTCGGGTCGGCCGCGCTCGGCGGCTTCATCGTGATCGGCCTGCCCGCGTACGTGTACCTGCTCGTCTGGGTCGCGTGCAAGCTGCCCGCCCGGTTCCAGGGCATCGGCCGCAAGCGGGACTACTCGTACGGCATCTACATCTACGCGTTCCCGGTGCAGCAGGTCGTCGCGATGCTCGGCGGCGCCAAGTGGGGCCCGGTGGTCTACATCGCGCTGTCCCTCGCCGGCACGGTGCTGCTCGCGGTGCCGTCGTGGCACCTCGTCGAGAAGCCGGCGATGTCGGCGAAGAACTGGACGCCGAAGCTGCTGCGCTCACGCGGTCCCGACGAACAGAAGCCCGCGCCCGACGAACCGCGCCCGGAAGCGACGCGCGAACCGGACCGCGGACCCGACCGCGGACCCGAGCCTGAACCTGAGCCCGAACCAGCCACCCCTACCGCGACGGAGCCTGCCCGGTCATGAACCTCGACATCATGCTGCCCTACTACGGCGATGTCGGTCTGCTGCAGGCGGCGGTGCGCAGCGTCATCGCCCAGTCCGACCCCGAGTGGCGGCTGACCGTGGTCGACGACGGGCAGGAGCCGGGCGTCCCCGAGTGGTTCGCCGGCCTGGGCGACGAGCGCATCCGGTACCAGCGCAACGAGCAGAACCTCGGCATCACGAAGAACTTCCAGAAGTGCGCCGACCTCGCCGAGCACGAGTACATGACCATGCTCGGCACCGACGACCTGATGCTGCCCAACTACGTCGCCACCGTGAAGGCGCTCGCGGCCCAGCACCCGAAGGTCGCGATCATCCAGCCCGGCGTGGAGGTCATCGACGCCGACGGCAGGGTCACGAACACCCTGGTCGACCGCACCAAGGCGCGCGTGTACCGACCCCGGTTCACCGGCCAGACCGTGATGCGTGGCGAGGACATGGCCGTCAGCCTGCTGCGCGGCAACTGGCTGTACTTCCCGTCGCTGTGCTGGCGCACGGAGAAGATGCAGTCGGTGCGCTTCCGGCCGGAGCTGCGGGTCATCCAGGACCTGGCGCTGATCATCGAGCTGGTGCAGATGGGCGAGGAGATGCTCGTCGACGACACGCTGTGCTTCCAGTACCGGCGCCACGCCGAAAGCGTCTCGTCCGCCGACGCCAAGCTCGGGGTCCGCTTCCTCGAGGCGCGGAAGTACTTCATCGAGACCGCTGCCCAGATGGACGCCCACGGCTGGCCCCGGGCCGCCAGGGCCAGCCGCCGCTACGTCTCCTCGCGGCTGCACGCCGCCACTATGCTGCCCGGCGCCGTCCTGTCCCGCAGCGGCAAGGGCATCAAGGTCCTGACCCGCCACGCCTTCGGCCCGTCCAGGGTCTGACCCGTGCCGGCGCGCGGCCACGCCCGGCTCGTGCTGGCGTGGGCGGTGCTCGCGCTGAGCGTCGCCGAGCGGGGCAGGGAGGGCACGCGCACCGACGTGTGGTGGTCCGGCCCGGCCACGGTGACCTGCGGTCGGTCCGTCGGCGGCCAGGTGCACGACCGGAACCCGATCGCGTGGGCGGTGGCGCTCCTGGCCGCCTCCGGGGTGGTGCTGTTCGCCGTCGTCCGGGCCGTCGGAGCGATCCGCCGCCGGGGCCGCTGACGTGCTAGCGGGCGGCGAGGACCTCGTCGTTCTCGTCGTCGAACACGAGACGACCGGGCCGCGCGCTGCGCAGCGTCAGGAGGCTGGAGAACAGACCCGCGCAGATGATGATGAACCCGACCGAGATCGACGTCGTCGACACCAGCACCCAGCGGATCGTGCTGCTGTTCTCGATGGGGCCGAAGCCCGTCTCGCCCCACTGCGAGACGGCCACGACCGTGCCTATCCCGCCCAGCACCATCAGCAGCAGCCCGATGGCCATGCAGGTCTCCAGGCGCAGCAGCTTGGTCCACCGGGCGAGATGGTCGACGTGGGTGATGCCCTCGTGGCGGCCGTAGATCTGGGCGAACCCGCCGAACAGGACGAGCTGGACCCCCACGATCACGAGAAGACATGCGTAGATCAACGCGTTGACGTCGAGGGTCGCGCCACCGATCGGGATCGGCCGCCAGGCCAGGGCCGCGGTGGCGACCAGTCCGAGGCCGCCGAGGACGGCGCCGGGCCACACCAGGATCTTGCTCGGCGCGAACACGAGCAGGAACCGCAGGTGCCGCCAGCCGTCGCGCCAGGTGCGCAGGTGCGGCGGGCGGCTGCGGCCGTCGGGACGCAGCGTCGTCGGGACCTCGACCAGCGTGTACCCGGCGAGCGCGGCCCGCACGACCAGCTCGGAGGCGAACTCCATGCCCGGCATGCACAGCCCGAGCGCCTGGATGCGGGCCCGGTTGAAGCCGCGGATGCCGCAGTGGAAGTCGCCGACGTGCTTGAGGCCGAAGAGCACCCGGCCGATCAGCGACAGCACCGGGTTGCCCAGGTACCTGTGCAGGAACGGCATGGCGCCGGGGGCGATGCCGCCCTTGAACCGGTTGCCCATCACGACGTCGTTGCCCTCGCGCAGCCGCTCGATGAACGGGCCGAGGTTGGACAGGTCGTACGAGTCGTCGGAGTCGGCCATGATCACGTAGCGGCCGCGGGCCGCCTCGATGCCGGCCTGCAGCGCGCCGCCGTACCCCCGGATCGGCGCCGCCACCACCCGGGCGCCGTTGTCGACGGCGATCTGCTGCGAGCCGTCGGTGGAGCCGTTGTCGCTGACCAGCACCTCGCCGTCGACGCCGAGCTCGGCCAGGCAGCGCACCGCCTTCTGTACGCACACGGCCAGGGTCTCGGCCTCGTTCAGGCACGGCAGCAGGACGGTGACCTCTACGGATGGGGTCGGCATGCAGGCTCCGGTTCGGGGGTCGGGTGGGCGTCGCACGCGCCGATGCGGCGGCGTTGACCGGCACAATACCCGGGCCGTATGCGGAACCGACCGTGACGGTCAGGCGTTGCCGACACAGGCATCGACACGAGCCGCGGTGGTCCGAAGGTGACGCTCCGGTACCGGTGCTACGATCTCGGCCGATGTCGACACAAGCCGCGCCGGCCTCCGATGTGCGGGCACCGGCCGCGGACCCACGCGGTCGGCGCCCGTTGGTCCTGCTGGGCGCCCTCGTGGCGGCCTGGGCGGTGCCGGCGCTGACCCACCTCGTGGGCGTCGACTGGCTGCTCATCCCGGTCTACCTGGCCGCCGTCGTGGGCCTGCAGCGCGGCCTGACCACCCTGCTCGACCGGCTGGTGGTCGCGATCGTCCAGTCGTTCGGCGCGCTGGTCGTCGCCGGACTGTTCTTCTCCTACGTCGGCAAGCTGCACCCGGTGGTGCTCGCCGGCAGCGCGTTCACGCTGCTGGTCGCCGCCGCGACGCGGCGTGACTGGCGGGCGCCGCGCCTGTACCGCCCGGCGGACCTGGCGGTCGTCGCCGGCACCGTCGGCGTCGCGGTCCTCACGGTGGTTCCGTTCGCGCTGCGTGACCTCGGCGGGCGGATCGGCATCGTCGCCGGCGGCGAGGACATCGCCCGGCACATGACGTTGTTCGAACAGATCGGCCGGTTCGGCGGGTTCGCGTTCCTGCACCCGCCCGGCGACGCCACACTGCTCCCCGCCGCCGAGACCGAGGGCATCCGCGCCTACCCGCAGGGCATCTACTACACGTACGCCGTCGTCGACCGGTTCCTCCGCTCGTCCGACACCAGCAGCACCGACCCGTTCACCGCGGTCGACACGATGCTGTGGCTGTACGTGGTGACGTTCGTGGTGCTGGCGCTCGTCGTGCTGTGGTCGGCGGCCCGGATCGCGGGTCCCGGCGCCCGTCCGCTCGCGGTGACGGCGGCGCTGGCCGTGGTCGCGGCCGGGGTGTTCTTCGGCGAACCGGTGGCGGTGTTCGTCCGCGGCTACCCGAACGAGCTCGCCGGGCTGGTGGTCGCCGCCGCGCTCACCGCGCTGGTGGTGCGGCCGCTCACCAGTCGCATCGACCAGATCGTCACGGTCGCGCTGCTGGTGATCGCGTTGTCGTTCACCTACCACCTGTTCCTGCCGTTCGCCGGGCTGCTGGTGCTCGGCTGGGTGGCCCGCTACCGCGTGTGGCGCAGCTGGCAGGCGGTGGTGATCGGCGTGCTGGCCGTCCCGATCGTGGCGATCACCCCGATCGGGCTGCTGCACGCCACCACCACGCAGCTGCTCACGTCGGCGGGCACGGCGCTGCCGAGCGACAAGCCGGCCGCGTTGCTGCTGGTTCTGCTGGCCGCGGCGGGGCTGGTCGCCGCCGGCGGGCTGCGCTCCCCCGCCCGGCGGATGGCCGCGTTCGCGCTGCTCGCGGCCGTGTCGCTGCAGGTGGTCATGGGCGCCTGGCAGCTGCTGACGATCGGACGCACGCACTACTACTTCGACAAGCTGCTGCACGTGCTCGTGATCGTCATGCTGGTGCTGATGGGCTCGCTGGCCCGGCTCGCGACGACGAACGGGCGTCGGCCGCTGGCCGTCACCGCCGTGGTCGTGCTGGCGGTCGCCGGGTTCTTCGTCGTGGCCGGCGGTCGCAACCACGCGGTCGTGCCGAGCTACGGCGTGCGGCTCGCGACCGGCATCGACCGCGGTTCCCCCGGCGGCGGCCGCGACGCGGTGTTCATCGCCAGCCGGTTCCCGGAGGCGGAGAACACCGTCGACGTCGACCTGATGGGCGACCCGTACCGCAACTTCTTCGGGACGCTCTACGGCTCGGTGCTGCAGCGCAACTACCGGTACGGCCACGACTGGTACAACTTCCTCAACCCGACCCGCGGCCCGCGCACGCTCGCCGACCTCGAGCGGCAGGTGTCGGTGAGCCCGGTGCGGGTGCGCATCCACGTCTCCGACCCGCGGGCGCGGTTCCTCACCGGCCCCGACGCCCCGACGAACGTCGACGCCGCCACCCTGGTCGCCCAGCGCTACCCCGACCGCGTCCAGGTCGTCACCCACTAGGCTTGCGCCGGTGGGTGGCACGACGTTCGTCAGCGCCGGGCTCATCGTGGTCGCGGTGCTCGTCTCGTTCGGGGTCGTCGCGGCGGTGACTCCGGCGGCCCGGCGCGTGCGGGGCCGGATCGTCGCGCCGCGGGCCCTGTCGTGGCTCACCGACCGGGTGCCGATGGTGGTGCTGGTCCTCGTTCTCGGCGTGGCCGCCGTGGTCGGCCTCGTGACGATGTTCGTGTCGATACTCGCCGAGGTCACCGAGGACGACGAGCTGACCGCGTTCGACCGGCGGCTCATCGCGTGGATCGCCGACCAGCGGGCCGCCTGGGACAACAGCGTGGTGATCGCGCTGACCGACGTCGGCGGCAAGGCGCTGCTCACCGGTCTGCTCGCCGGGGTCGCGTTCCTCGTCGCGTACCGGCAGCGGTCCTGGAGCCCGGTCGTCGTGGCGGCCGTCGCCGGGCTCGGCGGCGCGCTGCTGGTCGCGACGATCAAGCTGATCATCGGCCGCGACCGGCCCGACCCGCTGCAGCGGGCCATCGTCGAGGACGGCTTCTCGTTCCCGTCGGGCCACTCGACGAGCGCCGTCGCCGTGCTGGGCACGGTCGCCTGGCTGGTGTCGACGCTCACCGCGAAACGGGTCGTCATCGCCACCGCGTGGGTGGCCGCGGCGGCCCTGGCCATCGGGATCGGGCTGTCGCGGATCTACCTCGGCGTGCACTACCCCAGCGACGTCGCCGCCGGCTGGCTCCTCGGCACGGCCTGGCTGATCGTCACGGCGATCGCGGTGCGCCTGCCCGACCTGCACCGGCCCGGACACGAAACGACCGGCCACACCCGGGTGCGGCCGGTCGCGATCGTCGCGGGCAGCGTGGTCGTCAGCTTCGGCGCCATCCTCGGCGCCGTCGGACTGACCGTGCTGGCCGCGTAGCGGCTACTCCTCCTCGGAGGTCGTCTCGTCGGAGGTAGAGGTCTCCTCGGTCGTGCCGGGGTTGTCCGTCGCGCGGGCGCGGGCGTCGGAGTCCTCGGCCGGCGCCGGCGGCGGGTCGTCCTTCTTCGCCGGTGCCGGCGACACCGCGACCGCCGGTGCGGTGTCCTCGGCCTTCTTCGCCGAGCCGTCGAGCAGCGCGTCGAGGGCGGCACCGGTGATGCGGCGGAACGTGCGGCCGGCCTTGCGCCGGTCGAGCACCGCGACCTCGAACTGGTGCCGCGGAATGTCGCGCTTGTTGCCGCCCTCGCCACCGACGCTCGACAACGCGTCGACAGCCATCGTCAGCGCCTCGGTGAGGCTCATGTCGGAGTTGTGCCGCTCGCGCACCACGTTGAGCACCGGCTCGGCCTGGCCGCCGATGACCAGGAAGCCCTTCTCGGTCTGCACCGACCCGTCGAAGTTGTTGCGGTACAGCTCGTCGCGGTCGGGCGTGCGGCCCACCTCGGCGACGCAGATCTCCACCTCGAACGGCTTCGTCTGGTCGGTGAAGATCGCGCCCAGGTTCTGCGCGTAGGCGTTGGCCAGCGCCCGGCCGGTGACGTCCCGCCGGTCGTAGGAGTAGCCGCGCAGGTCGGCGAGCCGCACACCGAAGGCGCGCAGTGTCTCGAACTCGTTGTAGCGGCCGACCGCGCAGAAGCCGATGCGGTCGTAGATCTCCGAGATCTTGTGCAGCGCCGTCGACACGTTCTCGGTGACCAGCAGCACGCCGCCCTCGTAGCTCAACACGATCGCGGCCCGGCTCCGGGCGATGTTCTTGCGGGCGTACTCAGAGCGGTCCCGCATCACCTGCTCGGGTGATGCGTAGAACTGCATAGCCACCGGTGGGGTTCTCCTTAGCTCACGGAGGATGGACGGGTCAGGCTGCGCCGATCAGATGGAACGGGCCTCGACGATCTCGTGGGCGAGTGCGGCCACCTGCTCCTCGGGCACCCGCTGGGCGCCCTCGGCGGTCGCCGTCATGACCACCGGGTAGATCTTGCGGATCAGGTCGGGGCCACCGGTGGCGGTGTCGTCGTCGGCGGCGTCGTAAAGCGCCTCGACGGCGGCACGGATCGCCTCCTCGGCCGTCATGCCGCGCTTGTGCAGCTTCTTCAGCGACGACTTCGCGAACAACGAGCCGGAGCCGATGCCCTCGTAGTCGGTCTCCTCGTAGACCCCACCGACCACGTCGAAGCTGAAGATGCGACCGGCCTTGGCGGGATCCTGCGCGTCGAGGTCGAACCCGGCGAACAGCGGCACCACGGCGAGGCCCTGCATGGCCGCGGCCAGGTTGTTGCGGATCATCGTGGCGAGCCGGTTGGCCTTGCCGTCGAGCGAGAGCATCGCGCCCTCGATCTTCTCGTAGTGCTCCAGCTCCACCTGGAACAGCCGGATGACCTCCAGGCCGATGCCGGCGGTACCGGCCATACCGACGAGGGAGTACACGTCGGCGGCGTAGACCTTCTCGATCTCCCGGTTGGCGATCATGTGGCCGGCGGTGGCGCGCCGGTCACCCGCCATCAGCACCCCGCCGTCGAAGGTGACCGCGACGACCGTGGTGGCGTGGGTGAGCCCCTCGGCGGCCATGCCCGGGGGAAGGGGACGGCGGCCGGGCAGCAGCTCGGGCGCGGTACGAGCCAGGTAGTCGACGAACGACGACGACACCGGCGGCGCTACGTCGGCCGGAAACCGGCGCGGTGGATCGAATCCCGCTGCCACGGGGCTCCTTTCAGTTGATCTCTGGGTCGAGCGTGAAGATACTACTGGCCGCCCTTTTGCACATACCCGCGGACGAACTCCTCGGCGTTCTCCTCGAGCACCGAGTCGATCTCGTCCAGCAGGTCGTCGACATCCTCGGTGAGCTTCTCGTGGCGCTCGGCCACTTCCGGATTCGCCTCCGGTGCCGGCGCCTCGTCGATCTCCTCGTCCTTGCGGGCCTTGCCCGACTGCGACTGACCGCCCGTGTCTCGCGTGGCCATGATGACCGCCCCTCCTCGATCCACCTCAACCGTGTGAGCAAACCTATCTCGCCGCGACCGCGAACCGCGGCCGCGACACCTCACCCGCCGGTGAGTGCCTCCAGAAGGTCCTTCGCCGTGTCGCACCGGTCGAACAGCGCGCCCACGTGCTTGCGGGTGCCCCGCTCGGGCTCCATCATCGGAACCCGCACCAGCGACTCGCGGCCGATGTCGAAGATCACCGAGTCCCAGCTGGCGGCGACGACCTCGCCGGCGTACTGGGCCAGGCACCGGCCACGGAAGTAGGCGCGGGTGTCCTCCGGCGGCTCGGTCATCGCCTCGCGCACGGCCTCGTCGTCGAAGAGCCGGTCCATGGACCCGCGCGCGACCAGCCGGTGGTACAGGCCCTTCTCCGGGCGCACGTCGGAGTACTGCAGGTCGATGAGCTGCAGTTTCGACGACGCCCAGCCGAGCGACTCGCGCTCGCGGTAGCCGTCGAGCAGCCGCAGCTTCGCGACCCAGTCGAGCTCCTTGGCGCACAGCATCGGGTCGCGGCCGAGCCGGTCGAGCACGCTCTCCCAGCGGGCCAGCACGTCGAGGGTCACCTCGTCGGCGTCGGCGCCCAGCCGGTCGTCGACGTAGGCGCGGGCCCGCTCGTAGTAGGCCCACTGCAGGTCGAGGGCGGTCAGGCGGCGCCCGTCACGCAGGCGGATGCGGTGGGTGAGCGTCGGGTCGTGGCTGACGGCCTTGAGCTCGCTCACCGGGTCGGCGATGCCGAGGTCGGCCGGCAGCACCTTGTCCTCGATCATGGCCAGCACGAGCGAGGCGCAGCCGACCTTCAGGTAGGTCGAGATCTCGGAGAGGTTCGCGTCGCCGATGATGACGTGCAGCCGCCGGTACTTGTCGGCGTCGGCGTGCGGCTCGTCGCGGGTGTTGATGATCGGACGCTTGAGCGTGGTCTCCAGGCCGACCTCGACCTCGAAGAAGTCGGCCCGCTGGGAGATCTGGAAGCCCGGCGTCGACCCGTCCTGCCCGATGCCGACCCGGCCGGCGCCGCAGACGATCTGCCGCGTGACGAAGAACGGCGTCAGGTGCATGACGATGTCGGCGAACGCCGTCTGCCGCTTCATCAGGTAGTTCTCGTGGGTGCCGTAGCTGGCGCCCTTGTTGTCGGTGTTGTTCTTGTACAGGTGGATCGGCTGGGTGCCGGGGATGGTGGCGGCGCGGCGGGCGGCCTCGGCCATCACCCGCTCCCCCGCCTTGTCCCACAGCACGAGGTCGCGCGGGTTGGTGACCTCGGGCGTGGAGTACTCCGGGTGCGCGTGGTCGACGTAGAGGCGGGCGCCGTTGGTCAGTATCACGTTCGCCAGGCCGAGATCCTCGTCGGCGAGCGCCTCCGCGGGGTCGTACAACGCGCCCGAGTAGGTGAACCCGCGGGCGTCGCGCAGCGGCGACTCCTCCTCGTAGTCCCACCGCGCGCGGCCGTTGCGCGACAGCTCGGGCCGGGCGCCGTAGGCGTTGACCACCTGCGACGAGGTGACCATCGGGTTGGCGCCGGGGTTACCCGGTACGGAAATGCCGTATTCGACCTCGGAACCCATGACCCGCCGCACACTCATGCATGAAGCCTAGTCCAGTCGGCGGTTACTGCCCGACACCGCCTCGATGCGGTTGCATCGAATGAGGGGTGTCAGGGGCGCCGGGTCGCGAGTTCCGCGTCGTCGCGGTCACTGTCATCACGGCCGTCCTGTTCCGGCAGGTCGACGGCGGGACCGGTGGTGGCGACGGCCGTGACCACCGGGACCGACAGCCGCCAGACCAGCCACGCCAGGCCGGCGAGGCCGACAACCAGCATCAGCGTCGGCAGGGCCGAGCCGACCACCGGGTGCCAGCCCCGGCTGAGCGGCCACAGCGACACCAGGCCGATCTTGCCGTAGTCGGGCAGGCCGCTGCGCCAGCGCACCATCGCCCACAGCATGCTGAACACGTGGAACGGCACGACGGTGACCAGCAGGAGCCGGGTCAGTGACCGGCCGGCCCGCTCCGGCAGTCCGCGCTCCTCGAGCACCCACGCCGCGAAGATCATGACCCCGACGAGACCGGGCAGCATGTACCGCCCCTGGGTGACGAAGCCGGTCTCGTTGAGGAACCACCACTGCAGGAACGTGGGGATGCCGGTGGCGCCGAACACGAGCACCGCCAGCCGCCAGCGGTCGGTCCAGTGGCCGAACGCGGCACCGAACACCAGCAGCGCGCCGGCGGCCATGTGCCAGACCACGTACATCGAGCCGGGCAGGTAGATGTCGAGCCAGCTGAACACGCCGACGAGTTGCTTGGCCCACTCGCCCCAGTAGTGCATGACGTACACGAGGGCCTGGCCGCGCTCGAACGTCACCGGCTGGCGGAACGCCGAGCCCATGTCGGTGCCCTTGAACGCCAGCGTGTACCCGACGTTGACCAGCCCGGCGAGCACGACCCCGCCGATCCACAGGCGGGCCGCCGTCGATGCCCACAGCCGCAGCAGGATCTCGCGACGGAACGGGACGAACAGGGCGACCGCGCCGAAGAACAGGTACACCAGGCCGGTGGGGCGCAGCGAGGCGAGCAGCACCGCGCTGGTGCCGGCGAGCACGAGCAGCCCGCGCGGCACGGTGTCGAGCCGGCCGAGCAGCAGCGGGATGAGCGCGGTGAACAGGCCGACGCCGGCGGCGATCTCCAGGCCGTTCGGGTTCACGGCGCCGAAGAAGTGCAGCGCCATCGGGGTGACCGCGACCAGCAGGCCGGCGAGCATGAGCCGGCGCCGGAAGTAGGTGACGATCGTGACCACGGAGGCGGCGAGCAGGGCGGCGGCGCCGGCGCCGGTGAGCAGCCGGGCCAGCAGCACCCCGGACCAGCCGGGGAACAGCTTCAGCGGCACGCCGACCACCGCGTAGTAGCCGGGGTGGTAGCGGCCGGCGCCGGTGCCGACCCGCACGGTGGTGGCGTCGGAGGTGGGCTCGGGCGCGCAGGAGGCGGGCATGCCCGGCTTGAACTGCCAGCACGGCTCGTCGGGCACCACGAGGCCGCGGGGCACCCGGACGAACGCGCCGCTGCCGCGCACGGCGTTGGCCGGTTCGGGTGCGAGGTCGCCGTTCCAGATGCCGACGGCGCGGTAGATGTGGTCGTGCTCGTCGGCGGAGCCGTCGTACGGGGCGGCCAGCGCCCAGCCGCCGATCATCAGGAAGAACGCGGCGAACGCGAGGAGCCACAGGCGTACGCCCCGGAACGGCATGGCTCAACGACCTCCGGAGTCGGTGGTGGTGTCGGTGTCGGCGGCGGGCGTGCTCTCCCGGTCACCCGTGGGCCGGTCCTCGGCGACGACACTGACCGGCGGGACGACCTCGCCCTCGGCGGACGCCATCGTGCGCTTGATCGCCGCGCGGGCCGCGCGGACCTCGCCCAGCCCGCTGAGCGCGGCGATCGTCGCCGCGATCAGCTCACCGACGGTGAAGATCAGGCGGGACGCGAGCGCGATGCCGGTCGCGGTACCCAGCGGGACGTACGGCGCCAGCGCGGCGACGATGACCGACTCGCGGGCGCCGATGCCCGACGGGGCCAGGAACGCGACGATGCCGGCGGTGATCGCCAGCGCGATCGCGCCGATGCAGCGGAACACGCCGCCGATGCCGGGCGCGGCGGTGGCGTTGGCCAGCAGCCACAGGTGGATGCCGAAGAACGTCCAGCCGAGGCTGCTCCACAGCACGATCATGCCGACGGCCGACCAGCTGATCGGCTCGCCGAGCGGCGACCGCTTCACGACCTTCAGGAACAGGTTGATCATGAAGGTGAGCACGCGCGGGTGGGCGCACACCAGGGCGACCGGCACCATCGCGGCGATCGCGATCGTCACGGCGCGGTCGATGTCGAACAGCACCGGCAGGCCGAACAGTCCCAGCAGGAACGCCGCGACCGTCGACAGCCCGACGACCAGCAGCGACGCGACGATGACCCGCGGGCGCTGCAGCTTGGCGCGCCGGCCCAGCTCCATCTGCAGCACGAAGCTCCAGATGCTGCCCGGCACGTACTTGCCCAGCAGGCCGATCAGGTAGATCTGGCTGGTGGTGCGCACGCTCACCCGGTGCCCGACGTCGCGCAGCGCGGCCTGGTAGGCCAGCGTCTGCGCGAAGAGCCCGGCGAGCACCATCACACCGGAGAGAACGATGGACGGCCAGGCCAGTGATGCGATGGTGGCCCGCACCTCCGACCACTGGTCGATCGTGGTGTAGGTGACGAACCCGAGCACGGCGGCGGTGAACACCACCCGCACGGCGATCATCAGGAACCGGCGGAGTCCGCTCGGTTTCGGCGCCGGTGCGGCCGCCACCTCGTCGACGCCGGGCGTCGCCACGCTCGTCACCTCTGCCCCCCGTTGGTCCCGACTGCCCGCTCGAGCGCCCGGCGCCGTTTGCGCAGGGCGAGTGTGCCGGTGAACATGTTGACCACGTCGCCGGCCCGGATCCGGGTGCGGTGCCCGGACTCCCGCAGCCGCACCGGCACCTCGACCACCGGGATCCCGGCCAGGTCGGCCGCGAACGCGATCTCGGTGGTGATGAGGAAGCCGCTCTCGCGCAGGTCGGGCTGCAGCGTCCGGGCCCACTCGCCGTCCATGACGTAGGTGCCCTGCGGGTCGGCGGTGCGCATGCCGAGCACGACCCGGCGCAGGATCCGCAGGCCGCCGGTCAGCGTGTTGCGCAGCAGCGAGCGCAGCACCACCGACTCCGGGTGCGCCTTGGAGCCGATCACGATCGTGCGCTCCGGAAAGCCCATGCGCTCGAACGCGTCGAGCTCGTCGAAGCCGAAGGGCAGGTCGTCGGCGGTGAACACGATGGTGCGGCCGGTGGTGGCGGCGATGCCCTCGCGCAGCGCGTGGCCGAGTCCCCGCGCCGTGGTGATCACCCGCAGCGTCGGACCGGTGTGGGGCCAGCTGGCCGCGACGTCGGCCAGGATCTCGATGGTGCCGTCGCGCGACCCGTTCTCGGCGACGATGATCTCCCCGTCGAGGTCGGTGAGCCGCTTGGCGATCTCCTCGAGGGAGTTCTGGATCACGGCCGCACTGTTGTGCGCGGGGATGATGTAGCTGACCTTCACTGGGTCTCCCACGGTGCCTTGAACACCCGGAAGGGGGCGCCGGGTCGCTCTGCGGCCACCTGGACCCACCCCTGTGCGGTGAGGTCGGCGGCGATGGTCACGTCGGTCTGCTCGTCGGAGCGGACGACGATGTAGTCGGCGCCGTAGCGACGCGCGAGGTCGGCGAGCTGGACCGCGTTGACCGACCGCCAGCCGTACGAGCCGCACTCGGCGAAGCCGCCGATGGCCTCCATGCGGCTGCGGTACTCGTGCCACGCCGCGCCGCCGTACGGGGCCAGCTTGCAGTCGAGCACCACCCCGCGCTGGGTGGCGATGCGCACCCGCGTGTTCGACGGCGGCATGAGCAGCTGCTCCCCCGGCGGGACGACCTTGCGCACCTCCTCGCCCCAGGCGCTGAGCGCGGGGTAGGGGAAGAAGCGCGGGTCGAACGTGCGCACCGCGAACTGGTTGCCGGCGATGCCGGCGAGCACCAGAACGAGGATGCCGGCGCCGACCGACGCCTGCGCCAGCCACTGCGGCCTGGTCCACCGGCGCTCCGGCACCAGGCCGGGCACCGTCTGCACGACGACCGCGGCCAGCAGGAACAGCCCGGCGACGAACAGCCACGGCACCGAGGTGACCTCGTTGCGCTCGCGCCACCAGTTGAACTCGCCGGGCAGCGCCCAGTACCCCGACCGCAGCGCGTACGAGCCGAGGAACAGCGTGGCGGCCATCGTGATCCACCGCCAGCGGACGCTCAGCGGGGCGAACGTCGCGGCGAGCAGGCCCCACACGGCGAACGGGAACAGCTCGATCGACAGCCGGTACACGTTGAGGCCCTGTGCGGCGAGCCCGAGCGTCGGCACGTTGAGCCGGTCGGCGAGCACCCCGGCGGTCAGCCCGAGGACCGGCAGCACCACCACCACGACCCAGCGCAGCAGCTCGCGCCGGCCGATGAACGCGAACGTCAGCAGCGCCATCGAGATGAACGCGATGCCGCCCCAGAAGATGTTGAACAGCCACGACGTGGCTTCACAGTGGTACGGGATGAGGACGCCGCAGACCTCCTGGAAGTCCTTCAGGTCGCCGGCGACCGGGCGGAGCTTCAGGTTGAACACGACGATGCCGACCGTCAGGGCCGACGCGCCGACGAGCCACCACTCGATCCGGCGCCGGAACACGGCGAACGCCGTGGCCAGCAGCAGCATCAGCACCAGCGCGACGACGCCGTGCTGCACGTGGGCCAGCGCCGTGGCGACCCCGGCCGCGGCGGCGAGCCGGTGCCGGCCGACCAGCAGCGCGGCGGCGCACAGGTAGAGCAGGTTGCCGCCGAGGGCGTTGGGCAGCGCGGTGGCGTAGAACTGAACCCCGGAGCCGAGCACGTACAGCGGGCCGATCGCGGTGACGACCGTGACCGCGATGACCGCGAACCACGACACCCGCGGCACCCAGGTGCGGGCGAGCAGCGTGGTGGCGACCCCGAAGGCGGCCATCGTGGCCAGCCAGTAGAGCACGTAGACCAGGCCGAGGGTGCCGGTGCTCGCCCCGATGTAGGTGACGATGTCGAACACCCAGTGCGGTTGCGGCGCGTTGTCGAGCGTCCAGTCGCCCTTGAACGCGTCGGGGTCGGCCCAGCGCATGCCCAGCGGCGACAGCACCGTGTGGTCGCGGTCGCCGGCGTTGTACAGGTACCGCAGGTGCGACATCAGCGCGAGCAGCAGCGTGCTCGCCGCGGCCTGGGCCGGCCAGCCGAGGAGCCGCTGGGTCCAGGTGCGCGCCGGACCGGCGTCGGCCGCGGCAGCGTCGTCGGCGGGGTCGCGCGGCTCGGCGTCCGGCGGCGGGTCGAGCCGGCCGGCGGCCGGTTCGGCGCCGTCGGGGTCGGCCCCGTTCGGACCGGTGCCGTTCGGACCTGTGCCGTTCGGACCGGTGCCGTCGGGGTCTGCGCCCGTGGTGGTCCGGGTGCTCGAGGCCAAGACTCGGTTCTCTCTCTGAGTTGGGGGTGGATAACCGGGTCAGGCTAGTCCGGTGTCGACTGGATATCGAGCATCAGCGCGTTCACCAGCATGTGGATGCCGGTGAGCAGCGGACCGACCGAGAGCAGGACGCTACCCGTGGTCGCCACGGGCGTACCGAGCGTCTCGTACAGCACCCACACGCCGACGAGCGCGCCGAACGTCACCAGCGCCAGCCCGGTGAAGAACAGCAACGCGACGGCCGAGAACGACTGCAGCACGTGCTTGCGCAGCATCCGGCGCCAGAACCCGGTGACGAGCAGGCTGCCGATCGTCCACGTGACCTTGCGCAGGTTCATCGTGGACACCTCCTCGCCGTACAGCGCCGGCACCGAGACGTCCTTGGCCCGCGCGTTGGCGATGTTGAGCCAGATGAGGAAGTCGTTCTCGAACGCGTAGCTGCGGGCGACCCGGTCGAGCGGCAGGCGGTTGAGCGCCGTGCGCTTGACCGCCGTGTACCCGTTCTGCGGGTCGAAGAGGTTCCAGTAGCCGCTGGCCACCTTCGTGGCGAACGACAACGCGATGCTGCCGGCGGCCCGCATGAACGGCATCGTCGAGTAGCCGGTGCGCGAGTAGAACCGGTTGGCCTTGGTGAACTCGTAGCCGTGCTCGCAGATCGGGTCGAGCAGGTCGGGCAGGTACTGCGGGTCCATCTGGGCGTCGCCGGCCATGATGACGTTGACGTCGGCGCCCATCTCCAGCGCCTTGCGGTGACCGGTGATGATCGCGCCGCCGACACCCTGGTTGACCTCGTGGTCGATCACGTGGACCCGCGGGTCGTCGACCGCCCGGGCCTGCGCCGAGGTGTCGTCGGTCGACTTGTCGTTGACCACGACGATGAGGTCGACGTAGTCGGGCATCGTCATGATCGTCTTACCGATCAGCTTGCTCTCGTTGTACGCGGGCACCACGGCCGCGATCTTGTGGTCCTTGTACACGACGACTACCCCGCGAGAATCTGGTCCCGGATGGAGATCGCCACCTCGAGCGCGGCCAGACCGTCGATGCCGCTCGACAGCGGCGTCCGGCGCTCCTGCACGCAGGCGGCGAAGTGACGCAGTTCGTGCATGAGCGGCTCACCGTGCTGGGCGAGGAACGGGATCTCGACGAGACCGCTCTGCCGGTACCGGGCGCCACCGTCGGACAGGTACTCCGAGTGCTCGATCCGGTGCACCTCGACGTGCTGGCGCAGCAGGTCGGCGACCACCGCGTTGTCGCGCTGGGTGAGGCTGATCCGCCGGATCTTGGTCTGGCTGACCCGGCTGGCGGTGATGTTGGCGATCACGCCGTTCTCGAACGTCAGCAGCGCGGTGGCCAGGTCGATGTCGCCGGAGCGCACCGCGCGGCCGACCGCCGACACGTGGACGATCTCCGACCCGATCGCCGCGCGGGCCAGGTCGATGTCGTGGATCATGAGGTCGAGCACCACGTCGGCGAGGAGCCGGCCGGTGAACGGCCCGACGCGGGTGATCTCCAGCGCCACCGGGTCCTGCACCAGCCGCACCAGTTCGGTGACCGCCGGGTTGAACCGCTCGATGTGGCCGACCATCAGGATCCGGTTGTTCGCCTCGGCCGCCTCGATGAGCGCCCGCGCGTCGGCCGCGCTGGTCGCGATCGGCTTCTCGACCAGCAGGTCACGGCCGCTCTTCAGGACGCGCGTGCCGAGCTCGGCGTGCGTCTCGCTCGGCGTGGCCAGCACGACGCAGTCGGCCGCGTCGATGGCCTCCTCGATGCTGCTCGTGGCGAGCGCGTCGTGCGGCTTCGCCATCATGGCGGCCCGCTCGAGGTCGTTGTCGCACACCGCCGTGACGGTGAACTCCCGGATCGAGCCGGCGACCCGGCCGTGGTTGGCGCCCATGATTCCGGCACCGACGATGGCGAGTTTAGGCACTGAACGCTCCTCGGACTGCGGCCACGATGCGGGCCAGGTCATCGGCGGACAACCACTGGTGGACGGGAACCGACACGACGTTCGCGGCGGCCCGTTCGGCTGTCGGGGTGAGGTCGCCCGCGATCTGCGGATGACCCTCGTAGCACTCGTAGTGGTGCATGAGCCTGGGATAGTACAGACCGAAGCCGACTCCGGCGTGCTCCAGATTCTTGGTGAGCTGGTCACGGGTGATCGGCGCGTCGTCGGCCAGTCGCAGCGTGTACTGGTGCCACACGTGGGTGCGTCCCTGCGGCGTCACCGGCGTGATCAGGCCCGGCACGTCGGCGAGGCCCTCGGACAGGGCGGCGGCGTTGGCGGCCCGCACGGCCGCCGTCTCGGCCAGCGTCGCGAGCTGCGGCACCGCGATCGCGGCCTGCAGGTCGGTCATGCGCCAGTTGTGACCGGCGGCCTCGTACATGTACCGGACCCGCATGCCCTGGTTGCGCAGCAGGCGCAGCCGGTCGGCCACCGCGTCGTCGGTGGTGGTGACGAGCCCGCCCTCACCGCTGTGCATGTTCTTGGTGGCGTACAGCGAGAAGCAGCCGACGCCCCACGAGCCCACCGACCGGTCGCCGATGCCCGCGGCGTGCGCCTGCGCGGCGTCCTCGACGATCTTCAGGCCGTGCCGGTCGGCGATCGCCTGGATCGCGGCCATGTCGGCCGGCAGGCCGTACAGGTGGACCGGCATGATCACCTTCGTGCGCGGGGTGATCAGCGCCTCGACCGAGGCCGGGTCGATCGTGTAGTCGTCGGTGATGTCGGCCAGGCGCACCGTGGCGCCGGAACGGAGGATCGCGTTGAGCGTCGCCGCGAAGCTGAACGACGTGGTGATCACCTCGTCGCCGGGGCCGACGCCGAGCGCCTCGAGCGCCGCCTCCAGCGCGACCGTGCCGTTCGACACCGCCACCGCGTGCGGCACGCCGTGCAGCTCCGCGAAGCCGTCCTCCAGCTTCTTCACGACCGGCCCCTGGGCCAGGACCCCCGAGCGCAGGACGGCGAGCACCGCCGCCTCCTGCTCCGGCGTCACCACGACCCGGGTGATCGGGATCGGCGTCATCTGGTTGGCGCTCCCCTCCGCGCTGCTGTTCAGGACGTCGTCCGACGGCCTCTCCGCGCCCCGCGCGACCACCTCGCCATCGCGGTTCACCCAGCCCAACGGGCGGGCGGGGTTACCGGCTACGAGCTGGTGCGGCGCGACGTCCTTCGTGACCACCGCGCCGGCCGCCACCATCGCGTACTCGCCGATGGTGACCCCGCAGACCAGCGTGGCGTTGGCTCCGATCGACGCGCCCGTGCGGACCAGCGTGGGCGTGACCGCCCAGTCGCCGGTCGCCCGCGGACGCAGGTCGTTGGTGAAGACGGCGCTGGGCCCGACGAAGACCCTGCTCTCGATGGTCACGCCCTTGTACACCGACACGTTGTTCTGGATCTTCACGTCGTCACCGATGGTGACGTCTCCGTCGACGTAGACGTTGCGACCGATCGTGCAACCGGCGCCGATCCGGGCGGAACCGCGGACATGACCGAGGTGCCAGACCTTCGTACCGGCCCCGATCGACGCTCCCTCCTCGACCTCAGCCGTCGGATGGATGAAAACCGGACTCGCTTCGGTCACCAGGTACGCCTCACTCGAACGAGCGCAGCCATCGGCCGCGAGGAATCGGAACGGACAGACAATAGCCGTTCGCTCCGACACCTCCGAACCCGGCGCGCACGCTTCTGTCCGACAAGACACCCGTTCCTGGTCAATACGGTGGCACGAAAAAGCGCCGGCACGCGGCCGGCGCTTCCTCGTTGCTGTGCGTTACAGGTACCGAGCGTTCCAGGTATGCGTTACAGGTACTGACCGGTGTTGCTGGCCGTCTCGATCGAGCGGCCGGCCTCGGCGCCCTTGCCACCGGACACCAGGGTGCGGATGTAGACGATCCGCTCGCCCTTCTTGCCGGAGATGCGGGCCCAGTCGTCGGGGTTGGTCGTGTTCGGAAGGTCTTCGTTCTCGCGGAACTCGTCGACGCACGAGTCGAGCAGGTGCTGCAGGCGCAGCCCCTTCTGACCGTTGCCGAGGAAGTCCTTGATGGCCATCTTCTTCGCCCGGTCGACGATGTTCTGGATCATCGCGCCGGAGTTGAAGTCCTTGAAGTACAGGACCTCCTTGTCACCGTTGGCGTAGGTGACCTCGAGGAACCGGTTCTCCTCGGTCTCCGAGTACATCCGCAGCACCGTGGCCTGGATCATCGCCGCGACGCAGGCGTCGCGCGAGCCACCGTTCTGGTCGATGTCGTCGGCGTGCAGCGGCAGGTCGGTGAGGATGTACTTGGAGAAGATGTCCTTCGCCGCCTCGGCGTCCGGACGCTCGATCTTGATCTTCACATCGAGCCGGCCGGGCCGCAGGATGGCGGGGTCGATCATGTCCTCCCGGTTGGAGGCACCGATCACGATGACGTTCTCCAGGCCCTCCACGCCGTCGATCTCGCTGAGCAGCTGCGGGACGATCGTGTTCTCGACGTCGGACGACACGCCGGAGCCGCGGGTGCGGAACACCGAGTCCATCTCGTCGAAGAACACGATGACCGGCGTGCCCTCGCCGGCCTTCTCGCGGGCCCGCTGGAACACCAGCCGGATGTGGCGCTCCGTCTCACCGACGTACTTGTTGAGGAGCTCGGGACCCTTGATGTTGAGGAAGTAGCTGGTGTGCTTCTCCTCACCCCGCCGCTCGGCGATCTTCTTCGCCAGCGAGTTCGCCACCGCCTTGGCGATGAGCGTCTTACCGCACCCGGGCGGGCCGTAGAGCAGGATGCCCTTCGGCGGCCGGAGCTGGTGCTCACGGAACAGGTCCGCGTGCAGGAACGGCAGCTCCACCGCGTCGCGGATCTGCTCGATCTGCCGGTCGAGGCCACCGATGTCGGTGTAGTCGACGTCGGGCACCTCCTCCAGGACCAGCTCCTCGACCTCGCTCTTCGGGATGCGCTCGTACGCGTACGCCGAGCGGGGCTCCACCATGAGCGAGTCACCCGGCCGCAACGGCACGTCCGTGAGCGATTCGGCCAGATAGACGATGCGCTCCTCGTCGGCGTGGGAGATGACCAGAGCCCGGTCGGCGCGCTCGCCCTCCGGTGCCTCCAGCACCTCCTTCAGCATGACGACCTCGCCGGCCCGTTCGAACCCGAACGCGTCGACGACGTTGAGCGCGTCGTTGAGCAGGACCTCCTGGCCACGCTTGAGCTCGTCGAGGTCGAGCGCCGGCGACACCGCCACCCGCAGCTTGCGGCCGCCGGTGAAGACGTCGGCCGTGCCGTCCTCGTGCCTGGTCAGGAAGACCCCGTAGCCACTCGGTGGCTGGGCCAGTCGGTCAACCTCTTCCTTGAGGGTGATGATCTGGGCCCGTGCCTCCTTGAGCGTGGCCACCAACCGCTCGTTGTTCTCGGTCATCCGAGACACCTGTGCCTGGGCGGCCGCCAGGCGTTCCTCCAGTTGGCGTACATGACGAGGGCTCTCGGTCAGCTTCCGCCGAACCAGGGCGAGCTCCTCTTGGAGGTACGCGACCTGGGTGGCGAGGTCGTGCGCATCCCTCTCCCACCGTGCGGCGCGCGCATCCGCGTCGTCGCTGCGTGCCACGTCCCACCTCCCCGGGGGTTAAACGTTGTGCTCTAACACTAACTGCTCATCTGGCGCCTAGTCCCGTTGCATCGCCCACGGTTTCTTGGCCGCGTTGGTGTCGGGTTCACCCATCCGTCACCAACGGACGGCACATCCGGCCGGTGGCGCGGGTGACCGGGTCACCGTCGGCGACCGCCGGGGCGCCGCTGAGCCGTGCGTCACGCGCGATCCCGGGCGGGTCGCGCGGCGTGGCGGCTCACCGGTTCGGGTGACGACCGACACCCCCGCGGCGCCCGCGCCGCCCCTCGGCCGGGGCGGTGGGGTCGGGTACCGTCGGAACCGCCGACCAACGGAGGAGGACCAGTGTCCGACACAGTGTCCGACGAGCTGCAGGTGCGGGTCGACCAGGACCTGTGCACCGGCGACGGCCTCTGCGTGCAGTACGCGCCCGAGGTGTTCGAGTTCGACGTCGACGGCCTGGCCTACGTCAAGGACGGCGACGGCGATCTCAAGCTCGAACCCGGCGCCCGGGTCGGCGTGCCGGCCGGTCTCACGCTGCACGTCATCGACGCGGCCAAGGAGTGCCCGGGCGAGTGCATCCACGTCACCCGCGTGAGCGACGGCGCACCGGTCGCCGGTCCGGACGCCGACGCGGCGTAACCGCGCGCCGGTCACGGGCCGCTCAGATCATCGGCCGTCCGACGAGAGACGAGACAAGCCGGGCGAACTCCTCCAACCGCCCGATCTGACCCGCCCCGCCGTCGTCGAGGGTCTTGCCGAAGCGCAGCGCGTCGTGGCGGATCACCGGCCCGCCGTCCTCCGCGGCGGCCATGCCGGGGCCGGCGCTGGTCTCGTCGAGCGAGCTGAGCAGCAGGTAGACGTCGATGCTGTCGACGCGCACCTGGCCGCCGCCGGTACGGGTGAGCCGCCGCCGGCAGCCCACCTCCGTCACCGCCGACAGGGCCACCACCCGCAGCGACGACGACATCGACCCGGGCGGGCCGTCACCGGGGGGCAGGTCCTCGCCGTGCCAGAGCACCAGCCGGGTGCCGTCACAGACGACGACCTCCTGCCACACCCCGTTGACCTCGTTCACGAAGCGCTCCAGCGTGAAGCCGAGCACCTGGGAGCCACGCATGACCCCGGCGAGCGCGTCGAGCGCGATCTCCGGGTCCCTCAGGTACGCGCGGGCCGCCGAGTCCAGCTCCGTGTACGGAGACCAGTCCGGGAAGACCGCCGGCATCTCGTTCCCAAAGCTGCTACGCGTCATGGGCCCCCCTCGCCCGGGTTCACCTCGGCAGTCCCGTTGCCGTTGGTGCCCCCACCGGCGGCCCGGCCGGCCACCTGTTCGTCGACGGCCCCGCCGACCGTCGTGCTGCTCACCATGGGGTCGTCCGGGACGCCTGCTGGAGGCGCCGTGGGAACGTGCGTCCCATTGCCTTTCGAACCCACGACGGCGCCGGCGGCCGCCGCCGCGCGCTTGAGCTGGTACGCCTCCGCGCCCTTGCTCGGCTTGCGCCGCCGCGGCGGGGCCACGACGCCGGGTGCCATACGACGGGCCGTGACCAGGAACGCCGTGTGGGCGATCATGCGATGGTCCGGGCGGACCGCCAGGCCCTCGGCGTGCCAGTCACGCACGAGGGTCTCCCAGGCGCGCGGCTCGGTGAAGCACCCGCTCTCGCGCAACGCCTCGACCAGCTCGCTGAGCTGCGGCGTCGTCGCCACGTAGCCCACGAAGACCCCGCCGGGCACGAGAGCGCGCTCGACGAGATCCAGGTGCTCCCACGGCGTGAGCATGTCAAGGATTATCCGGTCAAAATCGTTCTCTTCGCAGGCACCTACGTCATCCACTGTGAGGGACCAGTTCTCCGGGACATCGCCCATGAAGGCCGAAACGTTACGCCGGGCGATCTCCGCGAAGTCGGCGCGCTGCTCGAACGAGAACAGCTGACCCGTCGGCCCCACGGCGCGCAGCAGCCAGCAGCTCAACGCACCCGACCCGGCACCGGCCTCCAGCACCTTCGCACCCGGGAACACGTCGCCCATCGCGACGATCTGCGCCGCGTCCTTCGGGTAGATCACCTGGGCGCCGCGGGGCATGCCGAGGACGTAGTCGGCGAGCAGGGGGCGCAGCGCAAGGTACTGGGTGCCGCCGGAGCTGGTCACGACGCTGGCGTCGGGAAGGCCGATCAGGGCGTCGTGGTCGACCATGCCCCGGTGGGTGTGGAACTGCCTGCCCGGCTCCAGCGTGATCGTGTGCAGCCGGCCCTTGGGGTCGGTGAGCTGCACGCGGTCGCCCACCCGGAACGGCCCTCGGTGCCTCGGGCCTGCGTGCGTGGCGGTCACGTGCCACTCCTTCTGGTCAGCGGGACGCGCTCCCCCTCGATGTCGGAGGCGCGCAGGATGCCGACCACATCCTCGCCCGCCGTGACCAGGTAGTCGCCGACGGGGTCGGCTTCCACGGCCTTCAGCACGTCGTCGCCCGTCAGGTGGCTGTCCACCGACGGGTAGTCGCCGACCAGGCGGGCCAGCGCGTCGATCTCGACGGATTCGCGGCGGTCGACCGGCACCGTCGCATCCTCCGCCTCGGGGACCACCGCCCACAGCCGTCCGTCCGGGTCGACGACGCCGAAAACGGCGCCCTCCCCGCCCCGTCGGTGGGCCTCCGCGACCGACGTTCCGCTGGGTACCCCGAATATGGGACGCGTCAGCCGGTCGACGGCGAGCCGCCGCAGCCGTGCGTCCTGCGCGGCGAGCCGCACCGCCGTACCGCCGCCCAGGCCGATCGACCCCGCGACCACGAATGTGAACCCGGCGCCGACCAGCGACAGGTGGTCGGCGACGAGCAGCCACGCGGCCGCCCCGGCCACCACGACCGCCAGCACGATCCCGGCGACCCCGGCGATCCGCTGGCCCCGGTGCCGGTCGCCGGTGACCGCCCAGACCAGCGCGTGCAGGGCGCGGCCACCGTCGAGCGGCAGGCCCGGCAGCGCGTTGAAGACCGCGATGATCGCGTTGCTCACCGCCAGGTGCACGAGGAGCCGGGTCACGGTGCCGTCGTCGGGCAGCGCCGCGGCGCCGGCGCCGGCCACGAGCGCCACCAGCAGGGACGCGCCGGGGCCGGCCAACGACACGGCGGCCTCGACCCGGGGACGCGGCGCGTCGCGCTCCATCTCGGTGTAGCCGCCGAGGAACTCCAGCGTGATGCCCTTCACACCGGTGCCGAGCCTCCTGCTGGCGACGGCGTGGCCGAGCTCGTGCAGCAGGACGGAGACGAGCAGCCCGAGCACGAACACCGCACCCCAGGCGTAGGCGCCCGGTTCGCCGTAGAGGATGGTGACCAGCACGGCCAGCACCAGCCAGGACAGGCTGAGGTGCACGGGGAAGCCGAGGAGCCGCCCGAGCGGGATGCCCGCCCGACGCGAATCTGCCTCGTGCTCGACCACCCTGGTGATGGTACGGCCGTCCGGATTGTCAGACCCCTCACCTAACCTCTTCGGCATGACGGTTTCGGTTGAACGGGTCCTCCCCTCGCTGTCGCCGTCGCGCGCGGGCGACTTCAAGACCTGCCCCCTGCTGTACCGGTTCCGCACCGTCGACCGGCTGCCCGAGAAGCCCAACGCCGACGCGGTGCGCGGCACCCTCGTGCACGCCGTGCTCGACCGGCTGTTCGACCTGCCGGCCGCCGAGCGCACGCCCGGGTCGGCCGAGGCCCTGGTCGAGCCCGAGTGGGTCCGGATGCGCGAGGAGTGGGCCGCGGTCACCGATTTGTTCGGCGAGGGCCTCACCGAGGACGAGTTCGTCTCCGGCGCCCGCGCCCTCCTCGGCGGCTACTTCGCCGTCGAGGACCCCCGCCGCCTCGAACCCGCCGAACGCGAGGTCATGGTCGAGACCCAGCTCGGCGACGAGCTGCTCCTGCGCGGCATCATCGACCGCCTCGACGTGTCACCCACCGGCGAGCTGCGCGTCGTCGACTACAAGACCGGCGGCGCCCCCCGTGAGGCGTTCGAGGCCCGCGCCCTGTTCCAGCTGAAGTTCTACGCGCTGGTCGTCTGGCGCCTGCGCGGCCGCGTCCCCCGGGTGCTGCGCCTGGTGTACCTCAAGGACGCCGAGGTGTGTGACTACACCCCCGACGAGGAGGAGCTGTCCCGCTTCGAACGCACCCTCGTCGCCCTGTGGCAGGCCATCGAACGAGCCACCGCCGACCGCGACTTCCGTCCCCGCCCGAGCCGGTTGTGCGGGTGGTGCAGCTATCAGGACCTGTGCCCGGCGTACGGGGGGACTCCGCCGCCGTACCCGGAACCCCGTCCCCCGGCGGAGGGGGCTGCCGCGGCGGGCGCGGTTGCGGCCTCGGGGCACGGCGCGCCGGTCGTGACCGGGTCGCCTGAGGGCTGAGGGGTCCCGCTGGCCGCGGCGGTGTAGCCGGGAGCGGTTCGGCTTCCGGGCGCGGAGGTACCCGGCGGAGGGCCGTGCGGTATCTGCGTGCCCGGAAGTTCGGTCCGCTCTGCCGGAGACTCTGCCGGGGACTCAGCCGGAGACTCTGCCGGAGACTCTGCCGGAGACTCTGCCGGGGACTCTGCCGGGGACTCAGCCGGGGACTCTGCCGGGGACTCTGCCGGGGACTCAGCCGGGGACTCTGCCGGGGACTCAGCCGGGGAGGGTCGGCGGGGCCGGGGCACGTGCCTCTCGGGGCCGGGTGGGGGGTGGCGATCTCATCCTGGAGGAGGAGACGAGATCAGCGTGGGGCACGAGAATCGGTCTCCGCGGACGGATAGCCTCGCAGGCATGGTGGCGCAGCAGCAGGGCCCGCGGGGCAGGTTGCTGTTCGACGTCATGCTCGCCGTGGTGCTGTTCGTGGGCGAGTCGGTGCTCTGGGTGCTGCAGCCGCCCCAGTACCAGCCCTCCACGTGGTTGTGGCCGGTGGTCTGGCTCGCCCTCGGATACGTCGCCGTGGCACTGCGGCGCACCGCCGTCCACTGGGCGGTGGCCATCCTGGTGGTCAACCTGTCGGTGGCCGCCATCATCAGGGACTGGGGTGGCAGCGGCGCCTCGCTCATCGTGCTCACGTACACGATCGCCGCGTCGTGCAGCCTGCGGTACACGATCGGCACCAGCGTGCTGCTCTGGCTCGGACCGCTCGCCCTCGCCCTGACCCCGCTCGGCCTGTCGAGGAGCGACCCCATCCCGGTCGACCTGCCGGTCGCGTACTACGTGGCGTACAACGTCCTGCTCTTCCTCCTGATCTTCTTCATCGGCCGCACGGTGCACAACCGGCGGGCCTACGTCAGCGCGCTGGAGGACCGCGCTCGCACCGCCGAACGCGGCCAGCTCGCCATCGCCGAACAGGCCGTGGCCGACGAACGGCGACGGATCGCCCGCGAACTGCACGACGTGGTCGCCCACCACGTCAGCGTCATGAGCGTCCTCGCCACCGGCACCCGCCGGGCGTTGAGCCGCGACCCGGTGGCCGCCGACGAGGCGCTCGCCACCATCGAGGAGACTGGGCGGGTGGCGCTGCGGGAGATGCGCCGGCTGCTCGTGGTGCTGCGCACCGACACCGAGCCGGCCGGCGAGCTGGAACCGCAGCCCGGCCTGCCCGGCCTCGACGGGCTCATCGAACAGGTACGCGAAGCCGGGCTGCCGGTGCAGCTGACCACGTTCGGCGACCCCGGACACCTCGACCCCGGCGTGGCGCTGGCCGTCTACCGCATCACGCAGGAAGCCCTCACCAACGCGCTCAAACACGCCGGACCGGCGTCGGCGGAGGTGCGGCTGTCGTTCGCCGCCCGCGAGCTCGCCATTGAGATCAGCGACACCGGCCGCGGGCCGCGGCCCGGACCCCGCACGGTCGGACACGGGCTGCTCGGCATGCGCGAACGGATCAGCCTCTACGGCGGGTCGCTGCGTGCCGGGCCCCGGCCCGGAGGCGGGTTCCGCGTGTTCGCCCGCATCCCGCTCGAAGGCGAACAGGGCGACCGGCCCACGTCCGGAGAGACCGCCGAGAAAGCGGACACGGTCGAGAAGGCGGACCCCACCAGCTACCAGGGCGCCACCGGTGACGAGGTCGGTGCTGTGCCCGTCACCTTGAACAATGGAAAGGACCCGGTGTGACCGACGGACCTGTACCACCGATCACACCGGCCGCCGGTGCGCCGATCCGGGTGCTGCTCGCCGACGACCAGCCGTTGCTGCGCACGGGGTTCAAGATGGTGCTCGGCGCCGAGACCGACCTGAACATCGTCGGTGAGGCCGGCAACGGGGCGGAGGCGGTCGACCTGGCCCGGCGGCTGCTGCCCGACGTGGTGCTCATGGACATCCGCATGCCGCGCCTGGACGGGGTGGCGGCGACGCGGCAGATCATCGAGGCGAAGCTGCCCGTGCGGGTGCTGATCCTCACCACGTTCGACCTCGACGAGTACGTGGTCGGCGCGCTGCGGGCCGGTGCCAGCGGGTTCCTCGCCAAGGACGTGCCGGCCGAGGACCTCGTCGCGGCGATCCGCACGGTGGCGGCCGGCGAGGCGGTCGTGGCGCCGCGCATCCTCAAGCGGCTGCTCGACCGGTTCGCCACCGTGCTGCCCGACCCGTCGGCGCAGCCGCCGCGCGGCCTCGACGCGTTGACCGACCGGGAGCGCGAGGTGCTGGTACAGCTCGCCCGGGGACTGTCCAACGCGGAGATCGCGCGCGAGCTGTCGGTGAGCGAGACGACCGTCAAGACCCACGTGGGGCACGTGCTCACCAAGCTCGGCCTGCGCGACCGGGTACAGGCGGTGGTTCTCGCGTACGAGACCGGGCTCGTCCGTCCGGGGCGGTAGGTCCACCCCCGGACTCAGCCCCAGGGCGTACCCCCGAATCGCCGTCGGGCAGGACGGAATGGGCCGGCAGGTCCCCTAACGTCTGTCGCAATGACTGCGAACGATAGGGGAACCGACGTGACCGGGACGATCGCCGCGACCGGCATCGCCGCGCGGGCTGTGGATGTCTGGAAGGTGTACGGCAGCGGCGAGGCACAGGTCGCCGCACTGCGGGGGGTCAACGTCGAGCTGGCCAGCGGGAAGTTCACCGCGATCATGGGGCCGTCGGGCTCGGGCAAGTCGACGTTGATGCACTGCCTCGCCGGGCTCGACACGGTGGCGCGCGGCCAGGTGTACGTCGGCGACACGTTGCTCACCGGCATGTCCGACCGGCAGCTGACCGAGCTGCGGCGCACCAAGGTCGGGTTCATCTTCCAGCAGTTCAACCTGCTACCGACGCTCAGTGCCGAGGAGAACATCCTGCTGCCGCTGTCGATCGCCGGGCGCAAGCCCGACCGGCAGTGGTTCGACACCGTCATCGACACCGTGGGACTGCGCGACCGGCTGGGTCACCGGCCCTCGCAGCTGTCCGGCGGCCAGCAGCAGCGGGTGGCGTGCGCGCGGGCGCTGGTGTCGCGGCCCGAGGTGGTCTTCGCCGACGAGCCGACCGGCAACCTCGACTCCCGCTCGGGCGCCGAGGTGCTCGGCTTCCTGCGCAACTCGGTGCGCGAGTTCGGCCAGACGATCGTCATGGTGACGCACGACCCGAACGCGGCCTCGTACGCCGACCGGGTCGTGTTCCTCGCCGACGGCGCGGTGGTCGACGAGCTGTTCGAGCCGACCGCCGACGCGGTGCTCGACAAGCTGAAGCACCTCGACGTGGCCGCGGGTCCCGACCTCTCCAAGAAGCCGTCTGAGGGTGCGCGGGCATGATCCGGGCGACGTTCCGCAGCCTGCTGGCGCGCAAGCTCCGGCTGGCCCTGTCGGGGGTGGCCGTGATCCTCGCGGTCACGTTCATCTCGGGGTCGCTCGTGCTCAACGACACGCTCGGGCGCACGTTCGACAACCTGTTCTCCAACGTCTACCAGTACACCGACCTCGAGGTCGCGGCGAAGCCGTCGCTGGAGTTCCAGGGCATCCCGGTGGCGCAGCCGCTGCCGGAGTCCGTGGTCGACCGGGTCGAGGGCGTGTCCGGCGTCAGCAAGGCCGTCGGGTACGTCGCGACCAACGGCGCGCTGGTGCTCGGCAAGGACGGCAAGCTGCTGCCCAACCAGAGCGGCACCCAGCTCGGCGCGAACTGGCTCGGCGACGACCCGGTGATCAGGATGCGCGAGGGCGAGGCGCCACGCGCCGACGACGAGGTGGCGCTCAACGCGCAGGCGGCGAAGGACGGCGACTACAAGGTCGGCCAGACCGTCGTCGTGCGGATCAAGGGTGAGAACCGCGAGTTCCGGATCGTCGGGATCGCCGGCTACACCGGTGGGCGCGACTCGCTCGGCGGCGAGTTCATGGTCTTCTGGAACGACGCGCAGGCCCAGCGGCTCATGCTCGGCGAGACCGGGCTCTGGAGCAACATCGCCGTCGAGGTCGACGACGGCGCCTCGGTGAAGGCCGTGCAGAACGACCTCAAGGCGACACTGGGCGACACCTACACCGTCGAGACCGGCGACGAGCTGGCCGAGAAGAGCTCCGCGCCGCTCAAGGAGATCTTCAACTTCATCAACTACGTGCTGCTCGGCTTCGCCGGGGTGGCGCTGCTGGTCGGCGTCTTCCTGATCCTCAACACGTTCTCGATCATCGTGGCGCAGCGGACCCGGGAGCTGGCGCTGATGCGGGCGATCGGCGCCGGCCGCGGCCAGATGATCGGCTCGGTGATGATCGAGGCCGTGGTCGTGGGCCTGATCGGGTCGGCGGCGGGCCTGCTCCTCGGGGTCGGCCTCGGCTGGGTCGGCGCGTGGGGCCTGGGCAAGCTCGCCGCCGGTGGGCTGGAACTGGCCGGGCTCGGCGTCCCCGCCGCCGCCGTCGTCAGCTCGTTCGTCATCGGGACGACCGTGACCGTGCTCGCCGCGCTGCTGCCGGCGCTGCGCGCCGCCCGGATCCCCCCGGTCGCCGCGATGCGCGACGCCGCCGACACCGACCGGTCGATCGTCGGGCTGACCGTCGCCGGCGGCATCGTCACCGCGACCGGCGTGGCGCTGCTGGTCCTGGGACTGAACGGCACCGGCGACGAGCCGATCCTGCTGGTGCTCGGCGGGATCCTGTTCGGCCTGATCGGCGTGGCGCTGCTGACGCCGCTGCTGTGCCGGCCGGTGGTCTCGGCGGTCGGGCGGATCTTCTCCTGGTCGGTGCCGGGCAAGCTGGGCCGGCGCAACTCCTCGCGCAACCCGCGCCGCACCGCCATCACCGCGGCGGCCGTGATGATCGGCATCGCGCTGATCACCGGCGTGAGCACGATCGTGTCGTCGGTGAGCACCACGATCGACGGCGCGATGGACAAGCAGATGCGGGCCGACATCATCGTCGCCGGCACGCAGACGTCGGAGACGCCGCCGATCCTCGACCAGCCGGCCTACGACAAGGTCAGGGCCCTGCCCGACGTGCGGACCGCGGCGGCGGTGTCGCTGGAGAACTTCGTCGAGGTCGAGGGCGAGGGCGGGTCGCGGGTGTGGGCCTACGACGACTGGGCCGACGCCCGCGAGGTGCTGCAGATGCCGACCGGCACCGGCGACATCACCTCCCTCGACCGCGGCGAGATCATCGCCGACCAGGAGACGGCGAAGGCCTTCGACAAGAAGGCCGGCGACCGGGTGACGCTCGCGCTGCCGCAGGGCGAGCGGACGTTCACGCTGGTCGGCGTCACCGGTCGCACGGAGGTGAACACCGGCTGGATCGTCAACCACGACGACGCGGTCGAGCTGTTCAAGACTCCACAGTGGACGATGGCCTACCTGACCCTGGACGACGGCGCCTCGGTGACGGCGGTCAAGGACCAGGTCGACGACGTGCTGGCCAACAGCCCCGAGGTGTCGGCGCAGACCCGCGACGAGTACATCGGCAGCCAGACGGTCATCTTCGACTTCCTCCTCGGCGCGGTGCAGGTGCTGCTGCTGGTGGCGATCGCCATCTCGGTGCTCGGCATCATCAACACGCTGGTGCTGTCGGTGCTCGAACGCACCCGGGAGCTGGGCATGCTGCGGGCCATCGGCCTGCGGCGCAGCCAGACCATGCGGATGATCACCGTCGAGTCGGTGGTGATCTCGCTGTTCGGCACGATCCTCGGCCTCGGTGTGGGCCTGGGACTGGGCGTGGCGGTGGTCGAGGCCCTGAAGGACGACGGCATCACGTCGCTGACGCTGCCGGTCGGGCTGATGGTGGTGTACCTGTTCGCGGCGGTCGTCATCGGCGTGGCCGCCGCGGTGATCCCGGCGGTGCGGGCGGCGCGGTTGAACGTGCTGAACGCGATCGCGTACGAGTAGGCGCTGCGCCGACAGCTGATGCCGCGGCCGTGCTCCCCCACGGTCGCGGCATCTCCGTGCGTCGATCGATGCCACAATGACCGCATGGAAACCGGGAACCGCGATCCGTACGGCGGTCTGCTCATCTGGGTCGTCGTCACCATCGGATTCCTGCTCGCCGCCGCGCTGTGGGCCTGGCCGCACGTGCCGGCCGGGGCGAAGTACGCGTTCTTCTTCGGCGTGTTCGTCGCGATGTACGCCGTGGCCACGGGCTTCGCGCTCCTGTCGCGGGCGCACGACGCGGCCCGGCGCCGGCGCCGGCGCTAGCAGAGGTCGCAGTGCGGTGAGTCCGGGTCCTCGAGGTGGGCCCGGACCAGTGCCGCCTGGGGTGCCCCCAGGTCGGCGAAGATCGTCAGCGCCGCCCGCCACGCCGACCGGTCGCCGGTCGCGTGGGCGAGCCCGTCGAGGGCCAGCGCCTCCTGCATCCGGAACCGGCCGGCCCGGGCGAGGTCGCGGGCCAGCCGGAACGGCGCCTCGGCGGGCGCGCCGACGCGTAGCGACGTCTCGCCGATGCCGAGCAGGATCCCCCGTTCGGCCGCCGTGCTCCCGGCGTGCCGGGCCATCGTCAGGGCCCGGTGGTGGTGCGCGAGGGCCTCGGCGGGCCGGCCGAGGCGGCCCTCGGTGAGGGCGAGGTTGTTCAGCCCCACGGCGACGATGCGGGAGTGGTCGTGCTCGATGGCCAGCGCGCGGCGCAGGTACCCGGCCGCCTCGGCGTCGCGGTGCATCAGGTGGGCGAGCATGCCGAGGCTGGTCAGCGCCGCCGCGCGCAGGCCCGGGTCGTCGGTCGTGGGCAGGATGGCCGCGAAGTGCGCCATGCCGGCGGCAAGGTCGCCGGTCCACATCGCCCGGGTGCCGAGGCCGAACCGCAGCAGGGTGGCGCCGGCGGCGTCGGCGTGGAGCAGCGCGTGGTCGGCGGCGCGGAGCCAGTCGGCGAACAGGCCGCGGTGCTCGAAGTACGGCCGTAACGCGTGGGCGAGCCGCCAGTCGTGCACGGTGGTGGCCAGCGCCACCAGGGCCGGCCGTTCGGCGTCGAGCCAGTCCAGCGCGCGGTCGACGCCGGGATCGCGGCCGTCGGCGACGCGGGCGGTGGCGGCGGTCGCCGCGTCGAGGTAGTGGTCGTACAGACGCGCCCGGGCGGTGGTGACCTCGTCCGGGTCGCACAGCGTGCGGGCGTACCCGCGGAGCAGGTCGTGGAACGAGTAGCGGCCCGCCGCCGGCTGGGTGAGCAGGTGCAGGTCGACCAGCGACTCCAGCATCGGCTCCACGTCGGTGAGTCCGGTCAGCGCGGCGGCCGAGCCGGCGTCGAAGTCGGCGCCGGGGTGGTGGCCGAGCAGCCGGAACAGGCGGTGCCGGCCGCCGTCGAGGCAGCCGGTCGACAACGCGAACGCCGGTTCCACGCCCCGGTCGGCGAGCGTCAGCTCCCCCAGCCCGCCGGTCGACAGCCGCCGTTCCAGCGCCGCCACCGTCCACATCGGACGGTGGGCGAGCCGGGCGCCGGCGATGCGGATCGCCAGCGGCAGGCGCCCGCACAGGTCGACCACCCGGGCGGCCGCGGCGGGTTCGTCCCGGACCCGGTCGGCGCCGGCGACCGCCGCCAGCAGGTCCAGCGCGTCGGTCCGGGGCGGCACGTCGAGCGAGAGCACCGTGGCGCCGTCGAGCCCGCCGAGTCGCCGCCGGCTGGTCACGATCGCGCGGCACCCCGACGTGCCCGGCAGCAGTGGACGGACCTGCTCCGCGCTCTCGGCGTTGTCGAGCACCACCAGCACGCGCCGGCCGGCGAGCTCGGCGCGCCACCGGGCGGTGCGCGCGGCGAGGCCGTCGGGAACGTCGTCGGGCTGCACGCCGAGCATGCGCAGCAGCAGGTCGAGGGCGGCCCCGGCGTCGAGCGGCCGCCCGCCGGGGGTGTGCGCGCGCAGGTCGCAGAACAGCTGCCCGTCGGGGTAGGCGTCGGCGAGACGGTGCGCGGCGTGCACCGCGAGCGCGGTCTTGCCGACCCCGGCCATGCCGTCGATCGCGGTGATGGCGGCCGCCGCGCGCAGGCTCGCCTCCTCCGCGGCGCGGCCGCGGAAGTCGGGGAGGTCGTACGGCAGCGTCGTGGTCGCTGTGGAGGGGGGACGCGCGTGAGGCCGCCTCGGGTACGTCCGGAGCAGCCGTTGATGGGTCTCCGCGAGCTCGGGTCCCGGATCCACGCCCAGCTCGTCCGCGAGGAGAGCACGGGTCCGGGCGAACAGCGTCAACGCGTCCGCGCGGCGTCCGCACCGGTCGAGCGCGACCATCAGGCGGACGCAGAGGGTCTCCCGCAACGGGTGCTCCCGCACCGCCGCGGTGAGCCCGGCCACGGCGGCGGCCGCGTCGCCGGCCGCGAGCCGCCGGTCGGCGAGCGTTTCGACGGCCGCGAGCCGGCGCTCGTCGAGCGCCGCGGCACGGGCCCGGACCACCCGGCTGTCGATGCCGGCGAGGGCCGGTCCGCGCCAGAGCGCCAGCGCAGCCTCCTCGTTGCCGGCGGCGAGCAGCCCGGCGAACGTGTGCGCGTCGAGGGTGCCGGGTTCGATGCGGTACCCGGGCCCGTCGGTGCCGATCGCGCCCGGCAGCCTCCCGCGCAGCCCGGCGACCAGCTTGTGCACCTGGTGCCGGGCCGTGGCGGGCTCCTCCCCGTCCCACGCCACCCCGATCAACGCCTCGACGGTGACCACCCGGTGCGCGTCGAGCAGGAGCGCGGCGAGCACCTTGGCGGGCTGCCGCCCACCGACGTGCACCCGGCGCCCCGCGCTCCAGACCTCCAGCGGACCGAGGACCCGGAACTCCATCCGCGTCACGCTACCGGCGCCACGGCCCGGTGCCGGTTCCCGCGTCCGACCTGCCGCCGAAACGGTCACGAACCGCAACCGGTGTCGATGTAACCGGGTTCGCCCGTGGTGAGTCGTCCCCTCGGCTACGGTTCTGTCCGTGCCCAGGGACCTCTCCCCCATCACACGTCCCCCCGCCGACGCCGTTCCCCCCGACGTGCGTGACGCCGTCGCCGTGGTGGTGGGCATCGACCGCTACGGCGACGAGCCCCGCTGGGACCTGGCCGGCCCGGTCGCCGACGCGGCGCGCTTCGCGGAGTGGTTCCGGTCGGTCGGCGTCCCCGAGATCACGGTGCTGGCCTCTCCCGTTCCGTCCGGCCTTCCGGACGGCGTCGAGGTGCTGCCGGCCGACCGCGCCACGGTGCGCGAGGTGCTGGTGCGCCGGCCGGCGACACAGACCCGGTCGACCCTGTTCGTGGTGTGGGGCGGCCACGGTTTCGTCGACGTGCACCGCCGGCGCCGGCTCTACTACGCCGACACGACCCCGGCCGACCCCCTCGACCTCGACCTCGACGCGCTCCTGGCCCGCTTCGCCTCCGACCGGGTGCCGCGGCTCGACCGCCAGTACTGGATCGTCGACGCGTGCCAGGTCCACGGCCCGCACGGCCCCAGCCCGCGGGTGACCGGCCACGAGACGTTCGAGGCCGGCGACGCCGTACCCGGCCGCGCCCAGGACGTGCTGTTCGCCGCCGGCTTCGGCCAGCCCGCCCTGGACCTGGTCGCCGCACGCACCGGGGTCTTCAGCCGCGAGGTGCTGCGCGTCCTGACCGCCGACGGCGTGTCCGCCCTTCCCGACCTGCCGGCCCGCCTGCGCGCGGTGTTCAGCGACCTCCGCGCCCAGGGCCGGACCTCGCAGACGCCCACGTACCTCTGGCACCGCACCGCCACCGGCAACGAGGGGCACCTCCTGCGGCCCGCCGGTACCGCACCCGCGCCGGCCGCCGAACCCCGCCTGACCGCCGCCGCCCTGCTTCCCGCTGTGGAGGCCCTGGAGTCGGTGCCCGAGTTCCAGAGCCCCACCGCCCGCGAGGAGATCCTCCGTCTCCTGCGCGGCCGCGTCTACACGGCCATCCCCCGCCAGCAGACGGCCAGGCTGGAGGCGGTGAGCGTCATCCGCACGTGCATGAGGTTCCCCGGCGGTCTGGAGGAGCTGGTGGAGGCCGTGCGGTTCTTCGCGTCGGGCGACCCGTCGATGGACCGCTTCGAGGCCGCCACCCGGCGACTCGGGGCACCCCCCTGATGGGTGTAATTCGCACCCGACACGTTGCACACCCCACCCGTTTTTCCCGCAGTGTTCATGGCAGGATGAGCCCCGTCTGCCGTGCGAACGGGCGAAGGGGCCTGGGTGATTGGCGTGCCGAGGGAAGGCATCGAGTCTGAGCTGCTCGATTTATCCAGGGTCACCATCGCGATGCTGAGGTCAGCGGATTCGGCTGATCTCGACGCGGCTTCCGCCCGGGTGGCGGCGCGGATAGCCGACTCCCTGGGCAGCATCAGCGGGTACCAGGGCTCGTTCTCCGGACAGATGCGGCCTTCCGAGGAAGCACCGGCAGACAGTGCCGGCTGACGACGTCGCCCTGCTCGGCTCGCGTCACCGGGTCTCACCTGACGACTTCGAGTCGCTCGCGCGCGGCGTCGGCGACGAGGACGTGGTCGCCGCCCTCTGGCAGTCCGAACGGAGCTGGCGGCTGACGGTGGTGCGTCGCCTGCTGGAGTCCGACACCGACGGGATCATGGCGACCGGTCCCCTGCCGGGGCTGGACGTCGCGTGGGCGGTGCTGGTCCGGGCCGACGAGCGCGACCCCGACGTCACGGAGGAACTGCTCGCCCGGCCCGAGGTCGGCATCTGGGCCGCGCACACGCTGCGGCGCGTGCAGACGGCCCCGTTCTCCGACGTTCCGCTCTGGGTCGACCTCGGGTACGTGCACGCTCTCGCCGCGGCGGCCGCGATCCGCACCGGCCTGACGGTCGAGCTCGACATCCCCGTCCGCAACGGCACCGCGGTCGTTCCGACGGTGGGCGCGGCCGTGGCGCCGTCCGACGCCCGGTTCGGTACGGCCCCGTTCGGTACCGCCCGGGTCCACAGCGGCACGGGCGAGATCACCTTTGCCGGTGCCACGGTACGGATCGGCGCGGGACGTCCGGGGTGGAGCGAGGCCGTCCGGGTCGATACGTCGGCCGACGGAATCGACCTCCGGGTGGATCTCGCCGACCGCGACGTCTACCGCGACCTGCGGGGCCCGGCCGTTCCCCGCCCGCTGGACACGGCCGAGGTCGACCGGTGGCGCAGCGTCGTCGGCGAGGCGTGGGCGATCCTCGTCCGCGACCACGAGCCGGCCGCGCGGGCGATCGCGGCCGGGCTGCGCGTGTTGGCTCCCGTCGCCGCGAAGGAGCCGTTCCGTCAGCTGTCCGCGTCGGGCGGCGAGGCGTTCGGCGGGGTGCTGCTGTCGTTCCCCGACGACGCGACACAGCTCGCGGTGACGCTCGTCCACGAGTTCCAGCACCAGAAACTCGGCGCGCTGCTCCACCTGCTGACCCTGACCCGGGAGGTACCGACGACCCGGTACTACGCCGGGTGGCGCGACGATCCGCGGCCGGCCAGCGGCCTTCTCCAGGGTGCGTACGCCTTCGCCGGAGTCACCGGGTTCTGGCTCGTCCACCGCACCCGGTGCGAGCCGGCGCAGGTGGCGCTGGCCCAGTTCGAGTTCGCCCTGTGGCGTCAGCAGACCCACCTGGTGCTGCGGACCCTGCTCGCGTCGGGACAGCTGACCGGGCACGGCGAACGGCTGACGGGAACCCTCCTCGACCAGGTCGAGGACTACCTGCGCCAACCGGTGCCGCGGGCGGAGTACGCCCTGGCCACCGATCTGGCACTCGACCACGCGGCGCTGTGGCGGGCGCACAACGTCGTCGTGCCCGACGCCGCCGTCGCCGACCTGGTCTCCGCCCGTGAGCGCGGCGCGCCGGCGCCGGTTCCCGACCGGTCCTCGCTGGCCGTTCGCGCGGTACCCGACGTGGGCCTGCTCGACGCACGCGCGGTGCTCGCCCGGTACCGCCTGACCCGGCCCTCGACCTTCGACCTGTTCCGCGCCGATCCGGGCACGGTTGGCCGCACCGTGACCGGCGCGTCCGCCGCCGACGTCGCGTGGGTGGCGGGCGACCGGGAGCTGGCGTACCGGGGCTACCTGGATCAGCTCTCCGCCGCGCCCGACGACATCCACAGCCTGGTCGGGCTCGGCCTGTCCCGGCCCGGTCGGCCGACCGACCCGGCCGCCCGGGCGCTGATCGGCCGGCCCGAGCTGGTCCGGGCGGTCATGGCCCGGTCGACCCCGTCCACCCCGGCCGACGTCGTCGACGTCGCCCGCTGGATCGGCGCGCACCTGCCACCGGCCGACCCCGAGCCGGTGGGGTGGACGGCGGTCTGACGCCCGGGGTCAGAGCGGCAGCGGGTCGATGTCGCAGTTGGCCCGGACGCCCTGGCCCGCGGCGATCGTGGCCGGGTGCTCGGCGCCGAGAACGCTCATGAACCGCGTCATCGTGTCGTCCTGCATGGTCACCGCCTCGGCCACCCGGCCGATCGCGCGCTGGTCGAGGCTCAGGTTCAGGGCGCACGACAACGTCGTCGGGTGGTTGCTGCCGAGCAGCTCGCGGCAGCGGCGGAGCAGGTCGAGGTCGAGGTCGTAGGCGGCCGTGTGGTCGCCGAGCGCGGCATGGTCGCTGGCGAGGTTGATGCCGCTGGACAGGACGAGAGCGTGCCGCTCGCCGAGGCGTTCGGCCAGCACCCGGTACGCCCGCTCGCTCAACGCGCGCGCCTCGGCGACCTGTCCGGTGAGCCGGAGAGTGACAGCGTGATCGACCTCGGCACCAGCGGTGTGTGGGTGAGTAGCACGGTACAGAGCCCGCAGGCTCTCCACCGCCGCCTGACCGGCCTCCAGCGCGCCGTCGAGGTCCCCCGTGACCCGCATGTCGATCGAGGACGTCAGCTTCGCCAGCACGGTGTCGGGATGGCTGTCGCCGAACCGGTATGTGTACCGACGCAGCGCGCCGGCCGAGGTCCGCAGCGCTCCCGCGAGGTCACCGGCCTTGCGGCGGAAGCTCGCCAGGCTCAGCGTCTGCAGGAGCAGATCCGGGTGGTCGTCGGTCGGGACGAGGCGGCGGGCGGTCTCGACCACGGTCTCCTGCTGGTTGACCGCCGTCACCCAGTCGCCGAGTTCGCGGCGGTCGAGGTTGATGCCGCCGAAGGTGTCCAGGGTGATGAGGTGGTCCGTTCCGTACATGAGGATGAGGCGCCGGTAGGTCTGTTCGTCCAGTTGCAACGCCCGGCCGTACAGGCCCGAGTGGCGCATGCTCACCGCGAGGTTGTGCGCCGCCCGCAGGGTCTCCGGGTCCTCGTCGCCGAAGTTGCGTTGCGCGCGCTCGTACACCGTCTGGGACTGGTCGAGCGCGCTGGCGAAGTCACCGCCGACCCGGTAGTCCGCCGCCACGGCGCCGATCGCGTTGAGGGTCTCCTGGCTGTCCTCGCCGAAGGTCTCGCGGTTGAGCTCCACGGTGCGGGCGTTGATGCGGTACGCGGCCGGGAAGTCGCCGACGACGAAGTACATGTAGCCCAGCCACGACGCCATCTGCAGGGTGTCGGGGTGGTCCTCGCCCAGCGCCTCGGTCCAGGCGTCGTGGGCCCGCAGGGCGAAGTCGCGGGCACCGGTGAAGTCGCCCCAGCGCCACAGGTACTTGGCCTCGTTGAGGATCAGGGTGTGCACCCGCTCGTCGACCGAGCGCTCGGCGGCCGACGCGATGATGTGCGGGTACAGCTCGCCGAACAGGGGCCAGTTCGGGGCCTCGTCGGGGAAGGCCGGGTCGGCACCGGCCAGGAGCCGGTGTGCGGCCTGCCGCAGGGTCTCCTGGTCGTCGGCGCTCAGCTGGGCGGTGAGCACCCGCTGGGCGAGGCGGTGCATCTGGAACGAGTTCGACCGGTAGTCCATGCGGGCCAACGAGAACCGGCTGATCGACCGGATCGCCTGGTTGAGCCGGTTGTCGTTGCGCAGCACGCGGTCGAGGTCGGGGTGCACGCTGGCCCGGCCGGCCCGTTGGAGCAGGGCCTTGCTGATCGGCTCCGGCGCGAGGAACGCGACCACCTGCAGCAGCCGCAGGGCCTCCCGGTCGCGCTTCTCCACGGCGTCGAGGGCGATGTTCCAGGCGGCGGCGACGAAGTCGGGGAAGTCCTGCTCGCCCTCCACGTCGCGGAAGTCGGGCAGGATCTCGGTCAGCTTCTGCAGGTACTCGTCGGCCGGCATGTCGGTCGCGGCCCGGTAGGCGGCCGCCAGCTCGATGGCCAGCGGCAGGTCGCGCAGCGCGGCGGCCAGGCGGTCGGCGTCCTCGATGCTGAGGGCGGGGCTGCGCTTGCGGAGCATCTCGATGCTCTCGTGCCGGTCGAACACGTCGACCCGCAGGCCGTTGGCGACCTCGGTCCACGCCGCGTTGCGGGACGTGACCACGATGCTGCCGGGCCCGTGTTCCGGGAAGAACCGCTGCACGTCCTCCGGCGACTCGGCGTTGTCGAAGATCAGCAGCCAGTTCGAGTGCGGACGGCCGATGCGCAACGCGTCGAGGACCAGGGGCACGGCGGTGTTCGCGGTCGTGGCGGAGATGTCGAGCCGCTGGGCCAGCTCGACGAGGGCCGACACGATCTGGGCCGGCCGCTCGGCCGGGATCCACCAGATCAGGTCGTAGTCCTTCAGGTGCTGGTAGACGTACTCGACCACGAGCTGCGACTTGCCCACCCCACCCGAGCCGTGCACGGCCTCCGGCAGCACCGCCGTGGTGCCGGCGCGCAGCCGGCGGTGCAGCGCGTCGAGCAGGTCGCGCCGTCCCGTGAAGTTGGGGTTCTGCGGCGGCAGGTTGTTCGCGACGGCGTTCGGCCGTCCCTCGGGTGGCGCGTCGGGCCGGCCCGCGCCGGAGTGTCCCTCTGCCGGAGCGTCAGCGTCGGGCGTGCGGAAGTCTGGCGCTTCAGGCATGGGCTGCTCCGTGGTCGGGGGGTGTTCTTCCGGGACGGGGTGTCCGTTCCCGGACGGGGGTGGTGCGCCGAGGGCGTGCCTCAGACGTCGTGCGGCGGCCAGGTGCGGTCCGCTGAGGGCCTGGTAGACGGTCAGCTCGACCCGTACGTAGGGCGCGTCGGCGGGGTCGACCACCGGGGTGTGCTCGGCGCGGGGGTCGCGCACCCGGGCGCCCATTCCGCGGACGGCCGGCACGCTCGCGGCGAGGATGTCCTCGACCAGGTGCATCACCGCGATCGTGCGGTCGCGCTGGCCCAGTGACAGCAGTCGTTCGCGCACGCCGTCGACGAACTCGTAGGTGATGGCGCCCGGCTTGCGCCGTCCCGGTGGCGGGCCGGTCGGGCGCACCAGGTCGCTGGACAGCACCTCGACCAGGTGGCTCGGCCCGGCCCGCGGGGTCGACCGCTGCACCGCCCAGATGACCTCGTCGGTCAGGGGTGCGGCGGCCAGGCGGGCGGCCAGGGCGCAGGCCGTCGGGGTGCGGGAGGCCCGGAACTCGGCGACGAGGTCGGCCGGTGTCTGCGGGCCGCCGGTCGGCGGCGGCTGGTAGGACGGCGAGGCGATCACGGCCGGCAGCGTGACCGGGCCGGTGACGGTGCCGGCCGCCAGCCGGGACCACCGCCGCAGCCAGCCCTCCCCCAGCTCCAGGACGGGCACGGCCACCGTTCCGGGTTCGAAGTCGGAGGCCGCCCGCTTGCCGAGGCCGCTCTCCGTCCAGGCCATGCCGCCGGTGCTGCGCGCCGGGCCGTACGGGTGCCAGGTGACCTCGGTGGTGGCCAGCGTCTGCCGCCACAGCTCCTGCGGCATCAGGTGCACGACGGTGACCAGCATGCTCGCCGACCAGCGGGCCAGGGCCCGGTGCACGACGCCGCGGCGCCACAGGGCCGACCAGCTGTGGGTCACCAGGAAGATCATGCGCCGGCCGGTGAGGTCGACGATGCCGGCGGCAGACTCGGACGGGCCGTCGGGGCCCGACCGCAGGGCCAGGGCGCCGCGGTCGCCCTCGACCAGCCAGCGCACCTGGACGGTGCGGAACGCCGCCTGCCGGCGCAGGCCCGCCACGAAGTCGGCGAGGGGCTCGCGCCAGGCGTCGATGAGCGGGCTCTCGTCGATGACGACCACCGCGTCCCAGCGGCGCTCGTCGGTGGGACGCAGCACCGGGGTCCACCGCCGGGTGACGGCGCCGAGTTCGGCCGTCGCCTCCTCGTCGAGCTCCCGGGCGGCCGGTGACCCGACGGTCAGCCGCAGGGCGCTGAGGGTGTCGGCCCGCGACGGCACCCGGTCGGATCCGGCCGCCGACCCACCGGTCAACGGACCCTCCCAGACCCGGGCCGCCGGGTCGCCTGCGTCGTCGGGGGGAACGGGGAGGAAGTACGGCTCGTCGTCGGCGGGCGGCCGCGCGGTCGGCAGGTCGGGTGGTGCGGTGGTCGACGGGTCCGTCGCCTCGTCGGTGCCGTCGTCGGTGTCGGGCGCCGTACCGGTCGGGTCGGTGTCCTCTGTGGACGGTGGACCGAACCCGGGCCGGCTGGCAAGCCATACGGCGTCGGCGATCTCGAACCCGGCGAGCCTGCCCACGCGGGGCCACTGGCGCGGGGGCGGCGGCTGGGGCCGCATCGGATCGTCCACTACGGCCTGCCCGGCGCCAGCCTGCGCCACACGGCGTCGAGCAGCTTCGGCCAGTCGCCGTCGGTCGCCTGCGGGTCGACGCCCGACGACGCGAGGAAGACGGCGTTGAGAAGCTGGTCGGCCGCGATCGTGCCGCGTTCGCCGCGCCGCTCGACGAACGCCCGGATCAGCTCACGTACCTGGCCGTCGGGCGCCGCGAAGTGCGCGGCCACCAGGTCGGCCAGTCCGGACTCGTCGAGGTCGGGCAGGTCCAGGCGCAGACACCGGCGCAGGAACGGCGCGGGGAAGTCGCGCTCGCCGTTGGAGGTGATGACGACCACCGGGAACGCGTGGCACTTCACCACGCCGCCCTCGATCGCGGCCCGGCTGCCGGGGTCGGCGGTGTGTACCTCGACCCGCGCCTGCCGGCTGCGCAGCCGGATGAGCTCGGGCACCGTGTAGGTGCCGTCCTCGAAGGCGTTCAGGAGGTCGTTGGGCAGGTCGATGTCGCTCTTGTCGAGCTCGTCGACGAGCAGGACGCGGGGACGGGCGTACGGCAGCAACGCCGTTCCCAGCGGCCCGAGGTGGATGAAGTCGCCGATCGTCGACCCGCGCGGACCGGTGTCCTCCGGACCCGCCGGCTCGGACGCCGCCTGCGCGCGGCCGATGGCGTCGTAGTCGTAGAGCCCCATGCGCAGCGTCGACCTCGACGTGATCGACCAGTGCAGCACCCGGCCGAGGCCGAGGTCGCGGGCCAGCTGGTAGGCCAGGCTCGACTTTCCGACGCCGGGGTTGCCGGTGACCAGCAGCGGGCGGCGCAGCCGCAGCGCCGCGTTGATGATGTCGAGCTGGTCGCGCTTCGGGCGCACCGCCGCCGCCCGGCCGAGCCGTCGTTCGGCCTCCTCGGGCTCGTCGGGTGGCGGGGGAAGATCGGGGCCGCCGCGGAAGTCGCGCCACGGCGGCGGTTCCGGCCAGTCGCCGGTCGCGGCCAGTCCGGACCCGTCGTAGATCCACCACCCCGAGCGACCGGAACCACGTCCGTTCTCGCTCATGGCCGGACCTCCCCGACCCCGCCGGCGGAGGCTCGGTGTGGCAGACGGTCGGGATCGTCCCACAGGATCACGATGCCGTTGCCGACGTGCCGGGTCCGCCGTTCGGAGCCCTCTCCCCACGCACGTTTCCTCAACTCTGCGACATGGGCCGGGAGTTCCGCTAGCCCCGAACCCAGAAGCGCATCCCGGATCATCGATGCCACGGTCTCGCACCGCTCCGGACGTGGATAGGTTCTCCGGTGCCACAGCACGGCCGGAAGTCCGGCCCGGAGACCGGCCAGCAACTGCCGTTCCCCGATGCCTCCCGGCACGGGCGGTTCACTGAGCACCAGCACGACGGTTCCTCCACTCAGGCTCGCTTCGACCTGCACGGCGCCGCTTCCGTCGGCGGCGCAGTGCAGCACGACATCGGTGAGCTCCGCGGTCTCGCGGCGCTGCCAGCGCATGCGCCACACGCGGTGCCACTCCGTCGAACGGAGCCGGGTCAGGCTCCGCACGCAGATCGGGTACTTGATGGCGAGCGGGGTCGCCTCGACCGACCGCAGCTCCCGGCGGAACTCCTCGACCGGCAGGTCGAGCATCGAGTCGGGGAGCACGAACTCGATCGTCACCGGGCCCATCCGGTCGGCCCACTCGCGCTCGACCTCGACGACGATCTCCTCGACGACGGTCTCGAGGTCGGCCTCGCTCACCCGGCGGTCCCGGCCGCGGACCGGCCGCCAGACGGTGGCCCACTGCCGCCAGTGCGAGACGAGGTACGAGTCGCCGTCGCCGCCGTACTTCTCGAACTGGATGATCAGGTACGCCATGTCGCCGAAGGGCGGCACCGGCGCGGCCGGCGCCGGCTGGTCGACGATCTCCCACCGGGCGAACAGCGCGCCGAGCAGGTTCCGCAGCCGCGCCCGGGTGGCGAACGGTAGCGACGGGGCGACCTTCTGCAGGAACCGCAGGCAGGGCAGCGTGCCCTCGACCGCGTTCTCCCCGGCGAGGTTCGCGAACAGCTGCCAGCCGGTGACGCAGTACCCGGGCGGCTCGTCCATCCGCGCCTCGACGGCGTGCCGGTACACGTCGCCCGAGGCGGGCAGCGCGTCGAGCACGTCCTTGAGCCACAGAACGTCGACGCCGGTGGGCAGCTCGACGACGTGCCACTCGTCGACCCAGCGCAGGATGCTCGTCGTCTCGTGGCTGTCGGGATCGAGCAGCTTCATGCTCTCGGCGATCGACCGCATCCCGTCGACGCGGCGGCTGCAGTGGTTGACGACCTTGACCACGCGGGACTGGAACGTACCCTGGCCGATCCGGTGGACGGCGTCGCTGAGAGCGAGGCTCAACTCGTGCAGGAACAACGACCAGCCGTCCGCGGTCTGCAGGACCGGCGCCACCACCATCGCCTCGATCAGTTCCCGGCGGATGCGGCGCCGGTACGCGGCTACCTCCGCGTCCACCCCCTCATGGCCGTCAACCACGGGCCGCCCCGGCGTCGCCAACCGTATCGACGGCTACCACGTCGCGTGACATACAGGCATGCTATGCGGCGGTCAGCCACTCCGTAACCAGCCATGTCGCCCGTATGGTGCGGGCCGGGCAGGATCCGGACAACCCGTTCAGCCGAGGGCGTGCCGCAGTCGCCGGGCCGCCACCAGGTGGGGACCGCTGAGCGCCTGGTGCACGGCGAGTTCGACGCGGCGGTAGGGCGTGTCGGCCGGGTCCACCGGGTGCGGCTCGACGCGGTCCGGCTCGCGGACGCGCCGTACCAGGCCGCGCACCGCCGGAACGGACGCCGCCAGCGACTCCTCCACGATGTGCTGCACCGCCATCGTGCGGTCGCGGTGCCCGAACGCGAGCAGCCGTTCGCGGATACCGTCGACGAACTCGAACCGGATGGCGCCCGAGCCGGTGGCCGCGCACGGGCGCACCAGGTCGCTCGACAGCACCTCGACCAGGTGGCCCGTGGTCGACCGGGGTACCGAGCGGTGGATGGCCCCGATCGTCTCGTCGGTGAGCGGTGCCGCGGCGAGCCGGATCGCGAGGCCGAACGCCGCGCGGCTGCGCCCGGCCCGGAACTGCGCCACCAGGTCGGCCGGCGGCACCGGTTCGGGCGACCGGGCCGGTGGTCGGTAGCCGGGCGAGGTGACGAGCGCCGGCAGGGTGACCGGGGCCGTGCCCGTCAGCAGGCCGGCCCACCGCCGCAGCCACCCGTCGCCGGTCTCGATCACGGGAACGGCCACGGTGCCGGGGACGACGGCGCGGCTGCCCAGGCCGGTCTCGGACCAGGCCATGCCCGCCGTGGTCCGGGCCGTATTCCGGGACGGACGCCAGGTGACCTCGACGGTGTCGACCGACTGCCGCCACGCCTCCTGCGGCATCAGCTGCACCACGGTGACGACGGCGGTGCCGGCCCAGGCCGCCAGCAGCCGGTGCACGGCGCCGCCGCGCCACGCCGGCGACCAGCCGTCGGTCACCACGAACACCGCACCGGTCGGTGCGGCGCCGGGGCCGTCGGCGAGCGACCGCACCCGGAGACCGCCGGACGGGGCCACCCGTCCGGCGAAGGCGTCGACGGCGTCGTGCCAGGCACCGGCCAGCGGCCCTTCGTCGACGACCACCACCGGCCCGCGGCCAGGCGCGCTGAAGCTGGGCACAGAGATCCCTTCCCCCGTCGGTGAACCGCCACCAGTGAATCGGAACAGCGTCGGAAGTCAGTGGTACATCGGGTATCCGACTCACGTTCGGCGCCGTCTCAGGGTTGAACCCTGACCCGCCGTACGGGTACGCCCGGGGCGGAAACCAGTGACCAGGTCACCCCGGAAGCCGACGAGATCGGCCGCGGAAGCGCCGACGATCGTCTGTGAAAACACACAGACGACATGGAGGACCACGGTGACGGTCACGGTGCCCACGCGGGCGGACACGGGGCACGGCTCGCAGGTTGCGGCCCGCGCCGACCAGGTGTGGAAGGTGTACGGCAGCGGCGAGGCACAGGTCGTCGCGTTGCGGGGGGTCAGCGTCGAGCTGGGGCGGGGGAAGTTCACCGCGATCATGGGACCGTCGGGGTCGGGCAAGTCGACGCTGATGCACTGCCTCGCCGGGCTCGACACGGTGACCCGCGGCGACGTCTACATCGGCGACACCAAGGTGACCGGCCTGCGCGACAAGGCCCTCACCCGCCTGCGGCGCCAGCAGGTCGGGTTCATCTTCCAGCAGTTCAACCTGCTACCGACGCTCAGCGCCGAGGAGAACATCCTCCTGCCGCTGTCGATCGCCGGGCGCAAGCCCGACCCGGCATGGTTCGACACGGTCATCGACACCGTCGGGCTGCGCGACCGGCTCAAGCACCGGCCCTCGCAGCTGTCCGGCGGCCAGCAGCAGCGCGTCGCGTGCGCGCGGGCGCTGGTCTCGCGTCCCGAAGTGATCTTCGCGGACGAGCCGACCGGCAACCTCGACTCCCGCTCGGGCGCCGAGGTGCTCGGGTTCCTGCGCAACTCGGTGCGCCAGTTCGGCCAGACGATCGTGATGGTGACCCACGACCCGGTCGCCGCGTCCTACGCCGACCGCGTCATCTTCCTGGCCGACGGTTCGGTGGTCTCCGAGCTGACCGACCCGACGGCCGACAGCGTGCTCGACACCATGAAGCGGCTCGACACCGTCGTCGCGGAAGAGGTCCCGGCGTCATGATCTGGGCAACTCTCAAGAGCCTGCTCTCGAGAAAGCTGCGGCTGGTCCTCTCCGGCCTCGCCGTGGTGCTCGGGGTGATGTTCGTGTCGGGCGCGTTCGTGCTCACCGACACCCTGCAACGGTCCTTCGACAACCTCTTCGCGACGGTGTACTCCACCACCGACGTGCAGGTGAACCAGAAGTCCAAGCTGGGCGAGGCCTACGACGGCGAGGACACCGCCGGTGACGGCATCGCGCCCGACGTGGTCGCGAAGGTCGCCCAGGTGCCCGGCGTCGCGAAGGCGACCGGGGTCGTCAGCTCCGACGGCGCGCGCATGATCGGTCCCAACGGCAAGGTCGTCACGACGTGGGGCCCGCCGCGGCTGGGCAACAACTGGATCGACGGCGACCCGTTGGTGTCGCTGCGCGAGGGACGCGCGCCGCAGAACGCCGACGAGATCGTCATCAACGGCACCCTGGCGCAGGAGACCGGCTACAAGGTCGGCCAGCAGGCGTCGGTGCTGACCCTGCAGCCGAAGAAGACGTTCACGATCGTCGGCATCGCCGAGTACTCCGGCGGGCGTGACAGCCTCGGCGGCGTGCTGCAGATCTACTTCCACGAGTCGGTCGCGTCGGAGCTGATGCTCGGCAAGCCGGGCGTGTTCAGCAACATCGACGTGAAGGCCTCCCCCGGCACGGGCGTCGAGCAGGTGCGCGACAACGTGGCGAAGGTGATCGGCGACGGCCTCGAGGTGAAGACCGGCAAGGAGCTCGCCGCCGCGCAGACCAAGGAGTTCGACGAGGGCCTCGGCTTCTTCAACAACATCCTGCTCGGCTTCGCCGGCGTGGCGCTGTTCGTCGGGATCTTCCTGATCCTCAACACGTTCTCGATCATCGTGGCGCAGCGGACCCGCGAGCTGGCCCTGATGCGGGCCATCGGCGCCAGCCGCAAGCAGATGATCACGTCGGTGATGGTCGAGGCGCTGGTGATCGGCGTGCTGGCGTCGGCCCTCGGCCTGCTCGCCGGCATCGGGGTCGGCGCGGGCCTGGCGAAGCTGTTCGGCTCGTTCGGCAGCGACTCGCTGCGCATCGCCAGCGTCGGGGTCCCGGCCGCGGCGGTCATCTCGTCGTTCGTCGTCGGCATGCTGGTGACGCTCGTGGCGGCGCTCCTGCCGGCGCTGCGCGCGTCCCGGATCGCTCCGGTGGCGGCGATGCAGGAAGCGGCGACGCCGGACCGACCGCTGACCAGGCTCACCGTCACCGGCGCGGTCGTCGGCGCCGTCGGCGGCACGCTGCTCGGGCTCGGCCTCGACAACGGCGAGCTGTGGTTCATCCTCGGCGGCGTGCTGATCAGCTTCATCGGCGTGGCGCTGCTGACCCCGCTGCTGGCCCGGCCCGTGGTCGGCCTCATCGGGCGGCTGTTCTCGTGGTCGGTGCCGGGCAAGCTGGGTCGCCTCAACTCCGGCCGCAACCCGCGGCGCACCGCGATCACCGCGGCCGCGCTGATGGTCGGCATCGCGCTGATCACCGGCGTCAACACGATCCTGGCCAGCGCCGACAAGAGCCTGCACGGCTTCGCCCAGACGCAGGTCAAGGCCGACCTGTTCATCTCCGGCGACCAGATGAACGAGCGGCCGCCGACGTTCGACCCGGCCGTGGTCGACAGGATCGGCGCGATCCCCGGCGTCTCGTCGGTGTCGGCGGAGTACTGGGACGCCGCACAGGTCAACGGCAACGACCGGGGCGTCGTCGCGGTGACCGACCTGGCCGCGATGGCCACCATGGTCGGCCTCAAGCCGGCGGCCGGAAGCCTCGGCAGGCTCGGCCCGGAGCAGGCGGTCATCGACGAGGAGAACGCGAAGGAGCAGAACCTCACGGTCGGCTCGACGGTCAAGGCGCAGTTCGCCCGCGGCGGCGAGCACACGCTGACGATCGTGGGCATCTACGCCAAGAGCGACATCTTCCGCGGCTACGTCCTGTCCCCGTCAGTGATCCCCGACATGCGGATCCCCCAGCCGTCGATGGCCTACCTGACCGTCGCCGACGGCACCCCGGTCGCCGACGTGCGCAAGCAGGTCGACGCGCTGCTGGCCGACAGTCCGGAGGTCAGCGTCGCCAGCACCGAGGAGTTCGTCGACGGCCAGGTCGCGCAGTTCGACACGGTGCTGCTGATGGTGCAGATCCTGCTGGCGCTGGCGGTGCTCATCGCGGTGCTCGGCATCGTCAACACGCTGGCCCTGTCGGTCCTGGAACGCACCCGGGAACTGGGGCTGCTGCGGGCGATCGGCCTCGGCCGCGCGCAGACCATGCGCATGGTCACCGTCGAAGCCGTGGTGATCTCGGTGTTCGGGGCGCTGCTCGGGGTCGCGGTCGGCACCGGTCTCGGCGCCGCCGTGGTCAAGGCCCTGGAGGGCGACGGCATCCGCGAGTTCGCGCTGCCCTGGTCGGCGATGGGCATCTACCTGGCGCTGGGCGCGGTGATCGGCGTGATCGCGGCGGTGGCACCGGCCATCCGGGCCGCGCGCACCAACGTCCTGACCGCGATCGCCTACGAGTAACCGCACCCCACGGACGACGCCCGCACCCGCTCCCCCGGGTGCGGGCGTTCCCCGTGATCCTTAGGATGACGCGTGGCCGCTCCGCGACTGGCGCTGTACACCGGCGCCGCCGTCACGGTCCGGATGGCCGACGAGGGTGCGCGGATCGCGCTGATCCTGCTGGCGTTCGACCGGATCGGTGCCGGCGGTCCGACCGGCCTGCTGGTCGCCTGCCTGATGGTGCCGCACGTCGTCGCGGCGCCGGTGGTCGGCGCGATGACCGACCGGTCGCGGCGGCCACCGGTGCTCATCGGTGTGCTGGCGCTCGGGTTCGGGGCCGCGCTCGCCGTCACCGCGGGCACGCTGGGCCGGCTGCCGCTGGCGGTGCCGGTGCTGGTCCTCCTCGCGGGCGGGGCGTGCGGGCCGGCGCTGACCGGCGCGCTCAGCAGCCAGGTCGCCCGGCTCACGAGCGCGGAGCGGCTGCCGCGGGCGTTCGGGGTCGACGGGTTGACGTACAACGTCGCCGGGATCGTCGGGCCGGCGCTGGCCGGCGTCGTGGGCGGTGCCGTCGGCCCGGCGGCGGCGTGTCTGCTGATGGCGGGACTGGCCGCGGCGGGCGGCACGCTCGCCGCGACGCTGCCCGGGCGCGGCGCGCCCGTAGAGACGTTGCGCGGACGCGGCGCGCCCACCGCCACGCCGCCCGGCCGCGGCGCGCCCACCGCGACGGTGCACGGCCGCGGCCCGCGCCCTGGCTACGGCGCCGGCATCCGGGCGATCGTCGCCGACCGCACGCTGCTGATCGTGGTCGTCGCCAGCACGGTCGGGCAGCTCGGGCCCGGTGCCGTGCCCGTCGTGGTCGCGTTCGCCGCCGAGGCCGCCGGTGACGCGGCCGCGGCGGGGCTCATGCTCGCGGCGGTCGCGGCCGGCGGCCTGGTCGGCTCGCTGCTGTGGACGGCCCGGCCCGCACCGGCCGCGCGGGCCCCGTCGGTGCTCATGGTCGCCATGTGCGGCGCCGGTCTCCCGCTGCTCGTCGGCGCGTTCACGACCGCGCTGCCGGTGCTGGCGGGCGCGCTGGTGGTCTCCGGGTTGTTCTCCGGTCCGCTGATCGGCGCGCTGTTCACGGCCCGCAGCGTCCTGTCGCCCGAGGGGGTGCGGGCGCAGGTGTTCACGATCGCCGCCGGGCTGAAGGTGACGGCCGCGGCGACCGGTACCGCGGTGGTCGGGCTCCTCGCCGACTGGCCGCTGCCCGTGCTGTTCCTGCTCGTGGGCCTGAACCCGGTGGTCACCGGTGCCGTCGGACTGCTCGCCCTGCGGGTCAGTCCTCGAGGTCCCTGAGCACCCCGCGCAGGATGTCGGGCGTGCGCGACGGCGGGTCGGCCTCGATGAACAGCTTCGAGATCGCGCCGGTGTACCGGTCGACGTCGTCGGGCTTCTCCAGGTACAGGGCGCTGGTGAGCTGCTCGATGTAGACGGTGTCGGTGAGCTCCTCGGACGGGAAGCGCAGGATCGTGAACGCGCCGCCGGCGGCCGCGTGGCCACCGCTGAGGAACGGGATCACCTGCAGCCGCACGCTCGGGTGCTCACAGCGGTCGAGCAGGTGCGCCACCTGCTGGCGCAGCACCGCCCGTCCGCCGATCGGCCGGCGCAGCACCGCCTCGTCGATCACCGCCCACAGCCTCGGCCCGTTGGGGCGGTCGAGCAGGCTGCGGCGGGTCATCCGCAGCGCCACCCGGCGGTCGAGCTCGCTGACGTCGGCCTGGCCGTGGCCGAGCATGATGACCGCGCGGGCGTATGCCTCGGTCTGCAGCAGCCCGGGGACGAACTGCACCTCGTAGGTGCGGATGAGCGTCGACGCCTCCTCCAGTCCCAGATAGGTCTGGAACCAGGGGGCGAGCAGTTCGCTGTACGGCTGCCACCAGCCGGGCGCGTTCGCCTCCCGGAGCAGGGTCATCATCCGGTCGAGCTCGCGGACGTCGTCGACGCCGTAGAGCCCGAGCAGGTCGGTGACGTCGCGTTCCTTGAACCCGACGCGGCCGAGCTCCATCCGGCTGATCTTCGACTCGGAACCGCGGATGGCGTAGCCGGCGGCCTCGCGGGTGATCCCCCGGGACTCCCGGAGGGTGCGCAGGCGCGCACCGAGCTGCATCCGGCGCACGGTAGGACCGCCGCCATTGGGAGCCGTGGTCAAGGTGCCTCCGATACCGCCAGCCCGCAGATGACGAAATGTGGCGCGGACCCCCGTGCGCGCGACCGACGACTCGACGCTAGGGCTTGCGCCCCACCGCCCCGAACTGGTCGATCTCCTGCGCGTCGGTGTCCGGCCGCCACCGGGTCACCGACACGAGACCGGGTTCGACCAGCTCCAGCCCGTCGAAGAACGCACGCATGCGCTCCTCGCTGCGCAGGTGGTACTTCAGCGCCGCCGACTCGTTCCAGACCCGGGCCGACTCGACCACCTCGGGCGTGCGGTCGGTGCTGTCGCACATGGCGAAGTAGCTGCCCGAGGGGACGGCGTCGAGGACCTTCTTCACGATGCCCTGCGCCACGCCGTCGTCTTCGATGTGGCCGAGGACGCCCATGAACAGCACGGCGACCGGCTTCGAGAAGTCGAGCGTGCGGGCGGCCTCGCGCAGCACCAGGTCGGTGTCGTACATGTCGGCGTCGAGGTAGTCGGTGACGCCCTCGGGGCTGCTGGTGAGCAGTGCCCGGGCGTGGGCGAGCACCAGCGGGTCGTTGTCGACGTACACGATGCGGCTGTCGGGTGCGACCGACTGGGCCACCTCGTGGGTGTTGTTCGCCGTCGGCAGACCGGTGCCGATGTCGAGGAACTGCCGTACCCCCGCCTCACCGGCGAGGTAGCGCACCGCCCGGATGAGGAACTTGCGGGTCAGGCGGGCGTTCTCGGCAAGCTCGGGTTGGGTGGCCAGGACCTGGTCGCCGACCGCGCGGTCGGCGGCGAAGTTGTCCTTGCCGCCCAGGATGTAGTTCCAGATGCGCGCGGTGTGCGGCACCGCGGTGTCGAGCTTGGGGTCGACCTGCTCGTCGTTCGCCACGGACGCGTCCTTCGGTTCGGGTGCAACGAAGCAATTGATCGCGCTCAGCATAGACCGTCGTGATGGCTCGCCGGCTCAGGCGTGCGGCCACCACGCGTCCTACGGTTCGCGGCCCGCTCCACCGAACCGGTCGATCTCCGGTCCCCGGTGTCCGGCCGCCACCGGCGGCGCGGGTCACGGCCGCGGGCGGTACTCCCGTTGCCACGCCTGGGCGAGGTGGTCGTGGAGGATCCCGTTCGACAGCAGGCACCCGTTCACCGGCCGGTCGTAGCGCTGCGCGGCGCCCCGGCGGTCGTGACCGTTCCGTCGCGGAACGCGCCGCCGCCGAGCGTGGCCCGGTACGTCTCCCGCGTGGACGGGTTGTGCCCGACCGCGACCCGCCGGCGGCCGTCGACCACCAGCGCGAGCGACACCATGAACGCCGGGATGCCGAGGATCAGCGGGCGGGTGCCGTCGGTCAGGCCCTCAGCCGGCGCAGGACGGCGCCGCCCGCGAGCAGGGACAGGCCGGTCACCACCATGAGGATCATGCCCACGCCCGTCACCGGCAGGGAGTCGTCGCCGGCGGGAGCGGCGGGCACCGTCAGGTCCAGGCGTAGGGCGTGCGGCTGGCCCTGCGGGTCGACGCCCAGCGCGACGAACGCGTGCCGTCCCGCCGGCAGGTCGTCGGGCACCTCCACGGACACCTGGAACGACCCGTTCCCGTCGGCGGTCGCGGTCGCCAGCACCACCGGCTCGGAGTAGACGGTCACCGTCACGGTGGAGAAGGGTGCGAACCCCGTTCCGGTCACCAGCAGGCGTTGGCCTGGTGCGACGCGGTTGTCCGCGTCGGCGGTCAGGGTCAGAGTCGTGGCCGGGGGTGTCGCGGGTGGCTCGGGCGTCGCCGGGCGCACGGCCTGCGACGGCTGGCTCTGCGGCGAGGTGCCGCCGTGGGTGCCGCGGGCGACCACGGTCACCGTGTAGTCCTTTCCTGCCTCGGCGCCGAGCACGCACGTCGTGGCGCCGGTGGTCTCGCACGTGGCCGGGCCCGGCGTCGCGGTCACCAGGTAGCCGGCGACGCCGGTGCCGGGCTGCGCGGGCGCGGTCCACGACACGGTGATCGACGCGACGCCCGCGACGGCCTGTACCGCGGTCGGCGCGCCCGGCGCGACGCCGGGCCGCACCGACGCCGACGCGCCGGCCGTCGAGTCGCCCGCGGGCGAGTGCGCGACCACCGACACGAGGTAGTCCGTGCCGTTGGTGAGGCCGGCGATCGCGCAGGTGGTTCCGGTGGTGTCGCAGCTGTGCCCGCCGGGCTGGGCGGTCGCGGTGTAGCCGGTGACGCCGTCGGTCGGTTGCGGCGGCGTCCACGCGATGGTCGCGCCGCCGTCCGTCGGGGTCGCGGTGGTCGCGGTCGGCGCGGTCGCCGCCGCCAGTGCCGTCACGGCGGTGGACCCGCCCGAGCGCACGCCTTCCAGCCCGGAGCGGACCGCGGAGACCTGGAACGTGTACGCGACGCCCGGCGTGAGCCCGGTGACCGTGCACGGTGTCGACGCGGTCGGACCGGCGCAGGTGCCGGCGGATACGGCGGCGTACGGCCCCCCGCTGGCGGCGTACACGCGGTACGCGTCGACGGGGCCGGCCGGCGCGGTCCAGGTGACGGTGAGGGTGGCCGGGCCGGTGACGCTCGCCGTGCCGATCGTCGGCGCGTCCGGCGCGGCGACGGCCTGTACCGGGGCCGACGCGTCCGACGCCGGTCCGTCTCCGGCGGCGTTGACCGCGGTGACGCGGAACCGGTACGGCACGCCGGCGGTGAGCCCGCCGACGACGCAGCCGCTGGCGGTGCAGCCCTGGACGGCGGCGTACGGCGCCCCGTCGGCGGAGGACTCGACGCGGTGGCCGGTCACCGGCCGGTCGGCGGTCGGGGTCGGCCCGGTCCAGTCGACCCGCAGCGACCGGTCGCCGGCGACGGCGACGGTCGGCGTGCCCGGCGCGGCCGGGACGTCGACCGCGGTGACGGCGGCCGTCGGCCCGGACCGCGGTCCCTCCAGTCCCCCGGTGACGCCGGAGACGGTGACCGTGTACGGCGTGCCCGGGGTCAGCCCGGTGACCGTGCACGGCGAAGCCGCGGGCGGGCCGGCGCAGGTGCCGGCGGATACCGCGGCGTACGGTCCGCCGCTCGCGACCCACACGCGGTACGCGTCGACCGGTCCGGCGGGCGCGGTCCAGGTGACGGTGAGGGTGCCCGGGCCGGTGACGCTCGCCGTGCCGATCGTCGGCGCGTCCGGCGCGACGGGTGGCGCGGTGACGGTCACCGCGCCGTCGGCCTGCTGCCCGTCGACGACGGCGCGCACCGACCCGGCGCCGGTGGCCGACCCGGTGTACGTGGCGGTCGCCCGGCCCTGCTGGATGGTGGCCTGCTGGCCGGTCAGCGTGCCGCCGGTGGCGGTCCAGGTGACCGGCAGCCCGGCGAGCGGCCCGAGGGGGTCGTCGACGTCCGCGCCCGCGGAGTCCTTGCGGAACCCGGCGGTCGCGGTGGCGGTGGCGCCGGTGGCGACCGACGCCGGCTCGACGGTGACACCCAGCCGCAGGTACGGCTCGACCACGGCGGTGCCGGTGACGCCGTCGCAGCCGGTGGTGCCCGGCCCGCCGTTGCAGCCCCACCAGGTGCGGGCGGCGGTCAGCGTGCCGCCGTCGCGGTGGACGGCGCCGCCGTGGCTGGAGGTGTTGCCGACGACCCGGCTGAGGGACAGCGTCGTCGTGTCCGCGGCGTAGAGGGCGCCGCCCCGGCCCTCGGCGCCGCCGGTGCCGGTCGCGGTGTTGCCGGTGAACACGGTGCGGTCGAACGTCGGTGAGCCGGAGTGCACGTACACCGCGCCGCCGCGCGCGTCGGCGTGGGTGCCGCTGCCGGTGGCGGCGTTGTCGGTGAACCGGGAGCCGGTCACGACCATCGACCCGCCGGCCGCGTCGGCGCGCAGGGCGAGGGCGGCGCCGCCGTTGAAGGTCGTGCCCGGTCCGCTGGTGTTGGCCATGGTGTTGGCGTGGAAGGTGGTCCCGTCGACGAGCAGGTCGTCGGTGGCCCTTTGGGCGGAGAACCAGACGCCGCCGCCGGCGCTGCTGCCCGACGTGTTGCCGCTGATCACGCACCCGGTGATGGACAGGTCGCCGCCGGCCATGGCCACGCCGCCGCCCGGTGCGTTCGTGCGGACGGTGGCGGCGTCGTTGACGTTGCCGGTGATCCGGCAGTCCGACAGCGCCACGGTGTTCCCGACCGGTGCGGTCGGCGCTCCGGCGAGGATCCCGCCGCCGCCGTACCCGTCGGAGGGACGGCCGTTGCGGACGGTCACGCCGGTCAGCGCCAGGTGGACGTCGCCGGCCCCGGTCGGGTCGACGTCGATCACGCGGTCGGTGGCATTGCCGTCGATGACGGTCGCGGCGGGTCCGGCGCCGCCGATGGTGAGGTCGACCGTGCCGTTGCCGCCCCGGATGGCGAGCGCGCCCTGGGTGAGCGTGTAGGTGCCGGCCGGCACGGAGACCGTCCCGGTGCCGGCGTTGCGGGCCCGGCAGACCGCCTCGCGCAGCGAGAGCTGGTTGTCGGCGCCGGCGCCGGCGGTGATCGCGCCGTTCGCGCAGGCGCCGAGGTCGTCGGTGTCGGCGGTCGTGGTGACCGCGTGAGCGGCGGCCCGCGCGGGCGTGGCGACGGCCAGGACCGCGAACGCGGGACCCGTGAGGGCGGCGAGCACGGTCGCGGCGCCGGAGCGCAGCACCCGCGCCGTGACGGTGTTCCTACCCATGGACAACCCCGGCTCCCCCCGCTCGGCCGCCCGAATCTAACCGATCTTGACTACTTTCGGTGCTAACGTGCTCACAATTGGTAATTGCCGAGAGCGGCACCGTTTCGGGGGGTTGCGCGCATGGTGTCCCGTCGACAGACGCTTGCCACGGGTGCCGGTCTGGGCGCCGGAGTGGCCCTGGGCGCGGTCCTCGGCGTCGCCGGTCCGGCCGGCGCCGCCGTGAACCCGCTGCGCCGGTCCGCGTTCGCGCCGCTGGTCGGTGCCGCCCTCACGCTGTCCGGCTCCGCTGGGCGGTACGAGGTGACCCTCGTCGCGGCGCCCGGGTCCGACGACGTGTTCTCGCTGCGGTTCGCCACGTCCGACCGGGTGCCCGAGGGCATCTACCGCGTGGGTCACCCCGACCTGGCACCCGTGGACCTGTTCCTCACCCCGACCGGTCCCGCCCCGGACCGGGTCGAGGCCGTCGTCAACCGGAGCCGGGCGTGACCGCGGTCCACCCACCGGTCCCGACGCCCGCGACCGGCGCGACGGCGCTGCTGGACCTGCGCGCGGCGACCGATGCCGACGAACCGTTCCTGCGGGCCGTGTACGCGCAGGCCCGCGCCGAGGAGGTCGCCGCGTTCGGCTGGCCGCCGGCCGAGGTGCACGCGTTCCTCACCATCCAGTTCGACGCCCAGCGCCGCCACCTGCGCGCCGCGTACCCCGCCTCGGTCGACGCGATCGTCGTCGTAGACGGGGTTCCGGCCGGCCGGCTGTGGGTCGACCGCGGCGCCGGCGCGGTCACCGTCATCGACCTCGCCCTGCTGACCGCGCACCGCGGCGCCGGCACCGGCGGGCGGCTGCTGCGCGACCTGCAGGCCGACGCCGCCGCCCGGGGCGTGCCGGTGCGGCTGCGGGTGCTGCGGACCAGCCGCGCCCGGCACCTGTACGAGCGGCTCGGCTTCCGCCCGGTGCCGGCCGCCGACGCACACGACGACCAGCAGCGCCTCGCCCTGCGGTGGATGCCGCCCGGACCGGCGGAGTGGACCGCCGCCGCCGGCACCCCGGGGCGGCTCGCCGGCCTGCCGGCGCTGGTGGTCGACTGCTCCGTACCGCTCGTACAGGGGCCGTACGAGCGGTACGGGGTCCACTTCCTGGTGCCCGCCGACGCGGCGCTCGGCCAGGGCACGTACCGCGTCGAGCACCCGGCCGTCGGCGCGGTCGACGTGTTCGTGGTGCCGACCGCGCACACCGGCGACGGGCTCGTGCTCACCGCCACGTTCGTGCGCGGGGCCGGCACGATCGTGGGCGAGCCTGCCACGCTCGCGCCGGAGGCCGGGTCGCCGTGAGCGAACCGTTCATCGGCGAGATCCGCATCGTCGGCTGGAACTTCGCGCCGTCCCAGTGGGCGTTCTGCCACGGGCAGCTCATGAACATCCAGCAGAACACCGCGCTGTTCGCGCTGCTCGGGGTCACCTACGGCGGCAACGGCACCACCACGTTCGGGCTGCCCGACCTGCGCGGGCGGGCACCGGTGCACCAGGGCACCGGCGCGGGCCTGACCCCGCGGACCCTCGGCGAGCAGGGCGGCGTCGAGGCGGTCACGCTCATCGGCACCGAACTGCCGACGCACACCCACCAGGCCCGCGCGTCGACCGTCGACGGGACCCTGGACAGCCCGTCGGGCGCGTACTGGGCGCCGTGGTCGGACACGCCGTACGTGGGCGGGCCGGTCGCCCGGGTCCCGATGAACCAGGCCGCGGTCGTCCCGGCCGGCAGCGGGCAGCCGCACGAGAACCGCTCGCCGTACCTGGCGCTGAACTTCGTGATCGCGTTGTCCGGGATCTTCCCGACCACCAGCTGAGCACCCCGAGAGCAGGAACGTGGCGATGAGCGATCCGTACATCGGTGAGATCCGGATGGTCGGGTTCTCCCGGGTGCCCGACGGCTGGGCGCGGTGCGACGGCCAGCTGCTGCCGATCTCCGGGAACGAGGCGCTGTTCTCGGTGCTCGGGACGATCTACGGCGGCGACGGCCAGTCCACGTTCGGCCTGCCCGACCTGCGCGGGCGCCGGCCGGTGCACGCGGGGCCCTCGTTCGTCGCCGGGCAGGCCGGCGGCACCGAGACGCACACCCTCACCGCCACCGAGCTGCCCGCGCACACCCACCAGGTGCGGGCGGCCGCGTCCGGCGCGGTCACCGGGCCCGCGAACGCGGTGTGGGCACCGGCGCCGCGCGGCTTCGGGTCCACGGCGGGCGCGGTGCTCGCGTCGGGCTGCGTGTCGACCGCCGGCGGCGGCCAGCCGCACGACAACCTCCCGCCGTTCCTCGTCGTCTCGTTCCTGATCGCGCTGGTCGGGATCTACCCGTCACGGAGCTGACCGATGTCCGAGCCCTTCCTGGGCGAGATCCGCCTGAACGCCTTCGACTACGCCCCGAACCACTGGGCGCTGTGCAACGGCCAGCTGCTGCCGATCGCCCAGAACACGGCGCTGTTCTCGCTGCTCGGCACGTACTACGGCGGCAACGGCATCAGCACGTTCGGCCTGCCCGACCTGCGGGGCGCCGGCCCGATCGGGTTCCAGCAGGGTCCCGGGCTGACCGGCTACGAGATCGGGGCGAGGGGCGGCGCCGCGACGGTCACGCTGACGTCGGCCCACCTGCCGGCGCACACGCACGTCGCGATGGGCGCCGACGTGCGCGGCACCACCAACAGCCCGGCCGACGCCACCTGGGCCCGGGCGATGCTCGGCCGGGTGCGCGACACGACCTACGCCGCCGCGCCGGACGCGACGCTCATGGCACCCGACGCGCTGACCCCGGCCGGGAACGGCCAGCCGCACCCCAACCTGCCGCCGTACCTGACGGTCACGTTCGTCATCGCTCTGCAGGGCCTGTTCCCGCCGCGGGACTGAGCTGCCCGGGCGGTCCCAGCAGGTCCCACCTGTTGCCGGCGATGTCGACGAAGACCGCGACGCGGCCGTACGGCTCCGACCGCGGCGCGGTGACGAACTCGACCCCGGCGGCGGTCATCCGCCCGTACGCCGCGTCGAAGTCGTCGACCCGCAGGAACAGCCCGACCCGGCCGGCGAACTGGCGGCCGACGGCGGCCCGCTGCTCGTCGCCGTCGGCCTGTGCCAGCAGGAGCCCCGTGCGGCCGCCGGGCGGGCGGACGACCACCCACCGCTTCGGCCGGCCGTCGTTGGTCGTCGACGGCGAGTCCTCGACGAGGTCGAACCCCAGGACGCCGGTGAAGAACGCGACCGCGTCGTCGTAGTCGTCGACGATGATGGATACAAGATCCAGGTTCATGCCGCAGACGTTAGCCCGGTCACGGAATCCGGCGTCGACACCGGTCGGCCGGCGGTCTCCGGTTAGCGTGGCGGCCGTGGACGGGATCCTCTTCGACATGGACGGCACGCTGGTCGACAGCGAGAAGGTGTGGTCGGTCGGCCTCGACCAGCTGGCCGCGCACCTCGGCGGGCGGCTGTCCGACACCGCGCGGCACGCGATGGTCGGCACCAGCATGGGCCAGTCGATGCGGATCCTGCACGACGACCTCGGCGTCGACGCCGACGAGGCCGAGAGCGTGCGCTACCTGGAGGAGCGCGTGTCGGTGATGTTCGCCGACGGGCTTATCTGGCGGCCGGGCGCCCCCGAGCTGCTCGCCGCTGTGCGCTCGGCCGGCATACCGACCGCGCTGGTGACCGCGACCCGCCGGCACCTGGTGGAGGTCGCGCTGATCACGCTCGGCCCGCACAACTTCGACGCCGTCGTCGCCGGCGACGACCTCGACGAGACCAAGCCCCACCCGGCGCCGTACCGCACCGCCGCCGAGCTGCTGCGCGCCGACCCGGCCCGGTGCGTGGCCGTCGAGGACTCCCCCAACGGCATCGCCAGTGCCCTCGCGGCGGGGTGCGTCGTGGTGGGGGTGCCGTGCGAGGTCGGGCTCGGTCACCTGTCCGGCGTGCACCTGGTCGACAGCCTCGCCGACCTCAGCGTCGGCAGCCTCCGCGACCTCGTCGCCGCACGGGCGGCGTGAGTCCCGCGTGACCGGCGATGTCGCGGGCCCGCCGGCTGCTGGCCGGCGCCGACCCGTCGGCCAACACCTGGGACGCTGCCGCAGGGTCTGCGCCCCGCTGGCTCCGCCACAGCCGACCGGGCGCGTACGAACATCATTTTGGCAAGATGATGTTCGTACGTGCCCGGTCGGCTGGAGTGTGAGCGTGGAGAGCCCCGCAAGACGAACTCCTTCGCGCCGTCGAGGCCGGCGATGTCGCGCGGGCCCGCACGGGCTCTCCGGCGGCGCGAATACGGTTGATCATCGGGGCCGGTGCCTCGTACCGTCCTGCGCATGAGTGGTCGGCTCCGGGAGGTCGCCCGCGCCACGGTCGCCATTGCCGAGGCGCAGGCGTACCGGGCGCCGTCCGGGCGGGCCGTGACCATCGACGTCGCGGCCGCGGTCGCCGGTACCCGGCTGCACCTGCCCGACGAGGCGCTTCCCGCCGGCCGGCCGGCGGAGAGGACCGACGTCGAGGTCACCTACGAGTCGACCCTCGTGGCCGCGCGGCGGGTCGCCGACGAGAACCCGGCCGCGCTGGTGTTCGCCTCGGCGAAGAACCCCGGCGGCGGTTTCCTCGGTGGCGCGAAGGCGCAGGAGGAGGACCTCGCCCGCTCGTCGGCGCTGTACCCGTGCCTGCTCAGCGCGTCCGACTTCTACGCCTACCACCGCGAGCAGCGCGACCTGCGCTACAGCGACCGGGTGATCTACTCCCCCGCGGTGCCGGTGTTCCGCGACGACAAGGGTGCGCTTCTCGAGGAGCCGTACCGCGTGGCGTTCCTCACCGCCGCCGCGCCGAACCTCGGGGCGATCGCCCGCAACCGGCCCGGCGACGCCGGTGACGTGCCGGCGGTGCTGGCCCGCCGGGCGCGACGGGTGCTGCGGGTCGCCGCGGCGCACGGGCACCGGACGCTGGTGCTGGGCGCCTGGGGGTGCGGCGTGTTCCGCAACGACCCGGCCACCGTGGCGTCGGCGTTCGCCGACGCGCTGCGGGAGGTCGGTCAGTTCGACCGGGTGATCTTCGCGATCCGCGACGACAGGTCGGGTACGCCGGTGTACCGGGCGTTCGAGTCGGCCTTCGCGTCGTCGTCGGGCAGTGTGCTCGACGACTGGGTCGTGTCCCCCGACGACGACTGACCGGCCGGCGGCGGCGCCGGTGCCGCTGCGGACAGGAACCCGAGCGCCAGCGTCGCGGCCACGGCCGTCGCCAGCCCGGCCGGCGCCCGCCCGCGCCGGGTCCGCCGTGCGGTCAGACCCGAGGGGACCGGCACAGCGCGCACCGCGGTCCGCGGCTCCGCCCCGGTGGGCCGCCCGGCCTGCGCGACCCCGTCCGTGGCGCGCGGGACGGCCGCGGGTGCGACCGCGGCGCGCGGGCCGGCCGGGGCACGGGCCGGAGCGGGTGGCCGACCCGCGGCCGTCGCCAGGACCTTCGCCACCTCGGCGGTGGCCGGCCGGTCACGCGGGTCCTTCGCCAGGCAGGCCAGGCAGAGCCTGCGCACGGCGTCGGGCACGCCGGGCAGGTCGGCCGGCAGCGGCGCCGGCGCGACGAACCGGTGCGCGTCGAACAGGTCGGCGATGGACTCCGTGTGCCACGGCGGCGCGCCCGCGAGCAGCCGGTACAGCAGCAGCCCGAGCGCGTACACGTCGGACGCCGGGGTCACCGCTCCGCCGTCGATGCGTTCGGGGGCCAGGTAGGCGGGCGTCCCCCACACCGACCGGCCGTCGGGGGCCGGCTCGTGCTCGCCCGCCACGGCCGAGATGCCGAAGTCGAGCACCTTGACCCCGGAGGCGGGCAGCATCACGTTCACCGGCTTGATGTCGCGGTGCACCACGCCGCGGGCGTGTGCCGCGGTGAGCGCGGCCGCGATCTGCGCACAGATGCGCAGCGTGTCGGCGGCCGGAACCGGGCCGGCGTCGATGCGGTCGGCGAGCGTCGGCCCGGTCACCAGTTCCATGACGACGTACGGGACGCCGCTGCCGGACTCGCCGAAGTCGTGGACGGCGGTGATGTACGGGTGGGCGAGTCTCGCCGCGCGCTGGGCCTCGGCCCGGATGCGGTCGCGGGCGTCGGGGTCGACGGCGTGCCCGGGATGCAGCACCTTGACCGCCACCGCCCGGCCCAGCACCTCGTCGTAGCCCTTCCAGACCACCGACATGCCGCCGCTGCCGAGCGGCTCGACCAGCCGGTAGCGGCCACCGAGGACTCGCGCCTCCCCCACGGGAGAGATCCTTCCCCTACCGGCGACGGCATATCAAGACGAAACCCGACTAAATATCGGAAAGTCGACTCATTCCGACCGGTCGGAGGACACGGACAGCAACGGTACCAGTGCGGGATTGTCAATGTCGGCCGCGAGGAGTCGGGCCGCCGACAGCGCGGCGGGGTCGCCGAGGCGGTGCCGGTGGACATGCGCGCGCACGACCAGCTCGCGGAGGTCGCACCGGGCGGCGAGCGCGCCGAGCGCGCCGAGCATCGTGGCGGCCCGGTCGGGCTCGTCGCGGTCGAGGGCCGCGCCGACGGCGGTGTCGAGGACGTGCCCGTGCACCCACTGGTACCGGTCGGTGACCCGGGAGCAGCGGCTCGCGGCGGTGTCGTGCCACCGGCCGGCCTCGGCCACCTCACCCCGGCGCGCGTTGAGCAGCCCGAGGCCGCGGGCGGCCATGCCCTCCCAGCACGGGTCGCCGAGCTGGCAGGCCAGCACCCAGGCGTGCTCCAGCCCGTCGGCGGCGGTGGCGAGGTCGCCGGCCGCGAGGTCGAGCTCGGCCCGCAGGGCCTGCGGCCACGGTTGGAACGCGATCCACCGCTGGTCCTGGGTCAGCCGCAGCGACTCGTCGACGGCGTGCCGGGCCGAGGCCTCCTCGCCGCGCAGCAGGTGCGCCCGGCCGAGGATCGACAGCGACCAGGCGTGCTGGCGGTGGTCGCCGCACCGGGCGGCGCGGGTCACCGACCCGTCGAGGTGCTCGAACGCCGCGGCATAGTCGCCGGCGTCGGAGGCGTTCATCCCCCGCACGCCGAGGATCGCGGCCAGCTCCTCGTCGGTCTCGGCGTGCTCGGCGGCCCTGGCCAGCCAGCTCTCGGCGGTGGTCCGCCGGCCCGCCTGCACCTCGACGAAGCCCAGCTCGCGGTACGCGGTCACCGCCGTGGCGCGGTCACCGGCCCGGTCGGCCTGCGCGATCGCCTCGTGCAGCACGACCGCGCCCTCCTCGTCGCGGCCGCGGACGGCGTGTACGAGCGCGCCGCCGAGCGCCGCGAGTGCCCGGCCGCGCAGTGCCGCGTCACCGAACGAGGCGGCTTCGGAGACGGCCCGGCGCAGGCACTCCAGGCCCGCGTCGACGGCGCCGGCGGCGATCGCGGCGCGGCCGGCGTCGAGCTGGCTCAGCGCCGCCGCGCGTCCGCGCAGCGGCAGGGTGCTGGCGGACGCCGAGCTGGTCGCCGCCGCCTCCCGCAGTGCCGGGGACGGCTCGGTGCCCAGCTCCCGGCGCAGCAGGTCGGTGCACGCGGCGACCTGCCGCTCGGCGGCGGACCGGTCGCCGGTCATCGCCAGGCCGCGGACCAGCAGCTCGTGGTTGCCCTCCTCCAGCGGGTTGCGGGCGACCGCGCGGGCGGCGTACGGCACGGCGTCGCCGGGCCGGCCGGCGGCGAGTGCCGCGACCGCGGCGGCCCGCAGCCGGGCCTCGATCGCGGCGGCGACCCGGTGCCGCTCGACCAGCAGCCACGCCTCGAACGCGGCCGCGCCGGCGACGTGGATGCCGTCGAGCAGCTCACCGTCGAGAGCGAGCAGATCGTCTGACCGGACGTCGACGGTGTAGCCCTCCGGCAGGGTCCGGTCGACGGGGTCACCCGTGAACAGATCCGGACCCACGACGCGGCGCAGCTCGGCCAGCGACCACCGCAGCGCGCCGAGCGGGTCGGCGGCGTCGGCGAACAGCAGCTCGGCGAGCTGGCGGCGGCTCGGCGGCCGGTCGGCGAGCAGCAGGTAGCACAGGAGCGCCCACGCCTTGCGTCCGCGGGGCGCCGGGACCGGCCGGCCGTCGCGTTCGACGGCCGGCGGTCCGAGGAGCCTGATCGTGGCTGTGAACTGAGACATCCTGACGCGGATTATGCGCGCCGGACGCCGACGGCTTCCAGGTACTCGCTCGGCGCGACCAGGGTGTCGTCGTCGGCGACGTTGAACTTGCGCGGCACGTCGGCGAGCTCGGCGGCGAACTTCTTCAGGTCGTCGTCGCTGAGCGTGCCCGACAGCTTCGTGATCGGACCGTAGAAGTCCCGGAACCACTCCGAGAAGTGCTCCGGCGACAGGTAGCGGAACGCGTACGTACGCACCGTGAGGCTGGTCCACTCGACGCGGTCACCGAACAGCTCGGTCAGGTGACCCGGGGTCCCCCACAGCACGCCCGGACGCACGCCCGCGGGCGGCGGCGCCCAGCCGCCGACGGTCTTGAACATCTGCCCGACCATGCCGCTCGGGGTCCAGTTGGCGATCGCAATCTTTCCTCCGGGCTTCGTGACGCGCACGAGCTCGTCGGCGGCCTTCTGGTGGTCCGGCGCGAACATCACGCCGACGGTGCTGCAGGTCAGGTCGAACGCGGCGTCGGGTGCCGGCAGGTTCTCGGCGTCGCCCTCGGTGAAGGTGACGTCGAGGTGCTCGGCCTTCGCCCGCTCGCGTCCCTGCTCCAGCAGGTTGCGGGCGTAGTCGACGCCGGTGGCCACGGCGAACCGGCGGGCGGCGGCCATCGCGGCGTTGCCCTGGCCGCAGGCCACGTCGAGCACCCGCTGGCCGGCCCGCACGTCCGCGGCCTCGACCAGCAGCTCGGCGATGATCTGCAGGGTGTTGCCCACGCGGGGGTAGTCCCCGGTCTCCCATGCGGCCCGCTGGTTCTTCTTGATGGCCTCGAAGTCTGTCACTGTCGTGCTCCTTGATCTCGTTGCTTTCGAGATCAAGGTTCGGGGCCGACCGTGTGAGGGGGCGTGTGAGCCGGGTGTCGGCTGCCCGTCACGTCTATGGTGGGTCGGTGCCTCTGCTTGTCGCGTTCGACGGCAACAGCCTCATGCACCGCGCCTACCACGCGGCGGCGACGGGCCGGCACGTCGACGACTGGGGCAGCCCCGTGTGGGCGATCAAGGGGCTGGTCGGTTACATCGCGCGGGCCGCGGCCCAGCTGCGTCCCGACGCGGTGATCGTCGGCTTCGACTGCCCGGACAGCTCCGCGCGCAAGGCCGACTACCCCGGGTACAAGGCGCACCGTCCCGACAAGGCGGCCGACCTCACCTCGCAGCTGCTGGCCGCGCCCGACGTGCTGCGCGCCGCCGCCTTCCAGGTGGTGTGTCCCCCCGGCTACGAGGCCGACGACGTGCTCGCCAGCTCCGTCGCGCTGGCCCGCGCCAGTTCGTGGGACTGCGTCGTGGTCACCAGCGACCGCGACTCGTTCGCGCTGGTCGACGCCACCACCTCGGTGCTGCGGGTGCGCAACGGCGGCCTGGAGAACGCGACGCTGGTGACGGCCGTGTCGATGCCCGAGGTCGCCGGCGTCGAGGCGTGGCAGTACCCGGACCTCGCCGCGCTGCGCGGCGACCCGTCGGACAACCTGCCCGGGGTGCGCGGGTTCGGGTCCACCACCGCGGCACGGCTGCTGGCCGCGTTCGGCAGCGTCGACGCGGCGCTCAAGGCCGTCGACGAGGGCCGCCACGACGACCTGCGCGCCGCCGTCGGCGAGGCCGCCGCCCGCAGCCTCGCGGCCGACGGGACCCGGGAGGCGGTGGACCGCAACCGCCGCCTGATGCGCATGCGCTCGGACCTGCCGCTCCCGTCGCTGGACGAGGGGCGCCTGCCCCTGGACTACCTGACGATGCGCCGGGCGCTGGCGCGGCGGGGCATCATCCTGGGTCCGTCGCTGTGGGCGCTGACGGGTGGGAGTCCACCGGTGCCCGAGGAGGCGGTGCCGTTCGTGCGGCCCCGCGAGGGCGCGCGCACGCCCCAGTCGCGGCGCGCGCCCGGCGAGGGGCAGCTGGCCCTGTTCTGATGCGGAGAGGAGGAGGGTCGAACTCCTACGGGTGTTACCCCCAACGGTTTTCGAGACCGCGGCCGGCGCCGACTGTCGGCTGGCCTCTCCCTTCTTCTTGCACAGCTCTGGAGCACAGTCGGGTTGGCCGGATTCGAACCGACGGCCTCTGCTTCCCGAAAGCAGCGCGCTACCAAGCTGCGCCACAACCCGTTGCAACTGCGTGCCCACGCGAGGAATTGAACCTCGATCCCGGGTTTCGTAGACCCGTGTCTTCTCCTTTGGACCACGTAGGCGTGCGACCACCACCGTCCACACAGGACGGTCGACGTGCGGGTGAAAGAGCGTGCGGGTGAAAGAGAAAGCCGCCCGGACCCTGGAAGCGGGTGGGCGGCGTAGGCGTGCTGGCTACACGCTTACGGTCGCCACCGGCAGGACGGTCGGCGCGAACGCACCGACACCGACACCGACGGGGAAACCCGTCGTGCGGATCGTGAGCGCCGGTTCATCGTAGAACTCCCCTGCCGTGTAGCTGCTGTCTCTACGAGAGTACGGGCGCCACGCGAGCGGGCACAACCCATTTCGTGCCACCCGCTACCGTCACATCCATGGGTGACGTTACGGGGGTTCGCGCCAGGCCGGGTGGCCCGGTGACACTGCGGTTCACCGACGCGGGGTTCCGCGCCGTGCCGCGTCCGCAGGGTGCCTGGGGACGGTTTCTCGACGTGGCACTCGGCGACGCGGCCTGCGCCGTGTCGCTTGCGGTGGCGGTTGTCGCCGGTGGGTTCGCCGCCCACCAGGCCGAGAACGACCAGTTCGAGATCGCGGCGATGCTGGGCCTGGTCGCGGCTCCGTTCGCGCTCGTGGTGCTCACGCGCGTCGTGGTCGAGGTGGTGGGGCACGCCGTGCTGCTGGTGATGTTCCTCGGCGCGGTGCTGTTCTCGCCGCTGCTCCTGTTCCCCGGCGTGCGCCGGCGGGCGCGGCGGTGGTGGAAGAAGGAGCCGACGGGGCCGCTGAACCTCGACCGGTTGATTCCCGTCTGCGACCTGGAACCGGTGTCGGTGGACCGCACCGGCCGCCGGGTGACCGTGACCGTGCTGGTCGACGGCCGGCCGGTCGCCTACGAGGCCCGCGACGGGGCGGGCGAGCGGTTGGAGGGCGAGTTCCGGGCGCTGCTGTCAGCGCCCCGGCCCGCCACCGGGGTCGGACCGTAGCGAGTCGGGTCCGCCGCCGCTGGAGCCGGCCACGGTGTCCACACCGGACTGGGTGACCGCCCGCCCGGCGACGAGCACGAGGTCGACCTCGCGCAGCGCGGCCAGGTCGACCAGCGGGTCGCCGTGCACGGCGATGAGGTCGGCCCGCTTGCCGACGTCGAGGCTGCCGGTGACGTCGCCGACGCCGCACGCCGCCGCGGCGGTCACCGTGGCGAGTTCGACGATCTCGGCGAGGCTGAACCCGGCCAGCTCGAACACCTCCAGGCCACCGACGTAGTCGTCGGCGGCCTTGTCGAGGTCGCCGAGGTGGAACCCGCAGTCGTCGCCGGCGACCAGCTTCACGCCGGCGTCGCGCATCTTCACGAGCATCTGCAGCCAGTCGTCCAGCGGTGCGGCGCCGAGCCGTTCGCGGATCGCCTGGAACTGGCCGTGCACCGTCGGGCACACGTACACGCCCGCGGCGGCGATGCGGTCGACCAGCGCCGGGTCGTAGGCGTAGCCGGTGGGTGTCAGGAACGTGCAGTGCTCGATGGTGGTGACGCCCGCGTCGAGCACGTCGCGGATCGACTCCGGCGCGTGGGCGTGCGCGGCCACCCCCTTGCCGCGCAGCTCCGCCTCCTCGACGATCGCGCGCAGCTCGGTCACGTCGAACTGGGCGCGCCACGCCGGCGGCGCGACGGCGGTCATCTGACCGCCGGAGGCCATCACCTTCAGCACGTCGGCGCCGGCGCGCAGGTTCTCCCGCGCGACCCGGCGGACCCCGGCCACGTCGTCGGCCTCGCCGCCCATGTACCAGCAGTGGCCGCCGGTCGGGGTGATCGGGCGGGTCGCGACGAGCAGGTTCGGCCCGACCGTGAGGCCAGCGGCGATCGAGTCGCGCAGGGCCACGTCGAGGAAGTTGCGGCCGCCGAGGTCCCGCGCCAGGGTGACCCCCGCGGAGACGAGCTTGCGCGCGTTCTCCGCCATGCGCAGCAGCAGCCGCGGGTCGGACTCGGCGGTCTGCCCGGTGACCGGGTCGACGCGGTCGTCGAAGCCGAGGTGCACGTGCGCGTCGACGAGCCCGGGCAGCACGGTGCGACCGGGCAGCTCCAGCACGAGCGCCTGCGGTGGAACGGGCAGGCTGCCGCGCTCTCCGACACCGGCGATGCGCGCGCCGTCGACGAGCACCTCACCGTCGCGGATGGACTCACCCGACCGTCCGGTGAGGACGGTCGCGGCCCGGATCAGCTTCAGCACGCCCAGCACCCTAGCGGGCGTACGGTGGGCGCATGACGACGACGTGGCCCACCGATCGACTCGTCTCGCTGCTCGGGATCGAGCATCCGGTGGTGCAGGGCCCGTTCGGCGGCGGCGCGTCGTCGGTCGCGCTCGCCACGGCGGTGTCGAACGCCGGCGGTCTCGGCTCGTTCGGCGCGCACGCGCTGCGTCCCGACGAGATCACCGACCTGGTGACCGCGTTGCGCGCGGCCACCGACCGGCCGTTCGCCGTGAACCTGTGGGTGCCGCAGCCGTCCGAGGTCACCGACGTCGACCTGGCGCCGCACGTCGAGCGGCTGCGGCCGTTGTACGAGCGCACCGGGTCCGCGCCGCCCTCGGGCGTCACGGTGCAGAGCTTCGACGACCAGCTCGCGGCGGCGCTCGACGCGGCGCCGCCGGTGCTGAGCTTCGTCATGGGCGTGCCGCCGGCCGCGGCGCTGGACACCGCGCGGCGCAAGGGGATCCGGACCGTCGGGACCGCCAGCACGGTCGAGGAGGCCGAGGCGCTGGCCGCCGCGGGGCTCGATGTCGTGGTCGCCTCGGGCAGTGACGCGGGCGGTCACCGGGGCGCGTTCCTGCGTCCCGTGGAGGAGTCGCTCGTCGGGACGTTCTCGTTGGTGCCGCAGGTCGTCGACGCCGTCGACGTGCCGGTGGTCGCGGCCGGCGGGATCGCCGACGGGCGCGGCGTCGCGGCGGCGTTCGCCCTGGGCGCGCACGGCGTGCAGATCGGCACCGGGTTCCTCAACACGGTGGACTCCAACGCCAGCAAGCCGCACCGGCGCGCGCTCAACAGCACCGACGCGCGCCGCACCGTCCTGACGAGGGTGTTCTCCGGCCGGCTGGCGCGCGGCATCGCCAACCGCGTCACCCGCGACCTGGCCGGCGCGGAGCGCGAGGTGCCGGCGTACCCGGTCCAGAACGCCCTGATGATGCCGATCCGGCGCGCCGCCGCCGACCGCGACGACCCCGACCACCTCAACCTGTGGAGCGGCCAGGCCGCTCCGCTCACCCGCGAGACCACGGCAGTGGAGTACCTCACACGGCTGGTCCGGGAAGCCCAGGCGCTGCTTCGCGGTTAGGGCCAAGGTGACGTCCGTTCCCCTGTCCGTTCTCGACCTCGCGCCGGTGGCCGAGGGTAGCGACAACGGCACCGCCCTCGCCCACACCACCGCGCTCGCGAAGCGGGTCGAGGAGCTCGGGTACCACCGGCTGTGGGTGGCCGAGCACCACAACATGCCCGGGATCGCCAGCTCGGCGCCGGCGGTACTGCTCGCGCACCTGGCCGCGCAGACCAGCACCATCCGGCTGGGCTCCGGCGGGGTGATGCTGCCCAACCACGCGCCGCTCGTGGTGGCCGAGCAGTTCGGCACGCTGGTCGCGCTGCACCCCGACCGCATCGACCTGGGCATCGGACGGGCGCCGGGCACCGACCAGATCACCGCGCTGGCGCTGCGGCGCAGCGTCGAGGGGCTGTCGGCCGAGGACTTCCCGCAGGAGCTGGCCCGGCTCATCGGCTACTTCGAGGCCGGCTCGGGGCAACCGCGAGTCACGGCCGTTCCGGGACGCGGGGACGCGCCAGCGGTGTGGCTGCTCGGGTCCAGCGACTTCTCCGCGCGGCTGGCCGGCCGGCTCGGGCTGCCGTTCTCGTTCGCCCACCACTTCAGCGCGGCCAACACCGACCTGGCGCTGGACCTGTACCGGGCGGAGTTCCGCCCGTCGAAGTGGCTCGCCGAGCCGTACGCCATGGTGGCGGTCAGCGCCGTCTGCGCCGACACCGACGAGCGGGCCGAGTACCTGAGCCTGCCGTCGGGCCTGTCGTTCCTGCGGTTGCGCCAGGGCCGGCCGGGCCGCATGCCGTCGCCGGCGGACGCGGCGGCGTACCCGTTCTCGCCGCTGGAGCTGGAGTTCATCAGGGCGCGCCGCGAGGGTCAGGCGCTCGGGTCGCCCGAGACGGTCACCGAGCAGCTGAACGCGTTGCTGCGCCGCACGAAGGCCGACGAGCTGATGCTGACGACGCTCGTGTTCGACGTCGAGGACCGGATCCGCTCCTTCGAGCTGATCGCCGAGCAGGTCGCTCCTAAGCTGGTGACCCGAGAAAGTCCGTGATCAGGTAGGCGCACAGGTCGGGCTTGTCGCTGATGAGGCCGTGCCCGGTGCCGGGCACGACCGCGAGCTGCGACCGGGGAAGCGCGCCGCGCATCGCGAGCGTGTGTTCGATCGGGATCTCGTCCTCGTCGTCGCCGACCATCACCAGGGTCGGGCCGGGGTAGCCGGCGAGGTCCTTCTCCGCGAACGTCGGCTCCTCGGACTGCATCCGGTGCAGCTTCGCGTACAGGGCCGGGAACCGGTCCGGGCCGTCCGGGGAGACGTCGCCGTGGTAGCCGGTGAACCACTCGACGACGTCGGGCGGCAGGTCGATCGCCCCCGGCGCCCAGCCGGTGTGGTGGAACACGCCGGCCGCCAGCACCAGCCCGCTGACGAGGTCGGGGCGCAGGATCGCGGCGGTCAGCGCGGTCGGCGCGCCGTCGCTGTGGCCGACGAGGTGCGCCGGTCCCCCGACGACGGTCTCCAGGAACGCGATCGTGTCGCGGGCCATCAGCTCGTAGGTGATGGGGCCGGGGACGTCGGGGGTGCGGCCGTGGCCGCGCCGGTCGGGCCGGTACACGCGGAAGCGGGCCGCGAGACCGGGCACGACGGCCTCGACCGTGCGGGAGTCGCAGCCGCCGGGGTGCAGGAGCACGAGCGGGTCACCCGCCCCGTCGACCTCGTAGTAGGTACGGACGTCACCGAGCTGTACGTATTCGCCCACGCCGCCAGCCTTCCGGGCGAGATCCCGTCTAGGCCGGTCTAGACCATACGCAGTGTCATCGACTACCGTGTATCCGCACGACCGGGCGGGGTCGCGTACCTGGTTCCACCACTCCTCTGGGGAGGTACGCCCATGACTCCTGCCATCCGGCGCCGACTGCTGTCCGGTGCCGCCGTCGCGATCCTCGGGGCGGTCGTCGGTGTCGTCGCGACGAGCGCACCCGCCTACGCGGCGAACCCGACCGCCACCATCGTGAAGACGTCCTCGTGGAGCACCGGCTTCGAGGCCCGGGTCACCATCACCAACGGGCCCGGCGCCGCGGTGAACGGCTGGTCGGTCGCGTTCGACCTGCCGGCCGGCACCGGCATCAGTTCTTCATGGGACGCGAACCGCACGCAGAGCGGGCAGCGGTTCACGTTCACCAACGTCGGCTGGAACGGGACGATCGCCGGTGGCGCGTCGGTGAGCTTCGGCTTCATCGGCACCGGCTCCGGCGACCCGTCGAACTGCACCCTGAACGGCGGCTCGTGCTCCGGCGGTCCCAGCAACCCGGGCGCGCCCGGCACGCCGGGGAACGTCCGGGTCACCGGCACGAACAACTCGTCGATCTCGTTGGCGTGGAACGCGTCGTCGGGAACGGTCACCGGGTACCGGGTCTACGAGGGCGGCACGGTGCGCGCCACCGTCACCGGCACCAGCGCCACGATCTCCGGGCTGGGCACCTGCACCTCGAGGACCTACACCGTCGCCGCCTACAACGGCAACGGCGAGTCGCCGCGCAGCGGCGAGGCCAGCGGTACCACCACGGGCTGCCCGCAGCCCACCGGCGGCAAGGGTGCGCCCTACCTGTACCTGGGCTGGGGCAACCCGCAGAGCGCGACGCAGGTCATGAGCACCACCGGCGTCAAGTGGTTCACGTTGGCGTTCGTGCTGTCCGGCGGCGGCTGCGTGCCGGCGTGGGACAGCCAGCGTCCGCTGCTCGGCGGCGTCGACCAGCAGACGATCAACGCGATCCGGGCGGCCGGCGGCGACGTGGTGCCGTCGTTCGGCGGGTGGAGCGGCAACAAGCTCGGCCCGAACTGCGCCACGCCGGAGGCGCTCGCCGGTGCCTACCAGCAGGTGATCAACGCCTACAACCTGAAGGCGATCGACATCGACATCGAGAACTCCGACGAGTTCGAGAACGCGACGGTGCGCGACCGCATCCTCACCGCGCTGCGCATCGTCAAGCAGAACAACCCGGGGCTCCAGACGATCGTCACGTTCGGCACCTCGACCACCGGCCCGAACTGGAACGGCACCGAGCTCATCCGCCGGGCACGCGAGCTGAACTCGAACATCGACGTGTTCACGATCATGCCGTTCGACTTCGGTGGGTCGAACATGCAGACCGACACGATCAACGCCGCCGAGGGCCTGAAGAACGCGCTGAAGGCGCAGTTCGGCTGGTCCGACGCGCAGGCCTACCAGCACATGGGCCTGTCCGGGATGAACGGCCTCAGCGACCAGCGTGAGGTCACCACCCCGGCGCAGTGGACCGCCATCCGTGACTGGGCCAAGGCCCGGGGGCTGGCGCGGCTGGCGTACTGGTCGGTCAACCGCGACCGGTCGTGCCCGGGCAACGCCGCCAACGTGCAGGCCGACTGCAGCGGCATCGTCCAGGGCGACCTGGAGTTCACCCGCATCACGGCGGGCTTCTAGCCCGTGAGTACACGCTCGGCGACGTCGCGGGTCTCCTCGTCGAACAGCACCAGCCGCACCTCGTCCACTGTGGACGGTGGAGCGGCCCGGATGCCGGCGACGGCCTGCCTCACGGCGTCCTCCCGGGGCCAGCGGTAGATGCCCGAGGAGATCAGCGGGAACGCCACCGTGGTGGCGCCCAGGTCGGCGGCGACGGCGAGCGAGTTGGTGTAGCAGTCGCGGAGGAGGGCCGAGCGGTCCTCCTCCGCACTCCACACGGGACCGACCGTGTGGATGACCCAGCGGGCGGGCAGCCGGCCGGCGGTGGTGGCGACCGCCCGGCCGGTGGGGAGGCCCCGGCCGTAGCGGCTGGCCCGCAGCGCCTGGCACTCGGCCAGGATCTCCGGGCCACCGCGGCGGTGGATCGCCCCGTCGACGCCGCCACCGCCGAGCAGCGACGAGTTGGCGGCGTTGACGATGGCGTCGACGTGCTCGGTGGTGATGTCACCGGTCCTCAGCGTGATGCGCACCCCGCCCATTCTTCCCTCGGCTTGTGCGCGTCAGCTGCCCGTACCCGGCGTGTGCGGTGCCCGTCTCCCCCGATCCGGGGACGCAGGACGGTGACGGCCACGACCAGCGCGACCACGACGAGCCCGGCGGCCACCGTGAACGCGAGCCGGTAGCCGGCGGTGAGCGCGGCGGCGCTGTTCACGACGCTGCCCGCGCTGTCGGCGCCGCTCGCGACGCTGTCGGTGCGGGCGGCGGCGAGCGTGGCGAGGGTGGCGGCGCCGAGGGCCATGCCGAGCTGCTGGGTGGTGTTGAAGAGTCCGGACGCGAGGCCGGCGTCGTCGGGGCGCGCGCCCGACATGCCGAGCGCGGTGAGCGCCGGCAGCGCCAGGCCGAAGCCGGACGTGAGCAGCAGGACCGGGAGCAGGTGCCTCGGGTAGGACGCGTCGACCGGCAGGCGGCTGAGGGCCAGGAACAGCAGGAGCAGCAGGGCGAGGCCGGTGACGAGGACCGGACGCTCGCCGAACCGGGCGATCAGGCGCGCCGACATGCCGAGCGACACGGCGCCGATGACGACGGCGGCCGGCAGCATGGCGAGGCCGGTGCCGGCGGCGCCGTAGTGCTGGACCTTCTGCAGGTACAGGGCGAGCAGGATCTGGAACGCGAAGCAGGCGGCGACCATGAGGATCTGCACGACGTTGGCGCCGGAGACGGTGCGCGACCGGAAGATCCGCAAGGGGACCAACGGGGTTTTCGCCGTGGCCTGGCGGGCGACGAAGGCCGCTATCAGGGCGACCGAGCCGGCCAGGGCCCAGGTGTTGCCGCCGACGACGCCGACGAGGCCCACGACGAGGCCGGCGGTGACGAGCGCCGCGCCGATGACGTCGGCGCCGGCGCGCAGGCCGAGGCCGGGGTCGTCCGGCAGGACCCTGGTCGCGGCGGCGAGCACGGCGAGGCCGATCGGCACGTTGATGACGAAGATCCAGTGCCAGCTCAGGGCGTCGGTGAGCACGCCGCCGAGCACCTGGCCGATCGACGCGCCGGCCGCGCCGGTGAAGCTGAACACCGCGATCGCGCGGCCCCGCTCCCCCGGTTCGGTGAACATCATGACCAGGATCCCGAGGCTGACGGCGACGGCCATCGCGCTGCCGACGCCCTGCAGGAACCGGGCGGCGAGCAGGACCGGGCCGGACGTGGCGACGCCCGCCAGCGCGCTCGCGGCGGTGAACACGGCGGTGCCGGCGAGGAAGAGGGTGCGGCGGCCGAGCAGGTCACCGAGGCGGCCGGCGAGCAGCAGCAGGCTGCCGAACGCGACCAGGTAGGCGTTGACCACCCAGCTCAGCCCGGCGTCGGAGAAGCCGAGGTCGGCCTGGATGGCCGGCATCGCGACGGTGACGATGCTGCCGTCCAGAATGATCATGAGGGTGGCCGAGGCAAGGACCGCGAGCGCTGTCCGACCCTGTCTTGTCGTCATGAGCGGGACACTAGCAGATAGTTTCGTTGCAGACTATCCGCCAGTGACGCGTCTCAGCCGGACTGGCGGGCTCTCCGGGCGCCGCCCTGGGGCTGCTCGACGGCTTCGGCCAGCGGCCCCGTGACCAGGGCGGTCATGAGGCGGACGAGCGTCGCGCGGTCGGGGGCGGGCAGGTCGTCCAGCGCGTCGTGGTGAACGCGGTCGACGATCGCCTGGCTGCGGCGGGCCATCTTCGCCCCCTCGGGGGTCACGGCGATGATGCGCGCCCTCCGGTCCTGCGACGACGGGCGCCGCTCGGCGAGGCCGGCCTTCTCCAACGCGTCGACGGTGACGACCATCGTGGTCTTGTCCATGTCGCCGAGCTCCGCGAGCTGGATCTGCGTGCGCTCCTCCTCCAGCGCGTGGACGAGCACGCAGTGCATGCGCGCGGTCAACCCGAGCTCGGCCAGCGCCGCGGCCATCCGGGTGCGCAGGACGTGGCTGGCGCGGTCGAACAGGTACGACAGGTCGGGCTCTTCGCGGGACGGGGCCATGGCGGTCATGGTCCGAGAATAGTTCCGTGGTAGACGATCGGTCAGGTGGTGGCGCGGCCGCGCGGGACGGCCGTCAGTTGCGGGCCGTGCCCGGGGTGACGACGACCGCGTCACCGGCCAGGGCGCGGCCGGGACGCAGCGAGCCGTCGCCGACCAGGTACCACACCTCGGTGCCGCCCGGTCCGTTGCGGACGAAGGCCCGGCCGTCGGCACCGACGCCGAGCACGGACCAGCGTCCCGTGCCGGGCCCGGCGAGGTCGAACCGGCTGACGCCACCCGGCGAGCCGGCCCCGGAGCTGCTGTCAGGTCCCGGGAACCGCAGGACGGCGACCGGCCCGTTCGACGCGTCCAGCACCACGATGTCGTAGCCGGAGCCGCTGAAGCGCAGGCTCGTCGGTTCGATCCGCTCCCCCGGGCGCAGGTGGGCCGCGGCCTCGACGGTGAACCACCGCTCGATCGTGCCCGCCGGGTTCGACAGGCCCGCCTCGACCCGGGTCCCGGACGGGAGGTCGGGGCGGATCGTCAGCAGCTCCGCGGGCGACCGCACGCCGACGATGTCGTGACCGGGCCAGGCGGCGACCTCGGTCGTCCCGCCCCCGACGTCCGGGCCGCCGTTGGCGGGTGCGCCGGTCGATCCGCCGCCGGGCGGCCCGGTACCGGGCCATGCGGCGCCATCGGGCGGGCCGCCGACGCGGAGCAGGACGAACGCCTCCGGCCGCCCGTCGCGGACCTCGGCGAGCAGCAGCTGCGACGAGTCCGGCGTCCAGGCCCAGGCCTGCAGGCGGCGGTCCACCGCGTCGCTGCCGCTGCGGTGCTCGGCGTGGCCGAGGAGGTCGCGGACGACGAAGCCGGTTCCCAGCGGGTAGCCGAGCCAACGCCCGTCCGGCGACAGCGTGACCTCACGCGTCGAGGAAGCGTCGGTGGGTACCTCGAACTCGCGGCCGTCGAGGAACAGGACCACGGGGCGGCAGCCCTGCACGCACGCGTACACGAGCTCGGCCCGGCTGAGGACGCCGTCGGGCAGGGGGGCGACCGACGGTACGGAGTCGGGCGGCGTGGCCACCTGTTCGCCGTCGCGCGACGGGTACCTCGCGGCGACGACCACGATCAGCACGGCGAGCACGAGCGAGCCGACCAGCCACCCGTCGCGTCGCCACCGCACACCCAGGACCATGACGCGCATCAGCCTACCGGGCAACTCCACAGTGGATGGTCCGCGCCGGCGGCGGTTCCGGGCGCCAGAAGCCGTAGTCGGAATCGAACCGACAGCCATCCGCTTTGCAGGCGGAGCCCTTGACCACTCGGGCATACGGCTGTGACACGCGTGCGCGTCCCTGGTGTCGATCCAGGTGTGCCCGGGGGCGACGGCTTTACAGGCCGCTGGACGTGCCGACGTCCACGACGCGCGTGGGGTGTCCGACCGGACTCGAACCGGCACCTTCCGGCATCACAAACCGGCGCCCTACCAGTTGGGCCACGGACACCATGTACTGACGCTCCGGTGCCCGGGCTCGAACCGGGACCTGCGCGGTTAACAGCCGCGTGCCCTGCCAATTGGGCGACACCGGAATGACGTGCGTAGCGCGGACGGGCCTCGAACCCGCAACGTTCCTGGGTGAAAGCCAGGTGACTCTTCCTATTCGTCCACCGCGCCGGGTGGTGCTGGTGCGTGCGTGCTCCGGGCGCGGTTCGAACGCGCGGCCTCCGCTGTGTCGGAGCGGCGCTCTACCAGGCTGAGCTACCGGAACCCCTGCTGTCGTGCTTCTGCTGTCGTGGCGGGAGAGGGAGTCGAACCCACAGCCGCGCGGCTTATGAGACCGGCCAGTTACCGTTACAAGCATCCCGCTTCGGCCCTCCACGGACGGTTCCGTCGGAGGGCGAGTACGCCGCCGGGGACTTGAACCCCGAACCCACTGCTTAAGAGGCAGTCGCTCTGCCGTTGAGCTAGCGGCGCATGAGTCCCGTCGGCAGGAGTCGAACCTGCTGCTTCCGTGTCATCAGCACGGCGCCCTTACCACTCGGGCCACGACGGGTGGATCCTGTTGCGGAGGCTGGGAGATTCGAACTCCCGACAGAAGATGTCTCCTGTTACGGATTAGCAGTCCGCTGCCTTACCACTCGGCCAAACCTCCCCGCTCCTGCCCGCCCCCCGACGGGCAGGAGTTGGCGCCCCGTACCGGGATTGAACCGGCGACCTCGCGCTCGACAGGCGCTTGCTCTCCCACTGAGCTAACAGGGCTGGGCCAACAGGGCTTGCTCCGGCCGCAACCTGCGCCGCGGCCGTCGTACGTACCCGGAGCGCGATTCGAACGCGCAACCTCACCGTTCTGAGCGGTGCGCCTCTGCCGTTGGGCCACCCGGGCTTGCCTTGCCACGCTGCGAGCGGAGGACTCGAACCTCCAACCTTCCGGTTCAGAGCCGGACGTGCCGCCAGTTGCACCAGCTCGCAATGACTGTGTCTGGCCGCCCGGCCGGCAGGTCCCCCCGTGGAACCCGCCGGCCGGACCTCAGCGCAGGTACATCGCCACCCAGGTGGGGACCGTCGGAACGGTCCGCAGGGGCATGCGTGCCTCGGACGGAGTCCGGTCACCCTTGCGCTGGTTGCAGCCGCCGCAGGCGGCCACCGTGTTGAGCCAGCTGTTGGCGCCACCGCGCGAGCGCGGTAGCACGTGGTCGATCGTCGATGCCGCCCGGCCGCAGTAGGCGCACGTGCGCCGGTCACGGACCAGGACACCGGCCCGCGACCACGCCGGGCCGCGGCTGTGCCGCCAGCGCGTGACGACGTACGACACCAGCCGGACGACCGTCGGCACCGGGTAGACGCCGATGAGCCGGTCGGGCTTCGACTCGTGAATCTCGGCGACCCGCCGTACCAGCATCCGCACGGCGTGGCGGACACTGACCCGGTGCAGTGGGCCGAGGTCGGCGTTGAGAACGAGCACGTCCACCGGATCCTCCTTCCACGTCGTGTGATCGGTGGGACTGGACTTCAGGAGCGGCAGCCGGGACTCGAACCCGGGACCTCGACGATGGCAACGTCACGCTCTGGCCAACTGAGCTACAACCGCATGGAACTGCGTGGACCTGGACGGATTCGAACCGTCGACCCCCGGTCTGCCGAACCGGTGCGCTACCAGGCTGCGCCACAAGCCCATCGGAGCCCCGGCTGGTATTCCGGGGCCCGCAAAGAATTCTGAAAGACCATCCACTGTGGAGTTGTCAATTATCAATTCCTGCATTTGAGCAGGATGAATCGCACGGGCGGCAGGAATTGAACCCACAACCGACGGCTTTGGAGGCCGCTGCTCTACCGAGTTGAGCTACACCCGTATGTATGCGTGCTGTTCAGATGGCTGTTCGTAGGGCCGTTCACGTGCAAAGAAAAACCGCCCGGTCCCTGTGCGGGGCGGGCGGTGCGTAGAGCGCTGGTATGCGTCTACGGGCACCTCCGGCCCGTGCCGAGGTACTTGCCACTGCTGTTGAGGTCGATGCCGTTCAGTGCGAGGCCGTTCAGTGCGAGGCCGTCCAGTTCGATGGTGATGGCGGCCGGACCGGCATTCGCCCAGGCGACGTCGCCGCACGGCCATAGCCGCTGCGGTTCGGTCGAGGCGCGATGCCCGAACATAGCCAACTCCATTCTCTACAGAAGTTCTCGCCTGAATCTCTTCGTCTCGCTTGGTGCCGTTCTAAGGTAGGGCGCCACCCACACTCAAGGCAAGCCTTTTTGATCGATGGCACGAAATCGCGATGAATGCGCCCGTCAGTCCACAGTGGAGGATTCGGAGTAGCCGCCGCCGAGATATGCCCGCTGCACGCGGTCGTCGCCCGCGAGCTCGGCCGGAGTTCCCTTCGTGGCGATGCGGCCGCGGTCCATCACCGCCACCCGGTCGGCCACCCGGAACGCGGCCCGCGCGTTCTGCTCCACCAGCAGGATCGCGAGGCCCGCCTCGTCACGCAGCCGCGCGAGCGCGGCGAAGATCTCGGCGACGAGGCGGGGCGCCAGGCCGACGCTGGGCTCGTCGAGCACCAGCACCTTCGGTCCGGCCATCAGGCCGCGGCCGATCACCACCATCTGCTGCTCGCCGCCCGACAGCGTCCCGGCCGGCTGCGCCAGCCGGGAACGCAGGCGCGGGAACAGGTCCAGCACCCGGTCGCGGTCGTCGGTGAGGCGCGAGGAACGCCGCGTCCAGCCGCCGAGGGCGAGGTTGTCGGCGACCGTCAGGCTCGGGAACACCAGGCGGTTCTCGGGGACGTGCGCCAGCCCGGCCGCGGCCACCTTCTCCGCCCGCAGGCCGGTGACCGCACGTCCGTCCACGGTCACCCGGCCCGACGACGGCCGGATGAGGCCCGACACCGCGCGCAGCACGGTGGTCTTGCCGGCGCCGTTCGCGCCGATGACCGCGAGCAGGTCACCCGCGGGCACGTCGAGGTCGATCCCGTGCAGGACCCGCAAATTGTCGTACCCGGCGTGCAGGCTCTCCACGTGAAGCATTACTCCCCCTGCACCACGGAACGCGCGATCGGGTCCGCCGCCGCCTGCTCCTCCTCGATGCCCAGGTACGCGGCCACGACGGCGGGGTCGTGGCGCACCTCGGCCGGCCCGGCGAGGGCGATGAGGCGGCCGTCGTCCAGCACGGCGACGCGGTCGGCCAGGGCGAGCACGGCCTCCACGTCGTGCTCCACGAGCACGATCGCCATGCCGCCGGCGCGCAGCCGTCGCAGCAGGCGGGCCAGGTCCAGCCGTTCGCCGCCGGAGAGGCCGGCCAGCGGCTCGTCGAGCAGCAGGAGGTCGGGTTCCAGCGCGAGCGCGCGGGCGATCTCCAGCAGCCGCTGCTGCCCGAACGGCAGGTCGGCCGCGGGCCTGTCGGCAACCCCGGAAAGCCCCACGAGAGAGAGGAAGTCGTCGGTCGACCGGTGAATCGCGCGCTCCTCCGCCCGCGCCGGCAGCACCATCGCGCCGCGGGCCAGGCCTGCCGTCCCGCGCAGGTGCCGGCCGACGGCCACGTTGCCGCGCACGGTCGTGGACCGGAAGATCTGCAGGTTCTGGAAGGTGCGCGTCGCACGGGCACGCGCGAACACGTGCGGCTTGCGTCCGTCGATGCGCGCGCCGTGCAGCCGCACGCTCCCGGACGACGGGGCGAGCACCCCACTGACGATGTTGAAGCACGTCGTCTTCCCGGCCCCGTTCGGCCCGATCAACCCGAAGATCTCCCCTGCACGCACCTCGAACGACACGTCGTCCACGGCCGTGACCCCACCGAAGCGCCGCACGAGGTGGTCGACCTCGAGCAGCACCTCCCCGGGTGCCGGCCGGCCGTCACGGGTCAGCAGCGGCGGCAGGTCCGCTGTGTCCACTGTGGACCCACCGGCCGGCGTGTCGGAGCTCCGCGTGTCGGAGCCAGCCGCGGCGCCCCGGTCAGTGCCGTCCCCGGGGGCCGGGCGGCCCGGTGGGCGGTCGGAGGCCGGAGCGGAGGCGCGCGCGGAAAGGCGCGCCGAGACACGCGCGGACACGCGGCGGAACAGGCCGTAGATGCCGCCCGGCAGGAACAGGATCACCACGGTCAACACGATGCCGAACCCGATGAGCTGCACCTCCCCCACCGCGTCGGGGACGATCTGCGGGATCAGGTCGCGCAGGCCCTCGTCGAGGAACTCGACGGTGAAGGCGCCCAGCACGGCGCCCCACACGCTGCCGGTGCCGCCCAGCACGGCCATCAGCAGGAACTCCACCGACAGGGGGAAGTTGGCCGCGCCCGGGTTCACCACGGTGATCCAGTGGACGTAGGCCACGCCGGCCAGGCCCGCGTACCCGGCGGAGAGCACGAACACCTGCAGCCGCAGGCGGTACGTGTCGGCGCCGAGGCACTCGGCGGCCACCTCGGAGTCGTTGATGGCGCCGAGGGCGCGGCCGATGCGTCCGACGACGATGTTGCGGGCCAGCAGCAGGGCGACCAGCACCACCGGGGCGAGAAGCCAGAAGTACTCGGCGGCGCTGTCGTAGCGGCGGCCGCCGAACTCCGGCTTCGGCACGCCGTAGATGCCCGACGTCGCGCCCAGGTACTCCGACTCGGTGGCGGCGACCGTCACGATGATGCCCAGGCCCAGGGTCGCCAGGGCCAGGTAGTGCCCGCGCAGGCGCAGCAGCGGCAGGCCCACCAGCAGGCCGACGAGCATCGCCATGCCGACCGCACCGACCGACGCGGGCACCATCGGCACCTCGTAGCGGGTCACGAGCACGGCCTGCGTGTAGGCGCCGACGGCGAAGAACGCGGCCTGGCCGAGATTGACCTGCCCGGCGAGTCCCATCAGCAGCGACAGCCCGATCGCCGCCAGCGAGTAGATGAGCGCGTACACGCCGACGTTGACCACCGGGTCGGGCGCGACGAGCGGGAACACGGCCAGGAACACGGCGAACAGGCCGAAGCTCCACAGTGGACCCCGCATCAGACCCTCGCCACGCTGTGCGGGCGGAAGATCCCGTCGGGACGCGCGACGAGCACGACGATCAGCACCACGAACGCCACCGCGTCACGGAACCCGGAGTCGATGTACCCGGCGACGAGCGACTCCAGCACACCGAGGACCAGCCCGCCGGCGATGGCACCCCGGATCGAGGTCAGCCCGCCGAGCGTGGCGGCGACGAAACCCTTGAGGCCCAACGCGAGACCCGAGTCCCACGCGCTGAAGTACACCGGCGACGCGAGCACCCCGGCGACCGCGCCGAGGAACCCGGCGATCCCGAACGACAGCAGCGTGGCCCCACCCACCGAGATGCCCACCAGCCGGGCCGCGGTCGGCTGTTCGGCGCAGGCGCGCAGGGCCTTGCCGGTGAGGGTCCGCTCGTAGAACCACGCGACCGCGACCGACACGACCGCGGTGACCCCGATGATCCACAGGTACTGCGACGGGACCGAGACGCCCCAGGCGACGTAGTTGGGGCCGGGCAACGGATCCAGGCCGCGGCCCTCGGGGCCCCAGACCAGCAGCATCGCCGCCTTCAACGCGGTCGACAGGCCGAGCGTCAGGATGATCGACAGCAGCGTGGTCATCCGCTTCACCGGCGCGATCACCAGCCGGATCAGCAGCGCCGTCGCGACGACGGTGACGATCGCGATGAGCAGGGCGAGCGGCATCGGCAGTCCCGCGGCGGTCGCGCTGATCGCGATCAGGCCGGCCAGCGCGGCGAACTCGCCCTGCGTCAGGTTGATGATCTCGCTCACCGCGAAGATGACGGTGAACCCCATGGCGACGAGCGCGTACACGGCGCCGACGGAGACGCCGGCGAGGAGCAGTTGCAGCAGGTCGGTCATTGAGGCGCGAGCGCCCACTTCGAGCCCTGCACGGTGACCATCACCAGCGCGTCCTTGCCCAGCCCCGAATGGTCCTTCGCGCTCATCCGGTACACGCCGGTGATCCCGACGAAGCCGGAGACCTGCTCCAGCTTGTCGCGCACCTTCTGCTTGTCGGTGCCGACGGCCTTGAACGCGTCGACGGCGAGCTGGAAGGCGTCCCACGCGTGGCCGGCGAACGTCGACGGGTTCTCGTTGTAGGCGGCCCTGTAGTCGCTGACGAACGTCGTGAGGACCTGCTTCTGCGGGTCGTTCGCCGGAAGCTGGTCGGCGACGACGAGCCGGCCGACCGGCGCGACCAGTCCGTCGGCGGCGGGCCCGGCGGTGTCGAGGAACACCTGGTTACCGATGCCGTGGCTCTGCATGACCGGCGCGGTGATGCCCAGCTGCTTGTAGGACTTCTGGGCCAGGGCCGCCGCCGGCGGGATGCCCCAGATGAGGTTCATGTCGGCGCGGGCGTTGCGCAGGTTCAGCATCTGCGCGGTGAACTCGGTGGCGTCGGGGGCGAACTTCTCGGTGGCGACGACCGTGATGCCGTCGGCCTTGCCGAGCTCGGCGAGCATCTCGGGCACGCCCTCACCGAACGCCGACGAGTCGCGCGCGATCCCGATCTTCTTCCAGTTCTTCGACTTCGCGTAGTCGACGACGTTCTCCAGCACGGCCCGGTCGTTCTGGGCGGTCTTGAACACCCACGTCGACCCGTCGACGATCTTCACGTTGGCGGCCAGCGAGATCATCGGCACCTTGGCCGACTCGGCGATCGCGCGCATCGCGAGGCTCGTGCCGGTGCGGCTGGCGCCGAGGACGATGTCGACGTTCTTCGACACCATCTCGTTCATCGCCTTCGCCGCACCGTCCTCAGTGGACTGGTTGTCCTCGACGGTGAGCTCGATCTTCCGGCCGCCGATGCCGCCGGAGTCGTTGGCCTTCCTGGTGAGCAGCTCCAGCGTCTTGCGTTCGGGTACGCCGAGGCTCGCGCCCGCGCCGGTGATGTCGAGGATCGCGCCGATCCGGATCGGCCCGCCGGTGTCGGTACCACCCCCGTTGTTCTCCTCGGCACAGGCACCGGCGGCGACCAGGAGAGCCATGACCGTCGCGACGACGCCGAGCTTGCGGAACTGACCCATCGCCCGACCTCCGGCTCAGGACCGACACTTCGATTCCCATATCGAAATATCGATTCATATAGAGAGCCGCACGCTAACCCGTGGTCAACACACCCGACAAGGCCCCGTCACCGTTTCGTCATGGGGGCGTGACTCAGCGCCGGACCCGGGGCGGACCCGGAGCCGACTCAGATGCTGATCCAGCAGTAGAGGTGGTCGCCCGCGGTGCGGGCCCGGCGGGCGAGCGCGGAGAACTCGACGACCAGCGGGGCGAGCTCGTCGGGCTCGAGGTCGCCGTCGAGCTCCTCGATGCCGGCCCACAGCCCGGCGACCTCGCCGACGCGGGCGGGATCGAGGTCGGCCAGCGCGTCGCGGGACACGTCGTCGATACGCACGGTGGTGCCGGGCGTCCCGTCGCCGTCGGAGGAGACGAAGTCGAGGTCCGGGATGTCGGGCGTCCACTCGACGCCGCGCACGAACGCGACCAGCTGGCCGAAGATGACCGCGGGATCGAGGCCCTTGGCCTCGATCGCGTCGGCCGGCGAGGTCCCGCGGGCCGTCAGCGCCGCGGCCTCGAGTGCGGCGGCCGTGTCGGGCGCGCGGAAGTAGTCGCAGAAGTACCCCATGAACCCCGCACCATACCGAAGGATCCGCGCATACGTCCCCGGAAAAGGCCGCACGCACGACGGCCGGCCAGCGCGAGGCTGGACCGGCCGTCGTACAGCGAAAGGGTTGAAGCCTTAGACGTTCACACCGAAGTCGCGGGCGATGCCCGCCAGGCCGGAGGCGTAGCCCTGGCCGACGGCGCGGAACTTCCACTCGGCGCCGTTGCGGTACAGCTCGCCGAAGACCAGCGCGGTCTCGGTCGAGTAGTCCTCGCTCAGGTCGTAGCGGGCGAGCTCGTTGTTGTCGGCCTGGTCGACCACGCGGATGAAGGCGTTGCTCACCTGCCCGAAGGACTGGTTGCGGGCGTCGGCGTCGTGGATGGACACGATGAACGCGATCTTGTCGACGTCGGCGCCGACGCCGGCGACGTTGACCTTGATCAGCTCGTCGTCGCCCTCGCCCTCACCGGTGAGGTTGTCGCCGGTGTGCTCGACGGTGCCGTCGGGCGACTTGAGGTTGTTGAAGAACACGAAGTGCGAGTCCGAGAGAACCTTGCCCTCCGGGCCGCAGATCAAAGCGCTGGCGTCGAGGTCGAAGTCGGCGCCGGTGGTGGTGCGGACGTCCCAGCCGAGCCCGACGTTGACGGCGGCGAGGTTCGGCGCAGCCTTGGTGAGGCTGACGTTGCCGCCCTTGCTGAGACTGACTCCCATTCGGTTTCCTCCTGTAGGTCCTGAGCTGCGGTGCCCAAGGTCGCGACAGTAACACGCGCTTTCGAACACACCCTGGCAAAGTCATATCCGGTCGGTGTTCAGCACGCTGCTGAAACGTCGGATCAGGGCGAGATGGGCGCGTCCGGCCATCGCGGGGCTGAGAACTCTCCCAGCAAGCCGGCCGACGGTGTTCGGCACCTTGTTGGTGACCTCCGTCGCGGCGAGCCGCGACACCCGCCGCACCCGGCGCGCCCGCACCTTCTCGTAGCGACGCAGCAGCGCCTCCACCGGACCCGCGCCGTCGAGCGCCCGCGCGAGCAGCCACGCGTCCTCGAGCGCCTGGTTGGCGCCCTGCGCCTGCGAGGGTGGGAACGCGTGCGCGGCGTCACCGAGCAGGGTCACCGCACCGGCGCCCCACCGGTCGGGGACGTCGTGCAGCACGTGCGGATACTCCTGGAGCTCCGCGGCCGCGACGGTGGCGAGCAGCCCGGTCACCGGAGCCGGGTACGCGGCGAAGCGGTCGCGCAACCAGTCCAGCGGCGGCACCGAGCCCGGGGAGCCCTGCGTGTCGAACCACCACTGCAGGAGGCCGCCGCCGGCCGGCATCAGCCCGCACAGGCCGGCCGGGCCCACGTAGCAGCGGGCGTGGGTCCCACCCGCCAGCTCCGGGAGGACCGGGGTGAGACCCTGCCAGCTCGACCAGCCGTTGCGCCGCGCGTCCCGGTCCCGCAGCACCGAACGACGCACGGCCGAGCGGTACCCGTCGGCGCCGACCACTACGTCGGCCCGATGCTCGACGCCGTCGGCGGTGACCACCGCGCCCTCGGCGACGGCCCCGACCACGACGGCGCCGTAGACCACCGGCACCCCCTCGGACAGGCGGCGCAGCAGCGCCGCGCGCGGGACCGTCTCCACGGCGAAACCCGTGCGGCGGGCCATGAGGCGCAGGTCGGTGCGGCCGTAGCGGCGGTCGTCGGCGCCGCGGATCTCCAGCTCGTCGATGCGGCCGCCGAGGCCGTCGAGGGGCGCGCCCAGTCCGGCGGCGGCGGCCTTGCCGTTGCTGAAGAGGGTGACGGCCGCGCCGCCGTCGCGCGGCCCGTCGGCCCGTTCCAGGATCCGGACGCGGTGACCGGCGGAGACCAGCCCGTTCGCCAACGCGAGCCCGCCGACACCCGCCCCGACGACGATCACGTCCATGTCCCGCTCTCCGTTCACTACGTACGTTGTACTACGGATACTGGCATAGAATGCACTGGTGCCGCCACCCAACGATCTGCGCCGGGCCCAGCTCACCGACGCCGCGATCGCCCTGCTCGCCGAGTCCGGGGTGCACGGCGTGACGCACCGCTCGGTGGAGCGCCGGGCCGACCTGCCCGCGGGCACCGCGTCGAACTACTTCCGCAGCCGCGAGGCCCTTCTCGTGGCGACAGCGGAACGGATCATCGCGCTGCACCACGCCGACATGAACGCGGCCGCCGGCCACACGGCGGCACGCGACGACACCGCCGGCGCCGCGACGGCGGTCGATCTCATCGCCGGCTCCCTGCTGGCGGCGGCCACCACCTACCGCGCCAGGTACCTGGCGATCTTCGAGCTGCGGCTGGAGAGCCTGCGCCGTCCCGCGCTCGCGGCCGCGCTGGAGGCCCTGTCCGACGCGACGGTCGCGTTCACCCGGCGCCACCACGCCGACCTCGACCTCGGCATCCCGCCCGCGGGGGTGGCCACGATGGTCGCCCTGTACGGCGGCGCGTTGTTCACCCTGGTGAGCGCGCCCCCGGGCGAGGTGACGCCCGCGGCGGTGCGAGGGCTGGCCGAGGCGATCGTGCGGTCAGCGTTCCCCGGCTGAGCGCGAGCGGGTCACGGCCGCTCCGGCGCGCGCGAGCGGGTCGCGGCCACCGCGGCGGCCGCCAGCACGACGGCGAACACCCCGTACGACACCACCAGCCCGCGCGGCGCGCCCAGCGAGCCGATCGCACCGCCGGCGGCGCGTCCGAGCAGGCTGCCGAACGTCTCGGCGGTGATCGCCGCCGTCGCCAGCTGCGTGGCGGTGAGGCCGGTGGCGCCCGCGGTCGTCGCGCGGATGTAGAGACCGGGGTAGGCCAGCCCGACGCCGATGCCCGTGGCCGTCCACGCGACCAGCGCGACCCCGAACGACCGCGACAGCACCAGCGTCGCCGCCATGGTGGCGACGCCGACCGCGGTCAGGGTCAGGCCCAGCGGCGGCAGGTAGCGGGTCCGCGAGGTGAGGCGCGGCACGACGAGGCTGGTCAGGGCCCACGCCAGCGGCGCGGCGCCGAGCACGACCGCGGCGCGGGCGAGGCTGGTGCGGTACCCGTCGGTGAGCAGCAGCGTGATGAGGCTGTCGGCGCCGAAGTAGCCGACGCCGAACAGCAGCAGCGCGCCGAGGGCGGCGGGGGTGCCGCGCCGCAGCACCGGGGTGCCGCGGGGCAGGATCGCGGCGACCCCGACCAGCGCGACCGCGGCGCCGGCGACCTGCAGCGGCCACCAGCGGCCCAGCACCAGCGCCGCGACGCCCAGCGGCACCAGCAGGCCGAGCGGCCGGTCGCCGCCGCGCTCCCGCCCGTCGGGACGGGCCGCCCGCACCACGAGCAGCCGGCCGGCGAGCACGATCGGCACCGGTGCGAGCAGGGTCCACCGCCAGCCGACGAGGTGCTCCAGCCCGAGCGTCGCCGCGGGTCCGACCAGCGCCGGCACGATCCACATCGCCGACGACGCCGCCACCACCCGCATCCGCAGCGCGTCGTCGAAGTTGCGGATCGCGGAGCTGAACCCGAAGACGGCCAGCAGGCCGCCGGCGGCGCCGCCGCAGAACTGGCCCAGCGCGAACACCCAGGCGTGCGCGGCGGTGGCGGTGACCGCGAGCCCGCCGAGGTAGCCGGCCAGCCCGACGGTCAGGGTGCGCCGCCCGCCCAGCCGCCGCACCACGCGGCCGGCCAGCGGCAGCGCGACGAACAGGCCCAGGGTCGAGCCGGCCAGCAGCAGCCCGAGGTCGCCGCGGGCGTCGAGGTCGCGGGCGATCACGGGTAGCAGGGTCGAGGCCACGAACGTGGTGACGGCCGCGGCGAACTCCAGGGCGACGATCCCGACAGCCAGCGCGAGAGCGCCGGGCGGCCGCGTCGCGGTGGTCATGTATACAGCTCCCGGTCGAACCGGTTGACCTGCACCCAGGCGCCGTCGGGGTCGCGCACGCGCAGGGACTCGCCGTGGTTCTCGTCCATCACCGGACCGGGGTCGAAGCCGGCCCGGCGCAGCCGGTCGGCGACGTCGGCGAGCGGCTCGTCGGCCTCGAAGGCGAGCTCGCACCGGCCGCCGTCGTCGTCGCCGTGGATCGCGAGCGTCCCACCGGCAGCCGGTAGCTCGACCCAGGCGCCGGGCCGCGACCGCGCGCCGACCTCGAGGCCGAGCGCCCGGTAGAACCGCACCGAGGCCTCCACGTCGGCGCTGTAGCGGATCGGCACGACCCTCATGACCGCTCGTCCCGGTCGGCCCGCAGGTACGCCTCGAGGGCCCGCTCCACGAACGCCGACAGCGACTCGTTGGCGTCGACCGACGCGTGCTTCACCCGCCGGATCAGGTCGGCGGGCAGGTAGACGTTGAACTGCTGCTTCGGCGGGACGGCCACGCCGGCAATGCTAGCATGCTAGCAATCTAGCGAGGTGGCACGATCAGCCAGTCGAGGGCCACGGCCGCGGTCCAGCTCTGGTGCGCGCTGCCCAGCGCCTCACCCGTGTGCGGCTCGTAGTACTCGCCGAACGCGAGGTCGCCCAGCTGGCGCAGGCCCTCCGAGCGCAGCGACAACGCCTCGTCCCGGTGCCCCGCGCGGTACAGGGTCCAGTAGAGGAGCCAGTTCATGAACGGCCACTGCGGTCCGCGCCAGTACGTGCGGGGCGAGTAGCCCGCGTAGCCGGGCGCGGTCGACGGCGGCAGGGCGTACCGCAGGTCCGGGTGGCCGCACCAGTGCGGCCCGGTGAACAGGTCGAGCTGCCGGCGCACGAGGGCGGCGTCACCCCCGCTGAGCAGCGGCGCGAACCCGCCGATCGTCGGCACGTCGACGACGGCGCCGGTGCGCAGGTCGACGTCGCGCGCCAGTCCCGTCGACGGCGACACGGTCGACAGCACCCCGGCGCGGAACCGGTCGGCGAGCGTCCGCAGCTCGTCGGCCTCGGAGCGGCGTCCGAACTCGTCGCCGAGCTCGGCGAGCACGTCGCTGGCCAGCGCCGCGACGGCCGACATGAACACGTCGGTCATCCGGAAGTCGACAGTCTCCCGCACGGCCACGTCGTCGTAGCGGGCCTCCTTCATCTGGTGCACGAGCCACAGGTAGCGGCGGTACTCCCCGTCGGTCGGGCGCTGCCGCGCGTCCGTGACGTGCTGCAGGTCGCGCCGTTCCCGGCCGGTGAGCAGGTCGAGGCCGGGCCGCACGCCGGCGTACGCGAGGTCCCACCGCGGCGAGTTGTCCATCCCGGACTCCCAGCCGTGGTGGATCTCCAGCAGGCCGCGCCCGTCGGGGTCGCGGGCGGTGGCGAGCCAGCGGTGCCAGGCGAGCCACCGGTCGAACGTGTCGGCGGCGAAGCGTTCGGCCAGGTCGCGGTCCGCGCCGCCGTTGCGGCGTCCGGCGTCCAGGACCCGGCGGACCGCGATCGCGTGGACCGGCGGCTGGCAGATCCCGGACGTGCGCGCACCCGACGGCGCCGTCGCGCCCCACACGTCCGGGCCCGGGAAGTAGCCCTCGTCGGGCCCGAACACGATGTGCGGCAGCATCCCGCTGGCCCACTGGGCGCCGAGGAGCGTGGTCAGCTCGGCGACGGCCCGCGGCACCGACACCGTCGCCAGCCCGATCGCGACGAAAGCCGCGTCCCAGCTCCACAGGTGCGGGTACAGCCGGGGAGCGGCGGTGGTCAACGTGCCGATGTCGTTGCCGCGCAGGATGTACGCGGCGTTCGCGGCCAACGCGGGCGGTGCGGTCCCGGTCTCCACGACCGTCACTTCACCAGTGTCATTTCAGCAGGGCCGTTCCGGTTTCGGGGTCGTAGTACCGCAGGCTCTCCGGTGGACAGTCCAGCCGTACCACGCTGTCGGGCTCGGTGCGGAACGTCGCGGGCGCCTGCACCTTCAGCTCGTGCCCGTCGACCCGCACGGTCAGCAGCACCGCGGCGCCGGTCGGCTCGACGACGTCGACGGTCGCGGCGAGGCGGCCCTCGCCGCCGACGGTGATGTTCTCCGCCCGCACCCCGAGCAGGATGTCCCTGCCGGCGAACGACGCCACGTGGTCCGACGCGGGCAGCGTCTGCGCGCCGATCGCGAGCGTGCCGTCGTCGGCGACGGTCGCGGGCAGGAAGTTCATCGGCGGCGCGCCGAGGAACCCGCCGACGAACCGCTCGCTCGGCCGGTCGTACACGTCGACCGGCGGGCCGATCTGCGCGATGCGCCCGGAGCGCATCACCGCGACCCGGTCCCCCAGCGACATCGCCTCGGCCTGGTCGTGCGTCACGTACACGGTGGTGGTGCCCAGCCGCGCCACGATGCGCTTGAGCTCGGCCCGGAACTGCAGGCGCAGCAGCGCGTCCAAATTGGACAGTGGTTCGTCCATCAGCAGCACCTCGGCGTCGACCACGATGGCCCGCGCCACCGCGACGCGCTGGCGCTGGCCGCCGGACAGCTGCGCCGGGTAGCGGTCGAGGTAGTCGGTCAGCTCGAGGACCTCGGCGGCGCGCGCGACCCGCTCCGCGATCTCGGCCTTCGGGGTGTTGCGCATCGCCAGCCCGAAGCCGATGTTCGTGCGCACCTTCATGTGCGGGAAGATCGCGTAGGACTGGAACACCATCGACACGTTGCGGTGACGGGCCGGCAGGCCGGTCACGTCCTTCCCGCCGATCGCGATGCTGCCGCTGTCGGGCTGTTCCAGCCCCGCCACCATCCGCAGCAGCGTGGTCTTGCCGCACCCGCTGGGGCCGACCAGCACCACGAACTCGCCGTCGGCGACGGTGAGCGACACCGCGTCGGTCGCGCGGTAGCTCGCCCCCGCGTAGGTCTTGACGAGGTCCCTGATCTCGATCTCTGCCATTCACGGTCCTTCGCTAGCGGAGCGTGGTGCCCCACATGTTCAGCAGGTAGCGGCGCATGACCGCGACGAACAGCAGCGCCGGCAGCACCAGCGCGAAGCCTCCGGCGTACCGGAACGCCAACGGCGAGTCGCCGAGCGTGGAGAGCACCTGGGCGGGCAGCGTGCGCTGGTTGAGCGTGAGGATCGCCGCGCCCAGCACCTCGTTCCACGACATGACGAAGGTGAACATCGCCGCGGCCGCGATGCCGGGCAACGCCTGCGGCATCGTCACCTGGACGAACGCCCGCAGCGGCGAGGCGCCGAAGATCTGCGCCGCCTCCTCGTGGTCGCGCGGTACCGCCACGAAGATGGCGGCGGTGATGAGCACGGTGGTGGGCAGCGCCAGCGCGGTGTGCAGCAGCGTCACCGCGTACGTCGTGTCGTACAGGCCGGAGCTGAGGAACACCCGGGCCAGTGGCACCGACAGCACCACGATGGGCAGCGCGCGTGTCAGCAGCAGGAACAGCTGGTAGGAGCCGCGGCCGCCGAAGACGTAGCGGGCCAGCGCGTAGCCGGCCGGCACGCCGATCAGCAGCGACAGCGCCAGCGTCGACAGGCCGACGTTGAGCGAGTTGAGGAAGCCGCCGTAGACGCCCGTCGAGTTGAGGAACGTCGTGAGCGTCTCGGTCGACACGTCGGTCGGCAGCAGCGACAGCGGGAACTCGTTGAGCGACTCGCGGCTCGACAACGCGGCCAGCGTGATGAGGTAGATGGGCACGCCCATGAACAGCGTCACCGCGACGCAGGCGACCTGCACCCAGACCCGGTTGCGCCCCATGCTGTGTTGCGTCATCCGGCAACCCCCGGCTTGTCGCGCAGCATCCGCAGGTAGGCCACCGACGTCGCCATCGAGATCGCCAGCACGACGAGCGCGATCGCCGCGGCCACGTTCGGGTTCTGCAGCGCGGTGTACCACTGGTAGGTCTCGCCGACGAGCAGCGGGAACTCGCGTCCGGCGAGGGCCTGCGCCACCGCGAACGTCTGCAGCGCCAGGATCGTCCGCAGGATCACCGCGACCTGGATGCTCGGACGCAGCTGCGGCAGGATCACGTACCGCAGGCGCTTCCAGTAGCTGGCGCCGAACACCTCGGCCGCCTCGTCGTAGTCCTTCGGGATGCCCTGCAGACCCGCGACGAGGATGACGAACACCAGCGACGTGGCCCGCCACAGCTCGGCGACGAGCACCGCCAGGTACATGGTCGTCGGGTTCTCGTACGACAGCCACGAGTAGCCGCCGATGCCGACGAGTTCGAGCACCGAGTTGAGGTAGCCCCGGTCGGTGAAGATCGACAGCCACACCAGGCCGGCGGCGAGGTCGCTGATCGCCAGCGGGATGACCCAGATGTAGAAGTAGAAGCCCTGGAACCGCGGCTTCGTGCGCAGCAGCAGCGCCATCCCGAGCGCGAGCGCGAACTGCAGCGGGATCAGCACCACGATCAGCAGGAACGTGTTGCGCACGGCCGGCCAGAAGTAGGGGTCGTCGACCATGCGGCGCAGGTACTCCAGCGTCGGCCCGTCACCACCGCTGAACGCCTGACCGATGCCGACGAGCATCGGCCAGGCGAACAGCAGGGTCATGAAGACCAGCGACGGGGCGATCAGCAGCAGCGCCGGCGACAGCCTCCCGCGCCTCATCTATCCGACCTTGCAGACGGAACCCGCCGGGTCGGGCTTCCAGCACGGCACCCGCAGCTGGGCGAGGATGCCGTCGAGCAGGCCGGCCTGCGTGTCGAGCACCTGCTGCACCGGCTTCCTGTCGATGCAGATCTCCTTGAACGTGTTCTTGAAGATCTGCGAGACCTCGCCGTCCTTCGCACCGAGACCGACGGGCGGCAGCGACACGATCGCGCTGTCGGCGTCCTGTTGCTTCTTCACCGCCGGGGCCTCGAGGCCGACGCCGCCGGGCAGGTCCGACGGCAGCGACGCGTCGACCACCGGGAAGAACGCGTTCTGCCGCAGCACCTCCACCTGCGTGTCACCCTCGGCGAGGGCCTTGATGACGTCCTTGGCCTTACCCGCCTCGGGCGCGCCGTTCGGGATGCCGAGCCCGGCGACGACGAGCATGTAGCCCAGCCCCTTGGGACCGCGTGGCGCCGGCACCATCAGCCAGTCGTCCGGCTTGGCCTTCGGCGCGTTGACCAGCCGGGCGACGTGGTCCCAGGCGATGAGGACCTCGCCGCGCTCCAGCGGCTCCTGCATGAAGTCGTAGTTGGTGGAGGCGGTGTTGGTGTTGGCCCACAGCTCCTTCATCCAGTTCCACCCGGTCACCGCGTCGGCGCTGCGGAACCGGGTGACCTGCGCGCCGGTGAAGCTCGGCAGCAGGTAACCCTGGAAGAAGCGGTGGTACAGGCCCTTCGGGCCGGCCGGCAGGCCGAAGATCGGCTTGCCCCCGTTACCGGCGCGGCCCGCGACGGCCCACTGCAGCAGCTGGTCGTAGGTGAGCGTCTCCGGGTTCGCGCCGGAGGGCAGCCACTGCAACGCCTTCTTGTTGACCGCGAGCAGGTAGGTGGCCTGCATCCACGGGATGTACTTGGTGGTCGAGCCGCCGAGCTTGCCGAGCTCGAGCAGCTCCTCGTCGATTCCCCTGCTCTTCAACGCGTCCGCGACGTCGTCGAGGTCGGCCAGGCGCGCGGCCTGCGGGGCGAGGTCGCCGTGCAGGCCGCCGACGAGGCTGATCTCGACCTTCTTTGCGTCGACCTGTGACTGGACGGTGGTGGTGAAGTTGGCGTTGTCGACGGGGTTGAACGCGACCTCGGCGCCCTTCACCCGGTTCTTGAGGATCGTCTCGAAGCGCAGCCGCTCCTCGACGGGCGTGAACTGGGTGGACAGGAAGTTGACCGCGCCCTCGCCGCCGTCGGCGCCGCTGGTGGACACGCCGCTGCAGGCGGTCAGGGTCGCCGCCGCGGCGGCTCCGAGCAGGGTGCGGCGGCTGAGGATGGGTCCGGAAGAGATACTGGGCATCGTCACTCCCCGGGGTGACTTTTGTAAAATCAGATGACGTAAGTTCCCAGAGTCGAAACACATCTGTCAAGAGGTGGTCGATGGATGCTTCCGGGGCGACGCCCGGTCACCTGCTGGCCCTGATCCGGTCCCGCACCGCCTGGACCCGCCAGCAGCTGATCGACGCCACAGGCATGTCCCGGCCGACGCTGCTCGAGCGCATCTCGCCGCTCTTCGCCGCCGGCCTGGTGCGCGAGGCCGGCAGCACGGCCTCGGTCGGCGGCCGGCCGGCGCAGCTCATCAGCTTCGACGACCGGCTACTGACCGTGCTCACCTTCGATGTCGGGCACACCCACGCGCGGGTCAGCCTCACCGGCGTGCACGGTGGCGAACTGCACTCGGTGTCGCGCCGCATCGACGTCAGCCACACCGCGCCGGACGCGATGCTCACCGACCTGGTGACGCTGGGCCACGAGGTGCTGGGCGCCTGCCCGTCCCAACGCCTGGTCGGCCTCGGCGTCGGGCTTCCCGGTCCCATCGAGCCCGGCACCGGACTGCCCAAGCCGACCACGATCCTGCCCGGCTGGGACGGCTACCCGCTGCCCGACCTGCTGCGCGCCCACTGGGACGTGCCGATGGTGTTCGAGAACGACGCGCGGGCCCTCGCCTTCGGCGAGGCGAGCCTGTGCCCCGGCGAGACCGTGCTCGGCGTCAAGTGGGCCACGGGCATCGGCGCCGGGCTCATCACCGGCGGCATGAACCTCACCGGCGACGACGGCACCGCCGGCGACATCGGGCACATCAAGCTGGCCCGCACCGGGCCGCTGTGCCGGTGCGGGCGGCGCGGCTGCCTCGCCGCGTACGCGTCGGGGCACGCGCTGATCTCGCAGCTCGGCGTGTCGAGCCTCACCGACATCGCGTCGCGGGCCGGTGAGCCCGACGTCGCGCGGGCGCTCGCGTCGGCCGGACGGCGCCTCGGCACAGTGCTCGCCGCCCTGATCGCGATGGCCAACCCGCGCACGCTCGTGCTGGGCGGCATCATCGGCGCGCTACCGGGTGTCGTCGACGCCGTCGGCGAGCGGGTCCGCGACATCACGCTGCTGCGCAGCACCGCCGGGCTGCGGATCGTGCCGAGCGCACTGGGCGAGCGGGCCGCGACCGTGGGCCTGGTGAACCTCATCGTGCAACGGGTGCTGGCCGCCGAGGCGATCGACGCCGCGCTCGCCCTCGACGCCGGCCCGCTCGGGGTGCCGACCCGCTGAATTGTCGTACCGGGCCGGTAGCTTGCGGCCATGGTCACCGATTACCAGCTCACCATCGACTGCGCCGACCCGTCCCGCCAGGTCGCGTTCTGGGCCACCGCGCTCGGCTACGTCCCGAAGCCGCCGCCCGAGCCGTTCGCCACCTGGCGCGAGTTCTACCTCAGCATCCACGTCCCCGAAGACGAGCTCGGCGAGGGCGACTGCTCCGACCGCCTCGTCGACCCCACCGGTAGGGGGCCGGGCATCTGGTTCCAGCCCGTGCCCGAGGGCAAGGTCGTCAAGAACCGGCTGCACCTCGACCTGTTCGTCGGCGGCGGCCGCGCGGTGCCGACCGCCACCCGCCGCGAACGCGTCGACGCGAAGGTCGCCGCGCTCGTCGCCGCCGGCGCCACGGCGGTGCACAGCGACTACACGCCCGAGATGGACCACTACTTCGTGCTGATGAACGACCCCGAAGGCAACGAGTTCTGCGTCGTGTGAGGGCTCATCGCGTGTCGAGCGCCAGTCGCACGGCCAGGCCGCCGAAAACCATGGATGACGCACGTTGGAGCCGACGGCGTACGGCGCGTCGGCCGAGCACCTTGTCGGCAAGGCTGCCGGCGGTGACGCCGACCGTGCCGTCGACCGACAGCCCCACCACGATGAACACCGCCCCCAGCGCCAGCAGCTGCGCCGGCACCGGCCACGCGTGCGGGCCGTGGCTGAGGAACTGCGGCAGGAACGCGAGGTAGAACAGCACGACCTTCGGGTTGGCGAGGTTCGTGAGCGTCGCCATCGCGTAGAGCCGGCGCAGCGACCGTTTCCTGGCCGGGGTGGCCTCGTGCCCGCTGGTGCTGTCGCGCCACGAGGTCACCGCGAGGTAGACGAGGAACACCGCGCCGACGGCCCGGACCACGACGAGCGCCTCGGGCGCCGCGGCGATGAGCGCGCTGAGCCCGAGCGCGGCGGCGACGGTGTGCACCGCCAGGCCGGTCGACATCCCCACCGCCGACACGAGCCCGGCCCGCCGCCCGCCCGCGGCGGCATTGGCGACGATGAACAGCATGTCGGGCCCGGGCGCGACGCTCAGCAGGAACGCGGCGACCACGAACGCGGCGACGAGAGCGGGCTCCATGCCGCGAACCTACCGGCCGGCACGGGTGCGGCCCGACGGAGTTTCCCAGGGCGCGGGATGCGGTACGGTGCGTACGTGATCTCGCTGCGCGCCTTCCTGCGGTGGATCACGCCGCCGTTGCCGCTGTACGGCAACGATCACGAGCGCGGCGACTTCGCTCCCTAGGGCCGGGTCCCTTCCCGTCCCTGTCCCCGTCCGCTGTGGGAGCGATCCGTCATGTCCATCTCCACCGTGCTGCGTGCCGCCCAGGTGGCGCGCCTGCTGGGCGCGAGCCTCGTCGGGCGGGTCCCGCTCGGCGCCGCGCCGGTCGCGTTGCTGCTGTTCGCCCGCGAGACCTGGTCGATCGGCGCCGCCGGGCTGCTCGTCGGTGTCTACACCGTCGGGCTGGCCGCCGGTGCGCCGGTGCTCGCCCGCGTCGCCGACCGCTGGCGGCAGCCGCCCGTCATGTGGTCGGCGATCGCGCTGTCGACGGTCGGCTTCGCCATCCTCGCGGGCCTGGACCCGCCCCTCGGGCTGGCCGTGGTCGCCGCGCTGCTGGCCGGGGCCGGCGCTCCCCCGTTCGAGGCCGGCCTGCGGGTGCTGTGGCGCGGCCTGCTACCCGAGGAGCAGGTGCACACGGCGTACACGCTCGACATCGCGGTCCAGGAGCTGATCTTCATTTTCGGTCCGCTGGTCGCGGTGACCGCGGTGGCGGTGGGCGGTCCCGAGGCCGGCCTGTGGACGACCGCCGCCCTGCAGTTGGCCGGCACGGTCTGGTTCACCACGACGCCGGCGGTGCGCCGCTGGCGCGGCGAGGAGGCCGAGCGGCACTGGGCCGGCCCGCTGCGGTCGGTGCCCCTGCGGATCCTGCTCGCCGCGGTGGTGCTGGTCGGTGCCGGCGTCGGCACCCTGCCGGTGGCCGTGACCCGCTACGCCGAGGCGATCGGCGACCGCTCCTGGACCGGTTGGCTGCTGGCCGCCAACGCCACCGGCGCCCTGGTCGGCGGCCTGGTCAACACCCGCCTCACACTGCCCGACCGCTACCTGCCGTGGATCGCCGCGGGCCTCGCCGCCGGTTACGTGCCGCTGCTGCTGGTGCCGCCGATCGCACCGATGCTGGCCCTGGCCGTGGTCAGCGGCCTGTGCCTGCCGCCGCTGCTGGCCGGCACGTTCCTCACCGTCGACCGCACCGCGCCGGCCGGCACCGCGGCCGAGGCGTTCGCCTGGGTCTCCACGGCCTTCACCACCGGTGCGGCCCTGGGCGCCGCCGTCGACGGGGCGATCCTCGACCGGACCACGGCGGTGGCGGTCGGCTTCGCGCTGGCCCCGCTGACGATCGCGGCGGGCGCGGTGCTCTACCGCATCCTGGTGACCCGGGTACCCGAACCGGCCTGACCGCACACCCGCGCCGGACGCGAACGCTGATCGTGGAGCCCCGACGAACGAACGCGTCCTCGATCTTGGACGCCGGTACACGCCCAGGCACGCACAAACGTCCAAGATCGCGGCAGATCATGGGCGCCCTGCCCACGAATCGCGCCGCCCCGGGCGCATGCGAGCCGGGGGCGAGGAGGGGCGAGGGCCAGGGCGAGGACGCGACGGCCAGAAGGAGGCCACGGCGAGCACACGACGG
>NZ_BOPH01000144.1 GCF_016863655.1 Virgisporangium ochraceum
CGGCCAAGCGACCACGGCCACCCCGCCGGGCGACCACGCCAGGGCGTACTAGCGAGGCCCAGCACGACCGGCCCAGCGACCCGTCCAGGGACTCCGACCCCGAGACGGTTTCGGGCGGGAGCGACGCACGACGGCATGAACGCCTTGGAATCTGCCGTCGTGTGTCGCTCCCGCCCGGAACAGCGGTACGGAGAGCGGGAAACTCAGTGCAGCGCCACCGGAACGGGAGACTCCGCCTCCTGTTCGGGCGTGCGCTGGATCCGCTTCCGCGGCAGGAACAGCGCCGGGATGATGCACAGCACCACGAGCACCACGGCCACCACGTACGTGGAGGCGAACGCGTCGGCCAGGGCGGCCGGGCCGGCCACCTTCACGACCGCGTCGCCGCCCACCTGTTCGGGGGTGGCCAGGCCCTGCTGCACCGCGTACAGGGCGGTGGCGGCGGGGCGGTCCTTGACCTCGTTGGTGAGGACGACGGACATCACCGCGGTGCCGACCGAGCCGCCGGCCTGCTGGACGATGTTCATCAGCGTCGAGCCGCGGGCGATGGCGTGGTCGGTGAGGGTGGCCAGGGCCGCCGACATGATCGGCATCATCGTCATGCCCATGCCCATGCCCATGACGAACAGGCCGCCGAGGAGCCGGACGTACGAGGTGTCGTCGGTGACCTGGGTCAGGTTGCCCAGGCCCAGGCTGATCAGCACGATGCCGGTGAGCACCAGCTTGCCGGGGCCGATCTTGTCGGTGAGACGGCCGGCGATCGGCATGGTGAGCATGGCGCCGAGGCCCTGCGGTGCCAGGAGCAGGCCGGTGTCGAGCGTGCCCTCGCCACGTACCTGCAGGAAGTAGCTGGGCAGCAGCAGCATCGAGCCCATGAACGCGATGATGAACAGCGACATCGTGATGACCGCGACGGTCAGGTTGCGGTTCTTGAACAGCTTCAGGTCGATGAGCGGGTGGTCCTTGCGCAGCGCGTGCCCGACGAAGCCGATCATGAGCACGAGACCGATCGCGGCCGGGATCAGCACCTCCGGGTCGGCCACGGTGCCGGCTTCGGGGATCGTCGACACGCCGTACAGGAACAGCGCGAGACCCGGCGAGAGCAGCAGCAGGCCGAGGAAGTCGAAGGTCTCCGACGGGCTCGGGCTGTCCTTGGGCAGCACGATCGCCGACAGGATGAACGCGACGATGCCGATCGGCAGGTTGATCAGGAAGATCCAGTGCCAGCTGTAGGACTCGATGAGCCAGCCGCCGAGGATGGGGCCGCCGATCGGACCGAGCAGCATGGGCACACCGAGGACGGCCATGACCCGGCCGATGCGCTCGGGGCCGGCCGCGCGGGTCATGATCGTCATGCCGAGCGGCATGAGCATGCCGCCGCCGATGCCCTGCAGCGCCCGGAACGCGATCAGCGGGCCGATGTCCCACGCCATGCTGCACGCCACCGAACCGGCGACGAACAGCGCCAGCGACATGAGGTAGAGCCGCTTGGTGCCGAACCGGTCGGCCGCCCAGCCGGTGACCGGGATGACCGCCGCCAGGGCCAGCGTGTACGCCGTCATCGTCCACGCGACGGTGGCCGGGGTCGCCTGGAACTCGGCCTGGAACGTCGGCAGCGCGACGCTGACGACCGTGACGTCGAGGATCGACATGATGGCGCCGATGACCACCACGCCCGCCACCTTGAGGACGCCGGAGTCGAGCTTGTCGTCGCCCGCGGCGGCTTGTGCGGGGCTACCCGCTGGAACGGACATGCGCAGTGCTCCCTCTGGTCGGACCGGGGGCACGCACGCGGATAGGGCACCACCGTGCCCGGAGCCCGAGATTCCCCCCTCGGAACAAAGCCTCCGATCCCCGGTCTACAGGGTGATCATCGGCAATCGTCACCCAGGTTAAGGGAACCCTCTGACAGAACTCGCCTGATATGACGTCCGTCACGGTCGGTAAGCGGTCAGCCGAAGGTTTCGGGCTCTTCCCGCCGCAGTGTCCGCTTGATCGCGTCGAAGTAGCGCTCGGCGACGAGGGCCAGCTCCGGCTTCGCCTGTGCCGCGGTCTTCCGCGCGATGTCCTCGGGGATCGGCCGCAGCGGGCGTCCCGTCGACATCGCCAGCACCTGTGCCCGCGCCGCCATCTCCAGGTAGTACAGGTCGGCGAACGCCTCCGCCACGGTGTCACCGGTAGTGACCACGCCGTGGCCGCCGAGCATCAGCACCGCCCGGTCGCCGAGGGCCTCGACCATCCGCTCCCCCTCGGCCTTGTCGAGGGCGAAGCCGTTGTACGCGTCGTCGTAGGCGATGCGGTCGAGGAACAGCAGCGCGTTCTGCTGGACCATCTCCAACCGCACCCCGTCGAGCAGCGACAACGCGGTGGCGTAGGGCATGTGCGTGTGCAGCACCGCCCTCACCTGGGCGGTGTGCATCGGCGCGTGGATGAAGAACGCGGTCGTCTCCACCTCGTGGTCGCCCTCGATCACCGTGCCGGACCCGTCGCACAGCACCAGCGACGACGCCGTGACCTCCGACCAGAACAGGCCGTACGGGTTCACCAGGAACGTGTTGCCGGTGAACACGCCGTCGGCGTCGGGAACGGCCAGCGAGAAGTGGTTGTCGACACCCTCCTGGAACCCCAGCCGGGCGGCCCACCGCAGCGCGGCGGCGAGGTCGGCGCGTTCGTCGGCGTACGACAGCATTTCCGCAGCCTAGAGCGAGGTCACGACCACGTCGAGCCGGCCCGGGGCCGGTTGCTCCACCGTGTAGCCCAGGTCACCCAGTACACCGGCCAGCGCCGACGGCGTGCGCGGGTTGGCCCCGGCCGACAGGAGGTCGCGCACCATGCGTCCCTTCGTGGCCTTGTTGAAGTGCGAGACCACCGTGCGCCGCCCGTCCCGGTCCTGAAGAACACGCACGGCGACCGAGCGCGCCGGCGGCGGCTGCCACATCGCGGCATAGGCGCCCGACCGCAGGTCGAGCACGAGCCCGGACGGCGTCAGCGCCTCCGTGAGCGCCGGCCGCCAGAACGCGGCGAGCCCACCGACGCCGGGCAGCGTCGTGCCGACCGCGCACCGGTACGGCGGCACCCTGTCGGTGAGCCTGAGCACGCCCCACAGGCCGGAGAACACCAGCACCGACCGGTTCGCCAGCCGCCGCGCGGGCGCGTCGAGGCTCGTCAGGCCGAGCGCGTCGTACAGCACACCGGTGTACAGGTCGGCCGCGGCGAGGGCCGGCGTCGTGCGCAGGGCCGCGTTGCGCCGGACGTCGTCGTCCTGCGTCGGGCCGAGGCCGAGAACGGCCCGCGCCCGCGCGGGGTCGGTGTCCGCGCAGAGGTCGCTCAGCGCGTCCAGGATCTTCTCCCGGACCGGCGTGAGCGCCGGAACCGTCAACCGGCCGGTGTCGACGGGACGCCCACGGCGCGGCGGCGCCGCTTTGCCCTCCGACGGCGGCAGCAGGATCAGCACGCCCGCACTCTGACACATGCCGCCCGGTCTATTCTGCGTCGGGTGCAGCCCGACTGGCCGGTCCCCCGGTTCGACGCCCTGGCCACGACGCTCGTGGTGCTGCTGCTGGGCTACATGTTCGTGGTCGGGCCGGTGCTCGGGTACCACCTGCGCCGCCGTCTGGACGCCGGTGGGCTGCGGCCGGGCCGCTTCTACGTCGAGGCGCTGGCCGAGCAGTGGCTGACCGCCGCGGTCACGCTGGTGGTGGTCGGTGCGGCTGCCGGCGTCGGCCGCGAACACGTGGGACTGGCGGGCACCCGTCCCGGCACCTGGTGGTGGACGCTGTACGCGGCCGCCCTGGGCGCCGCCATCCTCGGCGTGGGGGTGGCGGTGCGCCGCCGCATCCTGAGTGGCCGCACGACACGCCGGCCGGCGGGGGTCCTCGAGGCGTTCCTCCCCCGCACGCGGACCGAGCGGCGGCTGGCCGCGGTGGTGGCGGTGAGCGCCGGGGTGTGCGAGGAACTCGTCTACCGCGGCCTGCTCCTGGCCGTGGGCGTCGGACTGCTGGGGCTGCACCCGCTGCTCGCCGGTCTGCTGGCGCTGGTGGCGTTCACGGCCAACCACGCGTACCAGGGCCCGGTGGGCATGCTCGGCGCGGCCGCGATCGGCTTCGCCTGCACGGGGCTGTGCCTGTGGACCGGCAGCCTGCTCCCCGCCGTGATCCTCCACGTGGCCATCGACCTCCGCGGCCTCCTTCTTCTCCCCCCACGCGACGAGATCCCACCCACGCTCCCGACCGCGCCCGCCGTCCTGCGATCCCCCCGCCCACCCCTGTGACCCCCGCCCTTTCCCGCGCCGATCTTGCAGTCGTGGCCCCCGATAAGCCGGACATAGGTCGAAATAAGGGCGGCCACAAGTGCAAGATCGGCGCGGGAAGGGCGCGGCGCGGCCGGGTGGGGTGGGCGCGGGCGCACGCCCTACGGCGTCCTAGGAGGCTAGGTTGGTTGCCTCGCGGAGGCGGTCGGCCAGATTCGCGGCGGACGTGCCCAACCCGGTCGGGCGGGTCACCCTGCGCGACAGCCCCGCCGCCACCACCGGCCCCGGGCGGCGGGTGCGGCGGATCTCCGCCTCGTCGTAGCGGGTGGTCCGCCGGTGCCACAGCACCACCCCCGCGATCCAGTCGCGCAGCTCGTCGACGTAGCCCTCGACCGCGCTGCGGGCCACCGTGTCCAGCCGCAGGTCCTCGTACAGCTGGGGCAGGTCCACGGCCGCGACGCGCTCGAAATGCTTGAGGCGCGCGGTCATCAGGTCCACCGTGAGGGCGGCCGCCTCCGGGACCGTACAGCCCAGGAAGTGCGCGAACACGAGCACGCCGTTGTTCAGCTCACCCTCGAACTCGACCTCCTTGCGCACCGACCGCAGGTCGTTGACCAGGCACGCGTAGTCGGCCGCGGCGTTCTCCAGGGCGCGCACCGGGCGGCTCGCGAACACGGCCCGCGGCACCGCGACCGCCCGGTACAGGCGGGACAGGCTCATCGTCAGCTCGGAGCCGAACGTGCGGCGGCGCATCTCCAGGTAGTCGATGGGGTCGGGCACCCGGTTCTGGGTGACGTTCGCCAGCTCCCACAGCCAGCTGTCGGTCATGTCGAGCACGGCCCGGCGGAACCCGGCCCGAGCGCCGGGCGCCATGACCGTGCGCGCCCACAGGTCGGCCAGGCCGCGCTCCACCTCGTTCGACGGAGCCGGACAGGAGCCGTCGAGCGGCATGAACATCGGCAGCCGCCGCACGAACGCGGACGCGCCCACCACGTCGCGGGTGTGGTGGAACATCAGCGGGAACCAGTCGTCGGCGTAGGTGCCCCACGCGAGCCACCCGCTGGACAGGTTCAGCTGCTCCGCCGACGCCGACCAGTGGATCGCCGCCGCGCACAGGGGCAGGTCCATGCCGACGAGCTGCTCCCGGTCCCATACGCCCGACAACATCCCCATGGTCGACGCCCACGAGACGGTGAACGCCCGCGCGTCGTCCACGAACGGGCTCAAGCGCGCGGGGAACGGCTGGTACAGGTCCGTCGGCAGGTCGACGTCCGCGGTCGGGCGGTACGGGACGTGCGACAGGCTGCGCGCCCGTGTCGTGCTCACCGTGCCGGAGGATCCACTCGACTTCATGTAGCGGCTGGACCGCAGGTGCCATTCGTGGCCGCCCGACTGCCAGTCCTGCAGTCCCTGTACGTACCGGAGAACGTCGGCGCACCCGGAAGCGGGCAGGCCGTGGGAAGCGAACAGCGGCGCCAGCTCGGTCAGCGCGGTGTTCTCGAACTGCTGCAGCCGCGAGGTGAGAAGCTCGTTGACCGTGTCCGCGGCCCGCTGCGGCGTGCAGCCGAGGAACCGCTCCACGACGAGGACGCCGTTGTTGCACTCCCCCTCGGTCTCGGTCTCGCGCTGGTAGGAGAACAGGTCGTTGCGCAGGTGCACGGCGTCGGAGAACGTGTCCTTCAGCACCCGCAGCGGGCGCGACGCGGCCACCGACGCGGGCACCTCGGCGTCGACGGCGTGCTCCACGAGGTCGGCCGACCACGGCGCCCCGCCGACCTTGCGCCGCATCTCCACGTACTCGACCGGGTTCGCCACCCGCCCGTCGCTGATGTTGCCGAGCTCCCACAACGACTCGTCGAGCAGCGCCCTGGTGCTGTCGAAGAACCGGGAACGCCACTGCGGGGACCGGTACGGGACGGTGCGCGTCCACAGGTCGGCGAGCCCCCGCTCGACCGGGTTCGTGGGGACGTCGACCACCGCGCCCGACAGCGGCATGAACAACGGCAACCGGTCCAGGTACCGCCGCGCGCCGACGAGGTCGCGGCCGCGCTTGAACGTCTCCAGGAAGTGGTCGTCGAAGAAGAACACCCAGACGTACCAGTCGGTCACCAGGTCGAGGACCGCCGCGGACGCGTCGGGGTGCGTGTACGCGCACAGCAGCGCGTAGTCGTGCGCCTCGAGGTCCTCGATGGTCCAGATTCCGGACCCCTCGACCATCTCCATGTCGCGGGCCCACGCCACGGTGTGCGCGCGGGCCCGCTCGAGGTGCGGGTTCAGCCGCGCCGGGTGCGGCACGTAGAAGTCGGGCAGCCGGTAGGGCGCGGTCACGGTGATGCCTCCGGGAGCGGGGGAAGGGTGAACCGCACGGTCTCGGCGACCGTGCGGCGTTCGGTCACGGTCACCGGTCCGAGGCCGCCGAGCGCGCGGACCAGTTCGTCGACGAGACCGGGCGGAGCGGACGCACCGGCGGTGAGCCCGATCGTGCGCGCGCCGGCCAGCCACTCCGGCCGCACGTGCGAGACGTCGTCGACCAGCTCGGCGCGGGTGCCCTGCCGCACCGCCTGCTCGGCCAGCCGCCGGGAGTTCGACGAGTTGGCCGAGCCCACCACCAGCACGAGGTCGGCGTCGGAGGCGACCGACCGCAGCGCGTCCTGCCGGTTGGTGGTGGCGTAGCAGATGTCCTCCTCGGCGGCGCCGCGCGCGTCCGGGAACCGCGACCGCAGCCGCGCCACCACGTCGGCGGTCTCGTCGACGGCGAGCGTGGTCTGCGCCAGGAACGTCACCGTGGCCGGGTCGGGCACCGACAGCCGGTCGACGTCGTCCACAGTGGACACGAGCACCGACCCGGGCGCCTCGCCGAGGGTGCCCTCCACCTCCTCGTGGCCGGGGTGTCCGATGAGGACGACGGTGTCCCCGCGGGCGGCGGCCCGGCGGGCGGACGCGTGCACCCGGGCCACCAGCGGGCACGTCGCGTCGACGACGGTCAGCCCCCGGCTGTCGGCCTCCGCGCGCACCGCCGGCGAGACGCCGTGGGCGGAGAACACGACCGTCGCACCGTCGGGCACCTCGTCGAGCTCGTCGACGAACGTCGCGCCGCGCCCGCCCAGGTCCTCCACGACGTGCGTGTTGTGCACGATCTGCTTGCGCACGAACACCGGCCCGTGCGCGAGCGAACGCTCCACGATCTCGATCGCCCGCTCCACGCCGGCGCAGAACGACCGCGGCGCGGCCAGCAGCACGGTCCGCGGGCCGGCCACCGCCAGCCAGGCCGCGACCGCCGGCGCGGCGCCGGTGCCGCGCGCGGCCAGCGCGACGGGACCGGGCAGCAGCGCCGCGACGTCCACATCGGACAGACCGAGCCGCCGCTCGCTCGCCGCGATCCCCGCCCGGGCCAGGCTTCCGGCGACGAACACCGCCGCCGGCGCGGGCACGCGACGCCCGTCGGTCTCCAGCTCCGAGGCGACGGTCGCGGCCACGTCGAGGGCGGCGGTCACCGGTCGCGACGGGTGACGAAGGCGGCCAGCGTCCGCAGGTCGGTCTCGACGCGACCGGGCGCGCCGGCCGCGACGAGGTGGTCGAGCGCGTCGGCGTGCAGCGCGTCGGCGGTGTCCTGGCACCACGCGCGGGCGCCGGTCGACTCGATGAGGTCGGCCACGCGGCGCAGGTCGCGTTCGCCGCACGGACCGGGACGCCGGTAGTGGTCGAGCAGCTCCGGGCAGCCGGCCGCGAGCGCGACGGTCACCGGGAAGGACTTCTTGTGGCTGCGCAGGTCGGAGTGGACCGGCTTGCCGGTCACCGACGGGTCGCCCCAGATGCCGAGCAGGTCGTCGACGACCTGGAACGCCACGCCCAGCGAGGTGCCGAAGTCGCGCAGGTGCGCCACGCGGAACTCCGCGCCCCGCCCGCCGCGGGCGCCCAGCTCGCACGCGCAGGCCAGCAGCGCCGCGGTCTTCGCCTCGGCCATGGCCCGGCACTCCCCCGGCCCCACGTCGGCGCGCAGCTCGAAGTCGAGGTCGGCGCTCTGCCCGTCCAGCAGCTTCTGCACCGCGGCGCAGAGGATACCGACGGCCGACGGCCCGGTGGCGCTCCAGCCGCGCGTGGCGGTGGCGAGCACGTCCATCGCGAGCGTCACGAGCGCGTCGCCGGCGAGGATCGCGGCGTCGCGGCCGAACACGGTCCACGCGGTGGGGCGGTGGCGGCGGGTCTCGTCGCCGTCCATGACGTCGTCGTGCAGCAGCGAGAAGTTGTGCACCAGCTCGACGGCGGCCGCGGCCGGCACCGCGGTGTCGGCGATGCCGCCGACGGCGGCCGACGCGAGCAGCACCAGCGCCGGCCGAACCGCCTTGCCGGCGACCGGACCGCCGGGCAGCGGCTCGCCGGCCGCGTCGAACCAGCCCAGGTGGTAGCCGGCCACCCGGCGCATCGACCCGGGCAGCGAGTCGACCGCCGCCCGCATCGTCGGTTCGACCGTCTCCCGGCTCCAGGCCAGGATCTCGGCCGCGGTACGGGTCTCCGCGACGGTGGTCACGCTGTCACCTCGCTTCGCTCGGCGACGCGTGCCGCGGGGACTGAGCTGATCGTTCGCTCGCACAAGTGCTCGCTCACCGACCCACCTCCACGCTGTCGAGGACGCCGAGCGCGTCGGGCACGAGCACGGCCGCGGAGTGGTAGGTGCTCACGAGGTAGGAGATGATGCCCCGCCCGTCGATGCCCATGAACCGCACGTTGAGTCCGGGCTCGTACTCGTCGGGCAGGCCGGTCTGGCGCAGCCCCACCACGCCCTGGTCGTCGGCGCCGGTGCGCATCGCGATGATCGACGTGCAGCCGGTGTCCGTCACCGGGATCTTGTCGCAGGGCAGCATCGGCACCCCGCGCCAGCCGGTCAGCGGCTGCCCGTCGACGTCCACAGTGGACGGGTAGACGCCGCGGGCGGTGCACTCGCGACCGAAGGCCGCGATGGCCCTCGGGTGGGCCAGTAGGTAACGCGTCCTGCGGCGCCGCGACAGCAGGTCGTCGAGGTCGTCGGGCGTCGGTGGACCGGTGCGCGTGTGGATCCGCTGCCGCAGGTCGGCGTTGTGCAGCAGGCCGAAGTCCCGGTTGTTGACCAGCTCGTGCTCCTGCCGCTCCCGCAGCGCGTGCACCGTCAGCTTCAACTGGTGCTCCACCTGGTCCATCGGATCGTTGTACAGATCGGCCACCCGCGAGTGCACGCGCAGCACGGTCTGCGCCACCGACAACTCGTACTCCCGCGGCTCCGCCTCATAGTCCACGAACGTCCCCGGCAACGCCGGCTCACCCTCGTGCCCCGCCGCCAGCGCGATCTCCTTCTCGCCGTGCCTGTTCTGGGGCCGGTTGCGGTCGGCGGTCAGCCGCGCGGCGTGCCGCCGCACCGCGTCGAGCGCGCCGTCGAGCCGGTTCAGGTCGTCGCGGTGCAGCGTCAGGACCGTGCAGGCGGTCTGCGCGGTGATCGTCGCGTCCCACGGCGCGCTGTCCCCGAGGAGGAGGTCGGCGCCGAAGAACTCGCCGTCGCCGAGGACGCCGAGCGTCACCGGGTCGCCGTAGGCGCCGGCCTTCGTGCAGCGGGCCTTGCCGTGGGCGACGAGCACGACCCGGTCGGCCGGCTGGCCCTCCCGGGCGAGCTGCTCGCCCGGCGCGAACTCCTGCTGGCGGAAGCTGCCGGCGAGCGTGGCGAGCACGCCGTCGTCGTCGAAGCCGCGCAGCGCGGGCAGCTCGGTCAGCTCCCGCGGGACGACCCGCACGGCGGCGCCGTCGTTGAGGAACGTGACCCGGCCGTCACCGACCACATAGGACAGTCGCCGGTTGACCCGGTAGACGCCGCCCTTCGTCTCCACCCACGGCAGCATCCGCAGCAGCCACCGCGAGGTGATCTCCTGCATCTGCGGCGCGGTCTTCGTCGTGGTGGCGAGGGTCCGCGCCGCCGCCGTACTCAGGCTGAGACGCTCCAGGACCGCCGTCATCACGCCTCCCGGCCGGTCTCGACGCTCTCCAGCACGGCGAGCGCGTCGGGCACCAGCACGGCGGCCGAGTAGTACGCGCTCACCAGGTAGGAGATGATCGCCTGCTCGCTGATGCCCATGAACCGCACGTTGAGGCCGGGCTCGTACTCGTCGGGCAGGCCGGTGCGGTGCAGTCCGACGACGCCCTGCCGCTCCTCGCCGGTGCGCATCAGCAGCATCGAGGTGGTGCGGGTGTCGGTCACCGGGATCTTCGAACACGGGAAAATGGGCACGCCGCGCCACGCCGGCACCTGGTGGCCGCCGACGTCCACAGAGGACGGATAGACGCCGCGCTTCGTGCACTCGCGCCCGAACGCGGCGATCGCCTTCGGGTGGGCGAGGAAGAACGTCGGCTCCTTCCACACCATCGACAGCAGGTCGTCGAGGTCGTCGGGCGTCGGTGGACCGGTGCGCGTGTGGATCCGCTGCCGCAGGTCGGCGTTGTGCAGCAGGCCGAAGTCCCGGTTGTTGACCAGCTCGTGCTCCTGCCGCTCCCGCAGCGCGTGCACCGTCAGCTTCAACTGGTGCTCCACCTGGTCCATCGGATCGTTGTACAGATCGGCCACCCGCGAGTGCACGCGCAGCACGGTCTGCGCCACCGACAACTCGTACTCCCGCGGCTCCGCCTCATAGTCCACGAACGTCCCCGGCAACGCCGGCTCACCCTCGTGCCCCGCCGCCAGCGCGATCTCCTTCTCGCCGTGCTGGTTGGTGTCGGGGCGTGGGGCCTCGCGCATGCGCCGGATGTGCGCGCGCAGCGTGTCGGAGCCGCCGTTCATCTGGTCGAAGGCGTGCCGGGGCAGCATCAGCACCGTGCAGGGCGTGAGCGCGCGGGCGGTGAAGTCCCAGGTGGACTGTCCGTCGGCGAGCACGCCGTCACCGAAGAACTCGCCGTCGGCGAGCACGCCGAGCACGGTCTGGTCGCCGTACGCGCCCGCGCCGAGCTTCTGCACCTTGCCGTGCGCGATGAGGACGACCCGGTCGGCCGCCTGGCCGGACCGCGCGATCACCTCGCCGGCGGCGAACTCCTGCTGCGTGAACCGGTCGGCCAGCGACCGCAGCGCCGACACGTCCCCGAAGCCGCGCAGCAACGGAAGCTCGCACAGCTCCTCGGGGACGACCCGCACCCGCGCGCCCGCGTTGGTGAACGTGATCCGCCCGTCTCCCACGGTGAACGCCAGCCGCCGGTTGACCCGGTACGCGCCACCGCTGACCTGCACCCACGGCAACAGCTTCAGTAACCAGCGGGAGGTGATCTCCTGCATCTGCGGCGCGGTCTTGGTGGTGGTCGCGAGGTTTCTCGCCGCGGCGGTGCTGAGGCTGAGGCGGTCCTCGAGCCGGTCCGCTTCGCGTACGGTCACGTGCGTCTCTCCGTCTTCGTGATCCCAAATTCGGACATTTCGGTCAGGCGGCTCGAAGCTACCACCGGCGGACGCCGCGCCGGGCGGTTCTCGGAAATCATTGCCCGGTAAGGGTTCCGACCGCGTCGAGGAACACCTGCGCGGTGATGCGCTCGCCCCGTTGGTACGGGTACTCGAGCTGGTAGACCGCGTACAGCATCAGCGCCGACATCGCCGACAGGATCGCGACGATCGACAGGTACTCCACGGTCCCTTTCACGCCGAACAGCACCGTGTTGCCGAGCGCGAGCACCGCCCCGACGAGCAACGCGAGCCACACCACGCCCGGCAGCCCGGCGTCGGTCGCGGCCAGCCGCGCGTCGCGCGCCTGCCCCAGCTCGCGCAGTGTGGTGCGCACCTCCGCCTGCCGGCTGACCGCCGGCTCGGCCCCGGGCACCACCGCGTCGACCGTGCGCCACAGGTCGTCGAGGATCGCCGCGCCCGCCGGTCCCACCGCCTGACCGTCGGCCATCCGCGGCCACTCCTCCCGGGCGACGGTGTCGACGTAGCGGTCGGCCAACGCGGTCAGCGTGGCGTTGCCGGGCCCCGGCAGCGTCGCGGCGTAGCGCCGCAGCTCCACCACCGCGCGGGCCTCGGCCCGCGCGCTGGTCTCCGCGGCGTCGTTGTCCTCCCAGACGCTCAACGTGACGAACGTCAGCAGGATCGCGTACAGCACCCCGACGATCGCGAACGCGACGCCGACGACGTCGTTGTTCTCCCGCCGCTCCGCCATCGGCAGGTATCGCTGCACCTGGGTCGCCGCCCCGATCGCGGCGACGACGGTCACCACCACCACGACGGCACCGACGAATATCGTTTCGAGGTTCACGAATACGTTCCCATCTTGGCGAAAACCGCCCTGTTGTCCGTTTCTGCGCGGGAAACTAGCAGTCGTCGGGCGGCGCGCGTCCGGCGTTCGCACACGTTCACCACGGTCGAACCGGGAGCCGGTGTTGCAGAGCCGAACCGCCACGCGGCGCCGCGCCCTCCGTCGGTGGGGCGCCGCGGCCGCGGTCGTCGGCGGGCTGCTGGTGACCGTCCCGGTGGCGAACGCCGTCGACAGCGGACCGCCCGCCGGGCTGGTGTGGGTGGGACGCCCGCCGTCGGCGGACACCTCGACGCTGTACCGGGCCGGCGCCGGCGGCACCGTCCGCCGGCAGCCGCTGCCCTGGTCCCTCAACGCGATCGGCTGCGCGCCCGACGGCTCGGTCTACGGGCTGGCGGCCAGCCGCCACGGTGAACGCTTCCGCGACGGCCCGCACCCGGTCCGCGTGCGCCCCGACGGAGCCGTCGACGACCTCGGCCCGGTGACCGCCGACGTCCGCCACCCGCTCTCCTCCGGACACGCCGCCGCCCTGCGTACCGGCCCCGGCGCGACGGTGACCCTCGTGGTCGCCAGCGGCGACGCGCTGCGCGAGGTGCGCCTGCGCCCCGGCCCGCCACGCCTGACCGCCACCCGCCCGCTGCCCGACGCGGCCACCACCGCCATCGGCGACTGGGCCCTCGACGCCCGCGGCGACCTGGTGACGGTCACCCGCGCCGGCGGCCGGGCCGCGCTGCTCCGGCTCGCCGGTCCCACGCTGCGCCCGGTCCGCACGAGGGTCACCGGCCTGCCGCCGGGCTCGAACTACGGTGGCGCGGCGGTCGCCCGCGACGGCTCCCTGTACGTGGTGCACCACCGGGCCACCGGACGCGGCACGATCTACCGCGTCACACCGTCCGGCACGGCCCGCCGGGTGACCACCGTCGACCCCGCCGAGTCCTCCGACGCGGCGATGTGTCCCGGCCCGCGTCCGGCCCCGTCCGTGGCACCGTCCGTGGCACCGTCCGCCGCCCCCTCGTCGGTCGGGCCGGCCCCCGCCGTGCCGGCGGCGGTGGCGGTTCCGCCGGCGAACCGGCCGCCCGTTCCACGCCAAGCCGCGCGGACGCCCGTCACCCCGGAAAGACCGACCGGCCCGGCGCCCGGCCCGCGGCCCGGTGCGGCGACGCGGCCGCGCCCGCATCCGGCGGTGGCCGCGCCGCCGCGCGAGCCGCGCGTCACGACGCGGCTCATTCCCGTCGTGGGTGCGCTGCTGCTGGGCGCCGTGGTGGCGGTGCGCCTGATCCGCCGGAACAGGTGAGGGCACAATCGGCGGATGGACTCCCGCCTGCGAACACTGCTCGAGGACCTCTACGCCGACGGGGTCGACCACGACGAGGCGCAGCCCGACCGGCTCCGGCGGCGGCGCAACCTCGAACCCGGCTCCGCCGAACTGCTCACGCTCGTACTGCGCGCCGCCGGTGCGCGCACCGTCGTGGAGGTCGGCACCTCCAACGCCTACTCGGCGATCTGGCTGGCCGACGCGGTGCGCGACACCGGCGGGCGCGTGCTCACCGCCGACGTCGAGGAGTGGCCGGACGCCGCCGCGAACCTGGCCCGCGCCGGGGTCGAGGCCGTCGTGGAACGGCGGCTGGTGGACGGCGGCGCGCTGCTCGCCGGGCTCGCCGACGCCAGCGTGGACCTGCTGTTCCTCGACTCCGAGCGGGTGGAGTACCCGGGGTGGTGGCCGCATCCGGTGCGGGTGCTGCGACCCGGAGGCGTGCTCGCCGTCGACAACGTGCTGTCGCACCCGGACGAGGTGGCGCCGTTCCTCGCCCTCGTCGCGGAGCACGGCGGGTTCGAGTCGACCACGGCGACGGTCGGCAAGGGGCTGTTCCTCGGGTGGCGGAGAGCCTAAGGGATCGGGCAGCGCAGCACGACGACGCTCATCCCGTCGACGTCCAGGGGGCCGTTCGGCTTCGTCGAGCCGATCAGCCGCGACGGGGTGGCGAGCAGCGGGTCGGCGCTGTCGGCGACCACCTCCCACAGCGCGCCGTACTCCGGGCCGGGCACGGTGAACGTGACCGCGTCGGACATCGGGTTGAACAGCAGCAGGAACGAGTTGTCGAGGATCCGCTCGCCGAGCGCGTCGCGTTCGTGGATGCCGTTGCCGTTGAGGAACACCGCGATCGGGTGGTCGCCGGTCCAGTCGTCGGGGCGCATCGGCTGGCCGTCGGCGCGCAGCCAGGCCAGGTCGGGCACCCCGGCGGGGCCGGCCGGGCGGCCGTCGAAGAAGCGGCGGCGGCGGAACAACGGGTGGTCCGCGCGCAGCTTCGTCAGCCGCCCGACGAAGTGGGTGAGGCTGTCGTAGTCGCGGGCCTCGTCCCAGTCGACCCAGCTGAGCTCGTTGTCCTGGCAGTAGACGTTGTTGTTGCCCCGCTGCGTGCGGCCCAGCTCGTCGCCGTGCGACAGCATCGGGACGCCCTGCGACAGCAGCAGGGTGGTGAGGAGGCTGCGCTTGCGGCGCTCGCGCAGCGCGAGCACCTCCGGGTTGTCGGTGGGCCCC
>NZ_BOPH01000145.1 GCF_016863655.1 Virgisporangium ochraceum
ATTGTGAGTCCGATGCTCGGACTTTCTGGCCACCACAGTCCGAGCGGGGTGTCTAACTGGGTGACAACGGGAGCACCCGCGGCCGGTCATGGATGGACGTTCGCAGACTGCTGGCCCACCTCACGATGATTGAACGCCCGGCCTGGGTGCCATGATCATTGCCTGGGGGTCAAGGGGTCGTCGGTTCGAATCCGGCCGTCCCGACACGATGGCGGGGCCGCTTGGCCGGATGAAAATCCAGGTCAGCGGCCCTTTCTGTTGCGCCATCATCGCTGGCTCATGATCTAGACCGCCCGGGGCCGGGGACCGTCTGGGGACCGGCGGACCGACAGGTGCCTGCTCAGCGCCTCACCGGCCGCTTCGATCGACCGCCTGTCCGGGTGCAGGTAGCGCTGCGTTGTCGACAGCGACCCGTGGCCGGCGATCTTGCGGAGCACGTGGACCGGTACCCCGGCGTCGGCCAGCCAGGTCAGCCCGGTGTGCCGTAGGTCGTGCCGGCGTAGGTGCTCGAACCCGAGCTCGGCCACCACGTCGTCCCAGTGGGTGGCGTCGCGGAGCACGGCCGTGCTGATGCGCCCGCCGCGAGGGCCGGTGAACAGCCGCGAGTCGGCGACTTGGCTTGGTCGAGCCGATGGCCGACCATCTCTCGGATCTCCTCGATGAGGGGCACCCGGCGTGCCCGCTTGCCTTTGGTGCCCTTGTCGACCAGACCGCCGGGACCTGGGGTGGTCTGGCGTCGGACGGTCCAGGTCCAGGTGTCCCGGTCGATGTCACCGGCCCGCACACCGGACACCTCGCCGATGCGCGCGGCGGTGCAGGCGGCGAACATGACCACGTCGCCCCAGCCGGCGAACCGGTTTGCGGAATGTTTCACGAGCGAGGACGCCAGCCAGACGAGGGAGTCCCAGTCCGGCAGCGCCAGCGAGCGCGGACACTTCTGATGCCGATGAGATGACATGCATCGGCTTCGCCTCGTGGACGCCTGCCATGCCTCCGAGGCTTGCTTGAGCCGTGTGCCGCGACGAGTGGCACGCACGGTTCTGCGAGGGCTCCGGCGCAGCAATGCGCCGGAGCTACCCGACATCGAACGGAGGGCCCACAGGTGGCCGTCGTAGCGGCAGGTGCGCAGCGGGGCGTCCAGGAAGCCGATGGTGTCGGCGTCGCCGCGGCCGGCGGACAGGGCGCGGCGACGATCTCGCTGCGCTGGGCGTCGGCGACCGCGGCGATCTCCGTGAGGAACCGCCGATCATGGCCCGCGGCTCTCGCCGATCGTGAGGGCCAGGGTGGCCCAGTCCATCAGCCGGCCGGCGATCTGATCGGCCCGGGCGTCGGCGCCCGGTACGAACGGCAGTATCAGCAGCGCCGGCCCGCTGACGATCGCGGTGATCACGAGCGTGACGCCGACCGCCACCGCGATGACGAGCCGGGGAACGACGCTGATGCGGACCTGGGGGATGGTGAACATGGCGACTCCATTCCGAGGGTGCCGCGTCCTTCGCGGCTCCACCCATCAGACGGCAGGCCATGGACGTCCGGCATTGGATCCGGAGAAGGTCGGAGCATCTCGGAGACGTTCAGACGATGTCACGGTCCGCGACGGGCAGGTTTCCTGCAGTAAGGCGAATCGGACACTGCGCACCCCCGGCAGGAGCTCATCTGACCATGCATCACGCGCGAGGAGCACTGGCGGCGGAGCTGGAGCGGCTGCTGCGAGCGGCGGGCTCGCCCTCGTACCAGGCCCTCGAGAGCCTGGGCGGCCCGCCCCGCTCGACGGTCAACAACTGGATCACCGGTGCCTCGGTGCCGCGGGAGCCCGATCAGCTGCTGCGACTCATCGACGCGATCGGGCGGGCGGCCCCCGAAGTGCCCCCTGACCTGCTCGACCGGGGCCGATGGCGGGTGCTGCTGGGCAACGTGCGCGCCGAGGAAACCGCGGTGCGCCGAGGGACCGCGCTGACCGGGCGGAGCGAGCCGGTGCCCGACGGGGTAGGCGGGCACTTGCCGCCGAACCCTCGGGCGGCCGCCGACGGCGCCGTGCCGGACCCTTGGCAGTCGCACGCGACGTGGTTCCTCGGCCAGATCCGGGCCGACCGCAACCCTCGGGTCTGCATCGTCGGTGCCGTCGACTCCGGCAAGAGCAGCTTCTTCCGGTTGCTCGCGCAGGACCAGCCGCACCTGATGCACGGGTTCCGGTACGCCTACTGGCGCCTCACCGCCGACCGGGAGGCGACCAGCGGCGCCGGCTTCTGGGTGTCCCTGTCGCAGGTGCTCGGCCTGACCGAGGTACTGAATCCGCAAACGGCCGTGCGGCGGCTGCCCGAGGCCCTGGCGGAGCGGTACGCCGACGACGGCACCCGCGTAGTCGTGCTGGTGCTCGACGAGTGGGATGACGCCCAGTGGCACGCGGACGGCTTCGTCGACGCGGTCAGTGTGTCGCGGCTGGTGCAGTTCGTGCACAGCGACCAGATGCACCACGAGCGGCCCGTCCGGCTCGGACTGTGCTACATCACCCGATTTCCGAGCATCCACTATCTGACCCGCTTCGCGCGGCGGTCCAACAGCAAGGAGCTCGTCCGCCTCTCCGGCGAGCTGGCCGAGCGCGGCTTCGTGCCGGCGCGGTTCCCCTTCCTCGACCGCGAGCCGGCCGCGGCCCTGCTCGCGGCGCTGGGCTGCCCCGGTGAGGACGCCGAGGAGGTGCTGGGCGCGTGCGGCGGCTGGGCCGGGCTGCTGGCCTCGGCTGTCCGCCGGATCGGGGCGGCGGGGCGGTGGGGTGCGGCGGCTCGGTCGGCAGTCCTGGACGACCTGGAGCTGATGCTGGACAAGACACTGCTCCCCGAGGTGATGGACCAGGCCAGACTCACCGACCGCGAGGCGGCCTGGGCGAGGATCCTGCGCGACATCGACGCCGGGGCCGATCCGCCCGGGCGGTACGGGCTGCCGACCGCGTTCGAGGCGGCCCCGGGCACCGGTACCGCGGCCCTTCCCGGCCTTCTGCGGGCGTTCCTCGCCCCGCCCGTCGATCTCGTGGTGGACCTCGAGAACCTGTGCATGCGGTTCAAGCTGCACTTCGACCGGGACCCCGTGGCGTACCCGACCGGTCTGCTGAACTTCTGGCGCAGCGTGCTGCCGGCGGCGATCGCGCACGCGGCCCGGGAGTACGACATCCCGGCGACGAACGTGGTGATCGCGGCGAAGAGCAAGGAGCGAGCCTACGAGGTGCTGGGGCCGCTCCCGACGGGATGGCGGGCGCTGCCGCCCGGCATCCGGGTCGAGGCCGGTCACCCGTCCGAGGCCGACGACAAAGTCGCGGTGGGGTACATCTCCGGCGGCGCCGGCGCGAACCCCGCCGCCCGGTTCGTGCTGCTCAGCGAGGACAGCGAGAACCTGGGGATCCTCAGGGCGCTGCACGTGGCGAACCTCGTGGCCTGGACACCGTTCGAGGCGCCCCGCGGCACCAAGGCGGCCGTCGCCGAGTCGTGGACGGTCCGCGAGAACCTGCTGCCCGCGGTCGGCGTGGCCCGCCCGCCCGTCAACCCGTCCAAGTGAGGAGTCGTATGGCAGCCGGTGCGGCGAACAGCCGGGCGTCGTGGTTCATGCTCAACCAGCGCGCGCAGACGCTGCGCCCCATGAATCTGCGCGGCGGCGGTCCGTCGGTGCGCTCGAACATCAGCGCGGTCCGCCTCGGCGCGGGCGGCGACGGTCTGCTGATCACCGTGGTCGACACCCAGGCCCCGGCGCTGCGGCCGCTGCACGTGCAGCACGAGCGATTCGGCCTGATCCTCGCCGCGCCGCAGCTGGAGCCGTGGGCCGCCGACCACGACGGGCCGCGGCCGGCCGACCTGGCCGGCGACCCGGCCGGCCGGCTGACCGTGTTCGGGCCGGGCGGGCAGGCGGTCGTGGCGCAGCACGCGCTCACCGTCGGCGACGCCGCCGAGGGTGGCCGGATCGAGCTGCGCCTAGCCGACGGACGCGGCAACCCGGTGGTCGCCGGCCGATGGCGGCTCGAGCTGCGGCGCGGCGGCCGCCACCTGACGATCGACCAATGGGCCGCGGCGACCACCGGCGACGCCGCGACGATGCTCGCGCACACCCTCGCCCGAGCCGACGCCCTCGGCGACCTGATGCCCCAATGGCCCGCCCTCACCATGATCGATCCGGCGCCGCCGCGGCGCGCCACGGTCGAGGCCTGGTTCGCCTTCCACAAGCGGCAGCTGAAGCTCAGCGAGCTGACCATTCCGCAGACGAACCCGTACCGCAGCCCGGTCATGCTGGTCGGCTTCCGGTCCTCGGCGCCGCCGCACATTCTCGTGTGCGAGACGACGCACGGCTGGTTCGACGCCGCCGAGGTGCCGACAGACACCGGGACGGCGGTTCGTGGCGCCGGATTCCTCGACTGCGTCACGTCGGCCACCGCCCATGCGGCCGCCGAGCGCCTGCTGTCGGTCCTCGGCGAATCCGAGGTCCTGATCACCGTGGTCGACGTGTGCCCGACCCCCGGCGTCGAGACGCCCCCGGAGCCCGTGTTCCGCCACGACCTGGTCGGCGGCCTGGCCGCGGCGGTGGAGCTTCGCGACGATGTCCCGGTCGTCAGCGAACCCATCGTCGAGCGAGTCAATGGCGGCTTCAGCATCCGCGGCCAGAGCGGGGCGTTCCTCGGCGGCGGCACCGAGGAGGCCGGACCGGCGCTGCTCATCGGGGTCGCCCATCCCAGCGGCCGCCGGTACGTGATCGAGTATCTGCTGCCGTTACCGGGCGGCGATCTGCTCCACGACCTGTTGCAGACGCTTGGGCAGCTACTGCGGGAGCTCGGCTTCCATGACGCGCTGGGGCTCGACTTCGGGCCGGTCCCCGCGCTGGAGCTGGTGCCCGGCGGAGAGCCGGCGGATGTCGCCGCGCGCGACACGTTCACCAGCCAGGAGCGCACCTTGGAGCGCGCGCGGATGCTCCTGCCCACCGAGGCCGAGGACGGCGATCCAGCGTCCCGGGCGGCGCTGCAGTTCGCGCTCGACGACCTGGTGCAGAGCGCGCTGCGCGACCCGGACGAGCACTCACGGATCTCCCGGCTGCTGCGGGTCTACCGCGTGCCGTTCGACGACCTGCTCGCCTTCCGGCAAGGGCGGCTCGTGCTGTCGCTGATCGTCGCCGAGCTGTGCGTGGAGGCCGCGTTCCCGGTCGTGTCGCCCTCGGCGGGCCCGGGCGAGACGGCGGAGCTGCGGCACCTGACCGCGTCGCTGTTCGCGGCGCGACCTGCGGTGGATGTCTTCACCGACGCCCTCACCAGCTTCATGCGGGCCCAGGTCACCGATCACGCCCGGACCCGGGCCCGCGCCGTGTCGCGGGTCCTGAACCTGGTCAACGAGTGGCTCGTCGGCCGGCAGAACCGGCCGCACCACAGCCGCATGACGCTCGACGCGCGCGGGCTCACGGGCCCGCAGCTGCTGCGGCTGCACGAACTGCTCCGGAGGGCCCCGTGGCTGGCCTGGTATGTGATGAACCGAACGGGTCCGCGCCGCTTCCGTATCAGGCTCGACCACGCCGCCTTGCTGGAAGTGCTCGGCCTGACCCGGCCCCGGACCCGGTACGTGCCGGGCGAGAACAGCGCGAAGAGCAACCCTGGCAACTGGCGCTCGGTCGTCGGTCAGCTCGACCTGTCCGAGCTGCTGGACCGCTACGTCATCGACGCGCAGGTCGCCGAGCGCCTGGCCGACGAGCCCCGGCTGCTGGACGACCTCGCCCGCGCCTGCGAGGCGATGTACCACCTGCCGTGGCAGGCCCGGCGGGCGGTGCAGTCTCTGACCGAGCTCGGCCCGCTCGCCGACGAGCTCGACGGGCTCGCCGGCCGCGGCGCCGAGCAGCGGACGGGATCACTCGCCGACGTGGCGGTGGTGGTGGACGCGCCCGGCGGCGAGCTGCCGCCCCGCGTGTGCCTGGTCAACGCCGAGGGCACCCGACGCTGCCAGGTGCTGCTGGGCGAGAACGCACGGTTCACCCTGGCCGAGTACGCCGTGGGCGTGCCGGACGCGGCGTTCTACATGAGCGCGCCGTTCGCGCTGCCGGGCACCGACGCGCAGCTCACGCTCGGCGACGGCGTCGAGGAACGGACGGTCGAGCTCAAGCCGCGCACCGGGCTCGACGGGGGCAGCGGGTCGGACTCGGAATGGGTGGACCTGACACTGTTCCGTGGCCGTCATGAGCAGCTCACCCAGATCCTGGGCACGATGCACCCGAGCGCGACGGTCCGGGCGCCCGTCGCCGTGTTCGGACCGCGGGGCGCCGGCAAGACCACCCTGGCCGTGCACGCCTGCCGGCAGGGGATGAGCCGCGGCTGGCTGCGTGGCTTCATGAAGGTCGACCTCTTCGTCGACCCGGTCGACGCCGAGGGCGATGCCTACCTCGAGTCACTCGCCCACGTCCTCATCGACAAGGCCGGCAGCGAGCTCGACCTGTCGATCGCCCGGCCCGTCGCCGACCCGGCCACCGCCCTCGACCAGATCGACCTGGCCGCGGCGGGGAGGCCGGTCGGCATCATCCTGGACGAGTTCGACCGGTTGCTCTCCCACGGGGCCGACTCGCCGCTGCAGCGCCTCGCGGTGCGCCTGGGCCACAAGCGGTGGCGGAACCTCGCCGTCATCGCCACCGTCCAGCGCTTTTACCGCAACGCCGCCGAGCTCGAGACGTGGGAGCTGATCGGCTGTCCGGCCGACCTGAGCTGGCGCGACGGCATCACCTACTTCGGGCCGCCGCTGCTCGCCGTCGAGGAGGGCGTACGGGTGATCGACGAACTGCGGGCCCCGGTGGTCCTGCCGATCGCCTTCCGCGACTTCGTCCACCGCCGGCTCGGACTGCGACCGTTCCTGTGGGGGCGGCTGCGCCGGCGTATCGAGAGCGGCCTGCTCATGAGCGGCGGCTACGCCGTGGCCGATCCGGCGGAGCTGGACCGGATCATCGACGGGTTCATCGATGACGTGCAGTACCTTGGGCAGCCGTTGCAGGAGTCGGACGGCGTATCGGTGTCGGAGGCGCGACGGCGCGACCTGTTCACCGCCGGGGAGAAACGGATCCTGGCGTGCTTCGCCACCTCACAGCGCAAACGGCTGTCGGTCGAAGAGGCGGTCCGGGTCGGCGGTGCGCTCGCGGTGCGGGAGCTGCAGGAGCGTGCGTACGCGCGGGTCGCCGACGGGCAGCTGCAGCTCGCGGTGCCACTGTTCGGGGAGTACCTGCGGGCGCACGCGCTTGACTTCGAGGAGTACGTGGTGCCCGCGTGAGGCCGCCGCGAGCCCGCAGCCGGTCGGTCTCCTGTTCGGAACCATCGCTCCGGACCCGGCAGGCCGCCTGCGCCGACGATCGACCGCCTGTCCGGGTGCAGGTAGCGCCGCGTCGTCGACAGCGACCCGTGGCCGGCGATCTTGCGGAGCATGTGCGCCGGGACCCCGGCATCGGTCAGCCAGGTCAGACCGGTGTGCCGCAGGTCGTGCCGGCGCTCTTGCTCGAACCCGAACCCGGCCACGACGTCGTCCCAGTAGGTGGCGTCACGGAGCACAGCCGTACTGATGCGCCCGCCACGAGGCCCGGTGAACAGCCGCAGGTCGGGCGCCTTGGCCTGGTCGAGCCGGTGGCCGATCATCTCCGGATCTCCTCGATGAGCGGCACCCGGCGTGCTCGCTTGCCCTTGCTGCCCTTGTCGACCAGGGCGATGGAGTTCGACCGTGAGGTGGTCAAACGTTCGGCTGAGGGGGAGGCGGGACCTTGCCTCCGCTCAGATTGCCGGCGGCGGTGACGCTGGCCGCCGAGTCCGCCGCAGCTCCACTTCCCGGTGACGGGGTTCCGGAACCGGCTGCGCAGACCACGGCCAGTGTGACCACGGCCAGGAAACGGAATGGTCGACGTGTGATGCGCATAGGACCTCCTAGGACAGGTGTCTTCGAGGCGTTCGTCCGTGTTCCCTGCCGTCTGCCCGGGGCGCCCAACGGATCGGCGCTACAGCCAGAGCCCACCCGGACCCGGTGGCGGCGGCGGGGGTGGAACCTTGTATGTGCCCATACCACTGGGTATGGCGGTCCCGCCCGTCGGCAATGCCTGGCTCAGAGCGGCGCCCATGACCGCGGAGAGCATGGTCGCAAGCAGCCCACGCGCGAGTATCGATCGTATTGACACGGTGTCCCCTCGGATCCGGTAGCCAGTCTCACCGAACGGGCGTTCCACAGACGTTCCGTGGACGGCAGCCTTCGCGGGTGGCAGCCGTGGTCGGGTACCGAGCCGGTCAGTGCACACACGTGGCGCTTCGGAACTGTAGTACGAGCGGCCGATCATCGCCCGGCATCGGCCCCCGCTCGGGACGAAAGGCGATTCGGTCAGCTCGTCGACGCATTCTCGGGTCGGCAATGAGGCGGCGCGGCCTCGACGAAGAAATGATTCGCTCACACGGACTTGGTTCTCCGCTGAGCAGCGGAGACAACACGAATGTGTTACTGCCTCGGTTGTTTTCGAGGCCGACAGTGAAAACGCCGAACGAGCCACCCTTTCCGCTATTCGTCCTTGTTGCCCATACCTTCGGTTGCGCTTTGACTCGAAAGGTTCCGCCGCCTGCCGGGCGTTGTTGTCCATGCTCTTTCCATGCTTAGTGTGGTGAAGCACCAAATCACCGGTCACTGACGGTTGAAACGGCTAGGGCTCTCTCTCCCGCCGTCGTCGGCAATCGCCAACTTGAACCTCACCACGAAGGGCACAGCACGCGTATTCTCGGCACCCTCATCTCCACCGTTGCCATTTCGGCGACGGCGCTCACCGTCGGCGTCGCCCCCGCGCTCGCGTCTGTCACCTTCGACTCGACCACCGGCAAAGGCTTCGTCGGCAAGGGCGACGTGCAGACCGTCCTCGGCTACAACAACACGGCGTTGCAGCGGGCCGTCGACAACAAGAGTCTCTCGTTCACGGCGACGCAGCCGACGTCCCAGTAGCTGTCGCAGGCCGCCACCCAGGCCGGTTCGCAGGTCGGTGTCCAGTCCGGTTTCATCCTCAACGGCTGGGCGGCGAGTCCGTCCTATGCGCCGGGAACCACCACTACACGTTCGTACCGGTCAGCAGCACGCAGTGGGGGGACTGGGACGCCGCCCCCGGCGAGAACCCGAGCTCGTGCCTCGGCGGCTCCCCGGGCGTCACGATCATCAGCAACGACACCACGGAAGGTGCCGTCACCGACGGAGCGATCGTCGACGGCACCGTCACCGACGGGGTGATCACCGCCGGCAGCACCACCGACGGCGCCATCACCGAGGGCGAAGCCACATACGGGACCGTCACAACCGGCGCTGTCACTCCCAGCGGACCGGCCCAACTGCTCGTCAACGGCAAGGCTCTCTGAACGCCCGCACCACAACGGCAGCCCTCGGCCACGTCCAATGGCCGAGGGCTGCCGCCATGACCGCAGGCCGGTAGCAGCGTGTCCGCCTGCGGTCATGACGATTCAGGCCGGCGGTGCCGGGGGCACGGCGGCACCGTCGTCCACTTTCGGCGGACGCCGAACGCCCGTGACCACTGGCAGTTCGGGTGATGGCCCTTGGGTCCGCCACAGGTTTGGCTGACCGGTGTAGCCGAGTGAGCCGAGGTGAGCCGCCGTGTGGTCATGGTTCAGGCCGGGAGATCAGATCCGCGCTGTCGGAGACATCCAGGGGTCCGGCGGCCTTCACGTGGGTCACGGAAGCATCGGACACGTCGAGGGGTCGGCACCCGGATCACGCATGTTCCGTCCGGCCACGTGACGCCCTGTCTCACGGGCCTGTACGGCGCGGCGGAGCCGGTGCGGTCGGGCCGGTACGTCGAGGGCTCGTCGAGCGGCTCGGGCCCGGGCGACCTGGCAGCGGCCATGGCCGTACCGGTGTTCCTGTACCTGGTGGTCACCGGGCTGACGCTGCCGCCGCTGATGCTTCTGGGCAGCTGGGTCGGCGCACGGTGGTGGCCAGTCGGGTCCTACCCGGTCGACGGGATACACATTCCGCTGACGGGGGCGGTCACGGCGCTCGCGGCAGTCTCGGTGCTGATGGCGCTGCGGTGCCTCCTCAGGGCCGGGCGCCGCGCCGGTCGTCGCATTCGCTGTGTGCGCGGGACTGGCGTGGACGGGCTGGTTCAACACACTGGCGGATCGGTTCGGATCGCCTCTGATGTGGCGTCAGCCCGTCGCCGTCGGATGGGCACTGGCCATCGCCGTGGTGGTGGCGGTGGCGGTGGCGATCGTGCTTCGCCGGCTGCGGCGCGTGATCCCGGGCTGGCTCTACCCGGGCCTGCTCGCCGTCGCCCTCGGCGTGGCTGCCGCGGCGGCGTACCGGTCGGACGCATGGAGGACGTCGTACTGGGCTGCGCAGTGGTGGAGCAACTGGGTCCGGGAGAGCCGGTACCCGCTGTCGGCACCGGTCGGGGCTCTGGTGTCCCTCGGTGTCCCCGCCGTGCTTGCCCTGGGGCTGGCGGTGGTGCGGGTCAGGACTTCAGCGGGGCGGTACCGGTCAGCTGGCCGATGAGGTCGGGCACCGCCATCGATTAACCTTCGCGCGCGTGGTCACGACGGCCGCCGGAACCGAAGGAGGGGCGAGGTGCGACGGATAAGGGCAGCCGTAGCGACAGCGACGGTGGGCGCGGCAGTCATCGCGGGTGGCCTGTTGGCACCGGGCGCCGCGTACGCGGCGAATGCGCCGGTGGTCAACTGGGCCACCACCAACGAACAGGACCTGTCGCGGATCCAGGTATCGGTGACCGCCGACGCGCCGATCACCCGGATCACCGCGCATTTGTTCCGGCAGTTCACCACCGATGAGGTGGCAACCACCAGCGCGTTCAGCCTGGTGCAGGATTCCGGCGCCACCACCGTGTGGGAAAGCGCGTCCCTCCGGTTGCCGGACCTGGGGGTCTACCGGCTGGACATCGAGGTCACCGACGCCGACGGCGCCACCACCCGACGCAACGACGCCGGTGTCCTCGCGTACTTCGCCCGCACGTTCTTCGACCAGATGAGCACCAACCGCACCGAGGTGACCTACCAGCAGCGCCAGGTCACCATCCGCGGACGCCTGATGGGACGGTGGCCGACCGGCCTGGTCCAGCCGCTGGCCGGCTTCCCCGTGTACGGGACGGCATATCCGCCGGCCGGTCCGGGTGGCGCCCCCTCGACGACGACACGCGCAGACGGCACCTTCGCCGTGACCGTGACCATGGGCGGCCAAGGTTGGGTCCAGGCCCAGTACCCGTCCACCGACGACCACCCCGGCTTCTTCGCCGGCAACTCGCCGCAACTGCCGATCGGTGTGCGGGGAGCGCCGACGCGGCTGACCCTGTCGGTGAGCAGCACCAGGTTGGTCTACCCGCAGGAGCTCACCGTCACCGGCCAGCTCACCCGCAACCTCGGCGAGGGATGGCAGCCCGTTCCCGACGCCTACATCGGCATCTCGTGGTGCTCGGTCTTCGGCGGCGAATGCAACCCCGGCGTGGACAGCGTCACCACCGACGCCAACGGCAACTACACCGTCACCATGACGCCCGCCATCAGCGGCTGGTTGGAACTCGGCCACCACGACATCGACCCGTTCCTCGGATCGGTGACCAAGACCAGCGCGCAGGTGGTGGTGCTGCACCGGACCGAGTTCGTCGACTTCACCGCCACCCGCACCGGCACCGACCAGGTCGCAGTCCAAGGAAGCCTGAAGTTCGTCACCGGTGGGAACCCCACCCGCCAACCGGTGGAGATCCAGTACCGGCCGCTGACCGGAGGCGAATGGCAAACCGTCGCCACCGTGACCACCACCACCTCCGCCCCGCAGGGACACCGCTTCGCCGGAACCGTGACCCAACCGGCAGCCGGATTCTGGCGCGCCCACTACGCCGGACGGCCACAGCAGACGCTCCCCGCCACCAGCGGCCGTGTACGCGTCGACGACACCGCCCCGCGGGCGACGTAGTCGACGTCCTGGGCGGTGACCCACCCGGCCACCGCCCGGGACCACCGACGGCCCGCTCGCCGATCGCGTGGGGCTGCACCCCGGCCTCGCGCCGCCGCTCGACCTGCGCGGCGAGCTCACGCTCGCGGTCAGGAAACGAGTGGGTGGCGGGACGGCGACCGTGCATCGGGAAGGCGCCGACCGAGAGGCTCCTCGTCACGGTGGATGCTCGACCTGCGGCGTGGTCGTGGAGGTCGTCGGGTGTGAGCGGCCCCCGATAGTCTTCCGGTACCGTCCCGCATGAACCGGAAAGAGGCTCGACGTGTCAGTGAAGCGACTCCCCCCGGGCGACGCGCACGCGATCGGCGACCGGGTGTGGGCATACGTCCAACCGGACGGCACCTGGTGGGTCAACAACGCCGGGTTCATCCTCGGCGACGACGGCGTCGTGGTGGTCGACACCTGTGCGACGGAGGAGCGCACCCGCGCGTTCCTCGCCGTGGTGGACGCGCACACCGGCGCCACGCCCGTGCGCTGGGCGGTGAACACGCACACCCACGGCGACCACACGTACGGCAACAGCCTGCTGCCCGCCGCGACCACGATCGTCGGACACGAGGCGATGCGCGAGCACCTGCTCACCGATCCCATCATCGAAGGGTGTCCACCGTTGTGGGATCCGGTGCCGGACTGGGGCGACGTCGAACGGCGCGTCCCGTCGGTGACCTTCCGCGACGCGCTGACCCTGCACCCCGGCGGCCACCGGGTCGAGGTGCGGCATCCGGGCCACCCGGCCCACACCACCGGCGACGCGGTGGTCTGGCTGCCCGACCAGCGGGTGCTGTTCTCCGGCGACCTGCTGTTCCACGGCCTCACCCCGCTCGTCTTCATGGGCTCGGTCACCGGTGCCATCACAGCGCTGCGGTGGATCGCCGACCTGGACCCGGCGGTCGTCGTACCCGGGCACGGACCGCTGATCCACGGTCCCGACCTGGCCCGCGTCCTCGACGAGCACGAGCGCTACTACCGGCTCGTCATCGACCTCGCCGAACGGGCCATGGCGTCCGGAACTCCGGTGCTGGAGGCGGCCCGCGCCGCGGACCTCGGACCGTTCGCCGACTGGGCCGACCGCGAACGGCTGGTCGCGAACATGCACCGGGTCGTCGCCGACGCCCGAGGCGAGCACCTGGACCCGGCCACCGCCCTGATCGACGCGGTCACCTACCTCGGCGGCCCCATGCCCACCTCGGTCTGACCACCTGCGGTCGGCCGTGTCGGCGGGGAGACCCGTCGACGGTGCGGTGTGGCCCGTCCGATCGCTCATGCCGATGACGACGGACCGTCAACCTCGAGGATCAGCACAGTCATGTCCAGGATTCGCTGATAGTACGCACGGCCGTCGTCGTCCAGTTCGGGGATGACGCGAAGGAGCCGCTGTTCCTGGTCCGAAAGGATCTCCAACTCCAATCGTCGAGGACGCCACCCTGCTGCAGCCACACGGATATGCAAGCACTCGGGTCGCTGTCGAGCAGGACCATGTCGGAGCCGGCCACGTCGGCGCCGCGCCACTGGCTCGGGAAGGGCGCGTTCCGGTGGGTCTCATACAGCGCTGCGACCGCCGGGTACACGACACCCGAGGTCCCGACGATCAGCAGTACCCCGCACGCGGCCGCGGCGTTCACCGCGGCGTTCACCGCGGCCTCCAACGCCGCTTCCGGCAATACCTCGCCGAACCACACCACACCCGGCCGGACGAGCGCGCCACAACGGTCGCACCGTGGCGGCGGTACCCGGCGGCCGTCACCGTGATCGTCGACGCCCTGGATCCGGCCCGCTCGTGCAGATCGTCGACGTTCTGGGTGACCACTACGGTGTCCGGCAGGCGGGCCTCGATCTCGACCACCGCCAGATGTCCGGCATGGGGCCCGGCCGCACGAGCCGCAGCCGTCGCCACTCGTACCAGCCCCACACCAGATCCGGGTCGGCGTGGAACGCCTCCGCAGTGGCCAGCCGGGACGCATCGTAGCGGGCCCACAGCCCGGTAAGGCCGTCACGGAACGTCGGCACGCCCGATTCGGCGGACATCCCCGCGCCGGTGAAGACCACCACCCGACGAGCCCGGCCCAGCAGCCGCGCCGCACCGGACAGCGCATCGTTCTCCACCCGACGGATCCTTTCACCCGGGTACACCAACGCGTCCGCACCACCCAGCCACGAGCCGGTGGGCAGCCCGGATTTCGATCGTCTTGTCGATCGTGACCCGGCCGTGTGGTCGGCCATCTACGTCCTCACCGGCGTGGTGCAGGACGACCCGATCATCTCCAGTCCCGGTACGGCGAACAGCTGGACGCGACCCGTGTGCGTCTACGCGAGCAGTTCGGGGAAGGGTTCATCGCCGATCGCGTGGGGTGACGCAACGCCGTAGGAGGGCATCGCGCACAGGACATCCGCGTTGCGCATCGGCACCGCCGCGAGGAACACCGAGAGCGGGCCGGATCATCCGATTGCCCCGCCCTCGATGAGCAGCAGGAAACCCGGGTGGGGGTTCGCCACGGTGACCACGTTGGCCAGCACGACCACCAGCGCGGCCAGGGCCAGCACCGCGATGAGCACGCTGACCCACCGGCGACGCTGCCGCCACGTCACCACCGACAGGGCGATGAGGACGGCCGCCACCACGCCGGCGAGGGCGCCCTTCCACACGTGCCACCGCACGTACTCGTCGAGCATCACGTCCAGGGCCGGTGACACCGGTCCGTTCTCGACCTGGTTCCGGACCTGGGCCACGGCGGCGGCCAGTTCGGCGGTGGCGGGACCGGAGGCCAGCGTCGGCAGCAGCGTGCCGAAGGGTGACACGGTCCCCTGGACGTTGGCGATCAGCAGCACCGCCGCGGCGAGGGCGAGCGCCCCGACCGGTAGCCGGAACCGCCGGAGCCGGACGGCCAGTGTCAGCAGCACCGCGAGCAGCAGCAGGGCGATCACCACCCGCACCAGGTGGTAGCGGAACTGGTGGTCGACGAGGTGCTGGAGGTCGGGCGGGAAGTCCCGGCCGCCGCCCGAGGACCAGTACGCGACGAAGGCACGCGGGAAGTCATCGGAGTTGCCGGGGAACAGCAGCGGCGGCGCGAGGAAGTACGCAACGGCAAGGAGACCGGCCGCGGCGGCGAGCCCGATGTCGCGCCGCCGGGCGGTGGTGTTCGAAGGCGGGAGCCCCGGGTCAGCGGGAGCCGCATCTGTCATGCGTCGACGTTAGGACGACGTCCGCGGCCTCCGACAGCACGTTGAACCGACTCCTGAAGTAGACCCAGCCCTACCTGCGATCAGTGGACGTAGGCCAGCGGTGACGGAGTCGGTTGCCCCTGCCACGTCCCGCTCAGCCGGGCGTCCGTCGCTACGGGGACGGAGTCGAGGCGGCGGAGCACCGCGAGGACGACCGTCGGGGTCGTGATCAGGGTGGGGTCGTCGCCGGTCACGTGGTCGACGGTGCCGATCCCGACCTCGACATCGCTCGACGGCGCGTTGCTGACAACGGTCATGGTGGGCTCACGACGTTCGAGTCGGCCGTCGGTCTCGATGAACTCGTCGGCCTGGGCGGCACCCGCGAGGATCGCGCGGGCCAGCGCCGTCACGTAGACCGGATCGGCACACCCGTCGTACACCCAGCGCTTACCGAGCACGGAGTGGTCGATGTTGCCGACGAGCCACCGGTCGGCGCCGGGAAGCGGCGCACCGCGGTAGGTGAGCGGGACCTGATGGACCGGCCCGCCGCCGGACCGCACCAGCAGGGTCTCGATCCCGACCTCGCCGGCGGGGTCGTCGAACCGGTAGGCACCCACCCGCGTCAGGGCGGTGTCGGCCGTTCCCTGATACCAGGAGCGGTCCGGCGGCCGCGACCGCGAACAGCCCGACCGTCGACGCGGCGCCCCAACCGTCGTCGGCGCCGCGCCGAAGTCCTGCAGGGCGCGGGCGCCGATCAGCGGCGCCCTTTGTTCATGCCGCACCGCCGGCGGTGGTGAAGCGGTACCTGACGTAGGCGACTCCGGCGCCGACGGTCCGGGTCTCGACCAGCCGTACGGGTGTGGCGTGGCTGGTCGCACCGAACAGACGCAGTCCGGCACCGACCACGACCGGGAAGATCATCAGTCGTAGCTCGTCGACCAGGTCGTGTTCGATCAGCGTGGCACCGAGCAGGTAGCTGGCGTAGACGAGGATGTCGCCGTCCACCGTCTGCTTCAGCTTCCGCACCTCCTCCACGGCGTCGCCGTTCAGGACCGTCGCGTTGCTCCAGTGCGCCTGCCTCGGCGTGCTGGACACCACGTACTTGGGCAGGCTGTTCAGCCGGTCGGCGAACGCTCCGTCCCGGGCCAGCCATCGCGCGGCGAACCACTCGTCGCTACGCCGGCCCAGCAGCAGTGCCGCCGCGCCCATCGCCTCCTCGAACTCGACCTCGGCCCACGCCCCGAGGTCCGCCCCGCCGGACTCGTTGAACCAGCCTCCGAGCCGGAAGCCCTCCTTGCCGTCGGGGTCCTGAACCACCCCGTCGAGCGAGGAGTTCGTGCTGATGATGAGCTTTCCCATGTCCGTTGTCTCCCTGCCGTGAACCGATGACACGTGAGGTAGACACCGCGTGGCCGGTAAAGGGGCGCCCCCTTTCCGCCTCGGCCGGTGTCCGTACGGGGAGACGTGGGAAGGGGTGAGCCGCGAATGACCGAGACGGCCGTCGAGGAGTTCCGGGAACTGACCGAGCCGTACCTGCGGGAGCTGCAGGTCCACTGCTACCGGATGCTCGGATCGGTTCAGGACGCCGAGGACGCGCTGCAGGACACGCTGCTGGCCGCCTGGCAGGGCTTCGCCGGGTTCGAGGGGCGCTCGTCGCTGCGTACCTGGCTCTACCGCATCGCGACGAACCGGTGCCTCAACGCCCGCCGGTCCGCCGGTCGCCGCCGGGCCAGGGAGCGGGGCAGGGAGTGGGACGTGCCGAATGTCGAACCGCCCGCGCCGACGCGTCTCGGCGAGGTCGTCTGGTTGGAGCCGCTGCCCGACGCCCTGTACGAGGACCCGGCCACGCCCGGCCCCGAGGCGCGTTACGAGCAGTCCGAGGCCGTCTCCCTGGCCTTCGTGACCGCCCTGCAGCTCCTGCCGCCGCGCCAGCTCGCGGTGCTGATCCTCCGCGACGTCCTCGGCTTCCACGCCGCCGAGGTGGCCGAGATGCTCGACGCGAGCGTCGAGTCGGTCAAGAGCGCCCTCAAACGCGCCCGCGCCACGCTGGAGTACCGGCGACCCACGGCGCCGGCGCCCGCTCCCGGCTCCCCCGCCGAGGAAGCCGTCGTGGCGGCGTTCGCCCGCGCGTGGGAGTCCGCCGACGTCGACGCCATCGTGGCCCTGCTCACCGACGACGTCTTCATGTCGATGCCGCCGATGCCGTTCGAGTACGCCGGCCGGGACCTCGTCGCGCGCTTCTGCACCAGCATCTTCGCTTCGGGTCGCCGGTTCACTCTCGTCGCGACGCGCGCGAACGGACAGCCCGCGTTCGGCGCGTACCTGCGTACCCCCGGCGGTATCAGCCACGGGGTCGGCCTGTACGTGCTCACGCTCACCGGAGACCGGATCGGTGCCCTGACCCGCTTCGAGAACAGCCTGCTCTCGCGGTTCGGGTTGCCACGGTCGGTCCCGGACCGCTGATCATTGCTTCCTGGTCGCTTATTCCAGGCGGCTATTTCGAGGCGGTGCAACCGCCGCTGCCCTCGTCGGCGCCGCCCCAGCTGAAGCCGGTCTCGTAACCGAACGCCGACCGGTTCAGCTCCGCGACCTGGATCGTCAGCGGGAACGACCGGGGCGAGGTGAAGGTCAGGACCATCGGTGTCGGCTGCGACTCGCCGGTGGGTGCTCCCAGCGTCCATTCGCCGGAGCCTTCGGAGAAGTCGAGCGTTCCGACGGGGGTGCGCTCTCCGGCGAGACCCGCCATGCTCGACGCGGCGAACGTATGGTCGGCCCGCAGTGTGAGGGAAAGTCCGTTGTCGCACGACCAGGTGCCGCCCATGCGCTCCTCGGTCACGTCCACCGACACACCGACGACGCTGACGAACGCGAGCGCGCAGCCGGCAGCGAGCACCAGCACCGCGCCGATCAGGATTCCCCGTCTGTGCCGCATGCCCGGGCAATATACAAACATCGCTCAATCACAGGACGGCGTGAGGCTACAGCGGCGGCTGTAGCCGCCGCCGTCGCCGAAGCCGCCCGCATCGCCGTGTCCGCCGGGATCGACGTATCCACCCGATCCCGCGACGCGGCGTCGGGCTTCGTGGGCGATCCGGCGCAGCTGCCTGCGCTCCTCGGAGCAGGACGCGATCGTCGAGGCGTAGGCCCGTAGGCGGCTTCCGTCGTCGCCGCGAAGGTCGGCCAGAATCCGGTCCCAGATCCGTTCCCACGCCGGCGACCGGCCGTCCCACCACCGCTCCAGCGGCGCCACGGCCCGCGGTCATCACGTCGATCAGGGTGGCGACACGGGACCCGTCCACGTCCTCGCGCCGTGCCACCCACGCCGTCGCGAGCACGCCGACCGGCCACCGCCGGACGGCCAGCCACCGGAGTGCTCCACCCGCCATCCGTCCATCGTGCCGGATCCGAAGGGGTCCGATCACGGTCGGCAGCATGTGCGTCCCGCCGATCGGGGCCACAATACCGGGGTGATCATCGCATCGACTGCTCCGACCATCGCGGAACAGCCCTGGGTCGGCGTCGTCATCGGGCTCGTCGGCATGGCCGTGACCGCGTTCGTGTTCGTCCGGCTGCGGCGCATGCCGAATCCGCCGCGCGGCCAGATCGTCGGGGTCGCGGTGGTGTTCGCGGGGATGCTGGCCGCGTTCGCGCTCGGCGTCTACCACCTCACGCGCTGACGTGCGTCCGCAGGTCCGCGTCGCGCCGTGACCGCCGGGGCTCTGGTGTCGTCAGGCCTGATCGCGGTCGATCTGCGCGTCCCAGTGCCTGGTGAAGACGCTGTGGACCTGGGTGGCGATGGCCCGCAGGTCCCATTCGGGCACCTTGACGATGACGAGCTGGACACCCATGGTCGGCCCCTCGAGACCGAGGGTGAACTCGGGAAACCCCTGGCGCCAGGCAGGGTCGCGGACCTGGCCCTCCTGTTGTTCGGGACCGAGCGCCGCGAGCTCGCGGTACCAGGCCGGGTCGAGGAGCTGGTCCAGCTCCGACATCGCCGCTCCCGCTACCCGGTTGCGCAGACCCCTCACGTACTCCGGCGAGCACGTCCGTCCGCTCCGCGAGTCGCCCAGGAGCAGGGTCAGTCCCACCTCGGTCGGTTCCGGGTCGACCGGAGGCACGCCCGGGCCCTCAGGGTCGGTGTCCTTCCTGCCCTTACGCCTGCCGAACAGATTTCCCAGCGCCATGTGGGTGGCCTTCCTCACCAGCCTGGAGCATGAATCGGTCCCGGCGGATTATAGGCGTGCGCGGCGAGCGGGCGGGGACGGTGCGCGAGGCGCGGAGGGCGCGGGAGACCCGGACGGCGCGGAGGGCGCGGGAGACCCGGACGGCGCGGCGGGCGAGGGCGCGGCGCCGTCCGCCGATGCCCAGATGACGATGTTGTCGTCCCCGTCGTAGGCGGCGTCGTAGATCCGCCACGTCCCGGGTACCCGGTCGACCGGTCCCGTCGCGCATCCTCCGACGTTGTACAGGAGGCTCCTGCCCGTGGCCGCGGCGATCGCGCGGGCCTCGGCGACGGTCCTGCCGCGCAGCGCCGTGGTCTCGGCATCGACGTTCACGACACAGATCTCGGCCAGCTCGCCCGGCAGCGCGGCACGGCCGAACACGATCCGGGCGTGGGACGTGAAGTCGAGCGGAACCTTCACGCCGACGACGCAGGAACCGTGGGCCGCGCAGCGGCCCGGGGCTTCGATGTAGAACAGCTCTCCGCCCTCGCCGATGTCGCTGAAGACGACCTTGCCGACGTTCTCCGGACGGGTCGGCACGAGGGCGATCCTGATGTTCAGCCCACGGCGCCTGATCTCGGCCTCGTACCGGGCCGGGTCCGCGGCCGGATCCTTGATCGTGATGACCAGATATCCGGCGTCCTCGGTGATCGACAACGCGTTGGCCGGCAACGGTCCACCGACCGGCGACGGGAACGGCAGCACCGCGAAGACCGCGAACACGGCCGCGGCGAGTCCGGTGACAGCCACACCGGCGACGAGTCGACGCCGTCGGGGGTCGACCCGCGCGGGCCGGCACGCGGTGGCCATGATGCCCTGCAGCAGGGCCTCGTCCGGGCGGGTCCGCAGCTGAAATGTGGGGGCAAGCAGGCGGATCAGGTCGTCCTGCTCCTCGTCCAGGTCGTGCATCGTGGCTCCTCTATGGCGTAGTGGTGGCAGGCCTGAGTGCGTCGGCGAGACGTCTGCGGGCGCGGTGCAACCGGATGCGGGCGGCGTTGACGGAGCAGTCGAGCGTGACGGCAAGGTCCTCGGCACTCAGGCCCTCCCAGGCCACGAGTCGCAGCACCTCCCGGTCGGCGTCGGTCAGCGTGGCGAACGCCGCTCTGAGTGACGCCGGCACGTCCGGCTGAACCACCGTCTGCTGCGACAGCTCCAGGCGCAGCCGCTCGGCCAGGTCGGCCCGTCGTCGATCCGCCCGCTGCTGGTTGGCCATCACGTTGCGAGCCACCCTGAACAGCCACGGGCGTGCCCGGTCATCGGGAATCTCGTCGATACGGCGCCACGCCACGAGAAACGTCTCGGCGACGACGTCGGCGGCGTCCTGCGGCCGGTCCACCCGACGCAGTGCGTACCCGAGAAGATCCTGGGAGCACCCGCGGTAGAGGTCTTCGAACCGGGCGGCGCTGAAAGGTGCACGTGCCAAGGCATGGCTCCCGGGTGTCGACGGACGGTTGTCACCAGATACGTGTCCGTCCTAGACCGATCATTTCACCGCCGATTTCGCCTTCATCCCCGGTCGCGCCGGACCGGGCCTCGGGTCACCAGGCGAGTTGGTCGATGACGGCGAGGACCCGGTCGCGGGTCAGGTGTCGGCCGTCGTCGGAGAAGTTCATGGTCATCGTGAAGCCCTCGGCCTGCCAGCGCAGCGACCAGTGCCGGTCGTGGTCGGCGAGGACGGCCGTGCGACCGCCGATCGCGATGGTTTCGCCGGGTGGTCCAGCGGGTTCCGTCCCGCCGGTCGGGCTGATGAGGATCGTCAGGGCCGGCGGGTCGGGTCGGCTGTAGGAGAACGCGAACAGGTCGCCGTTCGGGGCCGGCGCCCGGACCGTCACCGGAACCTCCCGCCACGGCGGCGGGACGACCGGCAGGACCCGCTCGGGGTAGGCCGGTGCCGGCCGGCCGGTCGCCGCGTCGACGAGGACGCGGCCGGCGAGCGGTTCGGACAGCGTGAGTTCGACCGGCACGGCGGCACCGGACTCCCGGCAGTCGGCGGCCCGCCGGCTGTCGCCGCGCGCGGTGACCACCACCCGGTTGGCGTCGCCGGTGAACGTCGCCGTGACGCCTGCGAGTTCCATGCACTCACCCCCGGCGGGGAGCGGGTAGACGGTGATGGTCCGGTCGTCCCGCCCGATCACGGCCAGCGGCCACCGCAGCGGGGCGCGGTCGGGCACCGCGGTCGGGTCCGCCGGGGTCACCGTGGCGTCGCGCGCCGCCGGCAGCGCGGTCACGACGGCGCCCGCGAGCGTCAGCGCGAGGACCGCACCGGCGGTCGCCGCCGAGGTGACCAGGACGCGGCGCCGACCCGCACGACGCCGGATCGCCGCGATCGGCGGAGTGCGCAGGCGATCCGGGATGGTGGGCACCGACCGGTCCAGTAGGCGGTCGAGTCCGCTCTCGTTCATGACGGCATCCCTTCACCGACGAGGTCGCACAGGCGTGGATCGGCGCGGAGCCGGGCGAGCGCCCGCGAGGTGGACGATTTGACGGTGCCGACGCTGATGCCGAGAGTCCGGGCGGTCTCGGCCTCGGTGAGGTCGGCGTGGAACCGGAGCATGAGCACCGCCCGTTGCCGGTCGGGCAGGGCCGCCAGGGCCGCGCCGATCACCTGGCGAAGCTCGACGGCGTCGTGCTCGTCGGCGGTGGCGTTCTCCGGCAGGTGCCGCGTGGGCAGTTCGCCCCGCCACCGGCGGCGCCACCAGCTGAGGTAGGTCGTGGCGAGCATCGCCCGCAGATAGGCGTCGGGAGAGCCGTCCCGGAGCCGGTTCCATCGGCCGTAGGCACGCGCGAGGACGGTCTGCAGCAGGTCCTCCGCCCGGTGCCAGTCACCGGTCAGCAGCCAGGCCGACCGCAGCAACCGCTGCCACGCGACGGCCACGTACCCATCGAAGTCTTCCATCGGCGTCCCTCCAGCCCATCAACAACCTGGGACGGGCGGAAGGTTCCATCGTTCGCGTGGTCCGCGCCGCGCTCCACCGCACCGTCTAGTCTCGGTCCAGATCCACGGCTCGGTGAGGAGGTGGCCCGATGGACGTCCACAGGGATGTGGGAACAGCGGCGCGGTACGGCACCCGTGCGGAGTTCCTCGCGGTCTACCAGCCGTCCGCGGCGGCCACGTGGGCCGACCGGGGCCGCGGTCTGCTTCATCAGGCCCTGTGCAACAAGGACCCGGTGGAGCGGACGGCCATCGCTCATCGCCTGCTCGACGACGGCGCGGACGCCGCGACGGTGACCCCGGACGGATGGTCGACGGCTCAGCTCCTGACCGGGCGCGTGCCGGTCGACCGACGGGCGGATCTGGACGTACCCCTGCTGACCGCGCTGTTCGACGCCGGCTGCGACGTCAACCATGTGCATCCCGCGCGTGGCACCGCCCTGGTGCAACTGGCCGCGCAGTTCATGATGTCCGACGACGAGCTGGCACCGTACTACGAGGCGTTCCTCGCTCGACCCGACCTCGATCTGACCTCGGTGCGGGGCCGACGATCAGACCTGGCGACGATCAGACGGTGGCGTACGCGTCGCGGGAGGCTGGTGGAACTGCTCGAGGAGCATGTGCGGTCGCACGGGATGGAACTGCCCTCCGACACGGCGTTCACGCTCGCGCCGTGGGCGGATGCCGCGCGGATCCTGGCCGCCTACGAGCCGGACGACGCCGACCGGGTCGAACCCGGGTCCGGATGGACGCTGCTGCACCTCGTGCTCGACAATCCCGACGTCGATGCCCGCCTGCGGGTGGCACACCGGCTGCTCGACGACGGCGCGGATCCGGCCCTGGCAACTCCGGAGGGCCTCACTCCGGCCCACATCCTGCTGCGTCGTCACGGCGAGAGGGACTTCGTTCGCGAGGCGGCGTTCCTGCGGCGACTCCTCGACGCCGGAGCCGATGTCAACGCGGCCGCCGGGAACGGGGTGGGTACGCCACTGAACTGCCTGGCGGGGATGTCGAACTACGAAGAGACGAGCCGCATGCCGCTGTATGACGTCCTTCTCGCACATCCCGGGCTCGATCCGCAGACGAAGGTCGGCAGGTCCAGGACGGCATGGGACCTGATCGCGAAGACCCGGACCGAGGTGCTCCGGGCGCGGCTCAAGCAGCGGTTCGGGCTGGAGGGATAGGACCGGCCCGGGCAGGGACGGCCTCAGCGCCACCGCTCGCCAGGGGTGAGGAGGTACTGCCGGACAACGTAGGGCCACGGCACCACCGCCAGGAAGATGACGACGAGAAGGCACGAGATCGTGTACCCCCACGTCTCGTCGTCCATCCGATCGGAGAGCCACGCGGGCAGAGCCACCGCCCCCAGCCAGATCACCTTCCAGACCGACTCGAACACGAGCAGCGGAAGCATCGTCACGGGGTGGCGCAGGCCGACGAACGACAGGATCGACAACGCGGCCAGGATGCAGTAGACGAGGCTCTCCGTCCCTCGCCAGGACGGGTCGTGGTGCAGGACGACGGGCCACGTTTCGAAGGCCAGGCCGATCGCGAGCACCGAGTACCCGAAGCGCAACGCGTACAGGCGCGGCAACGACACATCGGCGTCTTTCACCAGGGTGTTCGTGGTCATGGGCCAACGGTAGGAAGAACGCTGTCGACGCCCATCAGTGGAGGTACGGAGCCGGTACTGAGCTACCGTCGTGGCGTGGCCACCCGCAGTCGACGACCGGGCAACCTCCCCGCCGAGGCCACCAGCTTCGTCGGTCGCCGCCGTGAGCTGGCCGAGGCGAGGAGGAAGCTGGCCGACGGACGTCTGGTGACCGTGGTCGGGCCCGGCGGCGTGGGCAAGACGCGCCTCGCGGTCCGGCTCGCCGCCGATCTCGCCCGCGGGTTCCGCGACGGCGCGTGGCTGGTCGAACTCGGCAAGCTGCGCGATCCGGCGTTGGTGACCCACACCGCGATGGCGGCGCTCGACCTGCGCGACCAGGCCGCCTCCGAACCGCGTGAGCTACTGCTCCGGCACCTCCGCGACGCCGAGCTGCTGCTCGTGGTCGACAACTGCGAACACCTGCTCGACGCCGCGGCCGGGCTGATCGGCGAGGTGCTCCGGGCGGCGCCGGCCGTTCGGGTGGTCGCCACCAGCCAGGCGCCGCTGCGGGCCGCCGGGGAGCACGTGCTGCCGGTCCCACCGTTGCCGCTCCCGCCGGACGATCCGACGGACCAACCGCTGGAGCGTCTGCGCGGCAACGACGCGGTGCGGCTCTTCGTCGAGCGCGCGGCGGCGGCGTCGGGCGACTTCGAGCTCACCGACGCCAACCGGGCGGCCGTGGTGGACCTGTGCCGGCGCCTCGACGGGCTGCCCCTGGCGATCGAGCTGGCGGCGGTGCAGACGCGGGCGCTCGCCCCCGCGCAGATCCTCGACCGGCTGCACGACCGGTTCGCGTTGCTCACCCGCGGCACCAGGGCGGCCCTGCCGCGCCACGAGACGCTGCGCGCGACCCTCGAGTGGAGCTACGACCGGCTGACCCCGGCCGAGCAGACGCTGCTCTCCCGGCTCTCGGTGTTCGCCGGCCGGTTCACCCTCGACGACATCGAGGCGGTGTGCTGCTTCGGTGACGTGCCGGTGGAGCGGAGCGTCGAACTGGTGTCGTCGTTGGTCGACAGGTCGCTGCTGCAGCGGGAGCCCGCCGCGGGCACGGCCGTCTACCGTCTCCACGAGACCACGCGCGAGTACGCCGGCTCGACGCGGTCCCCGGACGGCCTCGAACAGCGCTGGGCGGACCACTACCTGCGACGATGCGCGCGATTCGCTGCCGAGGGCCGGTTCCGGCTGGTGGAGTGGCTCACGTGGATCGAACCGGAGATCGACAACATCCGGGCCCTGCTGCGGGCGTTGTCCGGGGACGTGCGCGGCGCCGCCCTGGCCACCAGCCTCATCTGGTACTGGATCACCCGCGCCACCACCGAAGGTGCCCGGTGGCTCGACGAACTGGCTCCCGCGGCGGCCTCGCCGTGGACCTGCTTCGTCCGGGGCTTCCTGGCCGTGCTGCAGCGCGACCCGGGCGTCGCCGTGCCGGTGTTGGAGCGTGGCGTGCTCGCCGCTCGCGGGGCCGGGCAGCCGGACGTCCTGTGCCAACTGCTCGCGATGACGGCAATCGCGGCGGACCTGGCGGGCGACCGACGGTCGGCCGAACGGCTCCTCGACGAAGCGGTAGCCCTGTCAGCCGACCGGGACGACGTCGGAGCAGCGCTGATGGTGCACCAGGCGCGGACCCTCACCTCACTCGGGAACGGCGATCTCGAGACCGCCCGTTCCGCGGCCGCCGACGGCGCGCGGCTGAGTCGCTCGGCGGGCGATCTGTACAGCCTCACGATGATGCTGCTGAACCAGGGCTTCGCCGCACTGCGCTCCGGTGACGCCGACGAGGCGGAGCGCCGGTTCGTCGAGGCGCTGCCGATCGCCCGCCGGGTGGACGACCGGGTCGCGCAGTGCTACCTGCTCGGCGGCCTCGGCGCGTGCGCCGCGTCGGCTCGCGACCCGCGACGTGCGGCCCAGCTGCTCGGTGCCATGGAGGGGCTGCGTGTCGAGGTGGGTGCGATCGTCCACAGTGGAATGGAGCCCGCGCTGTCGGCGGCGAGCGCGTCGGTGCGGGCGGCGCTCGGTCCGGCGCGCTTCGAGTCGTCCTTGCGCGAGGGCCGGCGGATGAGCCGTGCCGACGCGCTGCGGTTGGCGCTGCGCGAGGTGGCCGCCCCGGGCCCTGACGGTCCGCTGACCCAGCGCGAGAAGGACGTCGCCTGGCTGGTGGCCGGTGGTGTGAGCAACAAGGACATCGGCGCGCGGCTGTTCATCTCCGAACGCACGGTCGAGAGCCACGTGCGCAACATCCTGACCAAGCTGGGCTTCCGCACGCGCACCCAGATCGCGAGCTGGGTCAGCGCCCCCGAGAGCTAGGTTGTCGTACCACCGTCTACGCACGGAGGATGTCCGCTCCGGCGGCAGGCGGTCAGCTCACCGGTTGGTCGCCTGTACGAGGACGTCGCGGATCTCCCGCACCGAGGCGAGCGCCCGCGGATACGACTCCTCGGCCTCCGCCCAGAGTTCGCGCCACTCCGAATCGTCGCCGACGATGCGGTCCAGGGCCCGCACCGCGATGGCGGGAATGTCGGCGGCCACCTCGACCCTGCCGCCCTCCAACAGGAAGTCGGGCGCGTACGCAGTCTCGATCGGCGTTCCGCCCGGCAGCTGGGAGGACACGATGGCCGCGGCGGCGATGGCCTCCACCGCGTCGTCGCTGTCGAGGTACTCCTCGCCGTGCTCGGCGACCCGCGTCAGCACGTCGCGGATCAGAGCTTCCCGTTGCTCCGGCGCGGCCTCGTCGAGGTCGCCGCACCAGTCCGCGGCGGTGTCGTTGTCGAACGGCCCGACATCCCACGTACCCATCGCTCATCCCCCGCTCGCCGACCGGTTCGGACCCGCCGTGATCCTAACGCCCGTCGGCCGCCGGTTGGCCCGTAACGTGGCGGGCGTCCGCGGACCCGGAGCCGCGCTGTCAGCCGGATGTGACGTTCCATTGCGTGGGTAGGGCGCTGTCGCACGGGGCGCACGTGAAGTCGTCGTCCCGCACGATGTTGCGCTCGCCGCAGCTCGGGCAGCGGCGGAAGACGAACCGCTCGGTGAAGTCACCGGGATGGGGCAGGCCGACCCGGTCGAGGGCCCGGGCCACAGCCGTCCAGCAACCCGGATCGGGACAGTACCCGGTCGACTGGTTGGACACCCCGACGATAGGTCACCGGTGGCGGCGGTGACCTATGCTCCGCGATCGTGACGATCAGGGACGCGCGCGCGGTGCTCCGACGGATGCTGGTTCTGTCGAGGGTGGTGCTCCACGGCTTCAGCGCCGACAACGGCAACCGGCCCGACCCCGCCGCGAACCGGGCCCGGCTGCGCACGTTCGGGCTGGAGGCCGACCTGCTGCCGGCCGAGCGCGCCTTCCTCCTCGGCACCGACCCGACCTACCGGCAGATCACCGACGCGACCTGGCGTAGCGAGGCGCTCGTGGCGCTGCGCTGGGCGGTCGGCGACCGCACCGACCTGCCGGTCGGCGGTCAGGTGTCGCTGATGCAGGCGGTTCCCGACCTCCCCGCCGACGCGACGCTGCGCGCACAGCTCGACGGTGCGGCCGACCAACCGGTGCGGCTGCGGCCCGGGTCGGAGGTGGTCCGGGAGCGGGAGCGGTGGTTCGCCGTCTACTGGCGGATGCGCCTGCGCTCGATCGGCGTGGAACGGCTGAACCTGGCCCGCTGGGTCCAGGACAACCCGTACCTGACCGTGCTGACGCCCGCCGATCTGCCCCTGATCGACGGGGACCTGTCGCTGGACGCGTCCGTCATGGAGGTCGCCCGCGACGACGAGTCGGCGCGACCCGGCGGGTGGCGGCTGGTCCTGCCCGAGGGTGTCGACGCCGAACCGGCGGACGACGACTGGCCGGTCCGGGACGGGCGGGTGCCGATCCGGGTGTGCGAGCCGTGGATGCTCGAGGCCGGCGAGAACGTGCTCCGCGTGGCGTCCGAGCGGTTGCAGGCGTTGCGGTGGCTGCTGGGTGACACCGGGCCGTTCGGCGAGGACCCGACCGGTCACTACGAACCCGGCTCGTCGGCCGCGTTCGACAAGGCCGTCCTCTACCGCGACGGACAGTTCTCCGTGCGCGGCGGGCTTCCCTGGTGCGACGCCGCCTGGCGTGGCGACGTCGATCGGCTGCGGTCCCTGCTCGACTCGAACGTCCCCACGATGCTCGCCGACGTCGACGGCGACCTCGCGCTGCACTGCGCGGCCCTCGGCGGCCACCGCGAGGCGGTCGCCCTGCTGCTGGAGGCGGACACGCCGATAGGGCACCACCTGGAGGACGGCGCCGGCCGCACCGTCCTGGACCTCGCCGCGGCGCGCGGTGACCTCGACCTGATCGACACCGTCGTCGCCGCCGGCCCGGACTGGCGCCGCGACACCGCGCTGCTGGCCGCTGTCCGGGCCGGGCACGCCGACGCCGCGTCCCACCTGATCGGTCTGGGCGCACCGATCGACGGCGCCCTCGACGCCGCCGTCGACGCCGACCTGCCGGAGCTGGTGCGGCGCCTGGCCGCGCACGGGTCCGCAGTGGACGGTCCGGCACTGTACCGGGCCGTCGGCCGCGGTCGGTTCGCCGCGGCCGCCGCGCTCGCCGACCTGGGCGCCGACGTCGACCACGCCGACGACACCGGCACCGCGGTGCTGCTCCTGGCCGCCGACCGCGGCGCCACCGCGCTGTGCCTGCGCCTGCTCGACGCCGGCGCCGACCCGACCGTCCGCCTGCAGACGTTCGGCCCGGTCCACTTCGCCATGCTCGGCGGCCACGCCGACACCGCACTGGCGCTGATCGACCGCGGCGCCGACGTCTCCGGTGCCGACCAGCCGCTCGTGTCCATCGCCCTGTCCGGCGGCTCGGCCGCGCTGGTGCGCTGGTGCCTCGACCACGGGCATGCCCCGCCACCCGACGCCGTGGAACGGGCCGTGCTGGGCAACCACGCCGAGATCCTCCGGACCCTGATCGCCGCCGGCCAACGCGTGGACGTCGCCAACGCGTCCGGCATCACACCCCTGCACCTGGCCGCGGACCGCGGCCACGCCGACCTCGTCGAGATCCTGCTGACCGCCGGCGCACCGACCGACCCCCGGGTCCCCGGCCAGAACCGCACCGCCCTCGACCTGGCCGAACTGCACGGCCACGAGGCCTGCGTCCGCCTTCTGACACCCTGACCCCGCCCGGCCGGATCCGTGCGGCTCGGCCGTCCCGAACTGTCCGATAGCCGCCGGTCGACGGTGGACGCGCCCGTCCCGGCCGACGATGGGCCTGCTCCACCCACGCCCAGCATGAAGAGGTTCGACGATGATCCCGTACGCAGTCTCGACCGACGACGCACCGCGGGCGATCGGGCCCTACAGCCAGGCGATCGTCGCCAACGGGTTCGTCTTCTGCTCGGGCACGGCCGGTATCGACCCCGCCACCGGCGTCGCGCCGGACGGAATCGAGGAGCAGACCGAACTGGCGCTGCGCAACCTCGACGCGATCCTGACCAGCGCCGGCGCATCCCTGGCGACGGTCGTCAAGACCACCATCTTCTACACCAACGTCGACGACTTCGCCGCGATCAACGCCGTCTACGAGCGGTTCATGCCGGACCCGCCGCCGGCGCGCTCGGCACCGGGCAACGTCCGCCTGCCGCGCAATTTGCTCATCTCCATCGAAGCGATCGCCGTGCTCGCCACCGGCTGACGGCGTGTGCGCCGCTGTGACCCGGCCGCGGGCGAGCAAGACCGCGGAACATCCGGGAATGGTGCACTCCTGGACGACAGCCTGTCGAATCGGGGCGGCTCGACCGTCCCGCGCGGAGCGCGGCTAACTACCCGGGGCCTCCAGGAAGGCGATTCCCATCACGCCGCGCACGCCGGCCACCGTGAATTCGCCATCACCGAGTGCCGTGATAGACCACAGGTGAGATCCGATCCGGAGATGGCGCTCCTCCTGTGTTTCGACATCGATGAAGCCGAGTGTGCAGGTATGCCCACCGGTGATGACGTAGGTGCGGCCGGCAATGGTCCCGATCTCGATGGCGTTGATCGCCATGCCGTTCGTGCGCTCAAGGTATCGGGACCACACGAGGTCGCCATCGTCAGCATCCCAGACCTGGACGTGCGACCCGGCTCCGGCGATGATCCGCCGGCCGCCGTGGGCTCCCCACGCGAACTCGTACAGGTCGGGGCGGATGTGGACGCGGCCGGGCGGATCACTGACAGGCAGCGTGACCGAGTGGGGCGTGCCCGAGTTGGTGAGTGTCCAACGGATCACCTGCGGTGCCGGAGGATCCTGAGCGGTGACGAAGCTGAATTCCCGGTCAGCCCGGTCCGGACCGAGCGCGAGTGCGTAGTTCCCGTTATGACACCGGATGGTCGGCCACCGCGTCGATCCCGATGCGAGATCGAGGAACGCCATTGCACCGTCGGTGGCGTAGAGGACGATGACGGGAGGCTCGGTCGGTCCGACAGCAAGTGTGTGCCAGTCCCCGGGGGGCGTGTTCAGTGTGCGTACGTGTCCGTCGTGAGCGGCGGGGCGTAGGGATATCGTGCCGTTGCTGTGCAGTGTGACAAGTGTCGGTTGCGGGGCGGCGTCGATCGCTAGGTCGCGGACAGGATCGGTGTCGGCGAACGGGTGTGTGTGGACAGGTTCTCCGCTGGCCGGATCGATGACTCTGACGCGCCCGTCGATGTCTTGCAGGGCCATGAGTTGGCGTGTGCCGTTCCGGTGGGTGGGGCGGCGGATGAGCCGGGACAGGGCAGGCGAGGATGTCACGCGGTGGGGCGGGGGGCGTACCAGCCGGACGGTTCCGTCGCGTCCTCCGGTGACGAGAACGTCGGTGCCGTCGCAACGGGTGACGTCGAGCCATTCCACGCCGTTGTCGTGGATCGTCAGTCGCAGCCACTCGCCGGCGGTTGGGCGTAGATGGACGACGCCGAGGGAGTCACCCACCGCCAGCAGGTGGGGATCGGTGTTACCCACGGCAGTGCTCAAGGCACCGTCGAGAGCGGAGTACGGTTCCATTGATCCGGTCGTTCCACTCTCCGGCTCCCATCGGAATACGTGGCCGCCGTTGAGCGATCCGCCGACCAGGACCGTCACCACCCCGTCGACGGAATAGATCGCCGCCGACCACACCACAGCTCCGGCTCTCCAGCCGGTCACCTCGTCTTCGGGCCACATCCGCCGGCCCAGGACGGTACCGGTCCGCAGATCTCTGACCTCGATGCACCGCTCTTCGGGGATAGGCGTCCGGGGGCGAGACCAGTACAGAATGTAGGAGAACACCCCCAGTGGGCGACCGTCCACGACGGCCGCGGCGACGATTCGACCCGTGATCGGCAGCCTGGGCCAGGCGATCACGGTGTCGGTGTCCGGGTCGAAGGCGAACGTCTCGTCATCGACATCCTGGACGATCACGCGACGCCCGTCGTGGACCAGCGTCCACATGGCCCAGGACTGGCCCGCGCTCGACAGTTCCCGGCTGGGACTGCCCGTGAGCAGCCCCGCGCGGCGTACCCGGCCGTCGACATGTGACGTCACTACGACCACATCGGCGTTGTCGGCGTATGCGACCATCCCGTTGATCGCGGCATGGGGGTGGCCGATTCCGCCTCGCACAGCGGATCCGTCGCGCACGTGCCAGGCCCGGACTGCCCACTGTCCCGCGGCGACCACGATCGGCCCGTCGGGAAGCTCGACCACGCGGACCTCGACCAGCGTGTCGAAATGCCCGAGGATCTCAGACTCGTCCGGCGTCGACCACTGCGCCCACGTCACCCGCCATGGCCGACCGGGATCTATGCGGTCCACGCGCTCGGCGAACTCGTCGTCGCCGGCCATCCGGGCGGCCAGTTCCAGATAGCTGACCCGCTCGCGCGGGTCCGTCGTCAGCAGTTGCTGGCCAATGCGCTCGACAGCCCGGGCACGTGGGTTACGTGCGCTGGCCAGTGCGGGCAACAGCCGGGACACGTCGGCGACCACGAGGAAGTCAGGGTTGTCGAGAAACCCGTCGAGGCAGCGGCCCACCGCCGCATGGGTCGCCAGATGGGTCCGGACATACCGGCCCGCCGCCGGCCAGTCCCGCACGAGGCCGGCGAGCGCCGTCGTAATTCGACGCTGGACGTCGGCCTCGGTGCGAAACCGTAACGTCGATGCACGTAGGTGCTCCGCCAGAGCCTCGTGGAAGACACACGCGGTCCAGCGGTCACCGGTGCGGGCGATGCTGATCAGGTTGACGGCGGCCGACCGGAGTAGCCGCTCGACGTCGCTCTCACCATATTCGGCGGCGCCCAACGCGGTCGCCGTCGCCGCCCACGTGGAAAAGCTGTCGAACCCGTCGCCCTCCGCCCACGCCAGCGCGACCAACAGATCGCGGGCCGCGTCGCCGTCGGGACCGGCCTCGCGCAGGTAACGGTCCATTGCCGGTCCGACGCCGGTCGCGGCCGCGACAAACTCCCGGGTGCTGCGCTCATCACGCGCATCGGTAGCCGCCATCAACGACAACGCATGCAACTGGGCGACCAGGAAGCTGTGCCCGGCACCGGCGGCCACGACCCGCGCCACCCGGCCAGCAAGCTCGGGCTCACCCCTGTAGGGCGTGGGAAGGCCCGGATCGACCGTAGCCAACAGAGTCTGCTGTACATAGGTTACGAGGCCAGCCGGATCCGCGTACGGCTCCACATCGAGGTCGAGGATCGTCACTGACTCACCGAACCCGGTGAGAAGATGACCATCGCCGCCGCGTCGACTGCCGAAGGCACACCGGAGGCCGGTGACCGCCGAGCTCGCCGCCAACGGTTGGAGAAGGTCCTGCACCAGCTCAAACGGCTGCACGGCCTCGTCAACCGCGTCCACGACGACCACGGCGTCGCCCCTCCACGACCGTAGGTCCGCGATCAGACCGGCCGCACCCGACGGCTCAAGCCCAAGCCCCGCAGCGACCTCGTCAGCAACCTCGGCGACGGTACGGCCGCGCGCATACACCGTCACCACCGGCTGTGAACGGCATTGAGCCGCGAGCCGGCCGAGCACCGCCGACTTGCCCGAGCCCGGATCACCGGTGACGACACGGCCACGGCCGTCGCCACCGGACCCGACCCAGCCGGTCAGCTCCGCCAGCACCGCCTCCCGTCCGGTGAAGTAGTCGCCACTCCGGACCTGTGTGGGCAGGACGCCCCGCGCACGCGGATCAAAATGGACGCGGGAGCTGTCTGTGTTGCGGCCTGCGATCGCCTCGGTCCTCCGAACCCGGTCCCGAAGCCGGTCGACGGCGGGAGCGGCGAAGCCCAGACCGATCACGACGGCAACCACCATGACCAGGGACGGTCGGAGATCATCGACGGACAGAACGGCGATGAGCGCACCAAGCGCCGCAACGGTGCCCGGAACAAGGTAGACGACGAGCCGGCGCCATCGCGACATGCCCCGTTGATAGACGACAGCGGCCCAGATGTAAACCGGACATGGGCCGACACCTCCAGGCGTGCTGTGTCACCTGCGCGGGATCTGTGGATCGACGCGGCTCAGCCGCACTCCACCGGCGTCCGTGGAGGGCTCGTCTCTATCGACACCTTCATCACCGTGATGTCGTCGACGGCGGGCAGGTCGGCCACCGGATCGAGGATGCCGCAGTCGAACTCGGCCCGCTCCGTCTCGAAGTAGAACGACTCCGGCAACAAGTCCGGCGTGACGGACTCGACGAGTTCGGGGGAATCCTCGAACAACCTCTTCAATCTCTCGTAGGCCTGCTCGCGGGACTCGTACCTGACGCCGTCGACGGTCTCGATGCCGGCGAGTCCCGACCGGACCGCGTCGCGGTCGGCCACGGAGATGTCGGACTTCAGCCACACCGAGACCTCGAACGTGTACTCCGTCGGGTTGAGCCGGTGGTACAGGCCGGGCAGCACGAACGCGGCCATCGTCGCACCCGCGCCGACCAGCAGCGCCGCCACCGCGACGACGGCGGCGATCCTCCAGGGCCGCTTCCCGGGCGGCGGGCCGGCGGGAGCGTACGGCACGGGCGTCACGCTGATCGACGGCCGCGGATCCGTTTCTGACACGGAACCCGTTCTACCAGTTCAACCAGGTCGATGGAGGCCCGTCGACCCGTCGAGGCTGATCTTGGTGGTGGGCTCCCGGGGCGCCCTCGAAGCGATGAAGGAGGTGGGAACCGTGGTCAGGATGACTGTCGTGTGCTCCCACCCCGTTGCAAGGGCGTCGCGGGTCTGAACGGGAGCCTCCGCTATCCGGAAGGATCCCCCATGACCGACGTGGTCATCCGCTCCCTCGCCCCGGGCGAGAAGGAGCTCTTCGAGTCCCTGCCCGACCCGGGGCTGGTGGGCTTCGCCGCCTTCGGCGACACCTACATCGCGATGGCGGCCGCCGGCGAATACCGTCCTGAGTGGACCTGGACTGGTTCGACTTCACCGACCCCGACGCCGCGGTGCGACTGCTTCGCACGGCGCCGCTGCGCGCCCGGTACTCCCTGAAGCTGCCACCGGGGTGGCGGGCCGATCCGGCGGTCCGGGAACAGGCCCGGATCAGGATCGACGCCGCCATCGCCGCCGGGCTGTCACCGCTCGTCGAGCGCTTCCGGTACCGGTGGACGCCGGACTGCGGGATGCCCGCGCGCCCCGGCCGTCTCGAGTTCCGCCCCGAGCCCGACGACGCGGTCGTTCTCGACGTGTTCCGTCGCATTCACGAGGGCAGTCTCGACGCGCACGCACGACGCGCCCATCGCCCTGCACGGGTTGGACGCCGCCGTCACCGCCGCCAGGTGCCGGTGTTCCACATCGGGAAGTTGAGCGGGTCGTAGATGACGACGTTCCCGTCGTCCTGGACGTGGAGGGTGCATGTACGAATGACCGGGCACGGCCCCTGCCAGGTACCGGAGTCCCATACCGCCTGGCCGCCACTGTTGTAGATGACGAGGTTCCCGTCGGTCTGGAAGGTGCCCCGCACCCCCGTCCCGCGGTTGGAGGCCCACACGATGTTGCGGGGCAGGTCGTGCCAGACGACGAAGATGCCACCCGTGGTGAGCTCGAAACCGGTTCGCCCGTTGGGCGAGATGGTTTCGGCGCCCCGCAGCCAGGTCTTGCCACCGCGGACGATGGCGTCGGCTGCCGCCGCCGGGGTCGCGGCGAAGAAAACAACACCGGCGAGCATGACGAGGACCATGCTTATCCTCGTGACCACTCCTCGCATGTCGGTCCGTCCCTTCAGGTGAGTTTGTCGGTCGGGCACGAACCTAAGCGCCGAACGGGCCGCGCCGCCGCGGCGCGGTCTTTCCTTAACGTGGTGTTGATCCCAGGGCGGGGATGTCGTCGCGGTCCGACACACCACCGGCGCATGTGAGGATGCTCGGATGTCAGCTCGCGCGCGTGCCGTCGATCCTGACCACCTCGCCCGGTGGTGCGTCGACCATCTGGGCAGCCCGCCGGCGGACGAGTTGTTCCGATCCGGCCACCTGTCCGCCGTCGTCGGGCTCCGGCTGGCCGAAGGCCGCGAGATCGTGGTCAAGGTACGTCCGGACTCGCCGCGGATCGCGGGATGCGTGGACGTCCAGCGCCGGATGTTCCGGGCCGGCTATCCGTGCCCCGAACCCCTCACCGGCGCCGAACCCCTCGGCGACGGCATCGCCACCGCGGAGTCCCACATCCCCGGCGGGGAGCTGCTTCCGGGCGACCCGGCCGTGGCTTTCGCGGAGGCGTTCGCGCGGCTGATCCGGTTGGCGCCCCGGCCGGCCGAGGTGTCCACACTGGACCCGCCACCGTCGTGGGCGGCGTGGAACCACCCCCGGACCGGACTGTGGCCGTGTCCGGAGACCGCGGACGTCGACCTCGACGGGGTGACCGGCGCGGAATGGATCGACGACGTCGGACGCCGGGCCCGCGACCGGCTGCTAGCCGGTGACTCCGAAGCCGTCATCGGCCACTGCGACTGGCTCGCCGGCAACCTGCGCTGGACCGGCGACCATCTGCTCGTGGTGCACGACTGGGACAGCGTGACCACCGACAGCGAAGCCGTCCTGGTCGGCTTCGCCGCCGCGTTGTACTCCACCGTCAGCGCCGACGAACTGGCCACCGTCGAGGACACCGGGCGGTTCCTCGACGCGTACCGCGACGCCCGCGGCCGGCGGTTCAGCACCGACGAGCTCCAACGGTCGTGGGCGGCCGGCGTGTGGACCAGGGCCTACGACGCCAGGTACCAGTACGCGACCGGGCAGCCCGTCACGTCGTCGACGCCGCCCCCAGCGCGCCGCGCGCGACGTCGCGTCCGGGACGGGCGCGCAGTGCGTCGCCGAGTTCGCGCGCCGCGGCGGTGGCGGCGCCGTGCAGGATCGCGGTCGCCGCGGACCGCAACTGCGCCGCCGTCGCGGTGTTCGGGTCGAGGGCGGCGCCGAGTGCGGCGCCCTCGATCGCGGCGGCGGCCGCGAACTGGTCGGTGGAGAACGGCAGGACGAGCAGCGGCACGCCCCGGTTGAGGGCCTCGGTCACGCTGTTGTTGCCCCCGTGGGTGACGGCCAGTGCGGCCCGGCCCAGGACGGCGACCTGCGGCAGGTGCTCCCGGACGAGCCAGTGCCCCGGCAGCGGCGGCCAGCCGCGGGTATCGGCTGAGCCGGTCGTCAGCGCGACCCGCACGGGAAGCGGGCGCAGGGCCGCCACGACGCGGGCGAGGACGTCGTCGCGGGCGGACAGGAAGCTGCCGAAGCTCACGTACACCACCGGCCGCGGGTCGGACCTGTCGAGCCAGGCGGCGACATCGCCGTCGGGGGTCTCGTCGCGGACGGCCGAGCCGAGGAACGTGTGCGGTGGCAGCAGCCGGGTCCGGGCCGGGTCGTGCAGGCGCTCCGGGTAGTTGAACAGCAGCTCGGGGCCCGCGGCGGCGAAGGCGTCGTCGACCGTCGCGGCGCCCGGGTCCAGGACGCGCAGCGCCCGGTTCCAGTCGTCGGTGAACCGCTCGCGGACCTGCAGACAGCGTTGCCGCAGCGCGTCGAGCGCGGCGGCGGCGGGCTCGAACGCGGCCGGCCAGGCGGTCGGGTAGCCGTACAGCTCGTCGCCGACGACGAGCGCGGTGGGATGGCCGAGGACCACGTCGGCGTGGTGCGTGCCGCTCGCGGCCAGGGCGAGCCGGGCGCCGAACGCGAGGTGGTCCACCAGGATGTGGTCCGGCCGCACGGCGTCCAGGACGCGCAGGACGGCGCGGGCGGTGTCGACCGGTTGCCACAGCAGGTCGGTCCGACGGGCGTCGGCCTGGAACCGCAGGGTGGCGACCATTCCCTCGGCCGTGGCGGCGAAGAACCCGCGCAGCGCGTCGTCCTCACCCGGTGGCTGCTGTTCGGCGCGGATCACGCCCGGGTTCGAGCCGCGGCCGAGGCGCAGGTCGGTCCGGGAGTAGCCGAAGGACCGCACGATGTGCGCGGTCGCGGGTCCGGTCGCCACGACGACGCGTTCACCGGCGTCCCGCCAGGCTGTCGCGAGCGTCGCCAGCGGCAGCAGGTGCGACGCGTAGTCCGGGCTGATCACCAGCAGCGTCATGCGGCCACCCGACCGCGGGAGGCGACGTCGCGGTACACCTCGACCAGCGACTGCGCCATGGAACGCACGGCGAAGCGGTCCCGGACCGTCCGGTAGGCCCGTTCGGCCCGCGCGTCGGTGTCCGGGGCGATGGCCAGTTCGAGCGCCCGGCGCATCGCCTGCGCCAGTTCCGCCGGCCCGGTGCCGTCGGCGAGGGCGCCGGTGACACCGTCCTCGATGTACGTGGCGGGACCGCCGGTACCCTGTGCGACGACCGGCAGCCCGGCGGCGAGCGCCTCGAGGATCGCCAGCCCGAACTCCTCCTTGACGCTGCCGCTCACCGAGATGCCGCCCGGCGCCGCCAGCCCGGGTCGGCCCGCGCGGGCGGCGGCGAGCCAGCGCGCGACGACGGCGTGGGGCCGGTGACCGGCGAGCACCAGCCCGTCCGACGACGGCAGGTCCGCCGCCGACGCGGCGATCCGGCCGAGCTCGCGCCGCTCCTCAGGGGACGGGTCGGCGAGATCGCCGCCGACGATGAGCAGGTTGCAACGGGCGTGCAGGTCGGGGCTGCCGGCCCACGCGGCGACGACGTCCGACATTCCCTTGACCCGGTGCAGCCGGCCCACGCTGACGGCCAGCGGCAGGCCGCGCCGGGCCGCGGGAAGCGCGGCGAGCAGCTCGTCCAGGTCCGTCACGGCCTGGCCGCCGGTGTCCTCCGCCTCGGCCCGGGCGGCGTCGGTCACCGACAGGTCGATCCCCTCCGGCACGACGGTGTACCGCGTACCGTCCTCGACGTCCAGCGCCAGCAGCTGCCGCAGTGTGGACCGCAGCTCGGGGCGGGGCAGGAGGACCACGCGTTCGGCGGCCTGCGCGAGACGCTGCACGAGCCGGACCCGGAACCAGTAGTGCTCGCGTTCGTCGGCGTCGCCGAAGGTGGCGCGGGTGAGCGTGCCCGCGCGTTCCAGGGCGCGGATCAGCACGTGCGGGTCGGGGGCGAGCGTGAACACGACGGGGATCCCGAGTTCCCGCGCCGCCTCGGCGGCGACGAGCGAACCCACGTCGGCCATCCGCAGGTGCAGCACGTCGACCGGGGCGGCGACGCGGAGCAGCCGGCGGATGCCGCGGCGCACCGGGACGCGCGCCGACCAGGCGCTGCCGGCGTCCCGCGCCTCCGGCGGCACCGGCACCGGGAGCAGGTGGTGCCCGTCGGACAGCGGGCGGGTCGCCGCGACGGCGTCGGCCAGGCTGCCCCGCGACAGGGTCAGGACCCGCCGGACCTCGGGGAGCCGCTCGAACGCGTCGCCGAGCCGGACCAGCAGCGTGGCGATGCCGCCGTTGTCGCCCTTGCCGGTCCAGGTCAGGTCGCGGTCGAGGTCCGCGTGCAGGAACAGCTGTGCGACGGTGAGACCGTCGACGGGCGCCGGCTCCCCGGCCGCCACCATGTCGGTCGCGGCGAGGCGCGCGGCGTCGGCGACCGGTCCCGTACCGGCCGACAGCCGCGCGACGAGGGCCGCCGCCTCCGGGTCGCCGGTCCCGTCGCCGGTCCTGTCGCCCAGCGCGCCGACGGCGGCGATCCGGACGCGGTCCGCCTCGTCGTCGCGGCCCGCGAGGTGCCGCAGTGTCCGGCCGGCGATGGCGCCCGGCACCAGGCCGAGCGTCTCTACCAGCCGCGCCCGCACGGAGGGGTCGCGGGCCGCGGCGAGGGCACCCTCCAGGGCGAGCGCGACGTGTTCGGGGGCGGCACCGGCCCACGCCTCGAGGGTCCGCTGGGCGAGGACGCCGGAGAACCCTCCAGCGTCGGCGAGCGCGACCAGGCGTCCGATCGCGTCGAGCCGCGGCAGGCGCGCGCCCAGCACCCAGGCGGCGTGCTCCCGCACGTACGGCCGGGGGTGCGACAGCAGCTCGGACAGCACGGCGTCGGCCTCGTCGTCGAAGACCCGGCCGAGCGCGTGCACCGCCGCGATACCGGTCGGCTGGTCGCCGACGTCCTCGACGGCGGCGACGAGCTGACGCACGGTGTCGCTCCCGGGCCCTTCAGCGGCGGCGTCGGTCAGCTCGCCGGCGAGGTTGAGCACGTCGACGACGGACGGCGCGGCACGGAGCCGGTCGAGCACGGACCTCACGGTGTTCACGGCGCGTTCCTCCCCCACAGTCGCCGGAACTTCGCCGCGTCCGGCCGCCGTGGATGCAGGAAGTCGTCCACGTCACGTCGTCCGCGCCCGTCGGGCGGCGACGAATCGGACGGCGACGGGCATTCCGACGCGGGACAGGCCAGCGCCCTGACGCTGAGATCCGGAGGCGCCGCTCCGCACCGCGCTTCACCGCGGCACGGAGTAGCCGGGGGGCGGATCTCAACGGCCGGGTCTCAGCCGCACGGCAGATCCCAGATTCGGACGGTGCGATCTGTACTTGCCGTAACCAGATGGCATCCGGTTCCGGCGAACCTGACCGAACGCACAGGACCGGTGTGCCCTCGGAAGATCGCCAATCGGCGACCCGAACGGAGGTCCCACACCATCACGTCGTCGTGGAGACCCGCTGCCGCGACGAACCGACGGTCGTGGTCGATACTGGTTCCGCCCCCTTCTCCATCGTTCGTATCGGCAAGGACGGCAAAGCGATCTCGTGTGCTGTTCGCTATCACGTCGCGGATCTCAACGTTCGTGCCCTGGTCGATGACAGCCGTTCGCCCATCACCGAACCATTTGACGTCACCGGCGCTGGTGGTCTGACTGGCCACACTCAAGAGGTGGCCCGTGGTCACACTCCAGAACCGCACGCCGGAATCGCTGGTGACGGCGATCGAACTGGTGGGATCGAACCCTCCGTCGCCGGGCCCCGCCCAGCCGGCCACGCCCGGCAGGACCGCGATGAGCCGTGCTCCCGCTACATCGAACAAGCTGACCTTGTCGTCGGTCCCGTCGTCGGGCGTGTCGTACCCGCTACTCAGCAGAACGACCTTGCCGTCCGGACTGAGTTGAAGGTCGTCGATTCCGCCAGGCACGTCGGCGATCGACCCCATTTGTGCGCCGGTGCGGGCGTTCCAGAACATAAGTTGGTCATCGTCTGGATCAGCGTTGTCGACACCGACGTGCACAGCCAGAATTTCGCCATTCTCCGAGAAGGACACGGTGCCAATCCCGTTCGACACCGGGAAGCCTGATATCAGCGGCGTCTCCTTGCCCGTGTCCCAGAGCCACACAGCATCGTCGTCCACACGGCTCGTCTCCCCGCCCTGTACGACAACCAGGCGCGTTTCGCCCGCGCCGAACTGTATTGATTCCGAGGTATCTATGTCGATACCATCGATTCCGATCTTCGCTGCGGCGGTTACGCCGGTTCCTGTAGTCGCGTTCCAGATGCGAATGGTGTCAGGCCTTTCCAGCAGAACCAGGAACCGCTCGCTGTCGCTGGTTTTGATCCGCGAGCCGCGCTCCGCGACGAAAAGACGCCTGAGCGGTGCGACCGTCCACACCTCGATCTGGTTGTCGAGCAGTTGCCGGAGATACCAGGTGCCCTTGTCGCTCGCCCCATTCTGTTCACCATTTCCGGTCAATTCGGGGATCGGACTCCCGTCGACCGCCGACCATGCCTCGGTGACGTCGTCGTTCCCATCTGCCGTCCCCTTGTCATCAATCGTGACGAACGACTGCCCGGCGCCGACGCGCCCGAAGGGCGTAAAACGATTGAGAACGAACTTCTCGGTCCCGTCCTTCGCATCGAAGAGACGAAGCGAGTCGTCGGTGACCGTCGTCGTACGCCTGCCGCTCTGGGCGGCGATCGTCCGCCCTCCCGCCGTGAACGCGACCTCATCGACCTCCCCCGGCATCCCCCGTAGAAACACCGTCGGGTCACCCGCACCGATCGTCCACACGGCGATCGGCGCGCGACCGCCGTACACGGCGATTCGCTTCCCGTCCGGGCTCAGCGCGTACGAGGTGCCGAAGCCGTACGTACCGTGGCGCGTGAGCCGTGAACGGTCCACTGGCAGCCCCGACAACGCGGGCACCGCGGCTATTGCGATCAGGACCACGGAGGCGAATGCCAACCGTCGGCGGGTAACCACCACGCCGCCGATCCGGCGGACAGTCGGTGGCGCCACCGCCGGTGAACGGCTGACCAGATGCTCCTGCAGTCGCGCGTGCCGGAACTGGTATGCACCGCCGGCCTGCCGGAGCAACTGGCGTCCACGAGCATCCTCGAGGAAGTCGGCGAGCCGCAGGGGCAGGCGCCCGGTGGCGGCGAGGATCAGCCGGGCCAGCAGGAACCGGGTCCACGCCCGGGTCAGCAGCACCAGTACGGCGAATGTGACGCCGGGCAGAACGAACGCGACACCCGTCATCAACCACGTGCTGCCGAACCGGTCAACCGTCGCGGCCTGTCGATTCGCCAACGCCACCTCGACCGGCTGCCATTCCCCTGGCCATCCCGGCCAGTCCATGAACGCACCAGTGACAAGATCCGCGACTGTGGATGCGACGACCAGGCCGGGGTAAGCCATCACCGCCACCAACACGCCAGCGGCGAACGCCGCGACCAGCGATGACAACCTGTCTTCCCGGAGCATGGTCATGGGCGTGGTCCGTTTGGCCCGCTGAGGCGGCGTGATGAGATACTCGTGGACCGCCAGCGCGCAACCGACGATGATCGTCACGACAAACATCTGCGCGACGAGTTCGAAGTACCACTGGACGTTGTAGACGATCCAGATGTCCAGGATCGTCATGCTGGCCGCGACTGCGGCCAGCGCCGGGACAGCGGGAATGGCGGTCACCAGAACGCCGGTACGGAAGCCGGACCAGACCCGGGCCGATGAGCGGGCGCTCCCGATCGACAGCCGGCCCGGCCGGCGCCCAACCGCGGCGTACCAGACAATCGTGATGAGGATCGCGGCCACGGTCCCGCCCCCGCCGATCATCGAGGTGTCCTGGAATGAGATCGGCTTTCCGTTACGCACCAGCAACAACCATGTCGATGCCGCCATTATCAACAGGACCCCGCCGATAACGCCGATCGTCGGGCCTACCCATGCTCCCAGCAGTCGCCGGCTCATCAGCCACCAGGCAAGGTCACGTTCCCGGTAGCGGTGCATGTACCTGGCCAGGAACGTGAGCCAGCGTCGGGCGTTCGCCGCCTTCCACCGTTCGGGCTCGGAGTCCGATCCAGCCGTCGCGTAGGCCGCATCGATCACGAGGCCGGTGACGTGATCCTCGATCGCGTGCCGTGAGTCGAACCGTTGCTCATCGGCGAGTTCGGCCGGATCGCCCCCGAGTCGTTCGTAGACCATCCGGACCATCGACACGATCAGCGGGGTCGACAACGCAGCCCGCAATGCCGAATCGGCGCCGCTTTCGATCCGGTCGACGACACTCGTCCACGATGTTCCCGGCGGCCAGGTGACGGCTCCCAGGTACGCTGCCACATCGCGGGCCGCCAACCGTCTCACCTCGACGACCGGCGCTCCACGCAGGCGCGGGGCGCCGTCCCTGACGAGGTCCTGGTATTCGACCGCGCGACAGGTGACGACAATGGCGCTGCCCTGGTCAAGGCTGTCGTTGATCTCACGGATCGCTACCCGGCGAGCGTGTTCGGAGACCTCATCCAACCCATCGATGATGGGGAGAATCATCCGGCGGCCGAGCAGTCGACGCACAACCTCTGTACGTCCGTTGTAGAAGGACGTCGCCAGCGAGCGTGCGATCCATTCGGAAAGCCGCTCGGTCACCGGGTCCCAGGTCGACGCCGACAGCATGACAGGTACTGCCGCCCCCTCGGTCCGGGTCTTCAGAAGCCCAAGCGTCAGCAGCAGAGCCAGGACGGTCTTGCCGGAGCCTGGCTCGCCCAGGACCACCAGGCGCCGAGTCGGCAGATTCGCGAAGCTCTGCGCGAGTTGGTCGACCGCTTCCTCGAAGTTGTCGCCGATACGGCCCGCGAAGCGAGTCGCTGTGACCCGCCCGCCCGCAGCCAGTCCGGTGATCGACTCAATGCTGTCACCGACGTTGCGGGTGGTCAGCGACCAGGCTAGCGGAAGGACATGGGGATCTCGGAGACGGCGTGCGGTGGCCTCGTCGAGCCATTGGTCCCTGACGATCTCGGCCAGGTCGTCTGCGAGTTCCTGAACTGAGGGACGATCCCGGTCCGGTTGCCGTAGGAACGAGACGATGTCGAGGCCAAGCGTCAGAAGTGCGACCAGGAGTGCCGCTGCGCCGGCCACCTTGGCGCTGGTCTCGGCGTCGGCGGTCAGAATCCACGCCAAAGAACCCACCGCGACGATCGACACAACTGCGTAGACCGCAGTCCGGAGCACTCGCGACCGCATCACATCGGGACTATCAGTCAAGTCGATGGCATGTCATAAGTGGTCGAACGGACAACAGTGCGCGGCGTCCCGACGACCACGATCGTGAACGATCCGATTCCACCCTGGCGGTGCGGGTCGGCCTCATCCAAAGCGGCCCGCCCCATTCAGGAGGGTCTACGCCGGCGCGGTTGCGGCTGGTCACGTGGTGAGGACGCGCAACGACTCCGTGCCGTGCTGGGGGAAGCCGCGCGCGGCGTACGCGAACGACAGGTCCGCGGACGGGTCCAGGCGCAGGCGTGGGCACGCGGTCAGCAGGACGGACAGCGCGGCCCGGGCCTCCAGGCGGGCCAGTGGCGCCCCCACGCAGTAGTGCGGCCCGGCGCCGAAGCCGAGGTGCGCTCCGGTCCGGTCGAGGCTGAACGTCCCGGGTTGCGGGTAGGCGGCCTCGTCGAAGTGCGCGGCGGCGATCGCCAGGTACACCATGGACCCGGCCGCGACCGGTGTGCCGGCGATCTCGGTGTCGTGCCGGACGAGGCGGTACAGTCCGGCCGTCGGCGCGGCCCAGCGCAATGCCTCGTCGAACGCGGGGTTCATCAGGGACGCGTCAGCGCGGACCTGTTCCAGCTGACCGGGATGCAGCAGCAACGACGTGATGGTGGCGGCGAGCAGCTGCACCGTCGTCTCGAAGCCGCCGAGCAGCAGCCCGATCACCGCGACCGTCACCGCCTCGGGGGTGTAGCCGCCCTCGTCGACGTGGGCCTGGATGATCTGGCCGAGCAGGTTGTCCCCGGGGCGTGCCCGGTGCTTCTCCACCAGCGCGGTGGTGTAGGCGTGCAGCTCCGCGAAGGCCGTCGTGCCCGGCGTGACGAGCGTCGGGTCCATCGGGGCGGCCAGCCAGGCCATGATGGCCCGGACCCAGGCCAGACCCTGCGGGCCGAGGTCGTCCGGCACTCCGAGCAGGGCCATGAAGACCGTCATCGGGTACCGGTCGAGCACGTCGCCCATCAGGTCGACGGACCCGTCGCGGCCGGCGAGGTCGCCGAAGGCCCGCTCGGCGACCGGCTCGACGATCCGGGCGTAGTGCGCGCTGGCGGCCGCGCCGAAGAAGCGGTTGTGGATCCGCCGGCGGCGGGCGTGTTCGGGACCGTCGAGCGCGATCATCGAGTCGCTCATCGGCCCCATGCCGTAGAACTGCGTGCCGAAGGTCGCCGGGTTCCGCAGCGCCGCCGAGACGTCCCGGTGGCGCAGCACCAGCGGCGCGCCCATGAGCTCGTCCACGACGATGGGCCGGTTCCGGCCGATCGCCGCGAGCGCGGTTCCCAACGCCGCCGGCGACCCGGACCGGACCCCGAAAGCACTCTCAGTACTGGCAATCACAACGCTGAGTATCGGTCCGGTCGGGAACGGCGCCGGCGGACAGGCTGTACGGCACGCGACGTCGTATCCGGCGCCGGGAGTCCGGTCGGGTCACCCGCATGACCCTTCTTATCCGTAGTCGACGGAAGTACGCTGCGTGGCGTGGAAGCGGTAACTCTGGCCGCGATCGGGGCGGTCGCACTCTCCGAGGGCGTCAGGTTCCTCTACGACCAGGCCGGTGAGGCCATCCGGTGGTGGCGCGAGCGCCGCGCCGGGCCCGACGCCGAGGCGCGTCCGCTGCCCGTCGTCGACGACGCGCCGGTCGACCTGGAGCCCGCCACCGTCGACACGGCGGCGTTGGAGCGGTTGGAGCCGGACATCCGCGCGCTGCGGGCCGCGCTGCGTCCGTACGTCGACGACATCGATCCGGACCCCGTCGATCCGGCCGACGCCGACCTCGTCGCCGTCGTCGACGCGCTGCGTCGCGCCATGGAGGCGGTGCTGGGACAGCGGATCCGCTTCCGCGGCGAGGCCGACCGGCCGGCCGGTCCCGAGATCTCCGGACAGGTCGACGTCGAGCAGGTCGCCGGGTACGCGGCCGCGGTGCGGGTGCGCAACCTCGCCGACGGGCGCATCGTGGGTACGGCCCGGGCCCGCCGGGTCGAGCACGGTGGCGAGATCGTCGGCGTCGACGCCGACGACGTCGGACGCTGAACCCGTCGCGGCATCCGGAGCCGTGAGCCGTTGACACCACCGCCGCACCCGGGGGACCTGGTTCCGCGCTACTGGGCGCTGGAGCGGATGGAGGCGTGGCTCGGCGCCGCGGACCCGCGGGTATTTCTCGTCACCGGCGCTCCCGGCACCGGCAAGACGTTGCTGTCCGCACAGCTCGCCCACGTGCGTGACGCGGTGCCGCGCGCCGCCGACTACCCGCGCCTGTGCGCGGCGACGGTGGTCCTCGCGCACTTCTGCGACGCCAACGACGAGCGCACGCTCGACCCGCTCGACTTCGTGAGCGCCCTGTCCAACGGCCTCGCCCGGCACGTGCCCGGTTTCGCGGCCGCCCTCGCCGACTCGGTGGCGGGCACGTCGGCGGTCGTGACGATCCACAGCTCGCTGACCGTCGGGTCGGTCGAGGCCGGCGGAACCGTGACGAACGTGCGGATCAGCGTCCCCCGCGACATCCCCACCCGGCAGGCGTTCGCGAACCTCGTGCGCCGGCCGCTGGAGGCGACCGCGTCCGACGCGGCGGTCGGCGACCTGCTGGTCATCGTCGACGACCTGTCCGGCGGGTTCGCCTACGACCCGCAGGACAACATCGGGCAGCTGATCGGCCTCGTCGCCGGCACCACCGGCGGGCGGCTGCGGTTCCTGGTCACCAGCCGGTCCGACCCGTGGGTGCTGCGCACGCTGCCGCGGCCGGCGCTCGACCTGGTCGACGACCGTCCCGCGGAGACCGACGACATCCGCGCCTACGTCGACGGGCGGCTCGGCCACCTGGACCCGCTGTTGCGGCTCGCGTGGACCGACCGGGTGACCGGCACCGCGGCCGGCAACTTCCTCTACGCCCGGTACGCGCTCGACCACGTCCTCGCCGACGAGTCGGTCGTGCTGGCCGGCCCGGCCGCGCACCCGTTGCCGGCCGGACTGCTCGACCTGTACCGCACCTGGTTCCGCACCGGGATCGCCCGCCACCGGGACCTGTGGTGGAACTGCATCCAGCCGGTGCTCACCGCGCTGACCGCCGCGCTCGGTACCGGCCTGACGGGCGCACAGCTGTCCGGAATCACGGGTCTCCCGACCAGTCGCACGCGCCGGGCCCTGGAGGAGTGCAGCCAGTACCTCACCGGCGAGCTGCCCGACGGCCCGTTCCGGCTCTACCACGACTCCTTCCGCGAGTACCTCACCAGCGAGGAGGTCGCGGTCGACGAGGGCGAGCGGGCCGTGGTCGACTTCTTCGTCGGCCGCCACGGCGACGACTGGCTGACGGCCGACGCCTACGCCCGCGAGCACCTGGCCACCCATCTCGGCGCCGTGGGTGAGCTCGCCGCGCACGCGGGCCGGCCCGACTTCATGGTCGTGGCGGAGCCGACGGTGCTGCTGCACCAGCTGTCGCGGCTGGGCGAGGACGCGGAGGTCTACCGCCGCACCGGGTGGCTGCTCGCCGGCCGCGACCACGGTGAGCGCGCCGCGTACCTGCAGCTCGCCGCGCACGAGCTGGGCGAGCACGACCTCGCGGAGCGGTTCGCCCGGCTGCCGCTGCGCCGGGGGTGGGCACCGCGCTGGACGTCGCTGGTGCGCCACCGACCCGGCAGCGTCGTCGGCAACCATCCGCAGGGCGTGCTCGACATGTTGACGCTGCAGGCGGCCGACGGCTCGGCGACCGCGGTCACGCTCTCCGACGGCAGCGTGCGGCTGTGGAATCTGGGCAACCACACGATGACCGGGGACTTCGCGATTCCGCCGCCGTTGCCGGTCACCTGCATGACGTGGACCTCGAGCGGCGGGGGCCGCGTGGTGGTGGCCGGGCCGCACGGTCTGGTGTTCGTCGACCTGGACCGGGGGCCGGTGGAGTCGCGCCAGGCCCGCCCCGACGCGGCGGTCACGGCCGTCGCGACCGCGTTCGTCGGTGGCCGGGAGGCGCTGGTCCTCGGCTACGACGACGGGTACCTGGAGGCGGTGGACATCGACACCTGGCAACAGGTCGGCGAACCGGTCCGGGCACACGACGGGCCGGTGACGGCGTTGACCGCCGCCTACCTCGACGCCGTCGCGTCGGCCGGCGCCGACGGCCTGGTGGCGGTGTGGGTGCTGGATACGGCCGGCTTCGGCGAGCCGGCACTGAGCCTCGTCGGCCAGGACGGGTGGGCCAACACCTGTGCATTTTTCCCGCGCGACGCCGACTTCGTTCTGGCCGGTGGCCTCAGCAGCGGTGCGGTCGGCTGGGTGCGGCGGGTGGGCGACGACGACCTGACCGGCTCGACGACCGACCACGAGCCGGCCGGATGGCGGTACGGCGTGCACGCCGCCCATTCCGCGGGCTACTCCACGTCGGTGCACACGGGCTCGGGCGTCGCCGGCTACGCCGAGGCGGAGCGGCGTCTACGCGACGAGGAACGCGAGCAGGCGGAGGCCGCGGAGCGCGCCGGCCCGGACGGCGGCCGGGAGCTGCCCGGGCCGTCGACGATCGTCCGGCTCTCCGGCGGTGTGAACACCATCGACCTCGGGATCGTCGACGACGAGGTCTACCTTGCCTCTGGCGGCGAGGACGGGCGGGTGCACCTGTTCCACCTCAGCGCCGACCCGCTCACCGGCGAGAACGTGGTCCCGTACGGCGAGCCCGTCTCGGCGGTGCGGTTCGCCGTGGTCGACGGTCGCATGGTGTTGGTCGCCGCGGACTCGGGCGTCAGCGGTGCCGTCCGGGCCTGGCCGGTGGGAACCGGACCCTCGCCGCTGCCACGGGCCGTCAGCGACCTGATGCACCAGTTCACCCACATCGCGTCCCTGGCCGGCCCGGACGGCCGGCCGCTGCTCGTCGCCGCGTCGGCAGACGGGTCGGTGACGGTCCGGGACGCGGTGACCGGCGCGGCGCTCACGCCTGCGCTGGAGTGCCCGGACGTCGTGCTGACCGGTCTGCACGCCGAGGGGTGGGACGACGGTCTCACCGTCGCCGCCTACGGCAGCACGACCGGCGGGGACACCGGTGCGCAGGTGGACGGGCACGCCGTCGTCACGCTGTGGCAGCTGCGGTCGGAGACCGACGTGGAGGCGTGGGACCTGCGCCTCCCGGAGCTCGAGTCCGTCAACGCCCTGGTCGGTCTCGGCCCCGGCGAGCTGCTCGCGGCCGGCTACCGGAGGGACGACGGGCCCGTGCTGTGGCGGCTCGTCCACGACGGCCACGGCTGGACGTGCGAGCCGCTGCCGTGGTCCGTCCACAGCGACGACTTCGACATCGAGTTCGTGCTCTTCGAGTGGGCCGCGGTGGTGCCCGGCACCGGCGGACGGCAGGTCGTCCTCGGCGGCGAGTACGACCCCGTGTGCACCATCGACCTCGACCGCCACAGCATGACCAGGGACCGGATGCTCCCCGGAACCGCGTGTGTGGTGCGGTACGGGGGCCGGCCGTCCCTCCTCGCCGTCGACGGATCCCTGTCCGGAGGCTCGGTGGAGGTGCTGCCGCTCGGTCCCGACACCACCGACGCGGGTGAGGCGCCGGCCTTCGAGAGCTCGGCCGGCGCGAGGCTCATCTCGCTCACCGCCACCCCCGACGGCGATCTCGTGGTCGCCGGCACCGAGGACGGGCAGCTGCTCGTGTGGGAGACCACCGGTCCCCCGGCCCGGGTGATCCAGATCGGTTCCGTCCCCCGCCGTCTGGCCATGTGCGGCCCGGCGACGGTGGCCGTCCTGACCGATCTGGGCCTGTACTCGCTGGAGCTCCGCCCGGCAGCCTCGATGCCGTCCCCTCGCGGTGCGAGTTGATGACCCTGCCCACCGGGTGACACCGTGTGCCGGATGCCGCGACGGCGGCACCCGGCACACATGACCCCGAACTAGCAGATCTGTGCGGTCGGCCCAGGCTCCGAGTCAGCCCAGGAGTCGCCGGCGTTGCTGAAGGAGACGTTGAAGCCGCCCTGTCCCGCGCCGATCGAGCTCACCCCCGTCGAGTCCCAGGTGTGGACGTAGTCGACGAACATCTGGGCCCTGCGGCACACCCCGTTGAGAGCGCGGAAGCCGATGACGACCGTTCCGGTGTACAGGCTGTAGTCGTAGACGAAGGGGTTGACGCATGCGCCGTTGGACTGCATCCCCTTGGCGGAGTCCTGCCACTTGAAACCCGCACCGTACTGGTTGACCACCGACGACGGCATCTCCTGGTAGCCGAAGTCGTTGCCGTAGGAGTTACGGGCCGCGTTGCCGTCCGCGGCCGCGAACCGGCTGATGATCTGGTACTCGCCGCCGCTGAGGCGCAGCGCGACGCCGTCGTCGTCACCGACCTCGTTGTTGATGCAGGTGACCCAGTCGTCGTCGGTGAAACGGTCGTTGAGCCACCTCCAGTGTGCGACCGCCAGGTAGTAGCCGTAATCCCGTTCGTAGTACAGCGACATGCTGTACCAGTCGGTGTCGTTCGCGGTGTTGAACGGCTGGACCTGCCCGGCGGGCTCCTCACCCACGTTGGTCAGACACCACTCCTTCTCCAGGGCTCTGCCTATCGACTCCCCGGTGCGGCCGTCGGCCTTCGCGGCCGACACGAACGCGCTGACGGTGTGGACGTCGCCCGGTTTGCCGGCAGCCACACCCTTCCGCACGCATCCCTTCGCCGCCGCGCCCGCCGGCCCGGTGGCCGTGAGCCCCGCCGCCACGAACAACGCCAGGACCGCGGTGACGCCAGCCAGTCTCGACAGCGTTCTCATGAAATCCCCCATGTGGCGACTGTCGGGTACCGCTCCGGGAGATGGTGGGACTTCGGACGAGTCCGGACGCCGTTACGGTGTCTTCTTTCCGTAGATGAGGCTGAGAACGAGGACGAACACGGTCCACAGCGCCAGGATCTCGTACGGCAGCAGGTACAGGACCCACAGCCACGGCGTGAAGCCGGCGGCCTGGGCCGCCACCGCCAACCCGACCGGGATGACGAACACCGTCGACCAGGCGACGGCCAGGTACACGACCCGCCGCCATCCGTGCAGGTTCAGTTCCAGCCCCTGGTCGGACATCAGGTAGGCCAGGAGCATCACGGTTCCAACCATCGCGGCGAGGAGCCACACGACCGTGACGACGACGAGCCAGCCGACCCCGTACCCGCCCATCCGCTAGAAGGTGGCGACCCGGCCGAGGCTGCGCCGCGCCTGGCACCAGTTCGCGTGCACGCGGTCGTAGCTCACCGGGTGGCCGTCCCAGGTGCCCGTTGCCGTGAACCGGATCGCCGGTCCGCCCGCGCCCGCGCAGTCCAGCGGACGGCCCGGTAGCGACGGGAAGTCCCCGCCCGCGGCGGCGAGGTCGCCACAGGCGAGCTCCGGATCCAGGTACCACTCCTCGCCGCCGCCGGCAGGGGAGCACGTCAGCGTGGTCGTGAACACCTGGTTCGACACGCTCGGCGCGCTCCACGACAGGCTCAGGGTCGCGCCCGGCAGGGCAGTGGCGGTGGCCGGTGACGCGACGACAGACGTGAGAGACAGGGCCGCCGCCATCGTGGCGGCGGCTCGTGCGACCCGCATGGTCTCCACCTTCCTCGGATTGCCGTGCCCGTTACCCGATCGGTGTTCCATCCCGTTCCAGGTCCGTTCCGTGCCGGTCGGGTCGAGGTGTCAGGCTCCGTCGGAACCCCGGCCGAGGCCGGCCTCGCGGGCCCGCACGATGGCCTGCGTGCGTTGCGACAGGTGCAGCTTGCCGAGGATCGCGGAGATGTTGTTGGCCACCGTCTTCGGCGCCAGGTGCAGCAGGCGACCGATGTCCACATTGGACTACGGCGCCGCCGCCGTCACGGTCCTCATGTCGTTGCTGAACCTGCCGTTCGCCTTCGGGGGCAGGGTGGTCGGATGGCTCGTCACGCTCCTCGGCGTGGTCGGCCTCGTCGCCGCTGTCGCGCTCCTGCGCCGGGTGTCCGGTGCGCCGTCGGCGGTCACGGCCGTCGGCGTCGTGAACCTCGCCGGCGCCGTGCTGGCGCTCGGATGGGACCGGGACGGCGCCGTCGTGGGCATCGTGGTGAGCGCGCTCGTCACGGTGCTGGGCCTCGCCTGCCTGCGGACGCCGGCCTGAGCCCGGGTGGATCGGGGGCCGTCCGCCGTACGGCGGGTGGCCCTATCCGCGCGCGATGAAGTCGGGCAGGGCGGTGCCCTCGCGGACCATCAGGACGCCGGCACCGGACGGCGTGTCGGCCGTGACGGAGTCGGCCCGCTCGATGCCCGGCGGCCGTTCCCGGCTGTCGTAGGCGTCGACGTGCAGCCACAGCCGCTGCTCCGCGGCGACGTCGGCGAGGTCCGGAATCGGGTCGGCGTCCGCCGTTCCCGCGGTGGCCACGACGCAGAACGGTCGCTGGCCCCAGCTCCGGTCGGCGACCACCGCACCGCGCAGGGCGTCGGGGTCCATGCGCCGGTGCGCGTCCATTGGCACGACACGGATCGCGGCGGGCGGGAACCCGGCGATCCGCACCGCGTCCACGACCGACCGGCGGGTCCGCCCGGTGACGTAGATCGTGCCGGTGAGGAAGTCCGGCGGCAGCATCGCCGTCCGCGCGGCGACGACGGCCGACAGGGTCGCCATGGACGTGCCTGTCATGGTGTACCGCTTCATCGCGTGGCTCCCGGCGGCGAGGTGACGTTTCCTCCACCGTCGCCGGCGTCGGCGCACAGCGACAGGGTCACGGTTCCCGGTCGTCGGGCAGCCGTCCCGGCCGGTCCGGGAACCCGTTCCCGCAACGACGGGACGCCGCGCGGTCACCGACCCGTCCGGGTCTCCCAGACCGGCCGCCCGGGCTCGTCGTTGTGCACGACCACATCGGCGTGCCGGGTCGGTTGCGCCGTCGCGTGGTACAGCTCCTGGGCGGGGACGTACCGCGTGCGCCAGCGCCGTTCGACGTCGGCCCGCCCCTCGCGGACGACGGCGCGGGCCACGGTCGTCTCCGTCGCCGCCGACACGAAGACGCGAAGCTCCCACCGGTCGAGCAGTTCCGGGCGCAGCAGGAACACGCCGTCGAAGACCAGCACGGCGTCGGCCGCGGCGGTCGCGACCGGCGGCGACAGCACGGTGTCCGCGACGCGGTCGTACACGGCGGGCTGGAACCGCCGGTCCCCACCCGGGCCGAGCGGGTCGAGCAGAACGCGTGTCAGCGCGTCACGGTCGTGGGCGTCGAGGTAGCACCCTGCGGCCGAGTACTCGCCGCGCGGGTAACGCAGCGCCCGCGGGAAGAGGAAGTCGTCGATGGTCGCGCGGATGACGTCGCGGCCCTCGTCACGCAGGACCTCCGCCAGCTCGTCGGCGAGGGTGGTCTTCCCGGCGGCGGGCGGCCCGTCGACGGCGACCCGCGTCGGATGTGGGACCGTGACCGACCGGACCGCCCCGGCCAGGCGGTCGAGCAGCTCATCGCGGGTCCCCCGACGCACGGAGCCGAGCATATCGGCCGTCCTCTCAGCCGCTGGCCGGCCTCCCGCGCGGCTGGCCTTCTCCGGCGGCTGGCCTTCTCACGCCGCGGCCGGCTGGCGGCGCAGCTCGCGGATCACGCCGTGGCGCCGGAGCGCCAACGCGAGCCGCCGGGCGTGGCGGTGCCGCACCACGAGGAGCACCGCCTCGCGGATCAGCGCCCATCGGCGTCCCCTGAACTGGTTCTCCGCGACCTTCCAGATCACCGCGCGCAGCGGCTTGGACTCCAGCGCCTCGCGCAGTTCGGCGCGGACGTCCGGGTCGTCGAGCGCGGACCGGACCGCCCGGGCGAGGTCGGGGCGGTCGGCGATGCTGGCGGTGATGCCGGCCGCCAGGTTGTGCCGGACGTCGTCGTCCTCGACGAGCAGCAGCGTCGCGCGCCGGATCTCGGCCGAGTCGAGGCCGGAGCGGAGCAGGTCCATCGCCCGCAGCTCGACCTGCCGGTCGTGGTCGTCGACGGAGAGCGCCGCCAGCAGGCTGGTCACCTCGTCGAGGTCGATCAGATGCTGGAGGCCGGCGCGGAACTCCGGCCGGTCCCAGGCGAAGAGCAACGCCTTGACGAAGTGACGATCCATGCCCGCTGATACCCCCGCGACGGATCTCCCGAAACGGGTGGGGCACGTGCCCGGGACACTAGAATCGGGGGATCGCCGGATACGAATACTTCGACCGTGCCGTCATGCGTGACGGTTGGGAGAGCGCGTGCCTGCGCTACCGGCACCTCGCCACCGGCGGGAACCTCGCCGAGCACCCGCCGCAGGGTGGCCTGCGTCTGCTCGCCGACGAGTCGAGCTACTCCGAGGCGATGCTCGGTTACGCCCGCTTCTACGGTCACAACCCGACCGACCTGTTCATCGCGGCCGGTCCTGGAATCGTCAACCGCGCTGTCGGCCGTCGGGTGGACGAGATGGCGACGCCCGCCTGGCGTGACCACACCCAGGCCCGCAGCGTCCTCACCGACCGTCGGATCCTCGTCGATGCGCACGGGCACTGGCGGACCTTCCCGCACGACCGTCTCCTCGAGCTCACCGGCGACGGACGCTGGACGTTCGTCATGCGCTTCGAGGGCGACGAACCGCTGATGCTGTACGGACCGTGGGCACCGTTCTTCATGGTCGCCACCGCGTGGCTCCTGTACGGACCCGGCGGGCTGCGTCTGCCCGCACTGGCCGGCATCGCCGCCGCCGAGCGCGGGTGGGCCGAGCACCCGGACTCCGACCCGTCGATGCCACCCGGTGACGACGAGGACGAGGACGAGGACGGCTGAGCGGGAGGCGCGATGTGGCGACGGCGGCACAGGCGGCAGGAACCGACCGAGGTGATCGAGCGGGCGTCCGTCCTGTCGTCCCGGTCGGTGCCTGTTCGGGGCGGAAGGCGGCTACACCTTGCGGGCGACCCCGCAGTAGACGTTTAGCTTGCGGGGATCGGTCCCCGGGTCGGGCCGCCACAGCGGGGTCGGTACGACCCCGGGCTCGACCAGTTCGAGACCGTGGAAGAAGCCGCGGATCTGGTCGGGCGTGCGCAGGTGGTAGTCGGCGCCGCCGCTGCGGGCGGTGTTGACGGCCTCGATCGACTCGGGCGTCACCACGCTGTCGTTGATCACCAGGTAGCTGCCGACCGGAACCGCGTCGACGAAGCGGTCGACGATCTCGCCGGGACCGGGATCGTCGGTGTCGGCGACGTTGCCCAGGATCCCCAGCATCATCACCGCGACCGGCTGCGAGAAGTCCAGGGTCGCGGCCGCCGCCTCCAGCACGGCGTCCGGCCGGCGGACGTCGGCGTCGACGTAGTCGGTGACGCCCTCGGCACTGCCGGTCAGCAGGGCCCGCGCGTGGACCAGGACCAGCGGGTCGTTGTCCATGTACACGATCTTGGACTCGGGCGCGATCCCCTGCGCCACGTCGTGGGTGTTGTCGGCCGTCGGCAGGCCGGTGCCGAGGTCCAGGAACTGGCGGATGCCGACCTCGCCGGCCAGGAAGCGCACGACGCGACCGAGGAAGGCGCGCGACGCCACGGCGACCTCGACGACGTCGGGGTAGACCTGCCTCACCTGGTCGCCGACCGCCCGGTCAGCGGCGAAGTTGTCCTTGCCGCCCAACCAGTAGTTCCAGATCCGGGCGCTGTGCGGCACCTCGACGTTGAGTCGCGACGACACGTCCTGGTCCATCACGATGCCCCTTCGTGGCGCGGTGGTCTGGATCGGAGCATACCGATGCCGGTACCGCCGTAGCGGCACCGGCACCGGGCCGCCGTGGCTACCGGGTGGACTCGCGGTTGAAGAGCCGCTTCGACCACAGGTACCCGCCCGCCGCGATCACCGCGCACCACGCCACGCCGATCGCCGCGCTGTTGCCGATCGGCGTGCCCATCAGCAGACCGCGGATCGTCTCGATCAGCGGGGTGAACGGCTGGTACTCGGCGAACCAGCGCAGCGCCGTGGGCATCGAGTCGGTCGGGACGAAGCCGCTGCCGAGGAACGGCAGGAGGACCAGCGGCAGCCCGACGTTGCTCGACGACTCCACGGTCCTGCTGGCGAGACCGAGCGCGACCGCCAGCCAGATGAAGGCGAACGACATCAGGGCGAGCATGCCGGCCAGCGCGAGCCAGTCACCGGGTCCCGCGGTGGGCCGGAACCCGATCGCGACGGCGACGCCCGTGACCAGCGCGACACCGAGCACGGTCTGGACCAGGCTGCCGAGCACGTGCCCGGTCAGCACCGACACGCGCGCGATGGCCATGGTGCGGAACCGGTCGACGATGCCCTCGGTCATGTCCATCGTCACGGAGATCGAGGTGCCCTGCACCACGGCGGTGATCGTCATGAGGAGGATCGCCGGGGTGACGTAGTTGACGTACTCCGCGCGGCCGCCCGACGGGCTGCCGATCCCGGCGCCGAGGGTGCCGCCGAACACGTAGACGAACAGGAGGAGGAAGACGATCGGCATGCCGACGAGGGTCAGCGTCATGCCCGGGTAGCGCAGCATGCGCTTGAGGTTGCGGCGCAGCATCGTCGCCGAGTCGATCAGCGGGTAGGTGAGAGTGCTCATCGCGAGACCACCAGTTCCTTGTCGGTGAGGGCGAGGAAGACGTCGTCGAGGTCGGGGGTGTGCACGCTGACCGAGTCGATCCGCACAGCGTGGTCGTCGAGGTGGTTGAGGAGGCTCCGCAGCGCCTCCGGGCTGCCGTCGTCGGGCACGCGCAGGCTGAGCGTCTCGGCGTCGCTCGTCGCGCGGGTCACCGCCCGCGCGGCGGCTTCGAGGTGACGCACGTCAGCAAAGCGAAGTTCGACGTGGCCGCCGGGGATGCGGCGCTTGAGCTCCTCGGTGGTGCCTTCCGCCACGATCCGGCCGCCGTTGAGCACCGCGACGCGGTCGGCGAGCTGGTCGGCCTCCTCGAGGTACTGCGTGGTCAGGAAGATGCTGACGCCGCCCGCCACGAGGTCGCGCACGATCTGCCACATGTCGCGGCGGCTGCGCGGGTCCAGGCCGGTGGTCGGCTCGTCCAGGAAGATGACCCGGGGGTTGCCCACCAGGGTCATCGCCAGGTCGAGCCGCCGGCGCATGCCGCCGGAGTACGTCGAGGCCGGCTTCCTCGCGGCCTCCACGAGGTCGAACCGCTCCAGCAGTTCGTCGACCCGCCGCCGGCCGGTGGCCCGGCCGAGGTGGCGCAGGTCGGCCATGAGCGACAGGTTCTCGCGTCCCGTCATGAGGTTGTCGACGGCCGAGAACTGGCCGGTGACCCCGATCGCGGCGCGGACCGCGTCGGGTTCGGTGGCGAGGTCGTGACCGGCGATCCGGGCACTGCCCCCGTCGGCGCGGATCAGCGTCGACAGGATCTTCACGGTGGTCGTCTTGCCGGCGCCGTTCGCGCCGAGCAGCGAGAAGATGCTGCCGCGCGGCACGTGCAGGTCGATGCCGTCGAGCACGACGTGGTCGCCGTACGAACGTCGAAGGCCGGTTGCGGTGATCATCATTAGTTCCCTTCGGAGGAGCGGCGGACGGTGATGTCGCCGAAGCCGGTGTGTGCGCGGATGTCGAGGGTGTGACCGGGTGCCGGCTCGATCGCGTTCTGCACGCGTCCATGACCGGTCTTGAGGGTGAAGCGGGCGGCGGACCCGGCGGCGACGCCGATCTCCAGGTCCCCGGCGGACGTGCGCACCGTGACCGCGTCGCGCGCGACCTCGCCGATGCGGATGGTGCCGTTGGAGGTCTTCGCGTCCACGGCGGCCTCGGCCCGGCCGACCGAGATGTCGCCGTTGGACGACCGCACCCGCAGCGCGCCGGTGACGGTGCCGAGGTCGGTGGGCCCGTTGGCGTTCTCCACGACCGCGGCCCCGTCGATCTCGCTGATCCGCACCCGGCCGCTGCCGGTCGCGACCTCGGCGTCGCCGACGACCCGCTCGACGGTGACGTGGCCGGTCGTGTCGAGCCGGAGCCGGCCGGTCCGGCCGAGGTGGAAGTGTCCGGCGGAGGTCGTGAAGCGGTACTCCCCCAGCACGCCCGTGCTGCCGACGTCGCCGGCCGCCATCTCGCCGCGCACCGTCGAGCCGGTCGGCAGCTCGACGAGCACGGCGACCGAGTGCGTCCGCCGGGAGAGGTCGAGGGTCCGCGGCCCGCGGACGCTCAGGGTGCCGTCGACGAACTCGACCCGCGTGCGCTGCGCGGCCCGCACGTCGGAGTCGTCCGACGCGTTGCTCGGCCGCACCTCGACGACGGTGTCGGTGCGGTCACTCGCCGCGATCCGGACGTCGCCGACGGACAGGTCGATTCTGAGGGAGATCGGGTCGGGGGTGGTGAAGACCGGCATCGTGTGCTCCTGTTCTCGGTGGCAGGTTCTCGGTGACACGAGAACGATGGCCGGCGGCGCTGACACGGCACTGAGCGCGCGCAGACAGCGGCGGTGGCCGCCTGTCAGCGCGTGCCGGTCTGCGATCATGCGCGGGTGCGCGTTGAGCTTCTCGGTCCCCTCGCCGTCGTCGCCGACGACGCCGCGCCCGTGGACGTGCCCGGTGCCCGGCTGAAGATGCTGCTGGCGCGGCTCGCCCTGGAGGCGGGCCGCCCGGTACACCCCGACACGCTCGTCGACGATCTGTGGGGCGAGCAGGCGCCGTCCGGAACCGCGGCGGCGCTGCAGGCGCTGGTGTCGCGGCTGCGGCGGGTGCTGGGCGGCGCCGGCGCGGTGGAGCTCGCGGCGGGCGGCTACCGGCTCGCGGTGGAGGCCGCCGACGTCGACGCGCACCGGTTCGAGGAGCTGGCCGGCCGGGGACGACGGGAACTGGCCGCGGGCCGGCCGGAGGACGCCGCCGCCACGCTGGAGGCCGCGGCCCGGCTGTGGCGGGGTCCGGCGCTGTCCGACGTCCTCGACGCGACGTTCGCCCGCAACGCCGCCACCCGGCTGCAGGAGGTACGGGCGGGTGCGGACGAGGACCGGTTCGAGGCGGAGCTGCGGCTGGGCCGGCACGCGGAGGTCCTCGCCGACCTGGGCACAGCGGCCGCGGAGCGCCCGCTCGGCGAGCGGCTGGCCGCCCTGCGGATGCGGGCGCTGGCGGCGGCCGGGCGGCAGTCGGACGCCCTCGCCGTCTTCGAGGAGATGCGGGTGCGCCTCGGCGACGAGCTCGGCGTCGACCCGTCCCCCGAGCTGCGGGAGGTGCACCTGGGGCTGCTGCGCGGCGAGCTGGAGCGCCCCGCGGCCCGGCCCCTGCCGGCGCAGCCGAGCCGGCTGCCGGCGAGCGTCAGCACGTTCGTCGGGCGCGAGGAGGAGCTGACCACCCTGTCCCGTTTGATGTCCGGGTCACGCCTGGTGACGATCGTCGGGCCGGGCGGGGCCGGCAAGACCCGGCTGGCGCTCGAGGGCGCCCGGTCGGTCCCACGGGTGTGGTTCGTCCCGCTGGCCGGCCTGACCGAGCCCGGCGGGCTCGCCGACGCCGTCGTGGGTGTGGTGGGTTCCTCCGGCGGCCGGCTGTACGACGGAGGGCAACCGGCGTCGGCCGTCGACCGGCTGGCCGAGCTGCTCGACGTCGGCGACGCCCTGCTGCTGCTGGACAACTGCGAGCACCTCGTCGACGCGTCCGCCGCGCTGGCCGACGAGCTGCTGCGCCGCCTGCCGCAGCTGCGGATCCTGGCCACGAGCCGGGAGCCGCTCGCCATCACCGGCGAGGCGCTGTGCCACCTCGGTCCGCTGGCGCTGCCCACCGCCGAGCCGGACCTCGCGGAGGCGGGGCGGGCGGCGGCGGTGCGGCTGTTCGTCGACCGCGCGGCCGGGGTGCGCCCGGGTTTCGCCTTCGACGAGTCCACTGTGGACGACGTGGTGGAGGTCTGCCGGCGGCTCGACGGGATGCCGCTCGCCCTGGAGCTCGCCGCCGCGAAGCTGCGCTCGATGCGGATCGACCAGGTGGCGCGCCGGCTCGACGACCGGTTCCGGCTGCTCACCTCCGGCAGCCGGGCGGCCCTGCCCCGCCAGCGCACGCTGCTCGCGATGGTCGAGTGGAGCTGGGACCTGCTCGACGAGTCCGAGCGGACCCTGGCCCGCCGGCTGGCCGTGTTCCCCGGCGGGGCCGACCTGCCCGCGCTGGAGGCGGTGTGCGCAGACGTGTCGCTGCCGGCCGACGACGTGCTCTACGTGGTCGACGCCCTGGTGGAGAAGTCCATCGTGCAGCAGGTCGGCGACCGGTACCGGATGCTGGAGACCGTCCGCGCCTACATGGCCGGACACCGCACCGAGGACGTCTCGGGCCGGTTCGCCGCCTACTACCTGGACCTGGCCGAGCGGCACGAGCCGAGGCTGCGCACCCGGGAGCAGCTCGACGCGATCGCGGTCTTCGACGCCGAGCAGGACAACCTGGTCGCCGCGCTGCGCGTCACCCTCGACGCCCGCGACGCGGCGACGGCCTACCGGTTCGTGAAGGCGCTGTTCTGGTACTGGGCGAACCGTGGCCTGAACACCCAGCTGGAGACGTTCACCGGCGCGCTGCTGCAGCTCGGTGACGACGTGCCGCCGCAGGCCAGGCGCGCGTTCGAGCTGCTGCGGTCGGCGTCCGGCGCGCGCGAGGTCCACCCGGCGCGCCTGTTGTGGATCACGCAGCACGCCTTCTCCTCCCGGGCCGACGACCATGTCGAGCAGGCGCTGGACTCGCCCGACCCGTGGGTCCGCGCCACCGCGAACTGGGCGCACAACTTCACCCTGGTCGAGGCCGGCGACCTCGACGGCGGCCTGCGCGCCCGCGAGCTGGCGCTGCGGGGCTTCGAGGAGGTCGGCGACCGCTGGGGCATCGTCATGGGTCTCCTCGCGCAGGGTCGCGGCCCGTCGCTGCGCGGCGACTTCGCCACGTCGGTCGCGTTGTTCGAACGCGCCGTCGCGGTCAGTGCCGAACTGGGGACCGAGGACTACCTCTACTGGACCAGGAACCGCCTGGCCCGCGAGCGCATGCGCGCCGGCGACCTGGAGGGCTCGTGGCGCGACCTGAGCGCGATGCGCGAGCGGACGGCCGCGCTCGGCCACCGGCGCCGCGACGCGGGCCTGCTGTTCAGTGTCGCCAACTGGCAGCGCCGCGCGGGCGAGCTGGACGCGTCCGAGGCGAGCCTGGACTCGCTCGAGGCGCAGGTCCACCGGCTTCCGTACCCCGAGCACATGGCCCGCGACCTGATCGCCGGCACCAGGATGATGAACCGCCTCATGGACCGCGACGCGCCGGCGGCCCGGGCCCTGCTGCCGAACGCCGTCCGCCCGAACTTCACGCGTGCGCAGAGCAACGGCCTGGCGTGGGCCGCGGAGCAGGTGGGGGAACTGCTGGCCCTGGAGGACCGTCCGGCGGAGGCCGCCACCGCGCTGGGGCTGAGCGAGGCCATCCGGGGCGCGTTCGACCATGGTGAGCCGGTGCTGCGGGTCCTGGTGGAGTCCCTGGTCGACCGGCTCGGCGACGCCGGCTACCGGGAGGCGTACGCCCACGGCGCCGGCCTGGCGAGGCCGGTGGCCCTGGACCGCCTGGCCTCGCTGACCGGCCGGGCGTAGCGGGGTTTTCCCCACCCGGTACCGGGGATTTCCCCACCATGAGCCGGCTGCTGGCCGGATGGAGGCGGGCGCGCGTTCTTCGTAGCTTGAGGAAAACCTCATTCGAGCTGTTCGGGAGACGACATGTTCCGCACCGGGATCACGGTGACCACGTTGGCGAGCGCGTTGGCGAGTGCGTTGGTGGGTGCGGTGGCGAGTGCGGTGGCTCTGCTGCTGCTGACCGGAGGCGTCGCACACGCCACCGGCACCCGGCACCGCTACGACCAGGCGCAGTTGCAGCGCGACCTCGACGCCATCCACGACACCGGGGTCTCGGGCGTGCTCGCCGAGGTCACCATCGGGTCGCGCCGCCTGCGCGGTACCGCCGGCGTCGCCGACCTCGACGCGGGCGGGCCGGTCGCCGCCGACGGCTACTTCCGGATGGGCAGCAACACCAAGACGTTCGTGGCGGTGGTGGTGCTGCAACTGGTCGCGGAGGGCCGGCTCTCGCTCGACGACCCGGTCGAGCGCTGGCTTCCCGGTCTGGTCGCCGGCAACGGCAACGACGGCGCGGCCGTCACCGTCCGCCAGCTGCTCCAGCACACCAGCGGGCTCCACGACTACACCGACGACCTGCTCGCCCGGATCGGCTCGGTCGAGGACTACCAGCGGTTCCGGTACGAGAGGTTCACCCCGCACCAGCTGGTCGCCATGGCGATGGCGCACGGGCCCGACTTCGCACCCGGCCGGGGCTGGAAATACTCCAACACCAACTACGTCCTCGCCGGACTGGTCATCGGCAGGGTCACCGGCCGCGACTGGGCCCGCGAGGTCCGCGACCGCGTCGTCCGCCCGCTCGGTCTGCGGCACACCTACGCTCCCGGCGACGCCACCGACCTGCCCGGCCCGCACGCCGCCGCCTACCTCTACTTCGACCGCGACACGCCGATCGAGACCGCCGACGCCAGCGTGACGTGGGCCGACGCCGCCGGCGCGCTGGTGACCACCGCCTCCGACCTGAGCCGGTTCTGGTCCGCCGTCGGCCGGGGCACGCTCCTGCGGGCCGCGCAGGCGAAGCAGATGCGCACCACCGTCGCGGGCAGCACGTTCGAGGAGGAGCGGCCGGGCGGCCGCTACGGGCTGGGCATCGAGTGGGCACCGCTGTCGTGCGGTGGCGGCTACTGGAGCCACGCCGGCGACATGCCCGGCTTCAGTACCCGGACGGGCGTCAGCGCCGACGGACGCAGGACCGTCGTCATCTCCACGTCGACCTCCGCCGAGTCCCCGGTGGACCGGGCCGCGTTCGCGATGATCGACCACGCACTGTGCGGCATCGGATAGCCCGCACACCCACGAGCCATCCGAGCCACCCGACGACGCGAGGCCCTGGCGCCTCGCGTCGTCGGCCCACGCCCTACCCCGTCGGGCCCGTCGGCCGTGGTCGGGGGGTCGTCGGCTACCGGCCGGTGTCGGTGGGGGTAGCGGTGTCGGTGGGGGTAGCGGTGCCGGTGGGGGTAGCGGTGCCGGTGGGGGTAGCGGTGCCGGTGTCGGTGGGGGCAGCGGTGGCAGCGTCGGCCGCGTCGGGTGCCGGTGTGCGGGCCTTGTCGCGCCTGCGGTTGCGGGCCGACCGGAGCTTTCCCACCAGCGCGGCGCCGACGCCAGCCGCGACGGCGATCTTCAGGGCCGTCGCGGTCCACCCGAGGCCCTTGAGGGTGAGCCAGAGCGCGACCGGCGAGGGGCGGTTGTCGTGCCACCGGATCGAGATCACGAGAACCGTCACCGCCAGGGCGGTGCCGCCCAGCAGAAGCAACACACGGGCGATCGGAGTACCGCCGAGCTGTCGTATCGTTCGCATGGATACGACAGTGGGCGATGCACCCGGCCGGGTCGAGTGTGAGTCGGATTCCGGGCAGCACATCATTGTCCCACAACGGTTCCGGGCGCGATTCATCCACTGTGGACACACCGGTGGTGTCACAGGGCCGGGGGGATCGTGTGGGTGGTCGTGATGGTGTATTCGAAGCGGCCACTGCAGTCGTCGATGTCCAGGGTCCGGGAGACGGTCCGGGTTCCGGTGGGCGTGGGTAGCGTGGGCACGGTGCCACCCGGTCCCGTCGGTGGGTTGTAGAAGCCTCCGGGATCGTCCTCGTGCAACCAGAAGTCGGGACGGGTCATCCGGGCGTTGGCTCCGACGGCGGTCTCCTCGCGCGCGAACCGCGCGACGAGGATCGTCTCTCCGGCGAGCATGCGGCTGTCCCAGACGCCCGTTCCGCGGTCGTCGGTCCAGGCGAGCACCATCTCGCTGTCGAACACCGGGTCGCAGTCGTCGAGGAGGGTGAACCTCAGCGGGCTGTACTGCACCGTGTACCACGGCTCGATGGTCACCGGGACGGTGAACCGGTAATCCGGGGCGCCGGACCCGTCGGTCAGCAGCACGACGATCACCACTTCGCGGCGCGCGAAACCGGTCTCCACCGGATAGTCGAAGGCGAACGTGTCGCCGGCCGTGGACGAGTACGTCTGGCGCTGCGCCTGACCGTCGAACACGACCTCGATCTCGGTCCTGCGCGCCACCGGCACGCCGGACGGCACCTCCAGCACGGCCCGCGTGCTCCCGCTGTCCACCGTCATGTTCCTGGCGACAGCCGTCAGCTCGACGGCTCCGCCGGTGCAGCCCGGGCAGGCCGGGCGGCTGGGAGGTGCACGCGATCCCGCAGTCGACCACCTGCTGCGCGTCGCCGCGCGTGCCGCGGGCGGTGCGGCGGTCACGACGACCGCGACCGCCGCCACGGTGAGCATCGTCAACGCCGTCAAAGTCGAGATGGTGCGACGCATCAGGGTGGCTCCGATTCCACTGTGGACTCCCGATGGTGGCGGCCCGCCCGCGGCCGCTCCCGGAAATGCGCGGATCCCACGTCCGACCGGGGTCCCGTGCGGGAAATCCCCACCTTGCGGGACGGTCGGACAATGACGGCGTGACCGGGCCAGCCGACGAGTTCCCGTACGGCGGCTACTGGGGGATGAACGAGCGGCGCGCTGCCGGTGTACTTCGTGCCGGACGGCTCGCGGCGCTTCGCCGAGCTGCGTCGCGAACTCGGCTGACCGGGCGCGGGTCCGGCGCAGGGGCCGGAGGCGGCGCGGGGCCGGAGGGGGCGCGGGGCCGACGGGCGCCGCGTGATCAGGCCGGGGGCGGCCCGTCCCAGATCCGGTCGAACCTGTCGGCGACACCGGGCTGCTGCCACACCCGCCGCAGACCGTCCTCGACCGAGTCGAGCCCCTCGGCCGACGGCCCGGACACGACGAAGTCGTGCGGGATGACCCTGCCGGCGGCGTCCCTGCGCTCCAGCGGGTCCGGGAAGCGCAGCGCGACCCTGTCGCCGACGCGGCGGCAGACCTCCGGCTCGTCGCCGACGCCGGAGAACGTGGCCTCGTACTCGCCGAGCGGGTCGTCGTACCCGCCGTCGAGGAGGAAGCGGAAACCCCAGGCGCGCCCGCGGGTCGCCCAGATGAGGCTCACCGGCGGCTCCTCAGCAGGATCTGCTCCTCCTCGCCCCGGTCGAGGTCGAGCCGGAAACCCGTCAGCGTCGCGGTCAGGTACTCCTTCCTGGACATCGCGTCGGCGTTGGCCTTCGTCAGCTTGTCTCCCGCCAGCCTGGCCGCCTCGTTCACCAGACCGGGGCCGATGCCGCTGAGCAGCTGACCCACCGGCCCGGGCAGCTTCACCTTGCGTCCGATCAGCGCGATGGCCAGCGCTCCGGCGCCGCTCAGCAGGTTCTCGGCCACCTTCCCCGGGATCTGCTTCGCCTGCGCCCACCGGACGTGCCGCTCGAACGGGAGCATCGCGGCCAGCGGCAGGAGCAGCTCCAGGCCCACGCGCTCGGTCACCGTGATCCTGTTCGCCTCGAACTTCGCCGACGACAGCAGCACGAAGTCCTCGCCCACCGACAGCGCGTCGCTGGCCTCCACGAGTCCGGCGAGCACCTTGCGCAGCTCGTCGATGTCGTCGCAGGCCTTCTCGACGAGAAGGTCCCGGAAGGTGTAGACGGTCATGGCCGGCAGGAGGTCCGACTTCGACAGCGCCATGATCCAGATCCGCGGGAACTCGACCAGCGGCCTGCCGTCGCTCAGCAGCTCGTCCTTGAGCGACAGCAGCCCGTTGCGGAGATTGCCGAACAGCGACTTGAGGTACCGCTCCTCCTCGCCGGCGTTGTCGAGCAGCCGCTGGCCGTCCACCAGCAGCAGCGCGACGTCGGAACCGAGCAGCGACCGGAACGTGTCGGTGCGTCGCTGTGCCTCCTCCGGCCCGCTCACCTCCTGTTCGAACCACTCCCCGGGATAGTCGTGCCAGACGAGCCGCAGCGCGTCGAACGGCCTGGCCTTCGTCGACGCGTCGGCACCGTCCTTCAACCTGACCGAGAACGAGTAGGAGGTGGCGGAGAACTTCGTGGCCGCCGGCACCCGCGCGGAATCCCTCATCCCGAGATAGTTGCGGTGCAGCCGGGCGCCCTGACCAATATCGTCGGCGATGACATGGAACAGACTCTTCTGCAGGTACTGGGGCTCCTGCGTGGCTCCGTAGAAGGACGAGAGCAGGACGGTCTTGCCGCTGCCGCTCTCGCCGAAGACGGCGACCTGCTGCTCCAGCACTCTGCTCAGTCGCATGAAGGGACCTTACGCCGGAAATACAATGCCGCCGGTGACCTACGACCTGTATTTCTGGCCGTCCGGAGCGGCGGAGGACGTCGTCGAACTGGCCGACCGGCTCGCCGAGGAGGAGGCCGACGTCCTCGCTCCCGACCCGCGGGTTCTCGCCTTCCGCGCCGACCTGCTGCGCCGGTGGCCGGACCTCGCCGACAGGATCGAGCCGTGGCACGGCGACCTCGAATGGCGCCTACCCGCGGGACGCACCGACCTGGCCGAGCGGTACGTGCTGCTCACCCTGCCGTACGGCTGGCACGGCACCCACGACCTGCCCGTCCTGGCCGCCCGGTACGGGCTCGACTGCTACGACCCGCAAGGCGGGTGAACGACCCCAGGACTCACTGCTCGTGCGCCCTGGTGATGTCCAGCACCAGGCGGGCGCTCACGGCCGCGGTGACCAGCACCAGCGCCAGCTCCACCGTCCACAGTGGATAGGCGGCGTTCCGGGTGTCCCAACCGGTCCCGTGCAGCGGGCCGCTCGCTGCGACCGCGGTCGGGTACCAGCGCATCATGAGGTTCAACAGCAGGGTGACCAGCACAGCGGCCGTCCAGACCTGCCAGTGCGCGCCCGTCCAGCGGGGGATGCGCCGGATCCGGAGCAGCCAGGCGACGAAGGCGACGGCCGCGGCGAGCGCCGCCACGGTCCAGACCCGGTCGACCGTGAGGTGCATGTCGCGCGCGGAGACGCCGTCGACGGCCAGCTCGTAGAACAGCCGGGACGGCTCGAGGTCGGCGCCGTCGTGGCTCACGACGACGATCCGGTGCTCGTAGCGTCCGACGATGTAGTGCCAGTGCAGGCAGTCGACGGCCACCCATACGGCCAGCGCGGCGACCGCCGTACACGCCGTGAGCCATGGCGGCGGGGAGTCGTCGGTCACGTAGAGGAGACGGTCGCGGTCCGTCGTTCGGTCACACAGCCCCGCGGGGGACCAGCGTCAGCTCGACCTTTCCGCCGGAACGCAACGAGGCGGCCGGCCGGGGAGCCGGGATGCCCGGCGTGTGCACGCGGACCCGGAAGCGGCTGAGGACGGCGGCGACGATCAGCTGGGCCTCCAGGTAGAACAGGTGCTGACCGATGCACTTGTGCGGACCGCCACCGAACGGGTAGTGGGTGTACCGGTGCCGGCGCTCGGCCGGGCGGGCGGCGAACCGGTCGGGGCGGAACTCGGCCGGCCGGTCCCAGTACGCGTCCAGCCGTTGGGTGATGTACGGGCTCACCAGCAGCGTGGCGCCCTTCGGGATGGGAACGCCGTCGATGACGTCGTCGGCGGCGGCGACCCGCGGGATGAGCCACCCGATCGGGTACAGCCGCAGCATCTCGTCGAGGACCATCCGGGTGTAGGTCAGCCTCGCCAGGTGCGACCGGTCCGGCGTCGCGTCGCCGACGACGTCGTCGATCTCCCGGTACAGGGCGGCCGCGACGTCGGGGTGGGCCTTCAGGTGCGGCCAGAGGAACGTGAGGAGGCGGTAGCTGGTCTCGGTGGCCGAGGCGAACATCGAGACGGTGTCGTTGCGGATCTGCCGCTCGTCGATGTCGCGCCCGTCGGCCGTCTTCGCCCGGCTCAGCGTCGAGATGATGTCGTCGCCGCCGTCGGGTTGCGCGCGGGCCCGGCGCACGGCCGGCAGCAGGATGTCGTCGATCAGCGCGGCGTTGTCGCGGAACGCGCGGTCGCCCGGCATCGGGACCGAGTTCGGGACGAACGGCGCCAGCACCCGCGCCACGACCGAGGCGGAGATGGCGTCCTGCGCCGCGACGATCCGCACCGCGTCGTCGACGGACACCTTGTCGCCGAACAGCACCCGGACGACGGCCCGGCACACGATCCGGGACATCTCCGCACTGGCGTCGAGGACCCGGCCCGCCGGCACCTCGTCGACCGCCCGGTAGATCTCGTCGGCCATCACGTCGACCATTGCGTCGACGCGTTTCGCGGTGAACAGGGGCTGCAGGATCCGCCGGCTCTCCTGCCACACCTCGCCCTCGGCCATGATGCCCTCGCCGAACAGCCGCTTCACCGCTCCCCACAGCATTCCACTGCCGTCGCGGAGATAGATCGCGGAGTGGTCGCGCAGGACGTGTTGAACATGCGCCGGATTCGTCACCAGATACGGCCGCAGAAGACCGAGCCCGATCCGGACGACCGAGCCCCGGGACGCGTTGCCGAATGCGACGAGCGCACCGAGCGGATCGCGGGCGAGCGCGGGAAGTGCCCGGTAGGCGGGAATCGACGACACGGTGGCGGATGCGGGTCCGTCGGCGACGGAAATGGGATTCTCTGCTTCGGACAACTCGGGTGACCCCCTCGGCCAGAGTCGTCCGTACTGAACGAGCGTTCCGGCATTCGCGATCATCGCATCGGGCGTCAGCCGGACACCAGGGATCCAATTAGATGGATCTATGTCCCATTAGTGTGAAGGATCTCCATATAACGAATTCTTCTCACGCGATTCATTCATGTTCACGTGGATGACCTTGGTCACCGCAAATGAGATCGTATTGCCATGATCAGTGTCGGCCAGGACATCGCCGCCGAATTGCGTCACCCCTTCTACCTGGACGCCGACGGCGTCAACCGGCCCACCGGACCGGACAAGCACCCGTACTACGCGCGGTTCGCCGCCTCCGGGTCCGGGGTGGTGCGGGTGCTGCGCCAGGTCGGTGGCGAGACGGTTCCGGCGTTCCTGGTCTGCCGGTACGCCGACGTCCGGGAGGTGCTGCGCCGCCAGGAGGTGTTCTCCCGCGCCGCCGCCGCGCCCGCCGACCAGACCGACGTGTCGGGAACGATGCTCGGCATGGACGGCGCGGAGCACGCGCGGGTCCGCGGCGCGGTCAAGGACGCCTTCACGAAACCCGCGGTGGCCGACCTCAGCGACGTGGTGCGTGCCGCGGCCGACGCGCACGTGTCGGCGCTCCTCGCCCGCGGCCGGCCGGCCGACCTGGTGCGTGACTTCGCCATCCCGTTCAGCCTCGACGTCATCTGCGACATCCTGGGCCTGCCCCGCGACGACCGGATGCAGTTCCGTCGATGGGGCGACATGTTCCTCGGCGCGGGCGACCTCAGCCGCGACGACGCCGCCCGGTCGGCCATGGAGATGGGCGGCTACCTGTGGGGCCAGCTCGAGGCGCGGCGCGGGTGTCCCGCCGGCGACCTGTTGACGCGGATCGCCAACGGCGCCGCCGACCAGCCGATGGACATCCAGATCAAGCTGCCGATCGCGTTGGTGGTGGGCGGCTGGGAGACCGTGGCGAGCGGCATCACCACGTTCGTCCACGTCCTGTGCTCCCGTGGGTACGAGCCGGGCCGGACGGGGTGGGAGTACCTGCTCGACCACCCGGACAAGGTGGACTCCGCGGTCACCGAACTGGAGCGGCTGTTCTCCCCCACCAACGGCGACGACATGCCGCGCCGCGTGATGGCCGACGTGCGGCTGCCCAGCGGGCACCAACTGTCCGAAGGGGACATCGTCATCCCCTCGCACGACGCCGCCAACCGCGACCCGGAGGTCTTCCGCGACCCGGAGCGGATGGACTTCGACCGCGATCCCAACCCGCACCTGTCCTTCGGGTTCGGCGCGCACTACTGCATCGGTGCCCATCTGGGCGCCTTCGAGGTCCGCACCGCCATCAGGACACTGCTGCGGGAGCTTCCCGGTCTCCGCCTCGCGGTGCCGGCCGACGAGGTGTCGTGGAAGCCCGGGCACACCATCCTCGGCCCGGTCGCCCTGCCCGTCGACTGGTAGCGCCGCGCGTAGGATCAACGGGCATGTCCGACGACGTGGTGCCCTTCCGGATCGACATCGAACCCGAACGGATCGACGACCTTCGCCGCCGGCTGCGCGCCACCCGGTGGCCCGAACCGGAGACGGTCGGCGACTGGTCGCAGGGCGCGCCGTTGGCGTTCGTGCGGGAGCTGTGCCGGTACTGGGCCGGAGACTACGACTGGTGGCGGTGCCAGGCCGCGCTCAACGCGGTCCCCCAGTTCACGACCGACCTCGACGGCCTGGACATCCACTTTCTCCACGTGCGCTCGCCGCGACCCGACGCGCTGCCGCTGGTGATGACGCACGGCTGGCCCGGTTCGGTCGTGGAGTTCCTCAAAGTGCTCGGCCCGCTGAGCGAGACGTTCCACCTCGTGGTCCCGTCGCTGCCCGGCTACGGCTTCAGCGGACGGCCGACCGGAACCGGGTGGACGGTCGAGCGGATCGCCGACGCGTGGGCGCTCCTCATGGACCGGTTGGGCTACCCGCGGTACGGCGCACAGGGCCACGACTGGGGGACCAGCGTCAGCACCGCCCTGGCGCAGCGGCACCCCGGGCACGTGGCCTGCATCCACCTGGTCCCCCCGCTGGCCCCGCCGGACCCCGACACGTTCGACGACCTCACCGACGACGAACACCGCGCCCTGCGCGACCTCGAGAGGGCGGGCGAGTCCGAGGACGGCTACTCGCAGGAGCACGCCACGAAGCCGCAGACGATCGGGTACGGCCTCGTCGACTCCCCCGCCGCGCTGTGCGCCTGGATCATCGAGAAGTTCCACTCGTGGAGCGACTGCGGCGGCGACCTCGACAGCGTGTTCACGCGCGACGAACTCCTCGACAACCTGATGCTGTACTGGCTGCCCGGCACCGGCGCGTCGTCGGCGCGGCTGTACTGGGAGAGCATCCGGCAGGTGCAACGGATCTTCCGGTCGGGCGCGACCGACACGGTCGACGTGCCGACCGGGTGCTCGGTCTTCCCGAAGGAGAACCCGCGGCCCTCGCGGCGCTGGGCGGCGAAGCGGTTCGTCGACATCCGGTACTGGAACGAGCCGGCGAAGGGCGGCCACTTCGCCGCGTTCGAGCAGCCCGCTCTCTTCGTCGACGAGGTCAGGAACTGCTTCCGCGCCCTGGAATGAGTTCTAGGTGGGCACCGGGGTGATCTCGGCGCGGAAGCCGTTGCGGTGCAACCACACCGTGAAGTACGCCGTGCGGGTGCGCCACGGCCGCGTCGCGGACAGCAGAGAGCCCGCCGTGGGCGGGTCCGACAACGTCCAGCCCCCGGCGACCGCCAGCGCGCGGTAGTGCGCCGTCACGGCCGCCTCGCTGCCGGGTGGGACCCCCTCGATGGTGCTGGAGACGCCGCCGTCGGCTCCCCAGCAGGTCGTCTGCTGCGTGGTGGGAGCGTGCAGCGTCGCGCCGGGCGGCAGACCGGGCGGAACGGTGGTCATGAGCGGGTCCACGCTGAACTCCGTGACGAACGCCGGGTCGGGCGTCGTGCAGGGCAGGGCGGGTCGACGCCCCATCGCCCCATCGTCCGTGACCGCGGACCGGTCGGTGGAGCCCCCGCACACGATCCGCACACCACCTTCACGGGCGGCCGCTAGCGGATCACCCCGGCCTGCGTCGCCGCGTGGATCCAGGTGGGGAACTCCGACAGCAGCCTCGCGTACAGCTCGGCGTCGGTGAGGGTGTCGATGTCGTCGACCGCGAAGAACCCGGAGTTGTCGACCCGCCGGCCGGTGAGCCGGTCGAGGCGTTCCAGGACGCCGTAGCGTGCCCCGTCGACGCCGACGAACTGCCAGAACATCGGCCGGTCTGCGCTCCTGCGCACGATCGACTCGATCTGCTGACCGCGGGACACGCCACCGTCGGACAGGAACAGCACCAGCACCGGCGGCCCTGGCGGCAGCTCCGCCACCGTGCGGACGATGTCCTTCATCACCTTCCACTCCTCGTTTCCGTAGCCGAGCGCCTCCCCGTCGAGGGTGCCGTCGGGCCGGAACATCGGGGGGACCGACGTGAAGTCCTGGATCCGGCCGGGCCGCAGGAACCGGCGGGTCCACTCGGGCAGGTCGGCGACGGTGAGGTCGGGCAGCCGCGTCATCTCGCTGGCGAAGATCCAGGCGGAGAGGACCCCGTCGGGGGTCAGCTGGGCACCGACGGCGGCGAGCCGCTCCACGACCCGGGCCATCGTGCCGTCGTGGTAGGCGTGTTCCAGGGACCCGGACGCGTCGAGCACGAGGAACACCCGGGCCCGCGCCCCGGCCGCGTTCCGCTGGGCGAGCACCTCGCCGACGAGCCGCTTGCGCAGCGACAGCCGCTCGCGCATGTCGGCGGGCAGCCGCTCCTCGCCGGGCGTCGCCACGACGGTCACCGGGGTCGCGGGAGGCGGGAGAGGAACGAACGGCTCGTGCGGCGTGGGAGGCGCGGGAGAGAGGGCGGGAGCGCCGTCGGCGTCCGCCTCGACCGCGACGCCGTAGGTCCGGGCCAGCCCGGCGAGCCCGTCCGACCACCCCTGCCCGACGGCGCGGAACCGCCATCCCGTGCCGCGCCGGTACAGCTCGCCCAGCACGAGCGCCGACAGCCTCGCGGTGTCCGGCGGGTCGAAGCGCAGCATCGGATCGTGCCCGAGCTCCTGCACCACCAGGTGCAGCCCCTTCACCGCATCGACGGTGCCGCTGTCCACCGACACCGCCAGCGCGACCGTCGCCACCTCCGCGGGCACCGCCGGCAGGTCCACCTGGAGCCGGGCCGCACCCGTGTGCAGGCGGACCGCGCCGGAGGCGTGCCGCTGGTGGTTGTAGAACACCATGTCGCCGTCGCCGCCGGCCCGGCCGTCGGCGCCCAGGAGCAGCCCGATGAGGCTCACGCCGGGCGTGCCGGGCGCGGCCCAGTCCCATTTCGCCTCGACGCGGATCGTCGAGTCGGGCACGGGAACGGCGGCGCCGCTGGTCAGCGCGGTCGGTGTCACCGGGGCAGCATAGGGCGTGCGCCGGCCGCGCCGCCGCGGCCGGACGGGTGGGTCACGCCGGCTGGAGGTGCCGGACGAGCGTGTCGGTGCCCGCGCCGGTGAGGTGTTCGAGCCCGGCCGGGCGGCCGGTGATCACCAGCAGGATCGACACGATCGGGCCCCGGATCTCGGGCCCCTCGCCGACGGACCAGTCGGTGTCGGTGGCGGTGAACCGGTACCGACGGAACGGCACGGTACGGAACACGCGCAGCTTCCTCCGGTCGCGCCGGCTCTCCCCGTAGGACCACATCCGGCTCGCCGCGATGGCCGCCGCCCCGGGTGGCACCGGCAGGTCGCGCGCCAGCGGCACGGCCATGTCCGCGCCGTGCACGACGATGTCGATGAGGGCCTCCCGGTCCGTCAGGCCGGGGTTGGGCCGGTGGTCGCCGACCGTCGCCCGGATGCCCGCGACGAGCCGGTCGGTCGGTTCGGCGGCCCGGTCGCGCGCCGTCGCGTGGATCATGTGGTTGACGCTGCCCGGGTGCCGGAGGAGCCCGCGCAGCCCGGCGCCGAACGTGACCGGCTGCATCGCGAGGTGGCCGGCCACGTCCCGGACGGTCCATCCGGCGCACAGCGAGGGCTGGCGCCACTCCGCCGGGGTGAGCGTGTCGAGCAGGTCGGCGATGCGCCCGCGCTGCAGGTCGACCGTGGACCAGACGTCCATGTCGTTGTCCTTTCGAAAGTCAGCCGTAGGTGGGCGGCTCGGTGCGGGTCCGCTTCAGTTCGAAGAAGGCCGGCGAGCCCGCCAGCAGGCAGAGGCCGTCGAAGATCCGCAGGGCGTCGGCGCCGCGCGGTACCGCGTTGAGCACCGGCCCGAAGAACGCCGCACCGCCGAGGTGGACGATGGGCGTGCCGGCGTCGGCGCCGACCGGGCCGACCGCCGCCTCGTGGCTGCGCCGCAGCGCGTCGTCGTACCCGTCGGAGTCGGCCGCGTCGCCGAGGGTCTCCGGCAGGCCGGCGTCGACGAGCGCGGCCCGGGTCGCGGTGTCGTACTCGCCGCGGTCCGGCATGCGCCAGTGGTCGAAGATCCGCGACCCGAACGCGGTGTGCCAGGCGCGCAGGCGGTCCGGTCCGTGGCCGGTCAGGACGGCGGCCGCCACGCGGGACGGCCCGGTGGAGGCGTCGACGTTCGCCCGGTAGCCCGGGTCGACCACCTTGTGCTCGTTGAGCATCCGCAGGCTCATCACGTGGTACCGCAGGTCGAGGTCGCGCAGCGGCTCGACCTCCAGCAGCCAGCGCGACACGATCCACGTGTACGGGCAGACCGGGTCGATGTAGAGGTCGACCCGCGGCGTCGGTCCGCCGGTCGCGGCCCGCAGCGCGCGTCGGGCGTCGTCGGTGGCGGTCGGGTCACGGGACGCGGGGAGCGGCGCACCGGCGGCGGTGCGCTGGTACGCGGTCCACACCGAGGTCCACCGGTGCGGGTCGGGCTGTGTCATCGTCGGCTCCCCTCCCGGCGGCGCCTGGCGGCTCCCGGCTGGGATCACCTTCCGTCACAGGGGTGTCGCCCGGCATCGGCGGAACTACTCATCCGCCTACTCATCCCCGGTGGCGGGTCGCCCAGGCGGCGAGCTGGGCCCGGTTGGTCAGCGCCAGCTTGACGAAGATGTGCTGCACGTGGTTCTGGGCGGTCCGTTCGGAGATGACGAGCCGCCGCGCGATCTCCCGGTTGCTGAGCCCCTCGGCGACCAGGGCGGCGACCTCCCGCTCGCGGGCGGTCAGCACGGTCAGCGGGGTCAGCGGGGTCGGCTCGGAGGCCGTCGAGGGGGCGGGCGAGAGGGCGGCCGGCGGGGCGGCGGTCGAGGGGGTCGGCTCCGGGCCGGCCAGCGCCTCCAGCCGGGCCACCCACGGGCTCATCCCCAGTGCCCGGGCGAGCGGCAGGGTCCGGTCCGCCAGCGCCGCCCCGGCCGCGCGGTCGCCGCCGGCCGCCAGCGCCGCCGCGAGGTCGCAGTCCGCCTCGGCCCGGAACCCGGAGGCGCCGATCTCGCGGCACCGCTCACCCGCCGCGGCGAGCTCGTCGCGGGCCACGTCCCACCGGCCGAGCGCCGCCGCGCACTTGCCGAGCGTGAGGTCGACCGGGCCGAGGAAGTTCGTGGCACCGGCGCCGCCGGTGATGTAGCGCCCCCGGTACGGCAGCAGCGACTCCCGCAGGAAGGCGACGTCCTCTGTCAGGCCCAGCGCCGCGGTGACCTGCGCACCGATGCCCCACGCCACCAGGCGGCCGGAGACCGGGAAGAACCAGCGCCGGGGCGACCCGCAGCGGCTGTACATCGCGGCCGCCTCGTCCAGCCGGCCGCTGTCGGCCAGCGCGAACGCGCGTCCCAGCCGCGCGTACAGGTCCCACCGGCTGTCGGTGCCGAAGTTCCAGGTGTCCGTGGCCAGGAACCCGTCCGGGTGACCCCGGTGGTGGCCCAGCAGCAGCCGGAACGCGACCGACGCGCCGCGGGCGGCGGGGTGCCCGATCCGCCGGAACAGGTCCAGCCCCTCCTGGAGGAACGCGTCGGCCTCCTCGAACTCGGCCCGGGCGAACGCGAGCGCGGCGCGGGTGACGAGCAGGTGCCAGCGCGGGTCGGGCCCGTCGAGCCGGTCGACGCACCGTTGCAGCGCCGTCGTCTCGGTGGCGACCGCGGCGAGCCGGCCGGCGAACCAGTGGGTGTCGATCAGCCACAGCCGGCCCCACAGCTCCACCTGCGGGCGCCAGGACGCGGTGCCGATGGCGATCATGCGCTCGGCGAGCGTCGCGACCTCGGCGGTGTCGTCGGGTCCGCTGCGGACGAGCTGGCGCGCGGAGAGGGCGGCGACCGTCGCGTCCGGGTCGCCGCAGGCCTCGGCGAGGCGCAGCGCCTCGGCGCTGGTGCGCTCGGCCTCCTCGGCCGGGCCGCAGTACACCGCCGCCTGGGTCAGCCGGGCCAGCAGCCGCACCCGGGTGGCGTCGTCGGGGTCGGCGACGGCGAGGGCCTCGGTGCACCACCGGTGGATGTCGCCGTCCCACCCCGGCTCCCCGACCGGCTCCAGCGTGAGCGCCGCGTCGACGATCAGCGCCGGCAGGCCGAGCCGCCGGCCGGCGTCGACGGCCGCGCGGCAGCTCAGGTGGGCGTCGCGGAGCTCGCCGCACGCCACCGCGGCGGCCGCGAGCGCGGGCAGGAGACCGGCGTGCTCGGCCGGGTCGACGGCGTCCGCGTGGTCCCGCGCCACCCGGTACAGCCGCAGCGCGTCGGGGTGGGCGAGCCGGCGCATCGCGTCGTCGCCGGCGCGGCGGGCCGACCGGTACGCCTCGGCCGACGGCGCACCCGCCGCGGCGGCCGACCAGTGGTGGGTCAGCACGCCGAGCTCGTCGGTGACCCGGTCGCCGGCGAGCTCCCGGATGGCCCGCGCGGCGCGGCCGTGCAGCCGCACGCGGTCCACAATGGACATCGCGGCCGCGACCGACGCGCGGACCGCGGTGTGGTGGAACTCCGCGCGGCCGGAGGTCACCGACGCCGACAGCAGGTCCGACCGGACGAGCTCGTCGACCGCGCCGAGGCAGTCCGCGGCGGGCAGGTCCAGCATCCGCGCGACGGTGGCGATGCGGAACCGGTCACCGAGAACGGCGCCGGCGTCGAGGACGCGCCGGGCCGGCTCCGACAGCGCGCCGGTACGCGCGGCGACCACGTCGTCGAACGTGCGGGGCATCGGCGACGACGACCGGTCCGCCAGCCACCGGGCCAGTTCGACGACGTGCAACGGGTTTCCGCCGGTCGCCTCGGACACCCGCGCCACCACGTCGGCCGGTACCGGCCGGTTCGTCCGCGCCCGCAGCAGGAGCCCGACCGTGTCGCGGTCGAGCCCGCCGAGGGGCAGCGTGTGCGTCGCCGGTTCGGCCCGCAGATCGGTCCACGCGCGTCGCGCGTCGGCGCCGGACACGCAGATCAGCACCCGGGCCGACCGCAGCGAGCGGACCAGGCCGGGCAGCACGTCCACCGACGCGTCGTCGGCACCGTCGAGGTCGACGACCAGCACCACCCCGCGGTCCGCGCCGGCGCGGGTGAGCCGGTCGGCGAGCCGCTCGACCACGGTCGGCCGCTCGGCGCCGGTCTCGAACGGGTCCGGCAGGCCCGGAATGTGCCGCCACGACCAGTACGGCGGCGCGCCCGGCGAACCGAACGACGGCGCCCACAGCACCTCGACACCGGTGCCGGCGGCATCGTGCGTGAACCGCCGCAGCAGCGCCGTGCGGCCCACGCCCGGCTCGCCCGCGCACAGCACCACGCGCGGGCGTCCGGCGAGCGCGTCCTCGAGCAGCGCCGACAGCCGCGCGAGCTCCGTCGCGCGGCCCAGCAGCCGCACCGGTCGCGTGGCCATAGGCACTGTCCTACCGGGACGGCACCGCGACCGCAACGACCGGTCCGGCCGCTACGAGGCGTAAATAGAGAACTTCGCGTTCCAGCGGGTCGACGTGCCGAACGACGACGGCCAGGTGCCGAACGCGCGCGGCTGGCTCCACGCGCCCTGGTTGGCGGTTCCGGTGGCGTAGCTGAGGTTGTTGTCGCCGTTGGTGTTGTACACGAGCCAGTAGGCCGTGTTCGGCGCCAGGGTCGCGGCGACCGGCAGGCTGTTCCACGCGTTCGCGGTGAGCGTGCCCGACGCGCTCGACGCCACCAGCGTTCCCGGAGCGCCGTTCACGTCGGTGTAGATCGCCACCTGGTACTGGTTGCCCGGCGCCGCCTGCACCGTCCTCATGTACACGGAGATCCGGCTGACCGTGAGCGCGGTGGCGCCGTTGACGAACCGGGAGCCGTTCATGTAGTTCATGTCGCCGGCGTCCAGCGTCGGGCCCACCTGGTCGAAACCGAGGCGGGGCGCGCTCGGGTCCGCCGTGGTGAACGTGAACTGGTGGGTGGCCGCGAGCGCGTTGCCCGCCGCGTCGGTGACCCCCGTGCGGACCGTCGCCGTGTACTGCGTCGAGGCGGCCAGCGGCGCGGACGGCGTGATGGTGGCCGTCTGGGTGGCCGCGTCGTAGCCGACGGTCCGGCCGACCAGCGCGCCGCCGGGGCCGCGCAGTTCCAGGTTCGCCGCTGTGACGGTCGCCGCGGCCATGCTCTCGGTGAACCGCACGGTGACCGGCGCGGTCAGCCCGACCCCGACGGCGCCGTTGGCCGGGGTCGTGGCCGCGACCGTCGGCGCGGTGGTGTCGGGACCGGTGGTCGCGTAGATGGAGAACTTCGCGTTCCACCGGGTGGACCCGCCGAACGTCGCCGGCCACGTGCCGAACGCCGTGGACGCGCTCCACGCGCCCTGGTTGGCCGTTCCGGCGTCGTAGCTGAGGTTGTTGTCGCCGTTGGTGTTGTACATGAGCCAGTAGGCCGTGTCCGGCGCCAGCGCCGCGCTGATCGGCAGCGTGTTCCACGCGTTGGCCGTCAGCGTGCCCGTGGCGCTGGTGGCCACGCGCGCACCGGGCGAGCCGTTCGCGTCGGCGTAGATGGCGAGCTGGTACTGGTTGTTCGGCGCCGGCCGCACCGTCTTCATGTACACCGACATCGAGCTGACCGTCGTCGCGCCGGCACCGGTGACGAACCGCGAGCCGTTCATGTGGTTCTGGTCGCCGGTGTCCGTCGACGCGCCGATCTGCGCGTAGCCGATCCGCTGCGACGTCGGTGCCGTCGTGTAGGTCGCGGTGTAGGTCGTCGCCGCCGTGGGCGCGGTGACCACGTGGGTCGCCGCCCCGCCGTCGGACCACGTCGCGAACGTCGCGGACGCCTGCGGCGACGGCGCGGAGACCGAGTTGGTCGAGCCCTGGATCACCGTGCGGGTGAACGGTGTGGTGCCCGACGTCGAGCCGACGGTGAGCTGGAGCCCCGACGGCACGGTGGCGAACGTCAGGTCGACCGTCTTCGGGTCCAGGCGCCGCGTCGCCGTGTGCGCCAGGCCCTCCTGGTCGGTGGCGACGAGCTTCAGCTCCAGATAGGACGGGTACTCGTGGTCGGGTGCCACGAACGATCCCGACGCCACGCCGGTCCAGCCGCGGATCGCGTGTTCGTGGCAGGTGTCGGGCGCCGAGCAGTGGTGCATCACGAGGTCCCAGTTCAGCCGCGACGCGGGGAGGGTGCCCTGCTGCGGGTCGGTGGCGTGGCCGGAGAACGTCACCGTGTCGCCGACCTTCCAGGTCGTGCCCGCCGACGGGGTGTCGATGACCGCCGTCGGCGCGTCGTTGCCGGGTGTGACGGTCACCGTGCTCGCGTGCGTCGCGTTCAGCGTGTCGGTGACCGTCAGCCGCGCGGTGTACGAGCCCGCCGCGTTGTAGGTGAACGTCGCCGTGGGGGTGGTGGAGTCGGTGACCCCGTCGTTGGTGAAGTCCCAGGCGTAGCGCAGGCGGCCCGCGTCGGCCGGGTCGGGGTCGGTGGAGCCGGATCCGTCGAACGTCACGGTCAACGGCGTCGGGCCCTGCCTCGGCGTCGCCGCGACGACCGCGGTCGGCGGCTGGTTGCCCGGGAAGTACCGCACGCGGCGGATGGTGCCGCCCAGGTCGGCGTAGTACAGCTCACCGCCGGGGCCGACCTCGAGGTCCACCGGCCCGGCCGCGTCGGAGACGAACGTCTGCAGGTTGGCCGGGTCCGGAAGGCCGCCGGGGGTCGACGGCAGCGACGCCCAGATGCAGCGCCGCGAGTAGTCGGCGAAGAAGACCGCGCCGTTGTACGCGGCCGGGTACGGGCCGCCGGACGTCGGGTAGAACGCCACACCGGTCGACGACGAGCTACCGGTCGGGCAGGCCTCGCCCGCCACCAGCCGGCTGGCGTGGTTCCAGGCGACGAACGGCGGGGTGTGGGTGCCGGCCGGCGCGGTGTAGAGGGTCTCGCAGATCGGCAGGTTCGCGCTGTCGTATCCGGACTGCCGGGCGTTGCCCTCCCAGCACGGCCAGCCGAAGTTGGTGACGCCCGTGGTCGGGTCGGGCACCCGGTTGACCTCTTCCCAGGTGTTCCACCCGGTGTCGGAGATCCAGGTCTCGTTGGTGCCCGGGCGCATGGTGATCCGGTACGGGTTGCGCAGCCCGTGCGCGACGATCCGGCGGGTGTCCGGGTCGGCGGAGGCGGAGTTCGGGTTGCCGGGCGCGGCCGCGCCGGTCGCCGGGTCGAGCCGCAGCAGCGTGCCGTCGAGCTGGGTCTCGTCGCCGGGGGTGCGCAGGTCCTGCGACCGCAGCGCGCCGCCCTCGTTGGCCGGGTCTCCGCACGGGTTGGTCGGCGCGCCCGAGGGCAACTGTCCATAGTCGACGGCGTTGAAGCTCGCGCCGTCGCCGGCGGCGACGTAGAGCATGCCGTCGGCGCCGAAGGCGATGTCACCGATGGAGTGGCTCGGGAACTGCTGGCACCAGTCGTGCAGCAGCACCTGCTCGGTGCCGGTCATCGTGTTCCCGTTGGCCTGCAGGCGCGACAGTCGCCCGGTGACCACGCAGCGCCCGTCGTTCGCGTTGGCGCACACGTCGTTCCAGACCGGTGCGACCTGTCCGGGCGGCGCGTCGTACGTGTAGAGCACGTAGACGTACGGGTTCGTCGGGAAGTTGGGCGCCAGCACCATGCCGAGGAGACCCCGGTCCCACTGGTTGTGGACGTTGGCCGACAGGTCGGCGAACACCGTGGGGGTCGTGTCGGCGAGGTCGTCGAAGACCTTGATGCGGCCGCCCTTCTCGGCGACGAAGACGCGCCCGTCGGCCGCGAACTCCAGGTCGACCGGCGAGCTGAGTCCACTGAAGACGATCTGTTCCTGGAAGCCGCTCGGCAACGCGACCGCGGACGCCGGCCGCGGACCGACGAACGCCGACACCCCCACCACGGTCACGACCGCGACGAACCCACGCAGCGCACGCCGGAACACGGGCAGCCCCTCCCACTCGCGGAACCCCGTCGGAGCGGAACCCTCGAAAGTTCAGAAATGTTAACGGGATTCAGAATCCCCATATCGTCGGCTGTCCGACTCGACCGGTCGCCGACCGGACACACCTGCCCGTCCGTCCGGGGGATTGCCCGTCGATCGGTGCCGGCCGCCGCCCGGACGCCCGCTGGCGCCCCGGACCCGGAGGTGCTTGCATGCCCCGGTGATGCTCGCCGCGCTCGGCCGTTCGTGTGCCCGCTGGCGGTGGCCTGTGCTCGGCGTCTGGCTCGTCCTGCTCGTCGCCGGGCTGGTGCAGGGCGGCCGGGTCTTCGACCGGCTCACCACCACCGACAGCCTGCGGCCCGACGCCGAGTCGCAGCGCGCCGAGCGGCGGGTCGACCGGCTGCGGCCGGAGGGCCCGGTCGTCGTCGCCGTCGTCGGCGGGCGCGACGTGTACGACCAGGCGCTCGTCGCCGACGTCACGGCGGTGACCGCCGGCATCCGTGCCATGGACGGCGTCGCGGAGGTCGAGGACCTGTACAGCGCGCCCGGCGGACGGATCGGCGCCGACAACCGGAGCTCGCTGATCCGGGTCGAACTGCGGCCGGGCCTGCCGGACGGGCGGCGGGAACGGGTCGAGGACGCGGTCGTCGACGCGCTGCACCGCATCGACGCGCCCGAGGTGCTCGTCGGTGGCGAGACGCTCGCCGAGCGCGCGTTCGCCGACCGGGCCGTCGCCGACGCCGCGTTCGGCGAGTCGGTCGCGCTCGTCGTCCTCCTCGTCGTGCTGGTGTTCGTTCTCGGCGGTTTCGTGGCCGGCGCGGTCCCGCTCGTCGCGGCGCTCGCCACCGTGTCGGTGACGCTGCTCGGCCTGTTCGGGCTGACCGCGCTCACCGGGGTCAGCGAGTTCACCGTCAACGTCGTCACCATGCTCGGCATCGGGCTCGCCGTCGACTACGCGCTGCTCGTCACCGCCCGCTTCCGGGAGGAGCGCGACGCCGGTCCCGACGCGTCTGTCGCCGAACTGCTCGCCCGCACCAGCGCGACCGCCGGCCGCACCGTGCTCGTCTCCGGGCTCGCCGTCGCCGCGGCGATGGGCGGCCTGTCCGCGTTCGCCGAACCGCTTCTCGGCGCGATGGCGCTGGGCGGCGCGCTCGTCGTGCTGCTGGCCACCCTGGCCGGGCTCACCGCTGTCCCGGCGCTCATCGCCGCGACGCACCGCCGCATTCCGGCGGCGGGCGACCACAACCGGGTGCTCGCGCTGCGCCGCGCGGTCGCGGCCGCGGTGCGGGGAAAGGCCGATCCGGGACCGGGTGTGCTGGCGCGGCTCGCCGCGTTCGCGCAGCGCCGGCCGGGCCCGGTGACCCTCGCCGTGACGGCCGGTCTGCTGGCGCTGGCGCTGCCGTTCGTGTTCGGGGTGAACCTCGAGAACTCCGACGCCCGCGCGCTGCCGGCCTCCGCCGAGGCGCGCAGGGTGCAGGAGACCGTGCAGCGCGACTTCGGCAACGGCCGGGCCGACCCGGTCGTCGTGGTGGTCGACGCGGATCCGTCGCGTGCGGAGGTTCGCGACTTTCTCGACGCGCTCAACAGGCTCGACGGCGTGCTCCGGATGGAGCCGCGGCCCGACATCGCCGCGCCGGCGGCCGTTGTCGACGTCACCCCGGAGGGCCCGACCGCCGGGCGGACCTCGCGCGACGTCGTACGCGCGATCCGGGCGCTGGACCCGCCGTTCCCGGTTCTCGTGGGCGGCGCCGCCGCGGAGCTCGTCGACTACCGGGACTCGGTGGGCGGGCGGTTCCCGGTCGCGCTGCTCGTCATCCTGCTGGCGACGACGGTGCTGCTGTTCGTGCTGACCGGTTCGCTCGTGGTGCCGCTCAAGGCGTTGGCGATGAACGCGCTCACGCTGCTCGCCACGCTCGGCGTGCTCGTCGTCGTGTTCCAGTGGGGCGTCGGCGACGCGTTGCTCGGCGTCGAATCGTGGGGCGCGATCGACGTCACCACACCGGTTCTGCTGTTCGTGTTCGTGTTCGGGCTCTCGATGGACTACGAGGTGTTCCTGCTCGCCCGGATCAGGGAGGAGTGGGACGGCCGCCCGTCGACCGGTGACCGCGCCGTCCGCGCCGGCATCGCGAAGTCCGGGCCGGTGGTCACCGCCGCCGCGTTGTGCATCGGTGTGGTGTTCCTCGGGTTCCTGCTCGGTGAACTGGTCGCGGTCAAGGAGATCGGGTTCGCGATGGCGGTGGCGCTGCTGCTCGACGTCACGGTCGTGCGCGGGCTGCTGCTGCCGGCGTCGATGAGCCTGCTCGGCGGGTGGAACTGGTGGGCGCCGGCGCCGCTGCGCCGGTGGCACGACCGCCGGTTCGCGCCGCGCGCCGCCACGCCGGCCACCCGCCGGCGGGACCGCGCCCTCCGGTAGGGCTCCACCGGCCGCGCGTTCCGCGCTACGTGTCAGCGGCCGCCGCGACGCGACGCGAGGACCATGACGACGACCGGGAACACGACGCCGGCGAGCAGACCGACCCGCAGCCCCGAACCGCCGTCGTCCGGAAGCAGCCGCGCCACGTCGCGCAGGACGCCGTCGGAGCGGGTCGAGGCCTGCGCGACCGCGCCCGCGACCCACGGCCCGACCGCGCCGCCCGCGTCGCCGAACACGGCGAGGATGCCGAACATCGCCGCACCGCCGGCCGGGAAGCGCGCGGCGGCGAGGCTGAACGTGCCCGGCCACAGCAGGCTCACCGCCAGCCCGCACAACGCGCACCCGACCAGGCTCACGACCGCGTTGCCGGCCAGTGCCGCCACCAGGTAGCACACGGTCGCGAGCGCGCCGCAGCCGACGAGCGCCGGCGCCAGCGCGATCCGGGCGCCCCACACGCCGTAGGCGGCCCGGCCGGCGCCCATGAAGAGCGCGAACACGCACGGCCCGGCGAGGTCGCCCCACACCTTGGTGACCCCGAGGCCCTCCTCCGCGAACAGCGACGACCACTGCGACATCGTCAGTTCGGCGGCGCCCGCGCAGAGCATGAGCACCATCGCGGCGGCGAACGCCCGCGTGCCGAGCAGGGTCCGCACGGACGTGCGGTGCTCGTCGAGGACGGTCGCCGGCATCGGGACCCGGAGCAGAACGACCAGGTTCACCAGCGGTGCCAGCGCCCACAACAGCGGCAGCAGGTACCACCGGGACTGGTCGAGCAGCCCGAGGAGCAGCGTCGTGCCCACCACCACCGCGGCCTGGCCCCAGCAGTAGAACGAGTGCAGCAGGCTCATTTGGGCCGCCCTGCCGTTCGACGGCGCGGGCAGCGCGTCGACGACGGGGCTCACCAGCACCTCCAGCAGGCCCCCGCCCACCGCCGACACGGCGATCGCGATGCTCAGTCCGAGATACGGCGTCGGCAGGGTCACCGGCAGCACGGCCAGCAGCACCAGACCCGCCACCGACACCACGTGGGCGAGCACGAGCGGGCCGCGGTAGCCGACCCGGTCCACCACCCGCACCGCGACGAGGTCGGTCAGCAACTGCACGCCGAAGTTCAGCAGCACCAGCCGACCGAGCATCTCCAGCGGCACGTCGAACCGCGTCTGGAACACGATGAACAGCAACGGAGCGAGGTTGTTCACGATCGCCTGGGTGACGTACCCCGTGTAGCAGACCCGCCGGGTGGCGTCGAACGTCATGGCGTACGGCCGACGCGGGGCGTTCACCACCAGTCGACGCGGTCGTCGATCAGGTCGGCCACGCGGCGCCACGCGGCGGCGAGCGCACGGTGGTCGAACGCGCGCAGTTCGCGCCGCCCGCGGCCGAACGGGATGCGCCGCGCCACCCGCAGCGCGTCGTCGAGCCGGTCGAGCGGTGTGCCCTCGCCGAGCAGGGCGTAGGCCTCGTCGATGTCGAGCGCGTTGACCAGTTCCCGGGCGACGATGCCGGCCTCGACGACCACGTCGACGAGCCACTCCTTCGGGTGCCGTTCGAGGGTGACCGGCGGCAGGTCGAGCCGGTAACGGTTGCGCGGCAGCAGTGGCAGGAACGCGGTCGTCATCGTCTCGGCCAGCGACTCCCAGTGCAGCACCGCGGTCATCGCGTGGCCGTCGGTTCCGGCGGCGTGGTCGCCGGCCTGTTCCGGGCGGGCGAACAGCGGCAGGCGGTCACCCTCGTTCGCGAACACCGCGGTCCCGCCGTCGTCGGGGTAGGTCCGGACCGTGTAGCCGACCCGACCGCCGATCGTCAGCTCGACGAGGTGCACCGGGAAGTCGCTCGACACCACGCCGCGCGGCGGGATGCCCAGCACCGCCGGCCGCTGCGACGTCGTGGTCGCGGGGGTCGGGGTGGCCGGCGTCGGGGTGGGCCGTGTCGGGGTGGCGGGCGTCGTTCGTGGGACCGTCGGTGCCGCCGCGGGTCCCATCGCCGCAGGCGGAATCTCCGTCCCGGGGATGTGCAGGGCACCGTGCGCGACCACGAGCTCCGGCTGGTCGATGACCGTCGGCGCGATGCCGAGCCGTCGGTGCAGCAGCGCGGCGACCAACGGGATCCGGCTCGACCCGCCGACCAGGAACACGCCGGCCGTGCGTTCGCGGGTGACGCCGGCCGACCGCAGCATCTCCACCGTCGTCGCCACGGTGCGGTCGAGCAACGGCCGCGCGGCCGCCTCGAACTCGGCCCGCGTCACGTGCAGGTCCACGTCGACCAGCGGCACGTGCAGGTCGGCCTGTACGTGACGGGACAGCAGCTCCTTCGCCGCGCGGGCACCGAGCCACAGGTCCCGGCGGGCCCGCTGGTCGGCGGTGGTCTCCGGCCAGTCGAGCCGTGCCCACGCGTCGCGCGCCCGTTCCGTGAGCGACCGGGCGTGCGCCACGACAACGGCGTCGAGGTCAAGGCCGCCGATGTCGGACAGGCCGCCGGTGGCGACGACCTCGAACCCGTGCGCCTCCCGGCGGACGGCGCTGACGTCGAACGTGCCGGCCCCGAGGTCGTACACGACGAGGGCGTGACCCGGCGGCACCTCCCGGCCCAGGATCGCGGCGAAGTAGGCGGCCGCGGCGGCCGGCTCGGGCACCAGCGTCACCGGCGACATTCCGGCCCGCGCCGCCGCTTCGGTGAACACACCGAGCCGGGTGCGGCCCCAGACGGCCGGGTGGGTGAGCACGACGGCCGAGGGTGGGGCACCGCCGACCCGGCACGCCTCGGCCCACTCGCGCGACAGGACCGTCGCCACGAGGTCCACAATGGAGTGCTCCCGTTCACCGAGCCACGCCGTGCCGTCGTCGACGCGGCGCTTGGGGTGCGGCTCCAGGCCGTCGGGACGGGCGAGCGCGGCCCGTTCGGCGTCGGCACCGGTGAGGACGGCCGCGTCCGGTCCGGCGTGCACCGCCGACGACAGCAGCGGCGAGGAGTCGAACAGCAGTGGCGTGACGGACCGGTCCGGCCGCTGCAGCATCCCGACGGTGTTCGATGTCCCGAAGTCAACACCGAGCCGCACGTCGAGCGCACCTCCCGTACCCTGTCCGCATGTCCCCGCAGGAACCGGCGCCAGGATACCCACAGCCCGTCGCTCCAGCGGAACTCGGATACGTGCCGGAAGGCTATCTTCCGCCGCCCGCGCCCAGGCCGGCCCGCCGCCGGTGGTGGTTGTGGCTGACGCTCGGCGTCGTGCTCATCGCGGTGGTCGCCGCCGGCGCGACGGCCCTGTTCCTCACCCGCGGCTGGGACGGGCGTCCCGTCGAGGGAGACGTCGCGATCACCGTGCGGCTGTCCGGTCCCGACGGCGGGCAACCCGCGGCGGCCGCGCTCGACCAGACCTTGAAGATCCTGACCTCGCGGATGAAGGAGCTGGATCTGGCCCGGCCGACGGTCACCGCGATCGGCGCCGAGACCCTGCTGGTCACCGCCGCCCGCGGCGACACCGAGCGGGTCAAGGCCCTGCTGGTGCCGGGAAACCTCACGTTCCGCCGGGTTCTCGGCAGCACGTCCGGCCAGCCCGGCGACGGCTGCGGCCCCGACCCGCAGGAGCGCACCGACCGGGCGGCGGCGCTCGCTTCGGCCAGGGCCAAGCTGGGACCGGTCTACGACGCCGCGGCCGCCGTCCGCGACCCGTCCACCCCCGCCGCGACGGCATTGACCGGCTTCGACGCCCTGACCTGTGCGGAGATCGCCGCTCTGCCACACACGATGCAGTACGCGGTACCGGCGGTCACCTGCACGATGCTCAACCAACGCCCGCCGGGAGCGCTCGACGACAGCGCCGGGGCGACGGCCTGCGACCGCGCCGGTGAGGCGAAGTACCTGCTCGACACGGCCAAGGTGGTCGGCGCCGACCTGGCCGACGCGGAGACGAAGATCGACCAGGGTGCGTGGACCGTCAACCTGCGCTTCACCGGGTCGGGCCAGCCGAAGTGGACCGCGCTCACCACCGAGATCGTGGACGCCGGCCAGGGCACCGAGGGACAGGTGGCGGTGGCGCTCGACAACATCGTGATCGTCGCCCCGGCGATCACCGCGGTCATCCCGGGCGACGCCGTCATCTCCGGCAACCTGGGCCGCGCCGAAGCCGAGGAACTGACGGCCCTGATCGGCAACGGCGTCCTGCCCCTGCGCCTGGTGATCGCGTCGGTGGAGACCGTGCGCTGAGCCGTCCGTACCGCTCTGACCTGGGCATATGCGCCTCCCCAGTTCGTGCCAACCGCGATGGGACGCGCCGCGGCGCCGCGACCGCCGCCGGTACGGTCCCGGCCAGGAAAGCACACGGGGACCTAGGAGGACGCGGTGACCCAGGTGCAGCAACCCCCCACGACGACCCCGCCGAACCCTGACGCCGCGTTGCAGAAGCTCCTCGTCCAGGCCGTCGACGGCGGCCTCGCGTTCCTGCGCAAGAGCGACCCGGACGCCGCGGCGGACCTCGACAAGGTGCGTCGCCGTGACGTCAGCCGCCCTTCGATCGTGGTCGTCGGCGAGACCAAGCGCGGCAAGAGCTCTCTGGTGAACATGCTGATCGGGGTGCCGGACCTGTCACCGGTCGACACCGCGGTGGCGACCTCCTCGTTCATCGAGTTCCGCCACTCGACCGGCCACGGCGCCCGCGCGTACCTGCCCGGCCTGGAGAATCCCGTCCCGCTCAGCCACGGCGACCTCCGCGACTGGGCGACGGTGGCCGGCCGGCTCCCGAGCGGGCTGCGGCCGCCCCGACGCATCGAGGTGCAGCACTCGGCGCCGCTGCTGCAGTACCTGACGCTCGTCGACACGCCCGGCGTCGGCGGCCTCGACCCGTCGCACGCGCAGATCACCCTCGACGCGGTCGAGCGGGCCACCGCGCTGCTGTTCGTCGTCGACGCGTCGTCGCCGTTCACCAGGCCCGAGCTGGACTTCCTCATCGAGGCCAGCATGCGGGTCAACTTCGTTCTGTTCGCGCTGACCAAGTGCGACGCGTACCCGGGCTGGCGCACGATCCTCGCCGACAACCGGGGGCAGCTGCAGGCGCACGCGCCGCGGTTCGGGTCCGCCCCGTGGTTCCCGGTGTCCGCGCGGCTTGCCGAGACGGCGATGTCGATGCCCGAGGGGACGCGGGAGGAGCTGATCCGGGAGTCGCGGATCGCCGACCTGCAGCACGCGCTGATCGACCTGGCCGCCAAGGGCCGCTCGGTGCAGCTGGCCAACGTGCTGCGCTCGGTGCGCAGCGAGGTGATCGGGCTCGACCGCCAGCTCGGCGAGCGGATGAAGGCGACCGACCCGGACCCGGCCGACGTCCAGCGGGCCAGGGACGAACGCGCGAAGGTCGCCGCGCGCAAGCGCACCGAGTCGCGGCAGTGGTCGCTGGCCCTCAACACGGAGACGCAGCGGGCCCGGGTCGAGGCGACCGCCCGGCTTCGGCAGTACGTCACGAAGGTGCAGGAGGACTACCTCGACCGGATCGACAAGGCGGGCAGCGGTGAGCTGAAAGCCCTTCCGCAGGAGCTGGACCGGTCGCTGCACGCGTTGAGCGTGCGGCTCTCGCACGACCTGGAGCAGTGCTTCCGCGCGGTCGGCGAGCGGGCGCTGGCGCAGGTGTTCCGGCCCGACGAGCTGCGGTACGTGCTGCGGCACCTGAACGCCCGGCTGCGGCACGCCCTGCAGTCCAGGCCCCGTCGGCACAGTTCCGGTGACGGCGCGATGGTGGCGATGTCCAGCGCCGGTGTCGCGTTCATGGCCGGCCGGGCCGGCACGTACGGCGCGGGTCTCGGCGCCAGCCTGCTCCAGATCTCCGGCCCGGCCAACCTCGTGCTGCCCGGCATCGGCATCGCGATCGGCCTGGCGGCCGGCGCCTACATGATCTTCAAGCGGAAGTCGATGACCGACCGGCAGGGCGCCAAGCAGTGGCTACGGGAGGTCCTCGGCGACGCGCGTGCGGCGCTGTCCGACGAGATCATGCGGCGCTTCACCGATCTGCAGTACGCGCTGACGCTCGCGCTGGACGAGGCGATCGAACGCCGTCTCCAGCAGCTCGACGCGCACATCGCGACCATCGACAAGGCGCTGGCCGACGACAAGGCCGAGCGGACGAAGCGCAGGAACGCCCTCGTCCAGGAGCGGGACGGGGTGCGGGCCCGGATCCGCCAGCTCGACGAGGTCCTCGTCCGGGTGCGGTCGCTGGCGCCCACCGCACCACCGGTGGAAGACCCGCTGTGAAGTCCACACGAACTCTCCACAGGTTCCACCCATGGACGGCCTGTGGGCCTTCGTCCTGGGCGGGCTGGGTGGTGCTCGTCGGGGTCGAACTGGCCCTGGTGTTCGCCGCGCATCCGCGCAGCGGGCGGACGCGCCGCGCGGTACTGGGGACGATCGCGCTGGTGCTGTCGGCGGTGCTCGCGGTGTGGCTGCCCATCAACGTCGCGTTGATCTGCGGCTGATCGCGGCGGTCGTCGTTCGCGGTGCCGGGCCGGCCGGGGGAACGGGCTCAGCTCGTCGCCGGTGCGGGCATACGCGGCGCGGGCGGGGCCTCGTCCAGGGCCCGCCGGCGCACGCCGCGGACCAGCAGGTAGCCGACCATCCAGAACTCGCCCACCGACGCGGGATACGCCAGCGCCTCGACGACGACGTGCGCGTCGGGGACGAGGTACCTGAGGAACGCGCTGAGCACGTACCCGGCGCCGCCGACGACGAGGATCCAGCCCAGGGCGCGGGGCATCCAGCCCGAGCGCAGCACGCACCAGCCCATGGGAACGAGCCACAGGCCGAAGAACAGCGCGCCCACGCCCCAGAGGTTGTCGCTCACCAGGTACAGGATCTGCACGTTGGCGGCGGCGTCACCGATCCCGTCGACCGACACCTGCAGCGCCGTCGCCAGCGCGGCGGCGCTCACCAGACCCACGATCGCGTTGACCAGACCGAACGCGGCGATCCCGCCCGCGGCAACGGGTCGCACCGTGCGGAAGAGGCGGTAGAACCAGACCGCGGTGAGGGTCTGGGTGACGACCATGCCCAGTTCGAGGGCGATGCCGGCGCGGGCGAGCGACCCGTGCGTCACCAGGTTGGCGAGCGTCTCGTCGGGGTCGTCGGCGGCGAAGAGCATCGGGCGGACGACGAGGTACCCGAGGAGACCGGTGATGGCGACTCCCAGGTAGAACAGCCCGGTCGTGCGGGCGGTACGGGTCAGCGTGTGCATCGTGGCTCCCGTGTATAGAAAACTTGACATGTTGAAGGTAAAGAAGTCCAGACATCGTGTCAAGAATCTTTAACCCAGGACGCTCAGTGGTTGCCTACGTCCGCGGCCGGTGCTTGTATGCCGCCGATGGGCTACACCGCCGCCGACGGCACCGGGCTGCCGATGCTGGTCTTCGATCCGCCCGCGGGCGTGCGACCCGCCGCCGGCGTCGTGCTGTTCCACGGCGGTGCGCTGCGCAAGGGTTCGCCCGACGACCTGGCCGGGCACTGCCGTCGCCTCGCGTCGCACGGCGTCTTCGCCGTCTCGGCCGGATACCGGCTGCTCGGCCGGGGAGCCGCGGGCATCGACGACTGCGTCGACGACGTCCGGCGGGCGGTGGAGCGGTTCCGCGCGCTGGCGGCGTCGCGCGGGGTCACGCGCCCGGCGTCGGGCGGCAGCTCCGCCGGCGCGCACCTCGCGCTCGTCGCGGCGATGACCGGACCGACGGACGGTGGCGCGGTGGTGGCCTTCAACCCGGCCGGCCTGGACCTGCTCGCCTTCCCCGCCGACGTCCGTCGCGGGATCGAGCGGAACGCCGGGATCGGCGCGGGTCGGGCGTCGGAGTACTCGGTCGTCGAGCTCGTACGGCCGGGCGGCCCGTCGACGCTGATCCACCACGGCACCGCCGACGAGGTCGAGCCGATCGACCACGTGCGCCGGTTCCGGGACGCGATGACGCGGGCCGGCAACCCGTGCACCCTGATCGAGTACGGGAACGCCCGGCACGCGTTCCACTACGGTGACGAACACCTCGCCGACGTCGTCGACGCCACCGCCCGGTTCCTGCTGGACCTCGCCGTCCGATGACTTTGGCCCAACGGGTCCCTGGCTGATTGGCCCTTCTCCGGTCGCGCCGGCGGTTCTTGGATGGAGGCCTACCGACCGGGAGGCCGTGCGTGACCGTCACCGACATGTGGTTCGACCCGAAGTGCCCGTGGGCGTGGAACACGTCCAGGTGGCTGTTGGAGGTGGAGTCCGTCCGGGACGTGACCGTGCGCTTCCACGTGATGAGCCTGTGGTTGCTCAACCGCGGCCGCACCGGGCTCGAGGCCTGGTACGAGGAGTGGCTCACCGACACGCTCGGGCCGGTGCGCGTCCTCATCGCCGCCGAACAGAAATATGGGACCCCGGTACTGCGCGACCTGTACACCGCGCTGGGCAACCGCATCCACCACGGGAAGCAGCCGATCGGCGCGGACCTGTACCGGTCGGCACTCATCGAGACCGGGCTCGACACCGACCTGGCGCTGGCCGCCGACCGCGAGGACCACGACGACGCGCTGCGGTCGAGCCACCACGCCGGCCTCGACCCGGTCGGCGAGGACCTCGGTACGCCCGCGATCCACGTCGACGGCGCGGCGTTCTTCGGGCCGGTGGTCAGCCCGGTGCCGCGCGGGGAAGCGGCCGGCCGGCTGTGGGACGGCGTCCTGCTCGCCGCCACCACACCCGGCTTCTTCGAGCTCAAGCGCGGCCGAACGGAGTCACCGCGCGTCGACTGACCCGCGACGGCTCAACAGGCCACCAGGTCGATGCCGTCGAACTCGCTGCGGCGCCACAGCGCGTTGCCGTTCGGATGGTCGTCTTCGATGTCGAGGTACCCCGAGGAGTTGACACCCAGGAAGTAGTCGTTGGGCGTGAAGCTGATCTCGACCCACTTCGCGTCGAGAGCGCACACGTACCAGGTGTCCCAGCCGGGTTCGAAACCGGCGGCGTGGATCCTCCTGACGATCTGTCCGGACGGCCCCCGCTCCGCGGTCAGGTTCCCGTTGGCGTTCGAGTCGAACCTTATCCGGGTCTTGCCACTCGTCGACGTTTGCACACAGAACAGGAACAGGTGGTAGCCGTTGGTAGCGGTTCCCAGTCGCACGTGCCACGGTGCGCCGGGCTCCACCACGGCGTGTCGTCCGCTGTCCCCGAACTGGAGTGTCCGCCACGTGGTGGTGCAGGTCTCCGCGGCGGCGGCCGGTGACACCGGCAACACCGCCGCCACCACCGCCATCGCCACCGTGCCCAGGACCGCCGTCACGGTTCTCCTCATTGACATTCGCTCTCCCCCTGCTGGTCGAATGAACCGATGGGGAGAAGCCTCGCCGAACGCCACGTCCGGGCGCGAGGAAAGCCGCCGGCAAATGGGTGTTGCCTGTCGGTCAGCCGATCCGGGCGAGCCCGCGCGCGTCGCGCCGGGCCGCGCCGCGCGAGACCCGCAGCGGGTCCCACCGGTCGTCGCGGTCGGGCAGCCGCGCGGTGTCGGCCAGCACCTCACCGCCGTGCACCGCGGGGATGAGACGGCGTTCGAGGATCTGACCGGCACACGCGATGCCGCCGACGGCGACGCCGGTGATGCCGCTGCCGTACCGCGTGCTCGCGCCCACCACGTACAGACCGTCCACTGTGGTCCGGGTGTCGGGACGGCTGCCACCGGTTCCCCAGCGGGCGAGCCCGAACGGCGTGCCGCCGGTCGACCACGTGTACCGCTCGTGGGTCAGCGGGGTGGCGAGTTCGCGGTGCACGACCGAGTCGCGCAGCGGTCCCAGGACGGACTCGGCGGCGTCGAGCATCGCGTCGGTGAGCCGGCCCTTGCCGTCCAGGTAGCCGCGGTCGCGGCGGTACCGGCCGCTCGCGGCGGCGTCACCGTCGGCCCGCCAGGCGTCGTGCCGCGGCGGGCAGAGCGTCATCACCTGGAAGTTGCTGTGCCCCGGCGGGCACACCGTCGCCGAGTCCGGGTCCTTCACCGACGCGAACGACATGAACAGGAACGGCACCTCGCCGTTCCAGTCGCCGGCGAGGCTCTCGTAGTAGGCGTCGATGTCGGTGGTGTCGTACCACCAGATGTTCGCGTTCGGCAGGCCGGCGATCTCGCGGTCGAGGGCCAGGTACAGGGTCGCGAACGGCATTCCCATCGTCGCGGTCGTGGTCTTGCGGACGAGGCTGCCCGGCAGGTGCTCCGCGCCGACCAGGTCGAGCATGGTCCGCCGGTAGTCGGCGTTGGAGACCACGACCGGGGCGCTCGCCACCGTCCCGTCGGCCAGGCCGACCCCGCGCACCTTCCCGCCCTCGACCAGGATGCGCTCCACGCACGTCCGGGTGCGGATCTCGCCGCCGTGGCTCTCGATCGCCTCGACCAGCGACGCCGCGAGCACCTGCCCGCCGCCCACGGGGTAGTACGCGCCGCGCAGGTAGTGGTCGGTGACGGTGGCGTGCATCGACACGGTCGCCTCGGCCGGTCCCATGCCGTAGTTGGGCGACTGGGCGGCGAGCACGGTCCGCGCCGCGGCCGACAGTCCACAGTGGTCGAACAGTTGGGTCAGGGTGCGCCGGCCCCAGCGCAGCGACACCGGGGTGCGTTCGAGCAGCGCCGCGGCGGTGACCTCCACAGTGGACAGCAGGCTGTCGCGCGCCTCCCGGCCGATCGCCTCGCACACGTCGACGAACGTGTCGATGCCCTCGGCGTCGTCCGGAAGCGCGGCCAGCAGCCGGCTCCGGTAGGCGTCCCAGCCGACCGGCATGTCGAGCCGGTACCCGGGAAGCATGATGCGGTCGAAGCCGTCCGGATCCATCGACCGGAACGCGATCCGGTCGCGCAGGCCGACACCGGCGAAGATGGCCGGCAGCACGCCGTCGGGCCCGCAGTCGCCGAGGTAGTGCACCCCCACGTCGAACTCGTACCGCCGGCGCCGCCGGAAGACGTGGCTGTTGCCGCCGGCGACGTCGTGCTGTTCGAGCACGAGCACCGACCGTCCGCTGGCCGCCAGGTACGCCGCGCAGACCAGGCCGCCGAGGCCAGACCCGATGACGACGGCGTCCCAGCTCTCCCGCCCCTCCATCGCCGGTCAGCCGCATCCGCCGGCCGGGCCGGCGTCGGCGCCCGCGGCGCTGAACGCCGGTACCGCGGTCAGGTCGGTCCACGCGGCCGGTTCGCCGGCGAACGGCTCGCCGCGGACGGCGCTCGCGAACGCGGTCAGCCGGTCGTGGCCGAAGAACCGGTTCCGGGCCTGCGCGAAGAACGGCACGCCGAACAGCCCGTCGTGGAACGACTCGGTCAGGCACGCGACGCCGCGGCGGCGCAGGTCCGGATCGTCGGCCGCGTCGGCGAGCCCGGCGACGCGCAGTTCGTCGCCGATCGCGCCGATCGTCTGCCGGTCGACGATGTCCCTGCCCTCCTGCCAGCGGGCCCGGTAGACGCGGTCGACGAACTCGCGGCCGCGGCCGGCGTCGTCGGCCGCCAGGTAGGCCAGGTGCGGCACCTCCCAGACCGGGTCGCGGTCGATCGGCCACGTCATCGTCCAGCCGCGGGCCTGTGCCATGCGGCGGGTGTCCTGCAGGATGTAGAAGTTCTTGGCCCGCGACATGGCGACGATCGGCAGCCGCACGTCGGCCTCGTCGAGGGCGGCCGAGGTCGCGGCATCCGGTTCCCAGAACGGGATCCACCGCGACGCGGCGGCGACGTCCGGGTAGCGTTCGGTCAGGTCGCGGTAGGCGAACCACGAGTACGGGCTGCGCAGCGAGAAGTAGAAGCGTGGCGGCTTGGGGGCCATGTCAGCGCTCTCCTAAGGTCAGATCGTGATGCCGCCGTCGACGTGGAGGACGGATCCGGTGATGTAGCCGGCCCGGTCGCTGGCGAGGTAGGAGACGAGATCGGCGACCTCGTCGGCCTGCCCCAGGCGGCGCAGCGGGATGGACTCCAGGGCGCGCTTGCGGACCTGGTCGGACAGGCCGGCTGTCATGTCGGTCTCGATGTAGCCGGGCGCCACGGCGTTGACCCGGATGCCGTACCGGCCGACCTCCTTGGCCAGCGAGCGGGTGAACCCGATGATGCCGGCCTTCGCCGCGGAGTAGTTGGTCTGCGTCGCGTTGCCGTACACGCCGGCGACCGAGGAGATCGTGACGATGCTGCCCGACTTCCGCTTCATCATCTCGAAGATGACCGCGCGGCTGACGTGGTACACGCCGTCGAGGTTGGTGTCGAGCACGGCGTGCCAGTCGGCGTCCTCGCTGAGCACCAGCGGGTTGTCGCGGGTGATGCCGGCGGAGGTGACGACGACGTCGACCGGTCCGAGTTCGGCGACCGTGCCGTCGACGAAGGCGCGTACCGCGTCGCGGTCGGCGACGTCGGCGGCGAAGGCGACGACCGGTCCACCCAGCTCCTCCGCCTCCTTCACCAGCGCCCGCGCGGTGTCGTCGGCCGAGCGGTAGCAGAAGGACACCGCGTAGCCGTCACGGACCAGTCGCAGGACCACGGCGCGGCCGATGCCGCGCGATCCCCCGGTGACCAGAGCCACCTTCTGTTCGGGGTGTGCTTTCACGGGTTTCCATCCTTCGGAGAGTCCAGTGCGCCGGCCGGCCGGAATGCCATGACCATGCGGGCGAGCGTCATCACGACGTCGCCGTCGACGGTGCTCTCGCCGGCGAAGATGACCGTGTCGCTGAAGACCCGCTCGACCCGCACCTCGTGGCGCACGAGCGTCCCCGGCGTCACGGGGCCGTGGAACGCGATCCCGGTCATCGCGCCGGCGAGCATCACCTGGCCGGCGAGGGAGTCCGGGTCGGGATGCGAGAGCATCGCCAGGATCCCGGCGGCCTGCCCCCACGACTCGACGAGGAGCGTCGGCGGGTAGTCGAAGACCGCGTCGTCGGGCAGGCCCGCGAAGCACGGTTCGTTGACGGTGACGGCCTTCACCGCGCCCAGCCGCCGGCCGGGCTCCACGTCGACCACCCGGTCGACGAGCAGCATCGGGTACCGGTGCGGCAGCAGTCGGCGGAGCTCCGCGACCGACAGCAGGGCCGGAAGTAGGGCCGGCAGCACGTGCGCGGGTACCTGGACGGTGGTGGACATGTCATCGCAGCTTCGCGGCGACCAGGTCGTACGCCTGGTCGAGGCTGGTCACCTGGCGCAGCTCGGTCTCGGCGAACCGCACACCGAACCGCTTCTCCAGCACCACCACGATCTCCAGCGCCATCAGCGAGTCGACGCCGAGGTCGTCGATGAAGCTCGCGTCGTCGGTGACGTCGTCGGGTTCGAGGTCGAGCACCTCGGCGACGATGGCGCGCAGGCGCTCACGGTCCAGGAGTCCGGTGGTGGTCATGAGAGTTCTCCTTCGGGGTGGTGGGAGGTCGTCAGCGGAGGCGGAGAACCGCGCAGCCGAACACGCCTTCGGGGTCGACCGACGTCAGGACCGCCGGCCGTCCGCGCGAGGACGCGTCGTCGGACGCCATGCTGAGCAGCGCCACGAGTTGGAAGGCCGCCGTCGCGCCGGCGGTGTCACCGATCAGGCCGATCTCGCCCGGTCGCACGGGGCGGTGCGCGCCGTACACGTCCGCCAGCACCGCTGCCTCCGCGGCGCCGGCCGGACCGGACGGCTCGCTCGCCGACACCGCCCAGACCTCGTCGGCGCTCACGCCGGCCCGGCGCATGGTCGCGCGCAGGCAGCGGTCCAGTACCGCCGGCGCCTGTGCGGCGTCACCGAGGAGACCGGAGCCGGTGGCGAGAACGTCGGCCAGACCGTCCGGAGCGCCGGCCGCCTCGACGCGGATCATCGCGCAGCCCTCGCCGGGTGGCGTGGACGGTTCGGCGCCGTCGCGGCCGTGCCAGTCCCACCACGACCGGGCGGTGGAGTACTCCTCGGCGGCTCCACACAGGACGGTCCGCGCCCGGCCCGCGGCGAGCAGCCGCCGGGCGTAGGTGAGCGCGGAGACGCCCGAGGCGCGGCCGGCGGCGACCGTGGCGTTCGGACCGCGTAGCTGGTACCAGATCGCGCACTGTGCCGCCGCGCTGTTCATGATGGCGTTCGGGATCTGCGCGGCCTCGATGTAGAACGGCTTGTCGTGGATCAGCGTGTCGCGGGTGATGTCGGTCATGCTCTGCTGGCTGCCGGTGGTCGTTCCCAGCACCACGGCGGAGCCCTCGTCGTCGTCGATGCCGGTCACCAGCTGGCCGACCGCCGTCACGGCGAGGCCCGTCAGGCGGTCCATCGCCCGGGTGTTCTTCTTCCCCAGCACCTCGCGCGGGCTGAAGTCGGGCACGATGCCGGCGACGCGGTCGGCGACCTGCCACCGGTCGGTGTCGACCGCCCGGACCGCCGGCCGCCGGTCGCGGAGACCGGCCGCGAAGTCGCCGGACCGGTACCCGAGGGCCGACACCGCCGACCATCCGGTGATGACCGGACCCGCGGGTGCCACCGTCGTCATGCCGTCGCCGCTCCGTGCAGAGCGCGCTGTACCCGCTCGTCGAAGGTGACCAGTTGGCCGTCGCAGCCGTTGTCCACCGTGCCGTAGGCGTGCGTGATCGACCCGGTGGCGGTGTGGACGAGGACACCGTCGCGGACGACGTAACAGTCCATTGTGGACGTGTATAGGAGGTCCTTGAAGACGTCGCTCACCGAGTAGATGGTGTAGAGCTCCTCCTCCATCAGCGTCTCGCCGAGAATGCGCACGTGTGAGCGGGTCACCGCGGGGATCCAGTTCCGCTCGTCGAGCAGCTGCTTGATGGCGAGGCCCCGGTCGGCGAGGAACAGGTCGACGACCTCCTCCATCTGCCGCAGGTAGCCCGACATCTGCATGCGCTCGAAGAAGTGGCAGTAGAAGTACGGGATCCGGTACTTCCACCCGTAGGCGTTACGGCCCTCGGTGAGCGCGGCGATGACGGCGTCGCCGTCCTTGCCGGCCATGTGGATGGCCGGGTCGATCGCCGGCACCGCCTGGCCGGTCGCGGTGATCCGGTCGATCACCAGGGGACGCAGCGCGTCCGGCAACGGCCTGCGGGCGGACCCGCGCTCGTCGGCACGCAGCGCGACCCGCGCCTTCGACGTGACCGCCTTCTTCGGCGCCCCGTCGCGCTCGACGTGCAGGGCGACGGCGAACCGGATGCCGGTGTCGTCGGCACCCTTCGGCGTGACCTCCGCCTCGACGACGTCGTCGACGATCAGGGCGGTCTGCAGCCGGCTGTCGAGCTCCACCACGTCGAACCCGACGCCGTAGTCCTCGTACATGCGGCCGGCCGGCGCTCCGGCGGCGCGGAAGTGGTCCAGGATCGCCTGTTCCACCAGATAGTTGACGTGCTTGAAGCCGATGATGGTGCCGATGTTCGCGCCCTCGTAGGACGGTCGCAGCGACGTGACGGTCGTCGTACCCAGCAGCCGGTCGACGTCGATCATTTCTACACTCCCGCGGGTGTCGGTGTGGCGGTCGAGGTGGTCAGTTGGACGCAGAACCGGGTGAGGACCCGCACGAACCGGTCCGGCTGGGTGCTCATCGGGAAGTGGCCGCTGTCCGGTGCGATGTCGAGGAAGCCCAGCGGCAGGTCGGCCGCGAGCGCGGCACTCTCGTGGCAGGCGCCGTCGCGGGCGCCGGTGGCGACGAGCACCGGCACCGGGATCGCGCCCACGCGCAGCCACGGGGTGCGCAGGTACGTCTCGTAGAACCGGATCCAGCCGTAAGGGCCGACCCGCTCGCACACCCGCTCGGCCAGTTCGCTCTCCCGCACCGGGTCCAGCGGACGGCGTGAGCGCAGCCGGACGCCCTCGGCCATGATGCCGCGGAAGCCCGCCCGGGGATCGTCGAGCAGCGAGGTGTCGAAGTGCCCGGGTGCCCGCCGGTAGAACGGCGCGACGAGGACCAGGCCGTCGATGCCGTAGTGCCGGAACGGGTCGCGGCCCCGTTCGAGCTCCGTGCTCAGCAGCTGTAGGAGGAGGTTCGCGGAGAAGGAGTGGGCGAGCACCAGGCCCGCACCACCCGGAACCGCGCCCAGCGCCTGCGCCACCCAGCCGACCGGGTCGGGGTCGTGGCTCCACTCGGGCGGTCCGTCGGCCCGCCAGGGCAGGTCGGCGGTGACGCACTCGAGCCAGTCCGGGCGGCGGTCGAGCAACGGCGTCCAGACGGCGCTGGAGTTGGCCAGCCCGTGCAGCAGCAGCATCCGCCGGGACGGCGCGACGGCCGCACCGTGGTGCTGCAGGATCACGTGTTCCATGCCGGTCCCCCGGGTGCGTGGAGGACCATGCCGGCACTCGCGTCGTCCTCGTCGCCGCCCGCGACCGCGTACACCGGTGCGCCGTCGGCCGCATCGCTCAGGTCGGCGACCGCGGTGACGCACTGCAGCACGCCGAGGGCGCCCGACGCGGGGCCCCACCGCTCGGCGAGGTCGCGCCGGCGCACGCCGGGGAACAGGTCCGCGGGCAGGCTCCGGTCGGTCTCCGGGACGTAGAAGGCGGCCGGGACACCCGGCGCGGTCGGTTCGGACGCGAGCCGGTCCACGCAGTCGCGGACGCTGCCGCCGCGGGCGAAGCCGCCCAGCCGCAGGCGTTGCGGCGCACCGCGTTCCGCCGCGACCGCGGCCGGCTCGACCACGACGGCCGCCGCGCCGTCGAGGACCCGGGGCGCGCCGAGCATCCGGCGGGTGGTCTCGTCGTCCGGCTCCACGCCGACGACGAGGACGTGGCGGGCCCGCCGGCCCGTCAGCAGGACGGTGGCCCACCGCAGCGCGTCGACGCCGGACGTCGGACCGCTGCAGAGCATCATGTTCGGGCCGCGCAGCCCGAAGCGCAGGGCGATGGCGGACGCGGGCACGTTGCTGGAGGCGTTCGGCGTGTCCATCGGGCTGAGGCCCTTGGTGCCGTCCTCCTCGACGATCGTGGAGACGACCTTGCACACCGTCGCCAGGTTGCCGAGGTTCGACGACACGATGACCGCCACGTCGCCGGCAGGCACGAGAAGCTCGTCGACGAGCAGCCCGGCGTCGGTCAGGGCCGCTTTCGCCGCGCAGTAGCCGAGCTGCGTCGCGCGGTCGCGGTAGCGCAGGCCCTTCCGGCCCATGATCGCGGCCGGGTCGACGGGTGGCGCGTCGTCGGGGGGACCGGTGACCAGCGCGTCGAGCGAGTCGGCGCCCGGCAGGGCCAGCCCGACGCCCGTCACGACGGGGCTCATCGCGCCACGCCCCTCTCCACCACCGCGACGGCGTTGACGCCGCCGAAGCCGAACCCGTTCACCTGCGACCGGCGGATGGTGGCGTCGACGGCCTCCCGCCGGACGAACCGGAAGTCCCGGGCCGTCTCGACCGGATCGTCGAGCCGGGTCATCGGGGGGACCACGCCGTCGCGCATGGCGAGCATCGCCACGATCAGGCTCAACAGGCCCGACGCGCCGGACGTGTGCCCGGTCGCGGACTTGAGCCCGGTGATCAGCGGCTCGGTGACCCGGTCGCCGTACACCTCGCGCAGCGCGGCCGCCTCGGCCTCGTCGTTGAGCGGTGTTCCGGTGCCGTGCGCCATCACCAGGTCGATGGTGGCGGTGTCGACGTCCGACCGCCGCAGCGCGTCACGCATCGCCGCGGCGACGCTCACCGTGTCCGGAGCCGTCAGGTGGAACGCGTCGCAGTTGATACCGACCTGCCGGACGTGACCGTGCGCCGGCGTCCCCTCGCCGGTGGCGCGCAGCACGACGGCGGCGGCGCCCTCGCCGAGGATGGTGCCGCGCCGGGCGCTGTCGAACGGCGCCACCTGACCCGGCGGTTGCGGCTGCACCCGGTCGGACAGGCCGAACATGCTCTCGGTGATGACGTCGACGCCCGCCACGATCACGGTGTCGGTCGTGCCGGCGTCGAGCAGGTCGACGGCGAGCGCGAGGGCGTACAGCGACGCCGAGCACGCGTTCGCGATGGTGTGCGTGTCGTAGGTGCCGAACCGGCGCCGCAGCGCCGATCCGAAATGCAGGTCGTTGTGGTCGACCGGAACCCCGTCGCGCCACCACAGCTCGACCGAGCGGAGCTCGCGGAGCCCGGTGCCGACGAGCACGGGCACGTCGGGGAAGGACCCACCCAGTCCGGCGTCGGCGGCCGCCTGCGCGACCGCGTCGAGCAGCAGGCCCGTGGCCCGGCGGGGCTGGTCGGCGCCGGACCGTGGCCGGTTGTCGACCTCGAACAGGTGGCCGGCCTTGTACCAGTGCGGGGTGAAGCCCCGCATCGGAGCCAGCCCGTCGACACCGGCGCACAGGTTGCGGTAGATCTCCTCGGCGTCGCGTCCGATGCTCGCCACCGCGCCGATGCCGGTGACGGGCCAGCCGGTCGGGGCGTTCACCGGCACTCCCCGCCGGACACGTATTTT
>NZ_BOPH01000146.1 GCF_016863655.1 Virgisporangium ochraceum
CCGTATCTTGACTCCAGATCTTGACCTGGGGCATCGGTAAGCCGTAACTTACCGTTCGTGGCAACTTACCAAGCGGGCGACGCGTGGGACCTGCTCGGTGACCCCACCAGGCGCGCGATCGTCGAGTGCCTCGCCGACCGGCCACGCGCCGTCGGCGAGCTCGCCGAGGCGTTGCCGATCAGCCGGCCCGCGGTGTCGCAGCATCTGAAGGTGCTCAAGGAGGCGGGGCTGGTCTCCGACCGGGCCGCCGGCACGCGGCGCGTCTACCGGCTCAACCCCGCCGGGGTGGCCGCGTTGCGGGACCAGCTGGAGACGTTCTGGAACCGCGCGCTCGACGGCTATGTCAAGGCCGTCGAGAACGAGCCTCGGGAGGACCGATGACAGCGGACACGGTGATACGCCGGCAGGTGGTCGTGCAGGTGCCGGTGGAGGCGGCGTTCGACGCGTTTACCAAGCGGTTCGGGGACTTCAAGCCACGCGAGCACACCCTCCTCGCGTCCCCCGTGGTGGAGACCGTGTTCGAGCCGAAGGTCGGCGGTCACATCGTCGACCGGGGCGAGGACGGCAGCGAGTGCCGGTGGGCGCGCGTCCTCGTGTACGAACCTCCGAACCGGGTGGTGTTCAGCTGGGACATCGATCCCGAGTGGCAGATCGAGACCGAGCCGGAGAACACCAGCGAGGTCGAGGTGAGGTTCGTGGAAGAGGCACCGGGACGCACGCGGGTCGAGCTCGAACACCGCCACCTCGACCGCCACGGCCCCGGCTGGCAGGCCATGCGCAACGGCGTCGCCGCCGATGACGGATGGCCGCTGTACCTAGACAACTTCGTCGCCGTCCTCGGCTGATCGGCATCGCCGCTCCGGACCCACCGCCCGACCCGCGCCCCTGGACCCGCCGCCGGGCCCAGGGGCGCGTGACCACTGTTCCTGAATACGCTGGCCGTTCGGACATTCCCGCCGCGGAAGACAACGCGGGCGGGTCCGGCGGGTCTACCGTCCCGTCGTGACTTACCCGCCGCCGCCACCACCCCCACGCCGGCCGCCGTCGAAGTATCTCGCTCTGTGGATCTCGTTGCCGATCTTCGCGTTGTTCGCCCTGTGCATCGGCATCGGCGCCGCCCTCGAAGACGACGAGGAACCGGCCGGCACCCCGCAGCCGGTCGCCAGCATCGGCAGCCCGACCCCCGCCGCCCCACCGACGACCACCCCTCCCGCGGTCGCCGACCCGACCACCGCGGCCCCGGCGACGACGAGCCCACCCGCGACCAGAACCACCACAACCACCACCCGCCCGGCCGCCCCACCTACCACCCGCACGACGACCACGAAGCCGCCGAGTTCGGTGTATTACAAGAACTGCGCGGCGGCGAAGGCCGCGGGTGCCGCCCCGCTGTACCGCGGCGAGCCCGGCTACCGGTCGGAACTCGACGGCGACAACGACGGCGTCGCCTGCGAGACGTGACACCGGCGCGCCGCGTGCCGTCGGATCCCCACGTCCGCCCGTGTGCTGAATACTGGACGCGTGCTCACGCCTCGTGACTACCTGGAGTTGTCACCGGCTGCCGCCCGCTCCCAGTGGTCGTCCATCCTGGAGCGGACTTTGGTGACGCAGGGGCGGCAGGTCGACTTCACTCCCGTCGAGACGTTGCTCTGCCTCGCCGCGAGTCTCGTGGTGAACCACCGCAGGTTCGGGGGCGGCACCAGCCACCTGGCGCCGGCGCCGGTGCCCGCGCTCGCCGTGCTGTTCCGGCGCCGGAACAGCAGCATTCTGGCGAAGATGGCGAACCTCGACGGCAGCCGCCGTAACGGCGCGCGGCACGAGGTGGAGGTGGCGGCGCGCCTTCTCGGGGAGCCGGCCGAGCTCGCGCTGCGGTATCGGCTCATCCTCCAAGCGGCACGTGACAGCGGGATCCAGGCCGCCGACCTGCCCGACTTCCTCGACCTCGAAGGCAGCGACGCCGAGGTGCTGCTGCTCGGGCAGGAGGAGCTACCGGAGTCCGACGTCGAGGCGGCCGTACAGGACGCGAGCGAGCGGTGGCTGCGGGAACGCGCGGACCTTGACGAGCTGATCACGGAGCGCCTGCTCGTCGCAACCGCCCGGATCGGTCAGCACCGGTTCGCGCACGAGGTCTTGCACAATCACCGGCATCGCTGCGTGTTCTGCGGGTTGAGTGTTCGGTCGGCGGGGGAGAGAGCGCCGCGCATGCTGGTCGCGAGTCACATCAAACCGTGGCGCGTGTGCACCCCGACGGAACGTCTCGACGTCCGCAACGGTCTGACAGCGTGCCCCACCCACGATGTGGCGTTCGACACCGGCCTCATGACCGTCAACGGTGGCCTGCGAATCCACATCGCCCCGGATGTTCTCCACTCCGTTGGCCAGAGCCCCGCGATGCGTGCGGTCTTCGGCCGCCCACCTCTCGACGAGCGCCTCCTGATCCCGGACGGGGCGAGCAAGCCGCACGCCGCATACCTCCGCTGGCACCACGAGAACGTCTACCGGTCGGAACTGCCGGCGACGTCCCGGTGAACCCGCGACGCACCCGCAACGCCCGTCCGGGCCGTGCGGTCACCAGCCGCGGGCGCGCCATTCCGGGAGGGACGGCCGCTCCGCGCCCAGCGTCGAGTCCTTGCCGTGGCCCGGGTAGAACCACGTCTCGTCCGGCAGTTGCCCGAACACCTTCCGCTCGACGTCGTCGATCAGGGAGGCGAAGTTCTCCTTGGAGCCGAACGTGTTCCCCACCCCACCGGGGAACAGCGAGTCGCCCGTGAACAGGTGCGGCGTGCCCGACGGGTCGCGGTACAGCAGACAGATCGAGCCCGGCGTGTGACCCACCAGGTGGATCACCTCGAGTGCCACGTCGCCCACGCGTACCGTGTCGCCGTCCGCGACGGTCTCGTCGACGTCGGGGATGCCGTCGGCGTCGGCGGCGTGGGACACCGACGTGGCGCCGGTGGCCTTGAGGACGGCGAGCAGGGCCTGCCAGTGGTCGCCGTGCTGGTGGGTGGTGACCACAGTGGACAGTCCGGCGTCGCCGACCAGGTCGAGCAGGGTCGGCGCGTCGTTGGCGGCGTCGATCAGCAGCTGGGCGCCGGTCTGCTTGCAGCGCAACAGATAGGCGTTGTTGTCCATCGGGCCGACCGACACCTTCGTGATGGTCAGGGCGGCGAGGTCGCGAACGTCGGCGGGTCCGCCGGGGGTGACCGCTCCGGTGTATGTCACGTCAGCCTCCTCATTTCCACGTGGGTACCGCGGGGAGCTGGCCCGCGGGTTCGGTGCGCAGCGCGTCACCCGTCGATCGTCCGATCAACCACGCCAGAATGGCGCGCGCCGGCCCGCGGACGGTGATCGGCGCGGGCGCCGCGCCGATCGTCGTGTCAAAGGCGAGATCGTCGGCGGACGCGGTGAGCCCGCCGCTCCAGCCGGCCAGATCGGCGGTGACCTGGCGGAGCAGGTGCAGGGTGAACGCCTCGGGCCAGTCGGCGGGGCGGTAGCTGGCGTTGAGGTCGACGTGGTGCACCTCGAGCTCGCACCAGCGGCTCCACACCACCTGTTGCGGCGTCATCGTCCGGCCGGAGCGGTGCCGGACCTCCGCGCCCCAGGCGGCCGGCGTCATCGCGTCGACGGCTTCGACGAGACGGGCGGCGGACCGCTCCAGGTCCTCGAGCTGCTCGGGGAGGGCGCGACCGGCGCCGGCCCCGATGTCGGCCTCGCGGCTCTCCGGGGAGGCGTACATCGGCGTCTCGACGCCGGTGCGGGCCCACGTGAGCAGGTTCACGCAGCCGTCGGCGTTGCGGGCGAGGTGGGTGAGCACGTGGCCCCGCGTCCAGCCGGGAAGGAGCGACGGCGCAACGACATCGAGCTCGCGGGCGGTGGCGAGCAGCCGCTCGTCGGACCGGGCCACCTCGGCGGCGAGGAGCAGCGGATCGGTGGTCACGCCTCGAACCTAGCGGATATTCGGTTTCGCAGGGTGGCGCCCGGTGCCTAACGTCGTCGCAACAGGGCTGGCCAGCCATTGGCAACACCGGGGGAGGAGGGTGCTTCAACATGCGTAACTGTCACGGGGTCACCGCCTCCAGCCGGCGCTGACCTCCCTCCCCTAAGGACCTCCGATGAGAGTCGACCTGTCGTCCCTTGGCTGGGACGACGGCTTCAAAGCCGCATACTCACCGTTCAACCGACCCGACCAATACCCGGCCCGGGTCACCCGGGTCGACCGTGGCGTGTGTTCGGCGTTGACGGCCCATGGTCCCGTCCGGGCGAGCCTCGGCGGGTCCGTGCTCGACCGGGCCGCCTCCGACCCGTCCGCTTTCCCCTGCGCCGGCGACTGGGTGGCGGTCCGCGAGTGGCCCGACGACCGCGTCACGATCGAGGCGGTGCTGGCCCGCCGCACGGCCGTGGTGCGCGCGACCGTCGCCAATGACTCCGGTGGGCAGGTGCTCGCCGCGAACCTCGATACCGCGGCCGTGGTCGAGCCGCTCGACCCCGATCCCGACCTCGGCCGCGTCGAAAGGCTGCTCGCGTTGGCGTACGCCTGCGGCGCGTCCCCTCTGATCATTCTCACGAAGGCCGACCTCCTGCGTGACCCGGCGGCGGTCGCGGCGTCGGTGGGCCTGGCCGCGCCGGGCGTTCCGGTGATCACCGTGAGTACACGAACCGGCGCGGGGCTCGACCTGCTGGCTCCCCACGTGCGGCCGGGCCGCACGTTGGGGCTGCTGGGTCCGTCGGGCGCGGGCAAGTCGAGCCTGGTCAATGCCATCGTCGGCACGACCGTCATGGGGACGCAGGAGCAGCGCGCCGATGGCCGCGGGCGCCACACGACCACGTTCCGGGCCCTCGTCTGCGTGCCCGGCGGGGGAGCGGTGCTCGACACGCCCGGTCTGCGCCAGATCGGCTTGTTCGACGCGGCCGACGGGCTCGACGGCGCGTTCGACGACATCACCGCGTTGGCGGAACAGTGCCGCTTCAAACGGTGTTCACACGAACACGAACCGGGGTGTGCCGTGCTGGCGGCGGTGGAGTCGGGGGCGCTGGCGCCGCGGCGGTTGGCCAGTTGGCGCAAGCTGAAACGTGAGTTGTCCTTCGCGACGCGGCGGCGTGAGGCGCGGGTCACGAAGGCGGAGCTGTTCCGGCACCGACGCAGCGAGCAGAGGAGGCGCGCAAGACCGTAAGGTTGGTTGAGGGGGCTCGCACACCCGTTCGGGGCCGAGCTATTTCGCTGGGTCAGCGTTTTTGTCATAGGGCCTCGCTACAGTGGCCCCGCTGATACCCGACCTCAACTCCAGTTACAGAGGGTGACGTGGCCGACCAACTGATCATCCGGGGCGCGCGCGAGCACAACTTGCGTGACGTCAGCCTTGACCTGCCCCGCGACGCGATGATCGTGTTCACCGGGCTGTCCGGCTCGGGCAAGTCCAGCCTCGCGTTCGACACGATCTTCGCGGAGGGTCAGCGGCGGTACGTCGAGTCGCTGTCGTCGTACGCCCGGCAGTTCCTCGGACAGATGGACAAGCCCGACGTCGACTTCATCGAGGGCCTGTCCCCGGCGGTGTCGATCGACCAGAAGTCCACCTCCCGTAACCCCCGGTCGACGGTCGGCACGATCACCGAGGTCTACGACTACCTCCGTCTGCTGTTCGCCCGGGTGGGTGAACCGCACTGTCCGGTCTGCGGCGAGTCGATCTCGCGGCAGACGCCGCAGCAGATCGTCGACCGGGTGCTGGCGATGGCCGAGGGCACCCGGTTCCAGGTGCTGGCGCCGGTGGTGCGCGGCCGCAAGGGCGAGTACCTCGACCTGTTCGCCGACCTGCAGTCCAAGGGCTACGCCCGGGCCCGGGTCGACGGCGTCGTCCACCCGCTCACCGACGTGCCGAAGCTGAAGAAGCAGGAGAAGCACACCGTCGAGGTCGTGGTCGACCGGCTCACGGTGAAGCCGTCGGGCAAGCAGCGCCTCACCGACTCCATCGAGTCGGCGCTGGGCCTGGCGAACGGCATCGTGGTGCTCGACTTCGTCGACCTCCCGGAGGACGACCCCGACCGCGAGCGCAAGTTCTCCGAGCACCTGGCGTGCCCCAACGACCACCCGCTGGCGATCGAGGACCTCGAGCCGCGGTCGTTCTCGTTCAACTCGCCGTACGGCGCCTGCCCCGAGTGCACCGGTATCGGCACGAAGAAGGAGGTCGACCCCGAGCTCATCGTGCCCGACCCGGAGCGCACGCTGCGCGAGGGCGCGATCGCGCCGTGGGCCACCGGCACCACGCTCGAGTACTTCCTGCGGCTGTTGGAGGCGCTCGGCAACGACGAGGGCTTCAGCCTCGACACCCCGTGGCGCGCGCTGTCGTCCCGTGCCCAGAAGTCGATCATGCATGGTGCGGAGGACCAGGTCCACGTCCGCTACCGCAACAAGTACGGTCGCGAGCGGTCCTACTACACCGGCTTCGAGGGCGTGGTGCAGTGGATCGAGCGGCGGCACAACGACACCGACAGCGACTGGTCGCGCGAGAAGTACGAGGGCTACATGCGCGACGTCCCGTGCCCCCGCTGCGGCGGCACGCGACTCAAGCCCGAGGTGCTCGCGGTCACCATCGACGGCCGCAACATCGCCGAGGTGTGCGCCCTGTCGGTGGGCGAGTGCGCCGACCTGCTCGGTGCGATGACGCTCACCGCCCGCCAGAAGCTGATCGCCGAGCGGGTGCTCAAGGAGATCAACGCCCGCCTGCGGTTCCTCGTCGACGTCGGCCTCGACTACCTGTCGCTGAACCGGGCCGCCGGCACGCTGTCCGGCGGCGAGGCGCAGCGCATCCGGCTGGCCACCCAGATCGGGTCCGGCCTGGTCGGTGTGCTCTACGTGCTCGACGAGCCCAGCATCGGGCTGCACCAGCGCGACAACCACCGCCTCATCGAGACCCTGCTGCGGCTGCGCAAGCTCGGCAACACGCTCATCGTGGTGGAGCACGACGAAGACACCATCCGCACCGCCGACTGGGTGGTCGACATCGGCCCCGGCGCCGGCGAGCACGGTGGCGAGATCGTGCACAGCGGCCCGGTCGACGGGCTGCTCACCAACGAGAAGTCGATGACCGGCATGTATCTCAGCGGCCGCCGGGGCATCGCCACGCCCGAGGTGCGCCGGCCGGCGACCCCCGGTCGCGAGATCACCGTGCACGGCGCGCGCGAGCACAACCTGAAGAACCTCACGGTGCCGTTCCCGCTGGGGCAGTTCGTCGCGGTCACGGGCGTGTCCGGCTCCGGCAAGTCGACGCTGGTCAACGACATCCTGTACCAGGTGCTCGCGAACCAGATCAACGGCGCGCGGCTGGTGCCCGGGCGGCACCTGCGGGTCAGCGGGCTCGACCAGGTCGACAAGGTGGTCGGCGTCGACCAGTCCCCGATCGGCCGCACGCCGCGGTCGAACCCGGCCACGTACACCGGCGTGTTCGACAACGTCCGCAAGCTGTTCGCCGAGACCACCGAGGCCAAGGTCCGCGGCTACGGTCCCGGCCGGTTCTCGTTCAACGTCAAGGGTGGACGCTGCGAGGCGTGCGCCGGCGACGGCACGATCAAGATCGAGATGAACTTCCTCCCGGACGTGTATGTGCCCTGCGAGGTCTGCAAGGGCGCCCGGTACAACCGCGAGACGCTCGAGGTCCACTACAAGGGCCGCACGATCGCCGAGATCCTCGACATGCCGATCGAGGAGGCCGAGCAGTTCTTCACGGCGATCCCCGCGATCCACCGGCACCTGAAGACCCTGGTCGACGTCGGCCTCGGGTACGTGCGGCTGGGCCAGCCCGCGCCCACCCTCAGCGGTGGCGAGGCCCAGCGCGTGAAGCTGGCCTCCGAGCTGCAGAAGCGCTCGACCGGCCGCACGATCTACGTGCTCGACGAGCCCACCACCGGCCTGCACTTCGAAGACATCCGCAAGCTGCTGGCGGTGCTGCACAGCCTGGTGGACAAGGGCAACACGGTGATCGTCATCGAGCACAACCTCGACGTGATCAAGACCGCCGACTGGGTCATCGAGATGGGTCCCGAGGGCGGCCACAAGGGCGGCACGGTCGTCGGCATCGGCACGCCCGAGGAGATCGCCAACATAGCCGAGAGCGCCACCGGTGACTTCCTCCGCCCGATCCTCGGCGAGTCCCCGGTAGCGGGCGGCGGCCCCGCCACGGCCAGGGCCCGCCGGGCCAACGGCAACGGCGGTTCGACCGGCAACGGCAGCCGGGCAACCGGCACCCGCGCCAACGGCACCGCAGCCAACGGCACGGCCGCGCGCGCCAACGGCACCGCAGCCAACGGCACTGCCGCGCGTGCCAACGGCAGCCCGACGGCGGCCACAAAGGCGGCTACAAAGGCGGCCAAATCCGTCCCCGCGAAGACCTCCCCGGCGAAGACCTCCCCGGCGAAGACCTCCCCGGCAGAGGCCGTCCCCGCGAAGGCGGCTCCCGCGAAGGCCAACGGGGTGGCGACATCGACGCGTGCGGCCAAGTCCACGACCCCCACGAAGGCGGCCACCAAGACGACGGGCGCGGCGAAGGCCACGGCTACGGCGAGGTCGACCGCCGCGAAGAAGGCCCCCGCCAAGCGCACCCGCGGCTGACCCGGCCCCGCTGACCCGGCCCCGCTGACCCGGCCCCGCTGACCCGGCCCGGCCCGGCTGATCCTGCTGGGTCGGGTCTGCTGGGTCGGGTCTGCTGGGTCGGGTTGGCCCGCTCGGGTTGGCCCGCTCGGGTCGGCCCGCCCAGTCCGTCGCCCGCCCGCCTGGTCAGGGCCGCCTAGTCCGGGCCGCCTGGTCAGGGCTGCCCCGCCCGTCGGCCCGCCCCTGGCCCGTCCGGTCCACCTCGCCCCGGTGCCCCGCGCCCCCAGCCACCTCCCCACCGCTCGCCCCGCCATTCCGCGCCGATCTTGCAGTTGTGGCCACCCTTTCCTCCCGGTTCGTGGGGCTTTGTCAGGGGCCACAACTGCAAGATCGACGGGGGTACGGGCGGCGGGAGGGCGGCGGAGGGCGGCGGGAGCGCGGCGGGAGGGCGTGGGTATTAACCGGGGCTTAGGGTTCTCGCAGCGTGCCGATAGGGGTTCGGCGACCAGCCTTGATCTCCACGGCAGCCACACCGTTGGTAGTCGACCGTGGAGTCTTCTGGGGCGGTTTACACAGGTTCCTACCAGGGTCCGGTAACCAACTCGTGATCTCCATTTCTGAACACTTGCTGAGTCAACAACGTATGTACTGGAGATCGGAACATTGGAACACCGTGAGGAGCGAAGATGACCGAGACGACCCGACGCACCGTGATCGCGGGCGCCGCTGGCCTATCGGCGACAGTTGCGCTGACGGCGTGCGGCGACGACACCGCCGACACCGACACGGGTGACGCCGCGGGGCAGCCCGCCGATCAGGCGACCCCGACCGGCACGTCCACCGCCAACGGTGGTGCCGCGGCCGGGCTGGCCGCCCTCGCCGACATCCCGGTGAACGGTGGGAAGATCTTCGCGGCCGAGAAGGTCGTGGTCACGCAGCCGACGGCCGGTGAGGTGAAGGCGTTCTCGACGACCTGCACCCACCAGGGGTGCGCGGTCTCCAAGGTGGAGAACGGTCTCATCGTCTGCCCCTGCCACGACAGCAAGTTCAAGATCTCCGATGGGACGCCGACCGGCGGTCCGGCCACCAAGCCGTTGCAGAGCAAGTCGGTCAAGGTCGAGGGCGGGCAGATCGTCCTCAGCTGAGCATCCGCGCGGTGGCGGGTTCCTCCGGGAGCCCGCCGCCGCGTTTTGACGTACCCCCGGACTAATCTCGAACACGTGCCCGACCCGTCCACCTACCGTCCGCCGACAGGCTCGATTCCCGAAGAGCCCGGCGTCTACCGGTTCCGCGATCCGTCCGGGCGGGTCATCTACGTCGGTAAGGCGCGCAGCCTCCGCCAGCGGCTGAACTCCTACTTCGCCGACACCTGGTCGATGCATCCGCGTACCCAGCAGATGGTCACCACGGCGGCCGCGGTCGACTGGGTCACGGTCAACACCGAGGTCGAGGCGCTGCAGCTCGAGTACGCCTGGATCAAGGAGTACGACCCGCGGTTCAACGTCCGGTACCGCGACGACAAGAGCTACCCCTACCTCGCCGTCACGCTCGACGAGGAGTACCCGCGGCTGCAGGTGATGCGCGGCGAGAAGCGCAAGGGCGTCCGGTACTTCGGTCCCTACTCCCACGCCTGGGCGATCCGCGAGACGCTCGACCTGCTGCTGCGCATCTTCCCGGCCCGCACGTGCTCGAAGGGCGTGTTCAAGAGCGCCCGCATCTCCGGGCGGCCGTGCCTGCTCGGGTACATCGGCAAGTGCTCGGCGCCGTGCGTCGGCCGGGTCACGCAGGACGAGCACCGTCAGATCGCCCTCGACTTCTGCGACTTCATGGCCGGCCGCACCGACACCATGGTCAAGCGGCTGACCAAGGAGATGAACGAGGCCTCCGAGGAGCTGGAGTTCGAGAAGGCCGCCCGCCTCCGCGACGACCTCGCGGCGATCCGGCGGGCGATGGAGAAGCAGGCGATCGTCTTCAGCGACGGCACCGACGCCGACGTGGTGGCGTTCGCCGACGATCCGCTCGAGGCGGCCGTGCAGGTGTTCACCGTGCGCGACGGTCGGGTGCGCGGCCAGCGCGGCTGGGTGGTCGAGAAGACCGAGGACCTCACGCCCGGCGACCTGGTGCACCACTTCGCGAGCCAGGTCTACGGCGGCGAGAACGGGGAGACCGACATCCCGCGTGAGCTGCTGGTACCCGAGCTGCCCACCGACGTCGACGCGCTGGCCGACTGGCTGTCCCAGCGGCGGGGCAGCCGGGTCACGATCCGGGTGCCGCAGCGCGGCGACAAGAAGGCGCTCGCCGAAACGGTGAAGCGCAACGCGGAGCAGGCGCTCGTGCAGCACAAGCTGCGCCGGTCCGGTGATCTCTCCGCCCGGAGCAAGGCGCTCGACGAGATCGCCGACGCGCTGGCGCTGGAGACGGCGCCGCTGCGGGTCGAGTGCTACGACGTGAGCCAGATCCAGGGCACCGACGTGGTGGCGAGCATGGTCGTCTTCGAAGACGGCCTGCCCCGCAAGAGCGAGTACCGCCGGTTCGCGATCACCGGCGCCACCGACGACGTGTCGGCGATCTCCGAGGTCCTCAGGCGGCGGTTCGCGCGGTTCAAGACCGAGACCGCCGACGCCACCGCCCAGCCGCTCGACCCGGAGACCGGCCGGCCCCGCAAGTTCGTCTACCCGCCCCAGCTGGTGGTGGTCGACGGCGGTGCGCCGCAGGTCAACGCCGCCGGGCAGGTGCTCTCCGGGATGGGCATCACCGATGTCGCGGTGTGCGGCCTCGCCAAGCGGCTCGAGGAGGTGTGGCTCCCGGCCGAGGAGTTCCCGGTGATCCTGCCGCGCCAGTCGGAGGGGCTGTACCTGCTGCAACGGGTCCGCGACGAGGCGCACCGGTTCGCGATCACCTACCACCGGCAGAAGCGCTCCAAGCGGATGATCACGTCGTCGCTCGACGAGGTGCCCGGGCTGGGCGAGGTGCGGCGCAAGGCGCTGCTCAAGAAGTTCGGTTCGCTGAAAAGACTCAAAGCGGCCACCGTCGAGGAGATCGTGGAAGTGCCGGGTATCGGCCGTCGGACGGCGGAGGCGATCCTCGGTGCTCTCAACGCCGAAGGTGGGAGTACTCCCAACGGCAACGGATCTGTCAAACAAGGCGCCTAGGATCGTCGCGTGGTGAGTGATACCAGCGAGGCGTTGGTAAGCGAGCAGGAACAGCCAGTCGACCAGCCGGCCGGGCCGACGGCGGAACCCGACCGGGCCGACACCGATCTCGTGATCGTCACCGGCCTGTCCGGTGGCGGCCGCAGCACGGTGGCCCGTGCGTTGGAGAACGTCGGCTACTACGTGGTCGACAACCTGCCGCAGACGTTGCTGATCGAGATGGCCGAGCTCGCCTACGCGGCCGGTGGCACGGCGCGCAAGACCGCCATGGTCCTCGACGTGCGCAGCCGGGCCTTCTCCACCGACCTCACCGGTGCGGTGAAGGCGTTGCGCGACCGGGGCTTCCACCCGCGGATCGTGTTCGTCGACGCCGAGGACAAGGCGCTGATCCGCCGGTTCGAGAGCGTGCGGCGGGCTCACCCGCTGCAGGGCGACGGACGGCTCTCCGACGGCATCGCCGCCGAGCGCGACCTGCTGCTCGACGCGCGTGAGCAGGCCGACGTGCTGATCGACACCACCCACCTGAACGTGAATCAGCTTCGCTCCCGGGTCGAGGAGATGTTCGCGGGCGAGGACGCGCGGCGGTTGAAGGTCACCGCGCTGTCCTTCGGTTTCAAGTACGGCCTGCCGCCCGACGCCGACTTCGTGCTCGACGCGCGCTTCCTCCCCAACCCGTACTGGGTCCCGGAGCTCAAGGAGCTGACCGGGCGCGACGAGGACGTCAGCAAGTACGTGCTGGGTCAGCACGGTGCGCGCAGCTTCGTCGAGACCTACGCCCGGCTCATCAACGCCACCGCGCCCGGCTTCGAACGCGAGGGCAAGCGGTACCTCACCGTCGCCGTTGGGTGTACGGGCGGCAAACACCGTAGTGTCGCCATCGTGGAGGAACTGGCGCGCCGCCTGCGCGAGGTCCGGCTGAGCGCCACGGCGCAGCACCGCGATCTGGGGCGTGAATGACGAAGATCGTCGCATTCGGTGGTGGTCACGGGCTCGCAGCGTCGCTGCGGGCCCTCCGCGCGTTGCAGCGGAAAAAGCGAGAAGACCTCGATATCACCGCCGTCGTCACCGTCGGCGACGACGGCGGTTCGAGTGGACGCCTGCGCGCTGACCGCGGAATCGTGCCGCCCGGCGACATCCGGCAGGCGCTGGCGGCCCTGGCCGACGAGAACGACCCGGCCGCCGGACAGACCGTGGCGCTGCTGCAGCACCGGTTCGCCGGGTCCGACCCGCTCACCGGTCATCCGGTCGGGAACCTGATGCTGTGCGGACTGATGGAGCTGCTCGGCGACCCGGTGCAGGCGATCGACCACGTCGCCGCCATGGTCGGTGCGACCGGCCGGGTGCTGCCGATGTCGTGCGACCCGGTGTGGATCGAGGCCGACGTCAGCGGTGCCGACGGGGTGGAGACCACCGTCCGCGGCCAGCACAACGTCGCGGTCGCGAAGGGGGTCGTGCGCACCCTGCGGCTGAACCCGTCTAGGCCGGCGCCGTGCGCGGAGGCGGTCGCCGCCACCAAGGCGGCCGACTGGCTGATCTTCGGGCCCGGGTCCTGGTACACCAGCGTGATCCCGCACCTGCTGGTCCCCGAACTGGCCGACGCGATCGCGCACAGCGCGGCGCGGCGCCTGATCACGTTGAATCTCGCGGTGGAGCAGGAGACGTCGGGGCTGTCGCTGCCCGATCACCTGGCGGCGCTCACCCGTTACCTACCGGGCCTGCGAGTCGATGTAGTTCTTGCCGACGGGAACGCGATCGGCGCCCCCGAGCCGGTGCGTCGTGCGGCAGAATCGCTGGGTGCCGAACTGGTGCTCGCGCCGGTCGCCGTTCGCGGCGCCACGACCCGTCACGACCCGGTCGCTCTGGCGGCCGCACTGGAGCCCATTCTGAGTGCCGAGCGTTGGAGCCCCCCGAGCGCGTAGTCTTTCCGCGGTCGCCCCACCCGGCGACAGGCCAACGGTTTCAGTCCGTCGAAGACTTTCCGAGGTGAGATCACGATGGCGATGACCGCCGAGGTCAAGGAAGAGCTAGCTCTGGTCGATGTGGCCAAGCCGTGCTGCCGGCGGGCGGAGATGGCCGCGCTGCTGCGGTTCGCCGGTGGCCTGCACATCGTGTCGGGCCGGGTGGTCGTCGAGGCCGAGCTCGACGCGAACAAGACCGCGCGGCGGCTGCTGCGCGAGATCTCCGACGTCTACGGGTACCAGTGCGAGACGCACGTGCTCGCGTCCGGCGGGCTGCGCAAGGGCAGCCACTTCATCGTCCGCGTGGTGAAGGACGGCGAGGCGCTGGCGCGGCAGACCGGTCTCCTCGACGTGCGTGGCCGTCCGGTGCGCGGGCTGCCGCCGCACGTGGTCGCCGCGAACGTGTGCTGCGCGGTGGCCGCGTGGCGTGGCGCGTTCCTCGCGCACGGTTCGCTCACCGAGCCGGGCCGCTCGTGCGCGATGGAGATCACATGCCCGGGGCCGGAGGCCGCGTTGGCGCTGGTCGGGGCCGCTCGCCGCATCGGGCTCACCGCCAAGGCGCGCGAGGTGCGCGGCGTCGACCGCGTCGTGGTCAAGGACGGCGACGCCATCGGTGCGCTGCTCACGCGCCTGGGCGCGCACCAGACGGTCCTCAAGTGGGAGGAGCGTCGTGTGCGCCGCGAGGTCCGCGCGACGGCCAACCGGCTCGCGAACTTCGACGACGCCAACCTGCGCCGGTCCGCGCGCGCCGCGGTGGCCGCGGCCGCGCGCGTGTCGCGGGCGTTGGAAATTCTGGGGGACGCCGCGCCGCAGCACCTGATCGGTGCGGGTCGCCTGCGTCTGGAGCATCGGCAGGCGTCACTGGAGGAGCTGGGCGCCCTGGCCGACCCGCCGCTCACCAAGGACGCGATCGCGGGCCGTATAAGGCGTCTGCTGGCCCTGGCCGACAAGCGCGCCCGTGACCTGGGGATTCCCGACACTGAGTCGGTGGTCACACCCGACATGCTGGTGGAGGAAGTCGTCTAACCCCGGGCATCGCGGTGCCTCGCGCGGGCGATAGTGTTCTAACCGTTACGGCGACGAGGCCGGTCCCTGTCCGGCGCCCGGTAGCGGCGCCAGCGCGACGATGCTAGGAGACGTTCATGACCGTCCGGGTTGGTATCAACGGCTTCGGCCGGATCGGCCGCAACTTCTTCCGGGCTGCCCAGGCGAAGGGCGCCGACATCGAAGTCGTGGCCGTCAACGACCTCACCGACAACGCCACGCTGGCGCACCTGCTCAAGTACGACAGCATCCTGGGCCGGCTCGGCTCGGAGGTGAAGGCCACGGCCGACGACATCACCGTCGGTGGCAAGACCTTCAAGGTGTTCGAGGAGCGCGACCCGGGCAAGCTGCCCTGGGGCGACCTCGGCGCTGACGTGGTGATCGAGTCGACCGGTCTGTTCACCGACGCCAGCAAGGCCAAGGCGCACGTCGCCGGCGGCGCCAAGAAGGTCATCATCTCGGCTCCGGCCAAGGGTGAGGACTTCACCGTCGTGCTCGGCGTCAACGACGACCAGTACGACCCGGCCAAGCACACCATCATCTCGAACGCGAGCTGCACCACGAACTGCCTCGCGCCGATGGCCAAGGCGATCAACGACGCCTTCGGCATCGAGCGTGGTCTCATGACCACGATCCACGCCTACACGCAGGACCAGAACCTGCAGGACGGCCCGCACAAGGATCTGCGCCGCGCCCGCGCCGCCGCCCTGAACGTGGTGCCCACCTCCACCGGTGCCGCGAAGGCGATCGGCCTGGTGCTGCCGGAGCTGAAGGGCAAGCTCGACGGCTTCGCGATGCGCGTGCCGATCCCGACCGGCTCGGCCACCGACCTCACGGTCACGCTGTCGCGCGAGGTCACCGCCGACGAGGTCAACGCCGCGGTCAAGGCCGCCGCGGAGGGCCCGCTGGCCGGCATCCTGAGCTACACCGAGGACCCGATCGTGTCGGCCGACATCGTCACCGACCCGGCGAGCTGCATCTTCGACGCGCCGCTCACCAAGGCCACCGGCAACCTCGTGAAGGTCGTCGGCTGGTACGACAACGAGTGGGGCTACTCGAACCGCCTCGTCGACCTGGTCGTGAAGGTCGGTTCGTCGCTCTGATGAAGACTCTCGACGACCTGCTCACCGAGGGGGTCGAAGGTCGGCGCGTCCTCGTGCGCGCCGACCTGAACGTCCCCTTCGACAAGGAGAAGCCCGGCGTCATCAGTGACGACGGGCGCATCCGCGCGGTGCTGCCGACGATCCAGGCCCTCGTGCGCTCCGGCGCGGCGGTCGTCGTGTGCTCGCACCTGGGCCGCCCGAAGGGCGCGCCGGACCCGAAGTTCAGCCTCGCGCCGGTGGCCGAGCGCTTCGGCGAGCTGCTGGGTTCGCCGGTCGCGTTCGCCGCCGACACCGTCGGGCCGTCGGCACGCTCCACAGTGGACGCGCTGGGCGCCGGCGACGTCGCGCTGCTCGAGAACCTCCGGTTCAACGCGGGGGAGACGAGCAAGGACGAGGCCGAGCGGGCCGAGTTCGCCAAGCAGCTGGCGGCGTTCGGACAGTCCTATGTAGACGATGCGTTCGGCGCGGTGCACCGCAAGCACGCCAGCGTGTACGACGTCGCGAAGCTGCTGCCCGCGTACGCGGGTGGGCTGGTGCTGCGCGAGGTCGAGGTGCTGCGCAAGCTCACCGGCGAGCCGGAGCGCCCGTATGTCGTGGTGCTCGGTGGTTCGAAGGTCTCCGACAAGCTCGCGGTCATCAACGCGCTGCTGCCGAAGGTCGACAAGCTGCTCGTCGGTGGCGGCATGTGCTTCACGTTCCTCAAGGCCCAGGGTCACGAGGTCGGGAAGTCGCTGCTCGAGGACGACATGGTCGACACGTGTCGGAAGCTGCTCGACGAGGCCGGCGACAAGCTGGTGCTGCCCGTCGACGTGGTGGCGGCCACCGCCTTCGCGGCCGACGCCGACCACGACGTGGTTGCCGCCGACGCGATTCCGGCCGACCGGCTCGGGCTCGACATCGGCCCGGAGTCGACGAAGCAGTTCGCCGAGGCGTTGAACGGCGCGAAGACCGTCTTCTGGAACGGCCCGATGGGCGTGTTCGAGCTGGCGCCGTTCGCCGCCGGCACGCGCGGCGTGGCCGAGGCGATCACCAGGGTCGACGGGTTCACCGTCGTCGGCGGTGGCGACTCGGCGGCCGCGGTGCGCGCGCTCGGCCTCGACGAGGCGGCGTTCGGGCACATCTCCACCGGCGGCGGTGCGTCGCTGGAGTTCCTCGAGGGCAAGGACCTACCCGGCGTCTCGGCATTGGAGTCCGCGGATGGCTGACAAGTCGCTGCGCCGCCCGCTCATGGCGGGTAACTGGAAGATGAACGGCAACCACCTGGAGGCCATCGGGCTCACCCAGAAGCTGGCGTTCTCGCTCACCGAGAAGCAGCTGACCGACGTCGAGGTGGTGGTGCTGCCGCCGTTCACCGCGATCCGGTCGGTGCAGACGCTGGTCGACGGCGACAAGCTGCTGATCGGCTACGGCGCGCAGGACCTTTCGGTGCACCCGAAGGGCGCCTACACCGGTGAGATTTCCGGCCCGATGCTGGCGAAGCTGGGCTGCACGTACGTGGTGGTCGGCCACTCCGAGCGCCGCCAGTACCACGACGAGGGCGACGACCTGGTCAACGCCAAGGCCCGCGCGGCTCTGGCGAACGAGATCACGCCGATCATCTGCGTGGGCGAGGGTCTCGACATCCGTGAGTCGGGCGAGCACGTGGCCTACACGGTGAACCAGCTCGACGGCGCGTTGGCCAAGTTCAAGGCCGACGACGTCGAGAAGGTCGTCATCGCCTACGAGCCGGTGTGGGCGATCGGCACCGGCAAGACGGCCACGCCGGAGGATGCGCAGGAGGTCATCGGCGCGCTGCGTAACCGGCTGGCCGACAAGTTCGGCAACACGGCCGACCGCGTGCGTATCCTGTACGGCGGTTCGGTGAAGGGCAGCAACGTCGCAGCGATCATGGCCCAGCCCGACATCGACGGTGCCCTGGTCGGCGGCGCCAGCCTCGACCCGAAGGACTTCACGCTGATCTGTCGGTTGGGCGTGTAGAAGAACTCACCCAGGGTGGCCGGGCGAGCCGAACTATCGTCGTCCGGCTATCCTGTGTACGTCGTCCGGCCGATGCTGCCGGCGACGCCGCATGCCAGGAAAGGAACTACTCGCGATGATGGCGTTCGCGTACACGCTGATCGTGCTCCTCGTGCTCACGAGCGTTCTGCTGACAGGGCTCGTGCTCCTGCACCGGGGCAAGGGTGGTGGCCTGTCCAGCATGTTCGGTGGCGGCGTCTCCTCGAGCCTGGCCGGCTCCTCCGTGGCGGAGAAGAACCTCGACCGCTACACGGTCCTTGTCGGCATTATCTGGTTCGCGTGCATTGTCGGTTTGGGCTTGTGGCTGAAGGTTGCCATGGCGACGGGTACGTCGTAAGTACCCCATCTGCGCATAAACTCGTGCGCGGTCCGATGACGGGCCGCGCACGAGTCGCATTTCAGGCAGCGGTCTCAGGCGCAGACCCTGGGAGCAGGCAATGGGCGGTGGCAACGCGATCCGAGGCACCCGGGTGGGTGCCGGCCCGATCCGGTGGACCGAGAGGTCCGAGCAGGTGCCCCGCCGCACGATCCGCTACTTTTGCGCCAACGGGCACAGCACCGACCCATCCTTCGCGGCCGACATCGAGCCCCCGCTGAACTGGGACTGCCCCCACTGCGGCTGGCCCGCCGGCCAGGACGAGGAGAACCCGCCCACCCCACGCCGCGCCGAGCCGTACAAGAGCCACCTCGCGTACGTAAAGGAACGCCGCTCCGAGGCCGACGGCCAAGCCATCCTCGACGAGGCCTTGGCCGCTCTAAGGCAACGCCGCCGCTAACCCCCAGCCACTGACTCCGGCCGCGGGCTGCCCTTGGCTGCGGCTGGCCCTGGCTGCGGCTGACCCTAGCCACCGGCCGCCCGCCGCCTCTGCTCCCTGGCCTGGCCGCGCACCCCTCTTTCCTGCGCCGATCTTGCAGTCATGGCCGCCCCTATCTCGCGCTATGTCCGGGCTTATCCGGGGCCACAACTGCAAGATCGGCGGGAGAAGGGCGGCGGGCGCGGTGCGGCGGGCGCGGGCGCACCGGGCGGGGGCGGCGAGCGTGCGCCAGCGGCGCACGGGCCAGCGCCGGGGCACAGGCTAGCCACGGGCGAGCGTCGGGCACGGGCCAGCGGCGCACGGGCCGGCGTCGGGCAAGCGCCGGGCACGGGCCCAGCCGCGGGCGGCAGGGCGGGGCAGGCCGAGGGCGATGCGGGCGCGGCAGGGCGGCGGAGGGCGAGGCGGGCAGAGGGTCAGCGGCGGAGGCTGCGGAACTTGGGGGCCACGTGGGCGGCTGCCGCTCGGTCCAGGAGCCAGAACGTCCGTTCCAGGCCCCGCACCCCCGCCGCCGGGATCTGTACCGGGCCGGCGCCGCTCAGTGCCAAACCCACCGCGTCGGCCTTGCCGGGGCCGGCCGCTATCAGCCAGACCTCCTCGGCCGTGTTGATGGTGGGGAGGGTCAGGGTGGTGCGGACGGGCGGGGGCTTCGGGCTGCCCCGCACCGCCGACACCGGGCGGGTCTCGTACGCCACCGGGTGCTCCGGGAAGACCGAGGCCACATGCCCGTCCTCGCCGACGCCGAGGAGTACCACGTCGAAATGGGGCAGCCGGGCCGTACCGGGCTTCGCCGCGTCGGCGAGCATCGAGGCGTATCTCTCCGCCGCCGCCTCCGGGTCGTCGCCGTCGGCGCCGTCGGAGGCGGGCATCGGGTGGACCAGAGCCGGATCGACCGGGATGTGGTCCAACAAGGAGGAGCGGGCCTGCTTCTCGTTGCGGTCGTCGCTGTCGGCCGGCACGAAGCGCTCGTCGCCCCACCAGAAATGGACATGGGACCAGTCGACCGCGTCGCTCACCGGCGCCTCGGCCAGCGCACGGTACATCTTCGCGGCGATCGTGCCACCGGTCAGCACCACCGAGGCGGTGCCGCGCACCGTCTGGGCGTCGAGCAGCTTGATCGCCAGGCGGGCGGCGGCAGCATGGGCGAGGACATCCGGGTCCGAGTGGACCACCACCGAAGATTCAGACGTCACGCGGCATACACAGCCTCGGGACGCTCGGCCAGGGCCGGATCGTGCCAGACGTGGACCCGCACCGGCGAGCGACCGTCGAGCCCGGTGGTACCGGTGACGGCGCCGAGGGCCGCCGCGTACGGCTGGTCGGGGTCGAGCCGGCGCAGCTCCTCGGCCAGCTCGTCACCCAACGCCCGGCCGACCAGGGGCAGCACCCGCTCGGGCAGCCCCGGCCGCCGCAGGATGCACGTGTTGTCGCGCTGGGCCTCCAGCTCGACGTCGACGCCACCGCCGAGGGTCACCCGCACCCCGGCCAGCGTCGGCGCGGTCTCCAGGGTCGGAACGACCCCCAACCGGGCCTGCAGCCAGCCGCGGAGCAGGGCACCCGACGGGTCGTTCTCCGGCGCGCGCACGCACACGCCCTCGATCGGGCCCTGCAACGCGTCGAACGCGCCGGCGATCAGCGTGCGCCACGGGGTGGTGCGGGTCCAGGAGAGGTCGGTGTCGCCGGGGGCGTAGTCGTCGGCGCGGGTCCGCAGCGCGGCCACCGGATCGGGTGACTGGGACGCGTCGGTGATCCGGCGGTCGGCCACCACCCCCAGCGGGTCGTGCGCGATGCGGTCCGGCGGCACCATGTGCCACCAGGTGACCACCGGCACGTCGGGCGCCAGCAGCGGCATGACCACCGACTCGGCGTGCAGGGCCAGCCGGCCGCGCATGCGCATCACGACCGCCTCGCACGGGCCGAGCCGCCCGCCGACCACGATCTCCGCGTCGAGCCGCGACTGTTCGATCTTCACGTCGTACCGGGCGACGATGATGATCCGGCAGGGGTGGGCGGCCGCCGCGACCGTGGCCGCCGCCTCCGCGTCCCGGATTCTCTTCTCGTCGACGACCACGACGAGCGTCAACGCGATGCCGCTCGCGACGCCGCCGGCGCTGCGGCGCTCGGCGGCGAGCGCGTGCGCGACCGACTCGCCGTCGGTGTCCCACAGAGAGATCATGCCCGCCTCCAGGCCCGGCCGTCGCGGCCGAGCATCTCGTCGGCCGCGCGCGGCCCCCACTCACCGGACCGGTACGTCTCGGGCGTCGTGCCCGCCCACGCCTCCTCCAGCGGATCGATCACCGCCCAGCTCGCCTCGACCTCGGCGGCATCGGGGAACAGCGTCTTGTCGCCGATGAGGACGTCGAGCACGAGCCGTTCGTACGCCTCGGGGCTCGAGTCGGTGAACGCCTCGCCGTAGGAGAAGTCCATCGCGATGTCGCGCAGCTCCATCGCGGTGCCGGGCACCTTGGAGCCGAACTTCAGCACCACACCCTCGTCGGGCTGCACCCGGATGACCAGCTGGTTGTTGCCGAGCATCTCGACGTCGTCGGCGTCGAACGGCAGGTGCGGCGCCCTCTTGAACAGCATCGCGATCTCGGTGACGCGCCGCGGCAGCCGCTTGGCGGCCCGCACGTAGAACGGCACCCCGGCCCAGCGACGGTTCTGGATGCCCAGCTTGATCGCCACGTAGGTCTCGGTCTTCGAGTCGGCCGGCACGCCCTCTTCCTCGAGGTAGCCCTTGACCCGCTCGCCGGCGACCCAGCCGGGCAGGTACTGCCCGCGCACGGTGTCGGCCGCCACGTCCTTCGGCGGGGCGATCGCCCGGAGCACCTTGAGCTTCTCGGCGCGGATCTGGTTCGGGGAGAAGCTGGTCGGCTCCTCCATCGCGATCAGCGAGAGCAGCTGCAGAAGGTGGTTCTGCACCACGTCGCGGGCGGTGCCGACGGAGTCGTAGAACGCGGCCCGCGTACCGATGCCGACGTCCTCCGCCATCGTGATCTGCACCGAGTCGACGTGGTGCGAGTTCCACACCGGCTCGAACAACGCGTTCGCGAACCGCAGGGCGAGGATGTTCTGAACCGTCTCCTTGCCCAGGTAGTGGTCGATGCGGAACACGTCGCGCGGCGTGAACACGTCGTCGACCAGCGCGTCGAGCTCCTTGGCCGACTGCAGGTCGTTGCCGAACGGCTTCTCCACGATGACCCGGCGCCAGCCGCCGCTGCGCTTGTTGTCGGCCATGCCGGTGCGCCCGAGCTGCTTGAGCACGATCGGGAACGCCGCCGGCGGGATCGACAGGTAGAACGCCGCGTTGCCCGGGATGCCGTGCGTCTTGTGCAGCTCGTCGAGCGTCTGGGCGAGCTGGTCGAACGCGGTGTCGTCCTCGAACGACCCGGGCACGAACTTGATGTTGCCGTGCACGCGGGCCCAGACGTCCTCGCTCCACGGCGTGCGGGCGTGCTTCTGGGCGGCCGCCTTGGCGATCGTCTCGAAGTCGCCGTCACCCCAGTCGCGACGCGCGAAGCCCAGCACGACGAAGCCGGGCGGCAGCAGGCCGCGGTTCGCGAGGTCGTAGACCGCCGGAATCAGCTTCTTCCGGGCGAGGTCGCCGGTGACGCCGAAGATCACGAGGGCGCACGGCTCCGGGATCCGCGGGAGCCGACGGTCCTGCGGGTCCCGGAGCGGGTTCGTGGAGATGTTCATCTACTCAGCCTTTGCGCAATGCCTCGAGCAGCTGGGCGATACCGGCCTTGCGGTCGGTGAGGTGCAGATGCAGCAGCGGCCGGTGCCGCCCGGAGAGTGCCTGCCGGTCACCACCGGCCTGCGCGGCGATCAGCTCGCCGAACGTGTACGGCTTGCCGGGCACCGGCGAGTCGTCGGTGACCGCGCCGGTGATCTGCAGGAACGCGCCCTCCTGCGGCCCACCCTTGTGGTACTGGCCGGTGGAGTGCAGGAACCGCGGCCCCCAGCCGAACGTCACGGCCCGGCCGGTCTGCGCGGCCAGCAGGGAGCGGACCTCCGCGACCGCGGCGTCGCCGAACCGGTCGAGGTAGGCCATCACCGCGACATAGCCTCCGGGCTCGGCGGCGCTCAACATGTGATGCACGGCTTCGGCCAGAGAAGATCCGGTGCCATAGACCTCGATCGCGCCGTCGACGAACGACGGCGACGCCGACGGGAGCCCGCTGTCGAGGATGCGGTTGGTGTTCTCCTTGCTCTCCGCGACGTTGGGCTGGTCGAACGGGTTGATGCCGATCACCCGGCCGGCGATAGCCGTGGCGAACTCCCACGCCAGGAACTGCGCACCCAGCGGGCCGTTGACCGACAGGTGCGGGTCGACGCCGGCGCCGGGCACCGCGTCGGGCCCGAGCGCGCCCCCGTAGGTGACGGTGAGCACGTCGGAGCCGATGGCGCCGGGGCTGGTGGGCGTCTCGACGACGACCGGCAGGATGCCGCGGCCCTCCTTGCCGGTCGACTCGGCGAGCAGCTGCTCGGCCCAGTCGCCGAGGCCGATGATGCCGGTGCCGTCGGAGATCAGCGCGACCTTGTCGCGGCCGGAGAGCGCCGCCGCGCCGAGCGCCGCGCCGAGGGCGAGCGCCGGGTTGCCGGTGTCGCCGGCGAGGGACGCGTGGAACTCGTCGGCCTGGTCGAGCAGCTCCGCGACGTCGACGCCGGCCAGCGCGCTCGGCACCAGCCCGAACGCGGTGAGCGCGCTGTACCGCCCGCCCACCTCGGGGTCGGCGAGCACCACGTGCGCACCCATCTCGCGGGCGGTGCCCTCGAAAGGTGACCCCGGGTCGGTGACGACCACAAATCGCCCACCGATGTCGTCCAGGCCGGCCTCCTCGAAGGCCGCCAGGTACGCCCGGCGGTGGCTGTCGGTCTCGACCGTCGAGCCGGACTTGCTCGCCACGACCACGACCGTGCGGGACAGCCGGTCGCCCAGGGCCCGGCGGATCTGGTGCGGGTCGGTGGTGTCGAGGATCGTCAGCTCTTTGCCGAGCGTGGCGGTGATGACCTCGGGTGCCAGCGACGAGCCGCCCATGCCGGCGAGCACCACGTGGTCGAGCCCGCGCGCGGTGAGCTCCTTGCGCAGCTCGGCGAGCTGGGGGAGCAGCTCGCGGCCGCGGCGGTGGGTGTCGACCCAGCCCAGCCGGATCTTCGACTCCGCCTCGGCGGCGGGACCCCACAGCGTGGGGTCCTTGTCCACCAGCTTGGCCGCGACGCCGTCGTCGACGAGCTTGTCGTAGGCCTGGGTGGCGCCCGGCACCTGCCGGGCGCCCCGCACGGAGAGCCCGGCGGCTCCCTCGATGTCGAGCTGGTTCACTTCCCGGCCGCCTTGTTGGGCTTGTCGGCACCCTCGCGCGCCGCGTCCAGCGACTTCTGGACCCCGTCGAGCAGCTCGTTCCACGACGCCTCGAACTTCTCGACGCCCTCGCGCTCCAGCGTCTCGAACACGTCGTCCAGGTCGATGCCGACCTCGGAGAGCTGGGCGAACTCGCGCTCGGCCTGCTCGTAGAACGGTCGGATCGAGTCCTTGGTCTCGCCGTGGTCGGCGAACGCGTGGATCACCGGCTCGGGCATCGTGTTGACGGTGCCGGGCGCGATGAGCTCCTCGACGTAGATGACGTCGCGGTACTCGGGGTTCTTCGTCGAGGTCGACGCCCACAGCGGCCGCTGCGGGTTGGCGCCGGAGAGCGCCTTCCACCGGTCGCTGGAGAACTTCTCCTCGTACAGCTTGTAGGCGAGGCGGGCGTTGGCGACGGCGGCCTTGCCCTTCAAGGCGTTCGCCTCGGGTGAGCCGATCTTGTCGAGCCGCTTGTCGATCTCGCTGTCGACCCGCGAGACGAAGAAGCTCGCGACCGACTGCAGGTCGCTGACGTCCTTGCCGTTGGCCTTGGCCTGCTCGACGCCGGCGTGGAACGCGTCGATCACCGCGCCGTAGCGCTCGAGGCTGAAGATCAGCGTCACGTTCACCGAGATGCCCTCGGCGAGCACCGCGGTGATCGCCGGAATGCCCGCCCTCGTGGCAGGGATCTTGATGAACAGGTTGGGCCGGTCGACCAGCCACCACAGCGCCTTCGCCTCGGCGATGGTCTTGTCGGTGTCGTGGGCCAGCCGCGGGTCGACCTCGATCGACACCCGCCCGTCGGCCCCGTTGGACGCGTCGTACGCCGGCTTCATGACGTCGCACGCCCAGCGCACGTCGTACGTGGTGAGCATGCGGGTGGCCTCGTCGACCGTGACCTCGCGCGCGGCCAGGTCCTTGACCTGCCAGGCGTAGTCGTCGGCGGCGGACAGCGCCTTGGCGAAGATCGTGGGGTTCGTGGTGACGCCGACGACGTGCCTGTCGCGGTGCAGGTCGGCGAGGGTGCCGCTCTCGAGGCGCTGCCGGGAGAGATCGTCGAGCCATACCGCCACGCCGGCGGCGCTCAGCTGAGCCAGTCTGTCCGTCATTTGTCGTCTCTCTCCTTCAGCTACCGGTGGTGGAGCCCTTGATGACGCCGGCGCGCGACAGCGACGCCCGCGCCGACGCGACCACCCGGTCGGGGGTGAAGCCGAACTGCTCGAACAGGACCTGGTACGGCGCGCTGGCGCCGTAGTGCTCGATGCTCACGCACTCGCCGTACGGGCCGACGAGGTCGCGCCACGACATCGCGATGCCGGCCTCGACGCTCACCCGGGCCAGCACGTCGGGCGGCAGCACCCGGGCCTGATAGGCCTGGTCCTGTGCCCGGAACCACTCCTGGCACGGCATCGAGACGACGCGCGTGGGCGTGCCCGCGGCCTCCAGCTGCTCCTGCGCGGCCACGGCGAGCGGCACCTCGGAGCCGGTGGCGATCAGGATCACCTCGGGCTGGCCGTTCGACGCGTCCTTGAGGATGTAGCCGCCCTTGGCCGTCTCGTCGGCGTTCGCGAACTCGCCACGGTCGACGATCGGCAGGTTCTGCCGGGTGAGCACCAGCGCGGTGGGCCGGTCGGTGTGCTCCAGCGCGTTCTTCCAGGCCTGCGCCGTCTCGTTGGCGTCGCCCGGCCGCACCACGTCGAGCCCGGGGATCGCCCGCAGCGCGGTGAGGTGCTCGATCGGCTGGTGCGTCGGGCCGTCCTCACCGAGGCCGATCGAGTCGTGCGTCCACACGAAGATCACCGGGATCTTCATGAGCGCGGCGAGCCGCACCGCCGGACGCATGTAGTCGCTGAAGACCAGGAACGTGCCGCCGTACGGCCGGGTCCCACCGTGCAGCACGATGCCGTTGAGGATCGCGCCCATGCCGTGCTCGCGGATGCCGAAGTGCAGCGTGCGGCCGTACTCGTGACCCGGGAACGCCTTGGTGGCGAACTCCGACGGGACGAACGACGGCTCGCCCTCCATCGTAGTGTTGTTGCTCTCGGCGAGGTCGGCCGAGCCGCCCCACAGTTCCGGCAGCACCGATGCGAGCGCGCCGAGCACCTTGCCGGACGCGGCCCGGGTGGCGATGCCCTTGGTGTCGGCCTCCCACGTCGGCAGCGCGTTCGTCCAGCCGTCGGGAAGGGTGCGGGTGCTCAGCCGGTCCAGCAGCGCCGCGCGCTCGGGGTTGGCCGAGCGCCAGGCCTCGTAGCCCTTGTTCCACTCGGCGTGCAGGGCACGCCCGCGCTGGACGACCTGACGCGCGTGCTGCAGAACCTCGTCGGCGACCTCGAACGACTTCTCGGCGTCGAAGCCGAGCACCTTCTTGGTGGCGGCGACCTCGTCCTTGCCGAGCGCCGAGCCGTGGATCTTGCCGGTGTTCTGCTTGTTCGGCGCCGGCCAGCCGATGACCGTGCGCAGCGCGATGAACGACGGCTTCGACGTCTCGGCCTTCGCGGCCTGCAGCGCCTCGAACAGCGCCTCCACGTCTTCGGTATAGCCCTTCTCACCGCGCCAGTCGACGGTCTGCACGTGCCAGCCGTACGCCTCGTACCGGGCGGCGACGTCCTCGCTCTTCGCGATGCGGGTGTCGTCTTCGATCGAGATCTCGTTGTCGTCCCAGATGAAGACGAGGTTGCCCAGTTGCTGGTGACCGGCGAGCGCGCTGACCTCGTGGCTGATGCCCTCTTCGATGTCGCCGTCGGAGCAGATCGCGTAGACGAAGTGGTCGAAGGGGCTCTCACCGGGCGCGGCGTCGGGGTCGTAGAGGCCGCGCTCGCGGCGGGAGGCCATGGCCATGCCGACCGCGTTGCCCAGGCCCTGCCCGAGCGGGCCGGTGGTGGTCTCGACGCCGACCGTGTGCCCGTACTCGGGGTGGCCCGGTGTCAGCGAGTCCCACTGCCGCAGCGACTTCAGGTCGTCGAGCGACAGGCCGTAGCCGCTGAGGTAGAGCTGGATGTACAGGGTCAGGCTGGAGTGTCCGGCCGACAGGACGAACCGGTCGCGCCCGATCCAGGTGGGGTCGGTCGGATCGTGCCGCAGCACCCGGTTGAACAACAGGTACGCGGCCGGTGCCAGGCTCATCGCGGTACCGGGGTGGCCGTTTCCGGACTTCTCCACGGCGTCCATCGCGAGGACCCGGACCGTGTCGGTCGCCCGGCGGTCGAGATCCGACCAGGTCAGCTCGCCGGATCCGGGCAGGTCGGCGGACACACTTACTTCAGTGGACACGGCGCTCGCTGCTCCTCAATAACGATTTGATGTCTCACTCGTGACCCTACCCACCACCTGGGCCGAGAACCCTTCGGATCTCGCCATTGCCCGCATGCCGGGCACCGCCTTCATTCAACACCTGCGTGGATGGCGGACGGTCGTCTTTCTCCTGACGTTCTGGATACGGATGGCGACCCCGGTTGCGGTCCCTCGCGGATCTTCCGGGCCGCGGCCCGACGCGCGTTTGCGCTGTTCTAGGATGCGCAAGGGCGTCCGTATGGCGGGACGTCGACAAGCCAAGCGATTCAGGGGTGGGTGTGTGACGGCGGTTACCGAGCAGTCCGGCCGGTCACGCCCCGCTGCTACCGATCTTCCGCTGCGTCCGGTGTCGCCGGGCGCCGTGGCCGCCGCGCGCCGGCAGGCCCGCGCGGCCGCGAAGCCGCGTTACGGCGCTGTCGCCAAGGCGTACCTGACCCTCACCAAACCGCGGATCGTCGAACTGCTCCTGGTCACCACGCTGCCGACGATGTTCCTCGCCGCGGGTGGCCTGCCGCCGATCTCCACGCTGGTCGTGGTGCTCGTCGGTGGCGCGCTCGCGGCCGGGTCGGCGAACGCGTTGAACTGCTACATCGACCGCGACATCGACCCGTTGATGAAGCGCACGGCCCGCCGGCCGCTGGTGACCCACACCGTGTCGCCGCGCAGCGCGCTGGTGTTCGGCCTGGTGCTGGGGATCATCTCGACCACGCTGATGGCGGTGTTCACCAACCCGCTGGCCACGGCGCTGACGGTCGGGGCGATCGCCTACTACGACCTCGTCTACACGATGTGGCTGAAGCGCACCACGCCGGCCAACACCGTGTGGGGCGGTGCCTGCGGCGCCGCGCCGGTGCTCATCGGGTGGGCGGCGGTCACGGGCAGCCTCGACGCGCGGGCCTGGGCGCTGTTCGCGGTGGTCTTCCTCTGGCAGCCGCCGCACTTCTACGCGCTGGCCATCAAGTTCAAGGACGACTACGCCCGGGCCGGTATCCCGATGCTGCCGGTGGTGGCGAGCATGCGCCGGGTCGGCATCGAGGTCGTCGTCTACAGCTGGCTGACGGTGGCGGCCAGCCTGGCGGTCTGGCCGCTGGGGATGAGCCCGATCTACGGATTGACGGCGATCATCGTCGGTGCACTCTTCGTGATGGAGGCGCATCGATTGGCCGGCCGTGCGTTCCGTGGACAGCCGACCCGGCCGATGCGACTGTTCCACTGGTCGATCACTTATCTGACACTGTTGTTCGTCGCGGTGGGCGTCGATTCGCTATTCGGCTGAGGCCGGATCGGACGTTCGGTCGAGGGCCGGTTTTCTGCCTGAAATGTCCGCGACACGCCGCTTTTGATATGCCATTACGGTGTGTATGCGAAACCCTTTCGAGGGGTAGAGGCCGCAGGGCTGCTTAGCAGGCATTTGTCCCGATGAATCGGGACAAACTGGGCAGCGATCGTTCTAAACTGGCAGTGTCCAGGGTCACAAACCTCTTTTGAAACCCCCCGCACACGGGCGCGATGTGCCTATCGTGGCCGTCATGGCAGATGGTTCCCATACGACGATGACGCTTGAGGCGCCGGTTGACGGTGGCCTCATCGCCGGTCTCCGGTCCTTCGCCGGCGACCACGGCGGCGCGAAAGCTGTCATCGAATATGTCGGGCGGCGGGGTTGCCGGATCGTGCTCGTCGGGGAGGACGGCGCGTGGGGCGACCAGTTCGCCCCGGCCACCGATGTCGCCCGGGAGGCGTGCGCCAGGGCCGGCGTCGTCGTCGAGAATGAGTGGGAGCGGGAGCTGATGGACAACATGCGTCCCAGCAACGACCTCTGGCGGTCCATGGCCCGCCGTGCCCTCGCGAGGTAGTCCCGTTCACCAGACCAACATCACCGCCAGCGCGGCCCGGGAGGCGTCCCGGGTCGCGCTCGTCACATGCGGGGCCCTGAACGGGCTGGACCCCGACGACGAACTGCTCCTGCGTCCCCTGAAGGAACGCGGCGTCCGGGCCGAGGCGGCCGCCTGGGACGACCCCGCCGTCGACTGGGCCGGGTACGACCTCGCCGTCCTGCGCTCCACCTGGGACTACGCCACCAGGCTCGGCGAGTTCCTCGCCTGGGCCCGCCGCGTGCCGCGGCTGGCGAACCCGGTCGCCGCCGTCGAGTGGAACACCGACAAGCGCTACCTCCGCGAACTCGCCGCCGCGGGCGTCCCCACCACGCCCACCACCTGGGTGGAGCCGGGCGGCACCTGGGAGCCGGCCGACGACGGTCCCATCGTGGTGAAGCCCTCGGTCAGCGCGGGCAGCATCGACTCCGGCCGCTACGGTCCCGACGAGCGCGACCTGGCGGCCGCCCACGTGCGGCGCCTGACCGACGCCGGCCGCACGGTGATGGTGCAGCCGTACCTGACGGCCGTCGACACGGCCGGCGAGACCGCGCTCGTACACCTCCGCGGTACCTACTCCCACGCCATCCGCAAGGGCGCCCTGCTCACCGGCCCCGACACGGGGGTCGACGGCCTGTACCGCGAGGAGGACATCTCGCCCCGCGAGCCGTCGGACGCCGAGCGGGACGTGGCGCAGCGGGTCCTCGACGCCCTGCCCTTCGACCGCGCCGACCTGCTCTACGTGCGCGTCGACCTCATCCCCGACGCGGCGGGTGAGCCGGTGCTCCTGGAGGTCGAGCTGACCGAGCCGTCCCTGTTCCTCGCCCACGACGAGCGCGCCCCGGCGCGGCTGGCCGACGCCATCGTCGGGTCGATGTAGCCGGTCCGGTGCCGCTCATCGAGGTCGAGGTGCCACCGACCGCCGCCGCGCTGATCGCGTCGCGCCGGATGCCGGCCTGGCTCGCCGCGGGTTTCGACCCGGCGCAGACGCTCTCGCCGTTTCCCGACTGGGCCGACATCGCCGACACGATCGAGGCGTACGGCGACTCCGCGGACCCGTCACTGCGCGGCGTCCTCGCGTTGATGACCGCGTACGGCCGCATCGACCGGGCCGTGACCGTCCTCGACCGGCTCGAGGAGCGGACCGCGGAGATCCTCGGGCTGTGCGACCTCGCGGTCGCGAACGGCATCGACGAGGACGAGGTCGAGCCGCTCCGCGCGGCGACGGAAGAGCTCGAGGAGATCTGGCCGGACGGGGACGACACAGCCGGCGACGACGGGAGACCCGGGGTGTCCGACCTCCTGGCTGCCGCCGACGCCGCCTACGCGGAGGGCGACCGGGCCGGCGCGCTGGCGCGGTACCGCGACCTCGCCGCCGCCGATGCCCAGGCGCTGGGAGGGTCGGGCGTCTACGCGATCACGTATGCCTGGACGGCCCTCATCGCCGATGCGGCCGAGCACGAGGGCGCCGCCGCGGCGGGCGCGCTGTGGCGCGCAGCCCGGGCGCGGAACGAGTGGTTTCCCTGGCCGGGCGCCGGTGGAGCGCTGATCCGGGGGCTGCTCGGCCGGGGCGTTCCCGACCTCCTCGCCGAGGCGGTCGCGATCCGCCGGAACCAGAGCTGGCATCTGCGGCGGCTCGACCGGGAGGCGATCGCCGCCGCCGAGGCGGAGCTCAGTCGAACAGGGCGCTGACCGACTCGCCGTGGTGGATCCGGCGGATCGCCTCGGCCAGCGCCGGTGCCACCGACAGGACCCGCAGCTTGGGCGAGGTCGCCGCCACCGGCACCGTGTTCGTGCACACGATCTCGAGCACGTCGTCCTGGGCGGCGAGGCGGTCGAGCGACCCGCCCGCGAACAGACCATGGGTGAACGCGGTGCGGATCGAGCGGACCTTGCGCTCGCGCAGCCGGTGCAGCAGCTCGAGGATCGTGGTGCCCTTGGCGATCTCGTCGTCGAGCACGATCACGTCGCGGTCGTCGACGTCGCCGATCACGGCCGCGATCTGCACCTTGTCGTCGTTGATGCGCTCCTTGGCACCGGCGGCCACCGGGACGCCCAGCATGCGGGCGAACGCCGCCGCCGGCTTGGCGTTGCCGAGGTCGGGCGACACCACGACCGCGTTGTCGAGGTCGTACTGGCGGAAGTGACCGGCCAGCTCGCGCAGCGCGTGCAGGTGGTCGACCGGCACGCTGAAGAACCCGTGCACCTGCGGCGCGTGCAGGGTCATCGTCAGGACCCGGGAGGCGCCGGCGGTCACCAGCAGGTCGGCCACCAGCCGGGCGCCGATGGAGATGCGCGGTGCGGTCTTCTTGTCCGAGCGCGCGTAGGCGAAGTGCGGCATCACCACGGTGACGCGGGCGGCCGAGGCGCCGCGCGCCGCGTCGAGCATGAGCAGCAGCTCGACGAGGTTGTCCTGCACCGGCTTCACCAGCGGCTGCACGATGTACACGTCGCGGTCGCGGCAGTTGGCCTGCAGCTGCACCTCGAGGCAGTCGTTGGAGAACCGGATGGTGCGCACGGGCTGCCGCGGCTGCCCGAGGTGGGCACAGATCTCGTCGGCCAGGTCGGGGTGGGCACTTCCGCTGAAGACGACGATCTCTTTCACTTCGTCTTGGCCTTGGCCTTCCTGGGCTGGGTTCTGGGCCGGGTTCTGGGTTCGGTCGGTGGTTGCGGCCGTGTCAGGGCGTCGGGCAACTGCGCGTGGACCGGCGTGAGCGGCGTCCGGTACGCCCGTCGCAGGTTCGCGTAGACGGCGAGCGCGGCCAGCAGCACCGCGCACGAGCCGGCCATGTGCGCGGCGACAAGGAGCCGGGGCAGGTCGGTGACGTACTGCACCAGCCCGACGAGGCCCTGTGCCAGCTCCACGAGCAGCAGTACGGCCGCGGCCCGTCGCACCACCCGCGGCGCGTCGACCGCCCACACGGCGAAGAGCACGCCGAGCGACAGCCCGACCAGCAGGAACACGCCGTCGGCGTGCAGCTGGGTCACCGCTTCGGGGTCGAGGCCGTTGCGGCGGGCGTCGGCGTCACCGGCGTGCGGACCGCTGCCGGTGACCACCACGCCGAGGAGCAGGGTCACGGCGGTGGCCGCGAGCACCGCCAGCCCGAGGTGCCGCAACGCGCGGGGTGCGGCCCAGGTGGGTCGGTCGAGGGGCGCGGTGTCGGCGATCGCCGAGCGCCACAACGCGTACGTGAACCCGATGATCACCATGGACACCAGGAAGTGGCAGCCGACCACCCACGGGTTGAGGTCGGTGAGCACCGTGATGCCGCCGACCACCGCCTGGGCGGGGATCTGTGCGAGCACCGCGCCGGCCAGGAGCACCGTGCGGCGGCTGCGCCGGCGCTGCAGCAGCGCCGAGACGAGCCCGAGCAGTGCGATCAGGCCCACCACGTACGTGAGCAGCCGGTTGCCGAACTCGATCACCCCGTAGATGCCCATCTCCGGTGTGGTGACGAAGGAGTCCTCGGTGCAGCGGGGCCAGGTGGGGCAGCCGAGACCGGAGCCGGTGAGCCGCACGGCCCCACCGGTGATCACGATTCCGACGTTGGCGATGATCGAGGCGACGGCGAGTCGCCGCAGTGCGGCCGGCGTACCCAGCAGCGCGCGAATCCGGTCCACGTGAACAAAGGGTACGGGGGTGGCCTGGATCACTCCCGGTGACCTCCGGACGGATTTGCCGATCTCCCCGGATTTACGTAACGTTCGTGTTGTGAAAAACGCGGCGCTGCTGTCCGGGTCGGACCTGGCCGACCCCGCGCCGCCCGGGAACCCGGGTGGTGCCGACCGGCGCACCCGCGACCGGCTCACCGAGCTGCTGCTCGAGCGGGGTGCCGCCACGGCCACCGAGCTGGGGTGCGCGCTGGGGCTCAGCGCGGCGGGCATCCGCCGTCACCTCGACGCGATGCTCGCCGACGGCCTGGTCGTCGCCCGCGAGCAGGCCAGCACGGCGCCGCGCGGCCGCGGCCGTCCCGCGAAGGTCTTCGCGCTCACCGACGCGGGCCGCGAAGGGCTGCCGCACACCTACGACGACCTGGCGTCGGCGGCGCTGCGCTGGATCGCCAGCCGCAGCGGTCCCGAAGCGGTCGCCGCGTTCGCCGCAAGCCAGGTGGCCGGCCTGGAGGAGCGGTGCCGCACGGCCATGGCCGAGGCCGGCGCCGACCCGATCGCCCGCGCCGAAGCATTGGCCAGGGCGCTCACGGCCGAGGGGTACGCTGCCGGCGCCACCACGATCGCCACCGGCGGTCAGCTCTGCCAGCACCACTGCCCGGTGGCCCACGTGGCCGCCGAGTTCCCCCAGCTCTGCGAGGCCGAGACGCGGGTGATCTCGCGGCTGGTCGGCACGCATGTCCAGCGCCTGGCCACGATCGCCAACGGCGACGGTGTGTGCACCACGCACATCCCGCGTCGGAACCTGAGTAACCGAACCGTGAGGACCAACTCGTGACTGAGCAGATCACTCCGACAACAGCCGATCCGCTGGCCGGACTCGGTCGCTACGAGTACGGCTGGGCCGACTCGGACGTGGCCGGCGCCTCGGCGCGGCGCGGTCTGAACGAGGAGGTCGTGCGCGACATCTCGGCGAAGAAGAACGAGCCGCAGTGGATGCTCGACCTGCGCCTGAAGGGCCTGCGCCTGTTCGACCGCAAGCCGCTGCCGAACTGGGGCGCCGACCTCACCACGATCGACTTCGACAACATCAAGTACTTCGTGCGGTCGACGGAGAAGCAGGCGGCCTCGTGGGAGGACCTGCCCGACGACATCAAGAACACCTACGACCGGCTGGGCATCCCCGAGGCGGAGAAGCAGCGGCTGGTCGCCGGCGTCGCGGCCCAGTACGAGTCCGAGGTCGTCTACCACCAGATCCAGGAGGACCTGGAGCGGCAGGGCGTGGTGTTCCTCGACACCGACTCGGGCCTCCGGGAGTACGAGGACCTGTTCAAGGAGTACTTCGGCACGGTGATCCCGGTCGGCGACAACAAGTTCGCCGCGCTGAACACCGCCGTGTGGTCGGGTGGCTCCTTCATCTACGTGCCCAAGGGCGTCAACGTCGAGATCCCGCTGCAGGCCTACTTCCGGATCAACACCGAGAACATGGGCCAGTTCGAGCGCACGCTGATCCTGGTCGACGAGGGTGCCTACGTGCACTACGTCGAGGGCTGCACCGCGCCGATCTACTCGTCCGACTCGCTGCACTCGGCGGTCGTCGAGATCGTGGTGAAGAAGAACGCCCGCTGCCGGTACACGACGATCCAGAACTGGTCGACCAACGTGTACAACCTGGTCACGAAGCGGGCCGTGTGCCACGAGGGCGCCACGATGGAGTGGGTCGACGGCAACCTCGGCTCCAAGATCACCATGAAGTACCCGGCCGTCTACATGACCGGCGCACACGCCCACGGCGAGGTGCTCAGCGTGGCGATGGCCGGCGAGGGTCAGCACCAGGACGCCGGCGCCAAGATGGTGCACGCCGCGCCGCACACGTCGAGCACGATCATCTCGAAGTCGATCGCGCGTGGCGGCGGCCGTACGAGCTACCGGGGCCTGGTGCAGGTGCTCGAGGGCTCCACGAACTCGAAGTCGACGGTGAAGTGCGACGCGCTGCTGGTCGACACGATCTCGCGGTCCGACACCTACCCGTACGTCGACATCCGCGAGGACGACGTGTCGATGGGTCACGAGGCCACGGTCTCGAAGATCAGCGACGACCAGCTCTTCTACCTGATGAGCCGCGGCCTCACCGAGGACGAGGCGATGGCGATGATCGTGCGCGGCTTCATCGAGCCGATCGCCAAGGAACTGCCGATGGAGTACGCGCTCGAGCTGAACCGGCTCATCGAGCTTCAGATGGAAGGAGCCGTCGGCTGATGACGGCAGTTCTGCCGCCGAAGACCCGCGCACACCAGCTGCGCTCGGCTGACGTCAACGACTACCCGGTTCTCAACGGTCGCGAGGAGGAGTGGCGGTTCACGCCGCTCAAGCGCCTGCGCGGGCTCGCTTCGGCGACGACAGCCGAGGCCACCGGCAAGCTCGGCTACGAGTTCGGCGAGCTGCCCGCGGGCGTCTCCGTGTCGACCGTCGACCGGTCCGACCCGCGCCTCGGCAGTGTGCTCACCCCGTTCGACCGCGTCAGCGCGCTCGCGCAGGGTGGGGTCACCGAGGCGCTGCTCATCGCCGTCGCCCGTCGGGCCACGCCGGGCGGCGCGGCCACCGTCCGGGTCAACGGTTCCGGGGGGACCGCGTTCGCGCACACGTTCGTCGAGGTGGGCGAGCTGGCGGAGGCGACGGTCATCCTCGACCAGCAGGGCAGCGTGACGCTGGCCGACAACGTCGAGGTGAGCGTCGCCGACGGGGCGCAGCTCACGCTGGTGACGGTCGCCGACTGGGCCCGCGACGCGGTGCAGGCGCAGCATGTGAAGTTCCGGCTCGGCCGCGACGCGCGGGTCGTGCACGTGCAGGTCACGCTCGGTGGTGACCTGGTACGCCAGTACACCAGCGTCGAGTACGCCGGCCGCGGTGGCGACTGCGAGGTCTTCGGCCTCTACTTCGGCACCGCCGGGCAGCACCTGGAGCACCGCCAGCTGATCGACCACTCGGTCCCCGACTGCCGCAGCAACGTCAACTACCGGGGCGCGCTGCAGGGCGACAAGACCACCACGGTGTGGGTCGGCGACGTGCTGATCCGGGCCGAGGCCACCGGCACCGACACGTACGAGATCAACCGGAACCTGGTGCTCACCGACGGCGCGGTCGCCCACTCGGTGCCCAACCTGGAGATCGAGACCGGCGAGATCGCCGGCGCCGGCCACGCGAGCGCCACCGGCCGGTTCGACGACGAGCAGCTGTTCTACCTGATGTCGCGCGGAATTCACCCCGACGAGGCGCGGAAGCTGGTCGTCCGCGGTTTCTTCAACGAACTGCTCGGGAAGGTGCCGGCCGACGAGTTGCGCGAGCGGCTGGCGGCGACCATCGAGGCCCGCCTGGACGAGGTGGGGGCCTAGATGAGCGTCCAGGTACGGGTGTGCGGCACGGGTGACGTCGCCAAGGGCGAGGTGATCGCGGTCAAGGTCGGTGAGCTGGAGCTCGCCGTCGTGCACGCCGACGACGACACCTTTTACGCCATCCGCGACGAGTGCTCGCACGCCAACATCGCGCTCAGCGAGGGCGAGATCGACGGCTGCACCCTCGAGTGCTGGCTGCACGGGTCGCGCTTCGACCTGCGCACCGGCGAGCCCAGCGGCCTTCCCGCCACCGAGCCGGTGCCGGTCTTCCCGGTCGAGGTCCGCGATGGCGACGTCTACGTGACTCTTGAACCCAGTAACGGAGTAGAGCTGTGAGCACCTTGGAGATCCGCGGCCTGCAGGTCAGCGTCAAGCTGCCCGAGGGCGACCTGAAGCCGATCCTCGCCGGGGTCGACCTCACCGTCCGGGCCGGCGAGACGCACGCCATCATGGGCCCCAACGGGTCGGGCAAGTCGACGCTGGCGTACTCGATCGCGGGTCACCCGCGCTACGAGGTCACCGGCGGAACGGTGACGCTCGACGGCGAGGACGTCCTCGCGATGTCGGTCGACGAGCGGGCCCGCGCCGGGCTGTTCCTCGCGATGCAGTACCCGGTCGAGGTTCCGGGTGTGTCGGTGGCGAACTTCCTGCGCACCGCGAAGACCGCGATCGACGGCGAGGCGCCGAAGCTGCGCACCTGGGTCGGCGAGCTGAAGTCCTCGATGGAGAAGCTGCAGATGGACCCGGCGTTCGCCCAGCGCAACGTCAACGAGGGCTTCTCCGGCGGTGAGAAGAAGCGCCACGAGATCGTCCAGATGGAGCTGCTCAAGCCGAAGATCGCGATCCTCGACGAGACCGACTCCGGCCTCGACATCGACGCGTTGCGCGTGGTGAGCGGCGGCATCAGCCGGGTCCGCGAGGCCGGCGACACCGGCCTGCTCCTGATCACCCACTACACCCGGATCCTCCGGTACGTGAAGCCCGACTTCGTGCACGTCTTCGTCGGCGGGAAGATCGTCGAGGAGGGCGGCTCCGAGCTTGCCGACAAGCTCGAGGACGAGGGCTACGAGCGTTACCTGGCGGGTGCCGGACCGGCGAAGGCGTAACCACCATGACTCTGGATCCGGTGGCGGTCCGCGCCGACTTCCCGATCTTCGAGCGGGAGATCAACGACCATCCGCTGGTGTACCTCGACTCCGGCAACACGTCGCAGAAGCCGCGGCAGGTGATCGACGCGATCAGCCGCCACTACCGGTGGCACAACGGCAACGTGGCGCGGTCGGTGCACACCCTCGGTACGGAGGCGACGCTCGCCTACGAGGGCGCGCGGGCGAAGGTCGCCGCGTTCATCGGCGCCGCGTCCGAGACGGAGATCGTCTTCACGAAGAACTCCACCGAGGCGATCAACCTGGTGGCGCACGCGTTCTCCGGGCGCGCGAAGGACGAGCGGTTCCGCCTCGGTCCGGGCGACGAGATCGTGATCTCCGAGATGGAGCACCACTCCAACATCGTCCCGTGGCAGTTGCTCTGCGAGCGCACCGGCGCGACCCTGCGCTGGTTCGGGCTCACCGACGACGGCCGGCTCGACCTCGCCGACGACCTGATCAACGAGCGCACCAAGCTGGTGTCGATCGTGCACTACTCCAACATCATCGGGACGATCAACCCGGTGGCCGAGCTGGCGGCGAAGGCCCATGCGGTCGGCGCGCTCATGCTCGTGGACGGGTCGCAGTCGGTGCCGCACTCGCCGGTCGACGTGGCCGCGCTGGGCGCCGACTTCCTGGCGTTCACCAGCCACAAGATGTGCGGGCCCACCGGCGCCGGCGTGCTCTGGGGCCGGTACGAGCTGCTCGACGCGATGCCGCCGTTCCTCGGTGGCGGCTCGATGATCGAGACGGTGACGCTGGCCGGCTCGACGTACATGGCGCCGCCGGCCCGGTTCGAGGCGGGCACGCCGCCGATCGCCGAGGTCGTCGGGCTGGGCGCGGCCGTCGACTACCTGTCCGGGATCGGCATGGCGGCGATCGCCGAGCACGAGCGGGCGATCACGCGGTACGCGCTCGACGCGTTGGCCACGGTGCCCGACGTGCGGGTGATCGGTCCTTCCGACCTCACCGAGCGGGCCGCTACGATTTCGCTCGTGGTCGAGGGCATCCACCCCCACGATGTCGGGCAGATTCTCGACGCCGAGGGTGTTGAGGTTCGCGTGGGCCATCACTGCGCGAGGCCGGTGTGCGTCCGGTACGGGGTCCCCGCCACCACGCGGGTGTCGCCGTACCTCTACACCACCACCGGAGACATCGACGCGCTGGTGCGGGGGTTGTACACGGTGCGGAAGGTGTTCGGTTGATGCGACTCGACCAGCTCTACCAGGAGATCATCCTCGACCACTACAAGCACCCGCACGGCCGCGGCCTGCGGGAGCCGTTCGACGCCGAGGCGCACCACGTCAACCCGACCTGCGGTGACGAGATCACGTTGCGCGTGCGGGTCGACGACGAGGTGGTCGACGACGTCTCGTACCAGGGCATGGGCTGTTCGATCAGCCAGGCCTCGGCGAGCGTGCTGTACGAGCTGGTGCGCGGTCGCAAGGTCACCGAGGCGTTGTCGACCGGTGACGCGTTCACCGAGGTGATGACCGGCCGCGGCGAGGTCGAGCCCGACGAGGACATCCTCGGCGACGGCATCGCGTTCGCCGGCGTGGCGAAGTACCCGGCCCGGGTGAAGTGCGCGCTGCTGGCGTGGATGGCGTTCAAGGACGCGGTGGCCCGGGCCGCCGACGGGAAGGCAGAGTCATGAGTGAGACCACCAAGGCAAGCGTCGACGACGTCGAAGAGGCGATGAAGGACGTCGTCGACCCCGAGCTGGGCATCAACGTGGTCGACCTGGGCCTCGTCTACGGCGTGCACATCGACGACGAGAACGTCGCCTCGATCGACATGACGCTGACCTCGGCCGCGTGCCCGCTGACCGACGTGATCGAAGACCAGGCGCGGCAGGCGTTGACCGGCGGCCCCGGCGGCGGCCTGGTGAGCGACTTCCGCATCAACTGGGTGTGGCTGCCGCCGTGGGGCCCCGACAAGATCACCGACGAGGGCCGCGACCAGCTGAGGTCGCTGGGCTTCAACGTCTGACACCGAGGTACGACGGGAGGCGGTTGGCGGCCATGCGGCGCCAGCCGCCCCGGTGCATCAGGGCGGAGATCACGCCGGCCGGGCCGCTGAAGCCCTGATGGTCGATGCGGAACCGGGTGCCCTCGGGGATCGCGGTGAGCCGCCAGGTGAGCGTGGTCGGAGACCGCATGCGGCTGCCCTGCCACCGGAGCACCATCCGGTGCGGGGGCTCGACCTCCAGCACCTCACAGTCGATGACGCCGTCCCAGCCCGGCATGGGCTTCGCGCGGAAGCGGAACGTCGTGCCGGGCGCCGGTGCGAAGCCCTCGACCGGCATCACCCACTCGGCGAGCGCCGCCGGATCGGTCAGGGCCGCCCACACCTGGTCGACGGGGTGGGGCAGGTCGGTTTCGACCGTGAGGTCACGTCGCATCCCGGCGTTCTCCGTTCTGTCGGTCGAGGTTCTGTCGGTCGAGGTTCTGCCGGTCGAGGTTCTGCCGGTCGAGGTAGTCGCGGAGGTTCGCGACCCGTTCGGTCCAGAAACCGGCGAACAGGCCGGCCCAGTCGAAGAGGTCGCGCAGCGGTGCGGGGTCGAGGCGGTAGATGCGGTGCCGGCCGGCGCGGCGCTCCTCGACCAGGCCGGCCGAACGGAGAACGGCCAGGTGACGGGAGACCAGCGGCACCGACTGCCCGACCGCTTCGGCCAGCGCTCCCACGGTCTGCTCGCCGCCGCGCCCCAACGCCTCGATCAGCGCCCGTCGGGTGGGGTCGGCGACGGCCCGGAAGACGTCGTCGTCAGCGGCGGGTCTGGGCACGCTCAAAACTTATGGTTAACGTTGAATGTTGTCAACGGGTCCGTTGGAGATCGGTTATCCGGGGTCTGGACGCGCGTAACCCCGCGGTCGCCTTCGCGTGTGAGGGTCCGCGCATGCGAATGCGTCCATGGATCGGCGCGGGAACGGCCGTGCTGCTCGCGGTCACCCTGCCGGGGAGCCCGGCCGCCGCGGAGCCGGCGGCCAGAGGCGGCCCCACGACCGGATTCGACCTGCAGGCCCACCGCGGCGGGCTCGGGCTCCGGTCGGAGAGCACCCTCAACTCGTTCGGCAACGCGCTGCGGCTCGGGGTGACGACCATCGAGCTCGACATCCAGATCACCGAGGACGGGCAGGCGGTGGTGACCCACGACCGCCGCGTCGCGGCGACCAAGTGCCTCGACACCGCGCCGGCGAAGCCCGGCGACCCGGAGTTCCCGTACGTCGGCAGGTACCTCAACACGCTCACGCTGGCCCAGGTGCGCACGCTCGACTGCGGCTCGCTGCGGCTGGCCGACCACCCGAACCAGGTGCTGTCGCCCGGCTCGCGGATGCCGCTGCTGCGCGAGGTGTTCGACCTCGCCGAGCGCTACGGCGCCGATGACGTGAAGTTCAACATCGAAACCAAGGTGGAGGCCGGCGCGCCCGCCGAGACCGCCCCGCGTGAGCAGTTCGTGCAGGTGGTCGCCCGCGAGGTGCGGAACGCGGGCGTCCTGAAGCGGGTCACCGTCCAGAGCTTCGACTGGGGTGCGCTCAAGCGGATGCGCGAGGTCGAGCCGCGGCTGCCGCTGGTCGCGCTGACCAACCGCGACTTCCTGCAGACCGGCCAGCCGGGCGCGTCGCCGTGGCTGGGCGGCATCGACATCGACGACTTCGGGGGCGACCCCATCAAGGCCGTGAAGACGCTCGGTGTGTCGGCGTTCTCGCCCGTTCACGGATTCCCGCAGAACGGCACGGTGACCGATGCCAACTACGAGCCGTACGTCACGAAGGCGATGGTGCGGCACGCCCACCGCAACGGCATCAAGGTGGTCCCCTGGACGGTCGACGACCCGGCCACGATGTCCAAGCTCATCGACGACGGCGTCGACGGCATCATCACCGACTATCCCGACCGCCTCCGTACCGTGGCCGCCGCGAAGGGCTTCACGCTGCCGCGCGGGTACGCGTCGCCGCTGGACATCCAGGGGCACCGGGGAGCGCGGGCGGTGCGTCCGGAGAACACGCTCGCGGCGTTCCGCTACGCGCTCGGCAACCGCGACATCTCCACGCTCGAGCTCGACACCGGCGTGACGAAGGACGGCGTGCTCGTGGTGATCCACGACCGCACGGTCAACGGCAGCCACTGCGTCGACACCGCGCCCGTGCGGGCCGGCGACCCGCTGTTCCCGTACGTCGGCAAGCGCGTGCACGACCTCACGCTCGCCCAGCTGAAGACGATCGACTGCGGCTCGAAGACACTGCCCGAGTTCCCGCGTCAGGTGGCGGCGCCGGGCGAGCGGATCCCGACGCTCAAGGAGGTCTTCGCGCTGGTGAAGGCGAGCGGACGCGACGACGTCCGGCTCAACATCGAGACGAAGATCAGCCCGACCGTCGACGACACCGAGAACTACGCGCTCTTCACGGTGAAGCTGGTGTACGCGCTCAGGGCGGCGGGCCTGCGCGAGCGGGCCACGATCCAGTCGTTCGACTGGCGCACGATCCGCCTCGCCCGCGTCCTCGACCGGAAGGTCGAGACCGTCGCGCTGGTGTGGCAGTACGGACCGGCGGAGTGCGCGACCCTCGCCGACGAGTGCTCCCTGCGGGCGGTGTACGGCGACCCGTCCGTGAAGAGCCCGTGGACCGGTGGGCTGGACTGGTGGCGGTACCGCGACCTCGGCAGGCTGGTGAAGGCGGCCGGCGCGTCGACGGTCTCGGCGAACTGGCAGGTGCACGACCCGCGGCAGCCCGTGAAGGCCGACACCGACTGGTACCTGCGCACGAACCCGGCCTACTTCCACGGGCCGGAGGTGGAGACCCTGCGGAAGCGGGACGGGCTCAAGGTGGTCCCGTACACCGTCAACGACGCCGCGACCATGCAGCGTCTGATCGACCTGAACGTCGACGGCATCATCTCCGACGACCCCGACCTGGCGGTCGCTGTCGCCCGCCGCAACGGACTCCGCTGACGGCGCGCTCGAACGGTAGGTGGCGGCGGGCACCGGCATGGCCGGTGCCCGCCGCCGCGCCGTGCGGCCTTCGCGATCACCCGCTGGGGCTCCTCCGGCATAGTGAACATGCATGCCGGGGAACCCCGACGGGAACACGGTCACCGGAGGTGGGAGATGCCAGTACGCCGGTGGATCCGGTCGACGCTGCGACGCTGGGTGCCCGGCGAGCCCGTCGTCGTGGTCACCTACGTGGGATATGTGGCGCTGCCGGCCGGCGGGCCGGAGGCGCGGGTGCGGGGCCGCGTGCTGCGCAAGACCGTGGTGGCGCTCGCCGGCCCGGTGCGCGGCTGGCGCACGTTCATGGAGACCGTGGCGTGGTTCACGACGTCCGAGGTCCCCGGGGTGCCGGTCGAGGCGATCAGCGACGTGGGCAGCGCGCACGCGGTGAGCGACGAGGAGGGCTACATCGAGGCCCGGGTGCGGGTCAGCCCGCCCACCGAGAGCCGGGTCGGTGTGAAGCTGACCGCGCGGCGCGCCCCCGACACCGTGGCGGCCGCGTACGTCGTGCCGGCCGACGGGCGTCCCCTGGTGGTGAGCGACATCGACGACACCGTGCTCATCACCGGCGTGAAGGAGCGCCTCAAGATGGTCGGCCGCACGCTGATCGGCGACCCGACCGACCGCGAGGTGGTCGACGGCATGCCCGACCTGCTGCGCGCCCTCGCCGGGCGGGACTCACCGGTGTTCTTCGTGTCGACCAGCCCGTGGAACCTCTACCAGCGGCTCGCCGACACCCTGGCCTACCACGACGTGCCGCCGGGGCCGATGCTGCTCACCGACTGGGGGTTCGGCAGCAAGCAGATGCTGGTGCGCCCGGCGCTGGAGTACAAGGTCGAGACGATCAGCGGGGTGCTCGACGACTTCCCGGGCCGCCACGTCGTGCTGGTGGGCGACAGCGGCCAGCACGATCTGGCGGCATATCTCGCGATCGCCGAGGCATATCCCGGGCGGGTTCGGGCAGTTCTCATCCGCGAGGTACCGGGACTGGTACCGAAGGACCATGGCCCGGACTTCGAACGGGCCCGAGCGGCCGGGGTGACGTTGTGCGTGGGGGAGCCTTCCGAGCTGATGGCGGCGGCCGCCGGAGCCGACCTGGTACGGGCCGGCCTGACCCGGTGACCCTCCTGGTGGGATGCTGCTAACCGTGACCGGTACGGAAACAGGTGGTCTGCCGTCGAAACGGGCGACGGACAAACCGCGGTCGGCCGTGGTGATCAATCCCACCAAGGTGGTCGACCTGGTCGACCGTCGCCGGCGCATCATCGACGCCCTGGCCGGGGCCGGCTGGCCCGAGCCGGCCTGGTTCGAGACCACCCGCGACGACGGCGGCTTCGGCCAGACCAAGCAGGCCGTCGCCGAGGGCGCCGAGGTGGTGTTCGCCTGCGGCGGCGACGGCACCGTGATGGCGTGCCTGTCGGCGCTGGTCGGCACCGACGTGGCGCTGGCCGTGCTGCCGGCGGGCACCGGCAACCTGCTCGCCGCGAACCTGGGCCTGCCCGACGACCCGGCGGCCGGCGTCGAGGTGGCGGTGAAGATGGGCCGCCGCAAGATCGACGTGGGAATCGTGGGTGACCGGGCGTTCGCCGTGATGGCCGGCATGGGCTTCGACGCGGCGATGGTGGGCGAGGCGCCGGAGCGGCTCAAGCGCATCCTGGGGTGGCCGGCGTACGCCGTGTCGGCGGCGAAGAACCTGCGCGCCGGTCCGATGCGGGTCGAGGTGACGCTCGACAACCGGCCACCGATGCGCCGGCGCGCCCGCTCGGTGCTGATCGCCAACGTAGGCCGGCTGCAGGCCGGCATCCGGCTGCTGACCGACGCCGAACCCGACGACGGCCTCTTCGACGTCGCGCTGATCACGCCGCGCAAGCTCCGCCACTGGGCGGTGCTGGCGTTCGCGGTGATCACCCGCCGCGACAAGACGCCCCGGATGGAGGTGTACCGGGCCCGCCGGGTCGAGGTGGTCAGCGACCGTCCGCAACCCCGCCAGCTCGACGGCGACGTCATCGAACCGGCGGAGAAGCTGTCGGTGTACCTGGAGCACGAGGCGCTGTGGCTGTGCGTGCCGCAACCCGAGGACGCCCCCGACCTGGCCGAGGGGCACCCCTAGCCGGCCGCGGCCTCCAGCCGGGCCGCCTCGGTCCGCGCCGGGCCGCCTCGGTCCGCGCCGGCCAGCGCGCCGGCGGGTCAGTCGGGCCAGCCCACCGGGCCGGAACCCGCGCCGAGGCGCCAGGCCGCAGACCGGCGGAGCGACTCGTTCACGTACGTCTTCGCGCCCGTCAGGGCCTCCCGCACCGAGGCGCCCTTCGCGAGGAGTGCCGCGGTCGCCGACGCGAACGTGCAGCCGGTGCCGTGGGTGTTCCGGGTGTTGACCCACGGCGCGGTCAGCTCGGAGACGACGCCGTCGAGCCAGACGACGTCGACCGCGTCGGTGCCGGGGAGGTGGCCGCCCTTGACCACCACGCACCGGGCACCCGTGGCGGCGAGGTCCTCCGCGGCGGCCCGCATGTCGTCCACTGTGGACACCTTGCGGTCGAGGAGGACGCCGGCCTCGTGCAGGTTCGGGGTCACCACGGTCGCGTGCGGGAACAGCTTCTCGCGGTACGCGGTCGCCACGTCGCCGGTGAACAGCGGGTCGCCGCTCGTGGCCACGAGCACCGGATCGACCACGAGACCGGGCAGCCGGGGCGCGTAGGCCGCCACGAGCTCCACGGTGGATGGTGTGGCGAGCATCCCGGTCTTCACCGCCACCACCGGCAGGTCGTTCAGCACGGCGTCGAGCTGCGCGGCGACGAACTCGGTCGCCGTGGCGGCGACGCCGTGCACGCCCACCGTGTTCTGCGCCGTCAGCGCCGTGACGACGCTCGCGCCGAAGACGCCGTGCATCGTGAACGCACGCAGATCCGCCTGGATGCCGGCCCCGCCACCGGAGTCCGACCCCGCGATCGTCAGTGCCACCTGAGGTTCGCGCATACCGCCTCCACCATCGCTCGCACCACCGCCGCCGGGTCGGCGGCGGTCATCACCGCGCCCATCACCGCAACCCCCGCCGCACCGGCCCGCACGCACGCACCGGCCCGCTCCGGCGAGTCGACGCCGCCGAGCGCCAGCACCGGTACCGCGCACGCGGCGCACCAGTTCCGCAGCGTCGACAGGCCCAACGCCGGTCCGTAGCCCGGCTTCGACGCCGTCGGGAACACCGGCGACACCGTGACGTACGCCAGCCGCGTGGCGGCCACCACGTCGGCGGCGCGGTGGCAGGCCCGGCCGACCACGCGTCCGAGCGCGTCGCGGTGCGCACCGTCCACATCGGACACCAGCAGCCGGTCACCGATCCGTTCGCTCAGCTCACCGGCGAGCGCGCCGCGCGCGTCCGGTGGCAGGTCCTTCTCCCGGAGCACGACGCGGTCGGCGCCGCCCGCGACCGCCTCGGCCGCGACGGTGGCCAACGGCCGCGGGCCGGAGAGCGTCCGGTCGGTGTAGACGATCACCACTGCGGCAGGCCGTCCAACGGGCTCGAGGCGGTGGCGTACTCGGCCCGCGGGATGCGGCCGGCGCCGTACGCGAGCCGGCCGGCCTCGACCGCGAGCCGCATCGCGGCCGCCATGCGCGCCGGGTGCTCCGCACGCGTCACAGCGGTGGCGAGCAGCACGCCGTCGCAGCCCAGTTCCATCGCCAACGCGGCGTCGGACGCCGTACCGATGCCGGCGTCGAGGATGACCGGGACGCTGACCGCCTGCCGGATCAGCGTGATGTTGTGCGGGTTGCGGATGCCCAGGCCCGACCCGATCGGCGCGCCGAGCGGCATCACGGCCGCGCAGCCCGCGTCGGCCAGGCGGCGGGCGAGGATCGGGTCGTCGTTGGTGTAGGGCAGCACGGTGAACCCGTCGTCGACCAGGAGCCGTGCCGCCGCAAGGGTTTCGACCGGGTCGGGCAGCAGGGTCCCCTCGTCGCCGATCACCTCGAGCTTGACCCACGTGGTGTCGAACGCCTCGCGGGCCAGGTGTGCGAGCTTCACCGCCTCGGTGGCGGTGTAGCAGCCGGCGGTGTTCGGCAGCACCCGCACCCCGCACCGCTCGATGACGTCGAGCACCGAGCCCTTGGCCGCGGGATCGAGGCGCCGCAACGCCACCGTGACGAGCGCGGTGCCGCTGGCCCTGATCGCGTCGGCCAGCGCCGTGTGGCTGGACGCCCCGCCGGTGCCCAGGATCAGCCGTGACGGCAGCTCGTCGCCGCCGATGAGAAATGCGTCATCCACCTTGCACCGCCGTGAGTATCTCGATCGCGTCGCCGTCGCGCAGCGGGGTCACCGGCCACCGGTACCGCGGCACCACCTCGCTGTTGACCGCCACCGCCAGCCCCCGGTCGGTGTCGGGCGCCAGCTGCCGGACCACATCGTCCACAGTGGACCCGGCGGGGGCCTCGCTGGCTTTTCCATTGACGGTCAGGTTCATGGGGCGACCTCCGCGAACCGGTCGGGGCTGAATGGTCGGAACAGCTCGGGCAGCTCGCCGGTGTCGAGCAGCGTGACGATCGCGTCGGCGGTCACCGGCGCCAGCAGCACCCCGTCGCGGTAGTGCCCGGTCGCGACGACGGTGCCGGGCGCGACCTCGCCGACCAGCGGCGCGTTGTCGGGCGTACCCGGCCGCAGCCCGGCCGAGGTCTCCACCAGTTCGTACTCGGCGAGCGCGGGTACGAGCGCGACGGCCGGACGCAGCAGGTCGAGCACGCCGCCGGCGGTCACCGTGGTGTCGGTGCCGCGCTCCTCCTCGGTGGCGCCGACGACGACCTCGCCGTCGGCGCGCGGCACGATGTAGACCGAGCGGTTGGCGACCTGGCCGCGGATGACGTGGGTGAGGCCGTCGCCCCGGAGCCGGGCGATCTGACCCTTCACCGGCCGCACCGGCAGGCCGGGCACGAGGTCGGCGGTGGCGTGGCCGGCGGCGAGCACGGTGAGGTCGGCCGGCCATTCGCCTCCGGTGACAACCGTTCCCTCCGGCAGGGCGGCGAGCAGCGCACGGGCCACCCGCCGCGGATCGACCTGCCCGTCGCCGGGCAGGAACGCGCCCCCGCGCACGCGCGGCGACAGCAGCGGCTCCCGGTCACGCACCTCCGCCGCGGTGAGCGGTCGCACCGGCAGCCCGCTGCGCCGGTGGAAGTCGACCAGCCGCCGCACGGCGCGGAGGTCGTCGTCGGTGCCGGCCACCAGCACCGTGCCGTCGTTGCGGTAGGAAAGATCGATACGGGACGCGGATGCGAGCTCCGCCGCGAACGCGGGCCATCGGGCCGCGGCGGCGAGCAGCAGCCGGTGCAGCGGCTCTTCCCCGAAGCGGGCCTCACCGGTGGGCGCGAGCATGCCGGCGGCCACCCCGGTGGCGCCGCTGCCCGGTGCCGGGTCGTACACCCGCACCTCGTGACCGCGTTCCGCGCACCGCCACGCGATCGCGAGCCCGATCACGCCGCCACCGACGACCGCGACCCGGCTCACGGCGCACCGCCCGGCGTGGTGCCGTGCCCGCGTCTCATCCCGCCACCAGCGTCGCGAGCCGGGCGGCGGCCCCCCTCGGGTCGTCGGCCGAGCAGATCGCGGCCACCACCGCCACCCCGTGCGCACCAGCGGCGAGCAGCGCTCCGGCGGTCTCCTCCGTGACGCCGCCGATCGCGATCACCGGGACCTCCACCGCGTCCGCGACCGCCGCGACCCCGGCGGGCCCGATCGGCGGTGGCAGCGTGGTCTTCGTGGTGCTCACGTACGCGGGACCGGTGCCGAGGTAGTCGGCGCCGGCGGCCACGGCCAGGCGGGCGGCGTCGGGGTCGCGGGCGGTCGCGCCGAGCACGGCGCGCGGACCGAGGACCCGGCGGGCCGCCTCCACCGGCAGGTCGGTGCCGCCCACGTGCCCACCGTCGGCGCCGACCGCGAGGGCGACGTGGAGCCGGTCGTTGACCAGGCACGTCGCCCCGGCCGCGCGGCACAGCCCGAGCACGACCCCGGCCAGCTCGAACGCCTCGCGGTCGCTGACCGCGGACCCCACCCGCACCTGGACCGTGTCGACGCCGCCGGCCAGGGCGGCGGCCACCGTGCCGGGCACGTCGCGGCCCGCGGTGGCGTCGGTGACGAGGTGCAGCCGGCCGATTCGAGGCATCAGACACTCCTCTTCCTGCGCCGGCATGACCCGGATCAGGTTCAGCGGTCGGGGGCTCACAGCCCCCCTCTCAGCCCGGTGCACCGGACTCCCGCGGGTTGGGTTCCCGACGACCCTAACGCCGCGCCGCCGGGGATCGCCAGGCCTGCCCACGCCGCGGGAGCCCCGGCCCGCCGCCCGACGGCCGGGCCCGGCCCTTCCCGGCGGGCCGGGCCCGGCCCTTCCCGGCGACCGTAGGCTGGGTTGGTGGCGTCCGACACCCCGCTGTCCCGCACGGTGCTCGACCGGCTGGTGCTGGTCTACGGCGGCGCCGCCGATCCGGTCGACGCCGGTCCGATGCGCGCCTACATGCGCGACGCGTTCCCGTTCCTCGGCATCAAGACGCCCCGCCGGCGCGAGCTGGCCAGGCAGATCCTGCGCGGCCTGCCGGCGCCGGTGGAGGCCGACCTCAGGGCGGTGGCGCTGGCCTGCTGGGCGCAGCCGGCCCGGGAGTACCAGTACTTCGCGGTCGACTGGTTGGTCAGGCACGCCGCCCGGCCCGGGCCGGGCTTCCTCCCCACGGTCGAGACCCTGGTGACCACCCGGTCGTGGTGGGACACGGTCGACCCGCTCGCGACCCGGGTGGTCGGCGCGATCGTCACCAACCACCCGGCCGCCGTGTCCACAATGGACAAATGGGCCGCCGACGACAACCTGTGGCTCGCCCGCACCGCGGTGCTGCACCAGTTGCACTACAAGGAGAACACCGACACCACGCGGCTGTTCGGTTACTGCACGGCGCTCGCCGGGAACACCGACTTCTTCATCCGCAAGGCGATCGGCTGGGCACTACGGCAGTACGCCCGCACCGACCCGGAGGCCGTGCGGGCGTACGTGGCGCAGACGCCGGCGCTGTCACGCCTGTCGGTCCGCGAGGCGACGAAGCACCTCTAGATGCCGGCGGAGAACGTGTCGCAGCGTTTCGGGTCGCCGGACTGGTAGCCGGTCAGGAACCACTGCTTGCGCTGGGCCGACGTGCCGTGGGTGAAGCTGTCCGGGTTGACGCCGCCACCGGCCTTCTTCTGGATGGCGTCGTCGCCGATGGCTTCCGCGGTCTCGACGGCCTGCTCGATGTCGGCGTCGGTGATGCTCGTGAAGAGGGCCTGCCCGCCGGCGTCGGTGGTGGTCGTGGCGAACTTGGCCCAGCTGCCGGCGTAGCAGTCGGCCTGCAGCTCCAGCATCACCGAGTACCGGTTGGCGTTGTTCGGGTCGCGCTGCTGCTGGCGGTTGACCTGGTCGGACGTGCCCAGCAGGGTCTGCACGTGGTGGCCGTACTCGTGGGCGACCACGTACGGGGCGGCGAACTCGCCCTCGGCGCCGAAGCGGTTGGCCAGCTCCTGGTAGAAGGTCAGGTCGATGTAGACCTCACGGTCGGGAGGGCAGTAGAACGGACCCACACCGGAGTCGGCCGCGCCGCAGCCGGTGCTCACCTGGCCGGAGAAGAAGTTGGTCTCGGCCGCCTGGTACTGCTTGCCGAAGACCTGCGGCAGGGCCACCCGCCAGTAGGCCTGCACCGAGTTGACGTAGAGCAGGTTCCGGCAGTCGACCTCCTGGAACCGGTTGGGGTTCGAGGTGGCGCACTTCTGCTCGAGGTTGGTGTTGTCGCCGGTCTGGCTGCCGCCGCCGTCGCCGCCGAGGACGTTGACGCCGCCGAAGATCGCACCGCCGATCACGACGATCGCGGTGAGCACGAGACCAACCCAGCCGCCACCGCCGCTCGGGAGGGGGATCGGGATCCCGCCGCCGCGACCGCCGCCGCCTCCTCCCGACCCGCGCAGGTCCTCCACCTGGCTGGTGTCGAGGTTGGCGTTCTCGTTGAGCTCCATCCCGGGGTACTCCTGCCTTGGTGAAGACGCCTGCCCGCGTTCGATACCCGATGATCTTGACAGGTAATCGCGTCGCGGGTGCCGGTCGGCGGCGGGTATCATGGTCCACGTGCTCGCACGCTGTGCCTGAATGGCTCGCCGCACCGGCCACCCGGCTGATTATCCAGCTCGAATGACGGGTCGCCGGTGCTTCTTCATGCCATCAGCGCCCCTTGAAACTCGGAAGCGAGCCCTTTAGATGATCTCCGTCACCGGCCTGGAACTGCGCGCCGGATCACGCATCCTCCTCTCGGACATCAACCTCCGGGTCCAGCCCGGCGACCGCATCGGCCTCGTCGGCCGCAACGGCGCCGGCAAGACCACCACGCTCAAGGTCATGGCGGGCGAAGGCCAGCCGTTCGCGGGTCACGTCGAGCGGCGCGGCGCCGTCGGCTACCTCCCGCAGGACCCGCGCACCGGCGACCTGCACGTCACCGCCCGCGACCGGGTGCTCTCCGCGCGCGGCCTCGACAGCCTGCTGGCCGAGATGGCCAAGCTCGAGGTCGAGCTGCAGAGCGGGGGAGACGACCGGCTGGTGCGTCGCTACGGCCAGGTCGAGGAGCGCTTCGCTGCGCTGGGCGGCTACGCCGCCGAGGCCGAGGCCGCCCGCATCTGCTCCAACCTGGGCCTGCCCGACCGGGTGCTCGCCCAGCAGATCGGCACCCTGTCCGGCGGCCAGCGGCGCCGGATCGAGCTGGCCCGCATCCTGTTCGCCGACGCGGCGGCGCAGGGCGGCGGCACGCTCCTGCTCGACGAGCCGACCAACCACCTCGACGCCGACTCGATCGGCTGGCTCCGCGGGTTCCTCGGCGGGCACAAGGGCGGTCTCATCGTCATCAGCCACGACGCCGGGCTGCTCGAGGCCACCGTCAACAAGGTCTGGTACCTCGACGCGAACCGGGCCACGGTCGACACCTACAACGTCGGCTGGGCGAAGTACCTCGAACAGCGTGAGGCCGACGAGCGCCGCCGCCGCCGCGAGCGGGCCAACGCCGAGAAGAAGGCCGGCGCACTCCTCGCGCAGGCCGACAAGATGCGCGCGAAGGCCACCAAGGCGGTTGCCGCCCAGAACATGGCGAAGCGGGCCGAGCGGCTGCTGTCGGGTCTCGAAGCCGAGCGCAGCGGCGACAGGGTGGCGAAGGTGCGCTTCCCCGCGCCGGCCCCCTGCGGAAAGACCCCGCTCACCGCGCGCGAGCTGAGCAAGTCCTACGGATCCCTCGAAATTTTCGTGGACGTCGACGTGGCGGTCGACCGCGGCTCGCGCGTCGCGGTGCTGGGTCTCAACGGAGCCGGAAAGACGACACTGCTCCGCGTCCTCGCCGGCATCCTGCCGTCCGACACCGGTGAGGTCGTTCCCGGGCACGGGCTGCGGCTCGGCTACTACGCCCAGGAGCACGAGACGCTCGACGTCGACCGCACGGTGCTCGAGCACATGCGATCGGCCGCGCCCGACCAGACCGACGGCGACCTGCGGCGCATTCTCGGAGCGTTTCTCTTCTCCGGAGACGACGTGAGCAAGCCGGCGGGCGTGCTGTCGGGTGGCGAGAAGACCCGGCTCGCGTTGGCGACCCTGGTGTGTTCGGGAGCCAACGTGCTGCTGCTCGACGAGCCGACGAACAACCTCGATCCGGTGAGTCGCGAGCAGGTGCTCGACGCGATCGCCCGCTACCCGGGCGCGATCGTGCTCGTGACCCACGACCCGGGCGCGGTGGCGGCGCTCAAGCCCGATCGGGCGATCCTGTTGCCCGATGGTGTCGAGGACGCGTGGAGCGACGACCTTCTCGAGTTGGTCGAGCTGGCCTGAGCCCCCGCCTCCCACGGGGTGTCCACATAGGACTTGTTGCCGATCATGCACGGAGTGCAATAAAAGACAATTCGTACATTGCCCGGATTCATCCGCCCGTAGAAACGCTTCCATCCCTCGTGATGGTGACGGTATCGGGTTGATGACAATGCACTGCGTGTCGGTTGGCGCCCGGTCGATATCTAGCGCATGATCCAACTAGACGGTCTAATGAGTGAGGACCGCACCATCACCGCCAGCCTGGGACGTGAGGGATCAGCATGGCAGCCACCGCCACCACCAGCACGGAGAAGGGCCGCCGCATCGTCGGAGCGGAACGGCAGACGCTCGCGAAGGACCTTGTGAAGCGGTACACGGGTGGAGAGAGCATCCGTGCTCTCGCCGCTTCGACGGGTCGCTCCTACGGGTTCGTCCACCGGGTGCTCACCGAGTCCGGGGTCCAGCTCCGGCAGCGCGGCGGCGCTCGGCGGCGCAAGAAGGCCTGAGCGCCGCGACCGTGAGCACAATGAGCACAACCGAGAACGACCCGGGGGTTCAGCTACACCGCGACGGGCCGGTGGCAACGATCTCGTTGTCCCGGCCCGAAGTGCTGAACGCACAGACCCCCCAGATGTGGGACGCGCTGCGCCGGTTCGGCAAGGAGCTGTCCGGAGACGTCCGGGTGGTCGTCGTGCGTGGCGAGGGCCGCTCGTTCTCGGCGGGTATCGATCTCAAGGTTGCCGGGGATGGCGAGTTCCACCTGCTCGCCAGCTCCGCCGACGAGGTCGCCCTGGCCCGCATCGAGGGCTATCAGGAGGCGTTCACGTGGCTCCGGCGGCCCGACCTCGTGTCGATCGCGGCGGTTCACGGTCACGCGATCGGTGCGGGGTTCCAGCTCGCCCTCGCGTGTGATCTGCGTGTTGTTGCTGATGATGCGAAGTTCTCCATGGCCGAGATCTCGCTCGGTCTCGTGCCCGATCTCGGTGGCACGAAACCCCTGTACGACCTCGTCGGTCCGGCCCGCGCCCTCGAGCTGTGCGTCACCGGTCGCCGCGTGGGCGCGGCCGAGGCCGAGCGGATGGGCCTCGTGAACCGGCTCGTGCCGGCGGCCGAGCTCGATGCCGCCGTGGCGGACCTGGCGGCGGCCATCGTCGCCGGTAACCGCGACGCTGTCGTCGAGACCAAGGCGCTCGTCGCCGGTGCCGGCGGTCGCGACCTCGACACCCAGCGGAGGTACGAGCGCGAGGCGCAGCTGCGTCGTCTGCGCGACCTGGCGGGTCTCGGCGAATAATTCCTGACGCCCGGCGGTTGATCCGGCCAGGAAGTGTCACACCGTCGGGGTTAGGTAACTGTTCATGAGTCTCCATTCCGGGGGCGGCGGTAACTGGTCGATGCTGAGTTCGCTGCGCCGCGAGGGCGAACTCGGCGACAGACGCGTCGGCTGGGCCACGGCGAAGCGGGTGGCCGCGTTCGCCCGTCCGTACCGCCGCGCCATCGCCGTGTTCCTGCTCACCGTCGTCGTCGGTGCCGTCATCGGGGTGGCCACCCCGGTGCTCGCCGGCGACGTCATCAACGCCATCACCAGGGGCGGGCCCGAGGCGGGCGGCACGGTGGTGCGCATCGCGTTGTTCATCGCCGGGCTGGCCGTGGCCGACGCGCTGCTGTCGCTCGTCCAGCGGTGGTACTCCGCCCGCATCGGCGAGGGCATCATCTTCGACCTCCGCACGAGGGTCTACGACCACGTGCAGCGCATGCCGGTGCAGTTCTTCACCCGCACGCAGACCGGTGCGCTGGTGAGCCGGTTGAACAACGACGTGCTGGGTGCGCAGCGGGCGTTCACGAGCACGCTCAGCGGGGTCGTCAGCAACGTCATCCAGCTCGTGCTCACCGCGGCGGTGATGCTCACGTTGTCGTGGCAGATCACCGCGCTGTCGCTGGTGCTGCTGCCGGTGTTCATCCTGCCGGCGCGCCGGGTGGGCCGCCGGCTGGCCGACATCACCCGGGAGGCGTACGGGCTCGACGCGAAGATGAACGCCACGATGACCGAGCGGTTCGGCGTCTCCGGCGCGATGCTGGTGAAGCTGTTCGCGCGTCCCGAGAAGGAGGCGCAACGGTTCAGCGAGCGCGCCGAGCGGGTGCGTGACATCGGCGTCCAGTCGGCGATGTACTCGCGCACGTTCTTCGTGGCGATGCTGCTCGTCGCGTCGCTCGCACAGGCGTTGACGTACGGGCTGGGCGGGTGGTTCGCGGTGCGCGGCTCCATCAGCGCCGGCACGGTCGTCACGTTGGCGCTGCTGCTCACCCGGCTCTACGGCCCGCTGACCGCACTGTCGAACGTGCGGGTCGACGTGATGAGCGCGCTGGTGTCGTTCGAGCGGGTCTTCGAGGTCCTCGACCTGCGGCCGTCGATCGCCGAGCCGGCGGACCCGAGGCGGGTGCCACCGGGCACCGGCCGGGTCGAGTTCCGCGACGTGCGGTTCCGGTACCCGAGCGCGGCCGAGGTGTCGCTGGCGTCGCTGGAGGACGTCGCGACGCTCGACCGCACCGTGTCGGCCGAGGTGCTCCGCGGGGTCTCGTTCACCGTCCACCCTGGACAGATGGTGGCGCTGGTCGGCCCGTCCGGCGCGGGGAAGTCGACCACCGCGATGCTGCTGCCCCGGATCTACGACGTCACCGGTGGGGCGGTGCTCGTCGGCGACGTCGACGTGCGGGAGGCGTCCCTGCAGAGCCTGCGTGACACGATCGGCGTCGTCTCGCAGGACTCGCACCTGTTCCACGAGACGATCCTCGAGAACCTGCGCTACGCGCGTCCCGACGCCACCGACGACGAGATCTGGGCCGCCCTCGACCGTGCCCAGATCGGCGACCTCGTGCGCAGCCTTCCCGACGGGCTCGACACGGTGGTCGGCGAGCGCGGCTACCGGTTCTCCGGCGGCGAGAAGCAGCGCATCGCGATCGCCCGGCTGCTGCTGAAGGCGCCGTCGATCGTCATCATGGACGAGGCCACCGCGCACCTCGACTCCGAGTCCGAGGCCGCCGTGCAGCGGGCGCTCGCCGAGGCGCTGAGCGGCCGCACGGCCCTGGTGATCGCCCACCGCCTGTCGACGGTGCGCGACGCCGACCAGATCCTGGTGCTCGACGAGGGCCGCATCGTCGAGCGCGGCACCCACGAAGAGCTCGTGACGGCGGCGGGGCTGTACGCGGAGCTGTACCGCACCCAGTTCGCCGACTCGCCGCTCCCGCCGCGGGAGCCGCTAGAGCGCCCGAAGGATTCCGCCGTCGACCGGTAGGGCGATGCCGGTCAGGTAGCTCGCGGCCGGGGAGAGGACGAACGCCGCCACCCGGCCGAACTCGGCGGGCTGGCCCATCCGGCGCAGCGGGATGCGGGCCTCGGTGTCGGCCCTGGCCTGCTCGGGGTCGGGGTTGCGGGCGAGCAGGTCCCGGCCGCGGTCGGTGAGGATGCTGCCGGGCAGCAGGCTCACGACGCGCACGCCGCGCGGGCCCACGGCGTCGGCCAGGTCCTTGGCCCACATGGCCAGGCCGGGGCGCAGGCCGTTGGAGATGGACAGGCCGCTCAGCGGGGTGCGGACCGAGGTCGACAGCACCAGGGCGATCACGCCGCCCTCGCCGAGCTGGCCGGCGATCGTGCGGGTCGTGCGCACGGTGCCGAGGAAGACCGACCGGAACGACTCGGTCCACTGCTCGTCGGTGCCGTCGAGCGGTCCACCGCCGGGCGGGCCGCCCACCGAGACCAGCGCGCCGTCGAGGCGGCCGAAGCGGTCGCGGGCCGCGGCGACGAGGGCATCGGGGGTCCCGGGGTCGGCGAGGTCGGCGACGATGCCCGTGGCGTTCGACCCGAGTTCGGCGACGGCCCGGTCGACCGACTCCCGACTTCGTGACGACACCACGACCCGTGCACCGTCGGCGACGAGGCAACGGGCGGTGGCGAACCCCAGCCCCTTGGTTGCCCCGGTGAGCACGTACACCCGGTCGCTGAGCCCCAGTTCCATGGTCCGACCCTACAAATCCGGATCAGCCGAGCCAGCGACGGGGCTTGCGGGCGGCCCTGCGCACCCGGTCGACCCGGGTGCGGCTGCGTGCCGCGGCCTGCTGCTGGCGGGCCGCGAGCAGCCCGTACGTGAACGTGTTCTCGCCGTCGGTGTAGGCGCGCATCGCCTGCCGGCGCAGCAGGTCGGCGGTCACCACCGCGTCCTGGTGGGCGCCGAGCGCGTCCTGCAGGTCGCCGAGGCGCCTGCGCAACCGTTGCGCGGGCCGGCCGTCGACCGGGCGGAGCACCTCGACGGCGTACCGGGCCCGCTTGTAGGCCTTGCGGGCGTCGTGCAGGTCCCCGTCGCGGTTCGAGCGGCGGGCCCGGTCGAGCCGCTTGTCGGCGCGGCGCAGGTCCCTGCGGGCCGCCTTGCGCAGCGCGCGCTTGCCGAGGGTGCGCGACGGGCCGGTCGCCACCAGGTCGTCGAGGGCGGCGAGGAGCTTCCCGTAGCGGGGCGAGTCGAGCGTGCCGACCAGGGCGTGGCGGGCCCGGGCGAGGCCGGGGGTGAGCCGGAGGCGGTTGCGTACCCGGCCGATGACCAGCTCCGGCGGCTGGTCGTCGAGCTCGGCGCCGAGGCGGGCGGCCATCACGTCGCGGTCGCGGACCTCGCCGAGTGCGGCGGCCAGCCACTTGAGCTCGTCGCGCAGCGGCTGCCACCGGCGCAGGGCCGGGCGGAACGTGCGCAGCGCCGACCGGAGGCGGCGGGTCGCCACGCGCATGTCGTGGACGGCGTCGGGGTCGCCGTGGCGCACGCCGTGCTCGGCCGCGCGCACCGCGTCCCGTTGCTTTTTCAGGAATGCGCCGAGCGGACCGGCGGGACGCGCCGGTCCGCTCGGCATCGACACGGACCTCATGTCGAACGCGTACCCGAAACTATGCGGGCAAACCACCGACCTGGGTGTTGATCCAGGTGCGGATCGCGGGCAGGTCGCCGTAGATCGACGGGCCGGTGGCGCAGGTGGAGTTGTTGTTGCCGGCGCGGCTGGTGGCGCCGATCAGGTTCCAACGGCCGTTGATCTGGCGCACCTGCGGGCCGCCCGAGTCGCCGTAGCAGGCGCCCGAGTTGCCGTTGGTGTTGTTGGTGCAGATCTCGGTGGCGGAGTAGATGCCCGAGCAGCGGCTGTCGGCGACGATCGACGTGTCGAGCTCGTTGGCGATCGTCGGCGCGCTGCCGCACCCGCGCGGTGCGCAGGTCTGACCCCAGCCGATGATGCGGGTGGCGGTGCCGACCGCGCCCGACGACGTCGGGATCGGCGCCGGCGCGTAGGTGACGTTCGACGCGAGCTGCAGCAACTTCACGTCCGACCCGGCCGACGGGTGGTTGACCGCCCGGGTGACCCGGACGACGACCCCGCCGCTGCTGCGGTTGATGCTGCCGACCCGCACCGACGAGGGCGTGGGGCAGTGCCGGGCCGTAACGACCCAGTTCGCCTTGATCAGCGAACCGGTGCAGCCGGACGTGTAGACCAGGAACGAGTAGTTCTCGGTCGCCTGCCGGCCGCCGACGACGAGGATGCCGGGTCCGTCGTCACTGGCCTGTGCCGCGGCGGGCAGCGCCGCCAGCCCGGCGGCCGTGGCGAGCGCGGCCGCGGCGAGCGTGCGTACGAGTCTTCTCATCGGGACTCCCAGGTGAAGGTGGCCGACACGGTCCGGGCGGCGAGCGATCCGGCGAACAGCGCGTTGACCTCGCGCGCCTCGGCCGCGTTCGGGCGGTCGTTGCGGCACGACGCGGGTGCGCTGCTGCCCGACATCAGGTCGGTGCACAGGCCGGTGCGCCGGTCGGGCAGGCCGAGGATGTGGCCGAACTCGTGGGCCGCGATCCGGGGTGGGTAGTGGCCCTGCTGCACCGCCTGGCGGCCCATCCAGATGCGGCCGTTGCCGAGCGAGGTGACCTGGGCGCGCGGCCAGTTGTTGTCGGCGGTGACGGTGATGTTGGCGCGACCACCGGCCGGCACCGGGCGCAGCTGGACGTTGGTGACGCTGGCGTTCCAGTTCGCCGCGCCCTGGTCGACGGCCGCGCGGAACTCGGCGGCGCCGCTCGCGTTGTAGTACAGGATGCGGGCCGCGGCGACCTGGGGTTCGGCCTGTGCGGCCGGGGCGCCGGCCAGCTGTGTGGCGAGGAAAGCCGCCGCTGCCAGGGTTCCTACCGACAGCCATCGGCGTCTTCGTGCGGTCAAGGACCACCTCCGGGGGTGTGGAGTATTGTCCGCTACGCTATCGATACAGCGAGATACGTCAATGTCTTGCCGGGATACCAGGTCCCACCTATCGCCTGCGTTAGGGTGCGGCTGTGGATGATCAGTTACGCACCCTGATCGACCTGGTGCGGATACCGAGCGTCGACGGCACCGACGCCGAGGTCGCCATCGTCGAGACGGTCGCCGGTCTGCTGCGCGTCGAGGGCATCGAGGTCGACTGCTGGCCGATCCCGGTCGCCGACCTGGCCGGGCGTGCCGACTTCCCCGGCATGGAGGTGCCGCGGTCCGCCGCGCTCGGCCTGGTCGCGCGGCTGCCGGGCAGCGGCGGCGGGCGCTCGCTCATGGTCAACGGCCATCTGGACGTCGTTCCGCCCGGCGATCTCGACGCCTGGACCGACGACCCCTTCTCCGGGCGGCTCCTGGACGGGCACGTCTACGGCCGCGGCGCCTGCGACATGAAGGGCGGCGTGGTGTCGGCGCTCCACGCGTTGCTCGCGTTGCGCGGGTCCGCGCTGAGCGGCCACCCGCTGCGCGGTGACGTGCTGTTCGCGGCCGTGGTCGGCGAGGAGGACGGCGGCCTCGGCACGTACGCGATGCTCGACCGTGGCTGGCGGGCCGACGCGTGCGTCATCACCGAGCCGACGAACCTCGACCTGCTCGTCGCCAACGGAGGCGCGTTGACGTTCCGGCTGCGGGTGCCGGGCCGGGCGTCCCACGCCTCGACGCGCACGGCCGGGGTGAGCGCGGTCGAGAAGTTCCAGCCGGTGTTCGCCGCCCTGCGCGCCTTCGAGGCGACCCGGAACGCGACCGTCGACCCGGTGATGGCGCGGTGGGACGTGGCCTACCCGCTGGAGATCGGCACGGTGCGGGCGGGGGACTGGTCGTCGTCCGTCCCCGACCTGCTGGTCGCCGAGGGGCGGTTCGGGGTGGCGCTCGACGAGCCGGTCGCCGTGGCGCGGGCGGCGTTCGAGGCGGCGGTGGCCGACGCCTGCCGGGCGGACCCGTGGCTGCGCGACCATCCGGTGACCGTCGAGTGGTGGGGCGGCCAGTTCGCGTCGGGCCGGTGCTCGTCCGACGAGCTGGTCGCGGCGCTCGTACGGGCCGACGGCCGGTCGCCGTCAGTCGCCTCACTCGGCGACAAGTCAGCCATTTCGGTCGGTGGCGCGCCGTACGGGTCCGATCTGCGGCTGCTCGCCGCCGCGGGCGTCCCCACCCTGCAGTACGGACCGGGAGAGGCCCGCTACGCCCACGCCCCCGACGAACGCGTGCCGGTCGCCCAGGTGCACCACTGCACGGAGACCCTGGTCCGCCTCGCCCGCGACTGGTGCGCGTAGGCCGCGGCGCATGTTGTCGGCGGCGGCGGCGCGGCAGCAGGGCGGGGCGGGGCGGCTACTGGGCTTCGGGGTGTTGGTCGCGGATGGCGGCGAGCACCTCGGGGATGCGGATCTTCATCGTGGCGCCCGGTTCGGTGCGGTGCCTGGCCAGCAGGTCGTCGAGCTTGCCCGGCCGGCCCAGGTAGTAGCCCTGGCCCTTGGTGACGCCGAGCTCCCGCAACGCGTCGACCAGGGGTGCCCGGTCGACGTACTCGGCGACCGTGGTCATGCCCAGCCCGCTGGCGGCCCGCACCACGGCGTCGACGAGCACGCGGTCGACGCTGCGGCTGTCGGCCTGCCGCACGAACTCACCGGCGATCTTCACGGTGGTGAACGGCAGGTGCTTCAGGTAGGCGAACGAGCCGAAGCCGGCACCGAAGTCGTCGAGGCTGAACCGGCAGCCGGCACCGGTGAGGGCGGCGGCGAGGCGGCGGGCCGCGTCGAGGTTGCTGATCGCGGCGGTCTCGGTGATCTCCACGCCGAGCCGCTTCGGGTCGACGCCGGCCCGGGAGAGCGCCGACACCACCCAGTCGCCGAACGTCGGGTCGTCGATGCTGCGGGTCGACAGGTTGACGTCGAGCCACAGGTCGCGGGCCTGTGACAGGGCGCTGATCGCCTCGGTGACCACCCAGCGGTCGAGTTCGCGCACCAGGTCGCCGCGCTCCAGCGCGGGCAGGATGTCGGCCGGCCCGACGTGCGGGTACAGCCCGTCGCGGAGCCGCACGAGCAGCTCGTAGCTCGCCGTCTGCCCGTCGGCGAGCGTGACGATCGGCTGCGCGTCGAGCTTGAGGTGACCGGTGTCGAGCGCGGCACGCACCCGGCTGAGGATGTTCACCCGCTGCACCGCGTGGCGGTACTGCTCGGGCGCGAACAGCCGGGCCCGGTTGCGCCCGGCGTTCTTCGCCTCGTACAGGGCGAGGTCGGCGTGGGCGAGCAGCACCTCGCAGTCGGCCTCGCCGTCGAGCGGAGCGGCGCCGATACTCACCGAGATCCGCAGCGCCTCGTCACCGAACACCATCGGGGTGTCGCTGGCCGCGTGACACAGGTGCTCGGCGATCTCCAGCGCGGTCGCGGCGTCGCAGCCGTCGAGCAGCGCGGCGAACTCGTCGCCGCCGAGCCGGCCGAGCACCGCGCCCTCCGGCAGGTGCCGCTGCAGCCGCCGGCTCAGCGACCGCATCACCTCGTCGCCGACGGCGTGCCCGCGCAGGTCGTTGATGTCTTTGAAGTTGTCGACGTCGACCAGCAGCAGCGCGCCGCCGCCGGTGCGCGCCGACAGCGTCGCGTCGAGCCGCGCGGTGAACGAGCGGCGGTTGACCAGCCCGGTGAGCGCGTCGTGGTCGGCGAGGTAGGCGAGCTCGTCCTGCACCCGGCGGATCTCGGTGATGTCGTGCGCGGTGCCGAGCACCCGCGTCGGCGTGCCGTCGGCGTCGGTGAACACCTCGCCGTAGCACTCGAACGTGCGCAGCGTCGCGCGGTCGGCCAGGTACATCCGCAGCGTGTAGTTGAACTGGCCGCCGGTGGTCAGCGCCTGCCGTAGCGTCGCCTCGACCATCGGCAGGTCGTCGGGGAAGACGTGCGCCCGGAACATGTCGAAGTCGAGCGTGGTGCCGGCGGGGAAGCCGAACGTCGCCATCGTCGCCTCGGACCACGTCAGCTCGGTGGTGCCGAGGTTCCACTCCCAGGTGCCGATCTTGGCGATCCGCTCCACGTGGGCGAGCCGCCAGGCGTGGTTGTCGGCGGCCGTGCGGGCGTCGTGCAGGTCGGTGACGTCGGTGATCTCGTACAGGAGCCGGTCGCCGACCGGTGTGCACGCGACCTGCAGGTGCCGTTCGAGGCCGTCGGCGTCGACGAACGACGCCTGCACCGGCGGACCGCCCGCCACCGCGCCGGCCAGCGGCAGCGTGGGGATGGCCGGGCCCGCGAGGTCGCGTAGCGCGCGGTTGAACCAGACCGGATCACCGCCGGGGGTGGTGAGAAGCAGACCCGCCGAGATCGCGTCGACGACCGCTTCTGGCATCGAGCCGGATAAGGCCCCCACAACACCCCCATCGATGCCCTTGATCCGAGCGGAGAGTGTACCGATCGATGGCGCACCGCAGTGACCCCGGCTCCTGATAGGAATGCCGGGTGGAGATCCTCTTTCCCGGCCGGCACCACGTGCTCACCCGCTTCCAGGCCCGCTACCTGCGCGAACAGCGGGCCGACACGATCATCTGGGCCGTGACGAGCGCCAACCACCAGAACACGAAGCGCAACCCGGTTCCGTTCGACCGGCGCGAGGCCGCGATCGAGCGGTTCAGCATCGCCGAGGGCCTGCGCTCGCTGGTGATCCCGGTGTTCGACACCGCGCACACCGAACGGTTCGCCGAGGTGACCCTCAAGACCATGGAAGCGTCGATGGGACGCGCGCCAGAGCCCGAAACCTGCCTCGTGGCGTGCTCCACCCCCGAGGTGGCCGCGATGTACGCCGAACTCGGGTTCCGCATCCTGCCCGTGGAGGCCGCCGAGCCCGACCCGCAGCCGGCCAGGCCCTGGGACGTCCTGCTGATGCTGGCCGCCGACGACGGCGACTGGCGCGACCTCGCCCACCCCGCGACCCTCGACGTCTTCGACCGCTACGGCCTCGACGCGCTGGTGCGCAGCGTGGTCAACGACCCGGTGGTCGGCGACGAGGGCGGCCTCACCACGACCCGCGACTACCGCACCTACGCCGAGGCATTCGAGGAGAGCGCGGCCCGCAAGTGGACCGCCGTGCGCGAGCACGTGCGTGCCGGCCGCATCGTCGACATCGGCTGCGGTGCCGGCGCCGTACTCGCACTGGCCGACGCCGAACCCGCGCTGCGGGAGAGCGACCTGATCGGCGTCGAGGTCGCCCGCCACCTCTACGAGGAGTGCGTGCACCGCAAGGCGCAGGGCGGCTTCCGCAACCCGAACGTCTACTTCTACCAGCGCAACGTGCTGGGCGGTGCGGTCCTCCCGCCGCGGTCGGTCGACACCACGTTGACGTTCGCGCTCACGCACGAGATCTGGTCGTACGGCACGGGCCTGCCGTCGGTGCGGGCGTTCGCCGAGGCGATCTTCGAGCACACCGTGCCGGGCGGCGTGTGGATCAACTCCGACGTCTGCGGTCCCGACGACCCCGGCCGCACCGTGCGCCTCACGCTGCGCACCGACGACGGCGCCAATCCCCTGTCGCCGCGGAAAGATCTCGAAGAGCTTCCACGGGACCGCGTGAGCGCGTACGTGTCGGGCCTGTCGACCCGCGCGCGGCTGGACCAGTTCGCCGTCGACTTCCGGTTCCCGTTGCCGTACACGCCCGTCGACGACGCGACCGTGGAGCTGCCGCTCGGCGCGGCGATGGACTACCTGACCCGCAAGGACTACGCCGACAACTGGCTGTCGGAGGCGCACGAGCAGTTCTGCGGCCTCTCCTACGCCGACTGGGTGGCGCTGCTCACCGACGTCGGTTTCGAGGTGGCGCCGGCCTCGCACGCCTGGCGCAACGACTGGATCGTCGACAACAGGCTGGCTCCGGTGGCCCGGCTGGACGACCTGGACTGGCCGGTGACCCACGTGCTCCTCGTCGCCCGGCGGCCGGTGAACACCTAGGCGTAGTGGGAGCGGAGGTCGGCGGCCAGGAGGTGGTCGAGCGGCCGGTCGGGCAGCACCCGGGAGAGCCGGGTCATGACGGCCGCGTCGCGGCCGATGGTGTACCGGGTGCGGGGCCGGCGGTCGGTCACCGCGCGGGCGACCACGAGCGCGGCCTTCTCCGCGCACCTCTACCGCATGCTGTTCAGCACGCCCGACGGCGACCCCGGTGCGCTCGTGCGCGCCGCGTCACGGGCGCAGGACGAGTTCCTCGGCATCGTCGCCGCGGTGGTCGGAGAGGCCGACGCCCACCCGGGCACCGACAAGTGGCGGACCACCGCCGAGGAGCTGATCGCGACCCTGGTGGAGCTGACGGCTAAGCGGTGAGGACGCGGGTCTTCGCCCGGCCGATCCAGCGCTTCGCGAACCCGGGAAGCCGGCGCGGCTTCGGTGGGCGGGTGCCGTCGTAGCGCCAGTGGCCCTCGCGGGCCGCGAGCTCGGCGAGCGCGTGCCGGCGCCCGGGTCCGGCGGGGATCCCACCGGTGACGGCGAGGTAGCGCGCGAGGTCGAAGCCGTCGCAGAGCGAGCCGCGGGGCGGGCGCTCCGCGGCCCACGCGCGGAACGTCGCCCTCCACTGTGGACCGAGCGCGGCGGCGAGCCGGGGCCAGGTGTGCGCCACCTCGGAGGCCCGCTTGTTCAGCAATGACGACCTGGCGACGGTGAACAGGCGCTCGTCGAACCCGTCCGGCACCGGCGCACCGGCGACGAGCGCCTCGGTGAGCCCGGCCAGCTGGTCACCGAGGCGGGCCCGGGCGGCGTCGACCTCGTTCATGCCGTGATCCGCTCGACCCCGGCGGCGGCCGCGATCGCGTCGAGCTCGGCGGACAGCTCGGCCGCGGGCGGGTAGTGGCCGTCGCGTTCCAGGATCAGTGCCGGCGGAAGGTGCCGTCCGCACAGCTCGCGGACCAGGTCGAGCACCTCGGGCGGGGTCGCGTCGGTGTGGGTGTCGTGGTAGATCCCGTCGTGCTCCTCGCCGCCGGCGACGTGCACGTAGGCGACGCGTTCCAGCGGAAGCTGGTCGAGCAGCGCGGTCGGCTCCTCGCCGCGGTTGACCGCGTTGGCGTACACGTTGGCGATGTCGAGCAGCAGCAGCGCGCCGGTGCGGTCGAGGATCTCGACGAGGAACTCGGCCTCGGTGAGCTCCGGGTCGGGCCAGTCGAACAGCGCGGCGATCGGTTCCAGCGCGATCGGCACCGGCAGGTCGGCCTGCACCCGCTTCACGTTGTCGACCATGACGTTCACCGAGTCGCGGGTGCGCGGCAACGGTGTGAGATGCCCGACCTCCAGGCCGCCGGCCCGGCAGAAGCTGATGTGCTCGCTCACCCACGGCGAGCCGAGGGCCTCGGCGCACTCGGCCATGTGCCGCACCCGCTTGCGGTCCACCGGTTCGGCCCCACCGAGCGAGAGCTTCACGCCGTGCGGGATCACGGTGACGCCCCGCTCGCGCAGCGCCAGGAGCGCCGGCGGTGGATCGGACGGCCGCACGGACTCGGCGATGACCTCGGTGAACCTCAGGCCCGGCAGCTCGGCCACGTAGCCGGCGATCTCGGGCCGCCAGCCGATTCCCACCCCGTACCGCGTGTCCATGGGTCCCATGGTGCGTCGCCTCCACAACCGACGCCCGGCACCGGCCGGGATCTGAACCGAACCTTCATGGACCGCCGCACCCGCCGCCGCAGGACGGGCCGCCCCCGCAGGACGGCCCGCCACCGGATGGCCCGCGGCCGCGGCGCGGCGCCGCCCTTCCGGGGGCGTCCGGTGCCGGTCGGGGCGGGTCCGGGGAAGCGTATGGCAGCTCGTCGATGCCCCGGGCCAGGCCGGGATCGAGGGGCAGCAGCACGGTCGTCCCGAACAACCCGACCGCGACGGCGGCCGTCGCCGCCCCGTAGGTGCGCAGGCTCGGCCCCGCGTCGGGGTGGAGGTGCGCGTTCGCGTCGGTGAGCTGGCGCAGGGCCAGGCTCCCGTGGGTGGTGAGCGCAGGTACCCGGCTCAACCGCACCGCGGCGTAGAACACCGCACCCGTCGCGATGAGCGGCCAGCCGAACGGTCGCCCGGTCGCCGCCGCGCGAATGACCATGACCGCACCGACGAGGGCAAGCGCCCACATCGGGAGGGCGGTCATCTTCACCCCCGACCGGGTCGACCCGGACACGAGCCACCCCCGGCGCATCAGGTCGGCACCCGTCGAGGCGAGCTCGTCGTACACCGGCCCGGGATGACGCAGCAGGCCGGTGAGGCCGGGCTTGCCGGTCGTGGCGGCGTGCACCGTCTCACCCAGCGTTCCCCAGATCCGCGGCGCGGGCCCGGTGCGCACGACCGCGCCGTCGGTGAACGCGATGGCACCGTCGACCCGCAGGCCGCCGAGGACGGCGGCCACCGCCCGCGACGGACCACCGACCAGGTAGCCGACCCGCGCACCGTCGAGGTCGGTGCCGTCGACCGGGTGCGGGCCGAGGACGGCCCGCCGGCGGGCGAGGACGGTACCGACCCCGACGAGCACGGCGGCCACCAGATACCAGGTCATGCGATCCACACCCCGCATCCGGCGCCGCTGCTCCCACCGCCGCCGCCGCCGCCCGCGGCGTCAAACCCGCCGCAGCCGTAGATCGGACGGCCGTCCTCGTCGTCGTACGTGGCCGCCGCCAGCGCCGCGTCCGCCTCCGCCGTCTGGTCACGCACCGACACCGACGACAGTGGCAGGTCGGTGTCGACCATGGCCGACAGGCCGAACAGTCCTACGGCGACCGCGGCGGCGGCCGGGCCGTACGTCCGCAGCGCCGGGTTCATGCCGGGGTCGAGGTGGGTGTTGCGTTCCCGCGCGCGACGCAGCGTCCGGAGGCGGATCGTCTCCATCGGCACCGGCTGGCTGCCCACCACCGCGCCGGCGACCAGGCCCACGACCGCGAGCAGGATCAGCGGCACGTCGGTGACCGCCCGGAACGGTGGCACCAGGACGGCCCAGGCCAGCGTCGCCGCGCTCAGCAGGAGCACCGGGATCCCGCAGGAGACGAAGTGCCGCGGCGGCACGTCGGTGCGCTTCCAGGTGTCGTCGAGGTCACCGCCGAGGTCGCGTACGGCGTCGCGGACCGCCGGATGCCGTCCGAGCCCGCCGATCGGGGGCTGCTCGGAGGCGGCGGACAGCACCGCCGTCGACAGCGGGGTCGCGGACCCGTCCGGCAACCCACGGCCCGTGGGAGCGAGCGTGTTGTCCGACCATCGGTAGGTGACGGCGCCGCCGACCCGCAGGCGGGCCACCGCCGCCTCGATCGCGCCGTTGCCGCGGTCGCTGAGGTAGCCGAGCTGCTCGCCGGTGAGGGTGGCCGGGTCGAACCGGTCCTGCCCGGGCGGTGGCCAGGCCAGGGCCATCCGTCGGGTCCGGCGGTTGCCGTGCTTGATCAGCAGCACGCCCACCGCGGCGACGAGGACGAGGACGATGACGTCGCGTACGACACCCATGACTCATTGTGGTCTATGGGTGTCAAGGGTCACAGCGTCGCCTACCGGGCCCTTCGAACGGTTCCCTCGATGAGATCGAGCACCCGGCCGAGGTCCTTGGCGGGCCGGCCCATCGCCAGGTGCAGCACCAGCCCGTCGTAGGCGAGCTCGAGGAACTGGGCGAGGGCCGCCACGGGAACGTCGGCACGCAGCGCGCCGGCGTCGCGCTGGCGGCCGAGCCGGTCGCGGGTGGCGGTGGCGATCGCCTCCGACCGGGCCGCCCACCGGTTCGCGAACGCCGGGTCGGTGCGCAGCCGCCGCGACACCTCGAGCTGGGTGCCGAGCCACCCGGCCTGGTCGGGTTCGTCGGCGTGGGCCAGCAGGTCGCGCATCACCTGCACCAGGCCGTTCTCGGCCACCGTGGCGACCATCGTGGCGGCGTCGTCCTCGGCCACGGCGAGGAACAGCGACTCCTTGTCGCGGAAGTGGTGGAAGATGGCGCCCCGCGACAGGCCCGTCTCCTCCTCCAGCCGGCGTACGGTGGCACCCTCGTAGCCGTGCCGGGCGAAGCACGCCCGGGCGCCGGCGAGGATCTGCCGACGCCGGGCATCGAGCTGGTTCTGGCTCACCCGGGGCACCGGTTGATTATGCAAGACGTACGTACGGCTTACATAATCCACCGGCCGTCGAGGCGGATCCAGCGCCCTGGATGTGGCTACCGAATTTTCATGATTCATTTGGGGGTCAAGGGGACTGTCGCCGATCGGATAGTCTGCCGTAATCTCCCGGCGTGCCCCTGTTGTTCCTCAGCCTGGACAACACCCTGCTCGACCGGGCGGGGGCGTTCCGGGCCTGGGCCACGGGATTTCTGGCCGAGATCGGGGTATCCGACTCCGAGGTCGACTGGCTCGACATGGTCGACGCCGACGGGTTGACCTCGGCGTGGGACCTCGCCGACGCGATCCGGGCCCGGTACCGGTTGCGGCGCCGCCCGATCGACCTGGTCGAGGAGATCCGCGAAGGCCTGCTCGCCAACCTGCGCCTCGACCCGCTGGTCGCGTTCGCGTTGCAGATAGCCACCGACGCGGGGTGGCTGCCGGTGGTGGTGACGAACGGTGAGACGCAGGTGCAGACCGAGAAGCTCATCCGCACCGGCCTGATCCGCAAGGTCGCCGCGTACGTCATCTCCGATGACGTCGGTGTCCGCAAGCCGAACCCGCGCATCTTCTCGATCGCGGCCGACCGGGTGGGCGGGCGCCTGTCGGGCGCCTGGCTGATCGGCGACAGCCCCGAGGTCGACATCGGCGGCGCCAACGCGTTGGGCATCCCCAGCGCGTGGATCCGGCGCGGCCGGCCGTGGTCGGACGAGCGGTTCGCGCCGACGATGCAGTGCGACGGGCTGATCGAAGCCGTCGCCGCGGTGCTCGCCACGAAAACCGGTTGACGGTCGCCGCCGGCGCGCGGCAGAGTTCTGACGCGCGTGCCGCAACGGCACAGCTGCTCACAGAAGAGAAGGAGGTCCAGCCGTGGCTCCTGTCAAGGGCTTGCCCCTGCCTCCGTTCCCTTCTTTCGAGGAGTTCCTCCGTTGCGAGAGCACGACCTCGGCGGTGGGCGGTCGAACCGTCGCCGCCGCTTTGACGATGACGAACCACGCTTTGTAAAGCGTCGCCGGCCCGGAGCACAGGCTCCGGTCGCGGTCGACGAACCGGATCCCGACGGGCCACCCACCGGCGACCGGTGGTCCACGTTCACCGACACGGGCACCCTGCACGGGCCGCAACCCTGGCCCGACTGGGTCGTCACCGACGACGGTGCGATCGACACCGAACTCGGCATGCTGAAAACGGGCAAGGAAGCCGATGTCTTCCTGATCGAGCGGTCGGGTCCACTGTCCGGGCGCAGCGTCCTGATGGCCGCGAAACGGTACCGGGCCGCCGAACACCGCATGTTCCACCGCGACGCCGGTTACCTGGAAGGGCGCCGCGAGCGGGAGTCCCGCATGAACCGGGCCACCGGCAACCGCACCGCGTTCGGTCGCGAGGTGATCGCCGGGCAGTGGGCGGGCGCGGAGTTCGCCGCGCTCGGCCGGCTGTGGCAGATCGGTGCGGAGTACGGCGGCGTCCGGGTGCCGTACCCGGTGCAGCTCGTCGGCACCGAGCTGTTGCTGGAGTTCATCGGCAACGCCGACGGGGAGGCCGCGCCGCGGCTGGTGCAGACCCGTCCGGGCTGGGACGAGCTGCGGTCGCTGTGGAGCCAGCTGGTCGACGCGCTCACCGTGCTGGCCCGCATGGGGCTCGCGCACGGTGACCTCTCCCCGTACAACGTGCTGGTGCACGAGGGGCAGCTGGTGCTGATCGACCTGCCCCAGGTGGTCGACGTGGTCATCAACCCGCAGGGGCGGGATTTCCTGGCCCGCGACGTCACCGTGATGGCCCGGTGGTTCGCCGCCCGGGGTCTCGAACACGATCCGTCGCAGCTGATCGACGATCTGTTGCGCGACGCCGGGGTCAGGTAGAGGCATTCCATGTCGCGGGCATCGTTGCCGTACCATCGCCGGGGTCCAGCGAGGGGAGGGCAGGCGTGTCAGCATTGCGTCTGGCGATCGACCTGGGAACCTCCCACACCGTGGCGGTGGTGCGGCGCGAGGCCGAACCGAGGCCCTTGCTGTTCGACGGCTCGCCGGTGCTGCCGTCCTCGATCTTCTCCGAGCCGCCCCGACTTCATGTAGGCCGTGACGCCGAGCGGATGGCCCTGATCGACCCGAGTCGCTTCGAGCCGCACCCGAAGCGCCGGGTCGACGAGGGCAGCGTGCTGCTGGGCAACACCGAGGTCACGGTCGTCGACATGTTCGTCGCCCTGCTCCGCCGGGTGGTCGCCGAGGCCGCGCAGACCGGCGTCCACGTGGGCGACGGGGTGGTGCTGACCTGTCCGGCCGACTGGGGCGCGTCCCGTCGCAACGTGCTGATGCACGCGGCGAACGTCGCCGGCCTCGGCCCGGTGCAGCTGGTCGACGAGCCGGTCGCGGCCGCCACCTACTGCATGGAGGTCATGAGCCAGCAGGTGCCGATCGGCGGTGCGGTGCTGGTCTTCGACTTCGGCGGCGGCACGCTCGACTCGTCGGTGCTGCGGCGCGAGCCGGGCGGCCTGCGGGTGCTGTCCGTCGGCGGGCTCGACGACCTGGGCGGTGTCGACATCGACGCCGCGCTCGTCGGCCACCTCGGGCAGCTCATCCAGATGCAGAGCCCGCGGGTGTGGCAGCGGATCACCAACCCCGGCACGGCCAGCGAGAAGCGCGAGCGCAAGCAGTTCTGGGACGACGTGCGCGCCGCGAAGGAGATGCTCTCCCGGACGACGTCGGCGCCGGTGCACGTGCCGGGTACCGACAGCGCCCTGCACCTCACCCGCGACGAGCTCGAGCGCGTCGCCGGTCCGCTGATCGACCGGGCGGTCGACGAGACCCGGCGGGTGCTGCGCGCGTCCGGTATGGAACCCCACGCGCTGTCCGGGCTGTTCCTGGTAGGCGGGTCCAGCCGGATCCCGCTGGTGGCCAGCCGCCTGCACGCCCGGTTCGGGCTGGCGCCGGTGGTTCCGGAGCAGCCCGAGCTGCCGGTCGCCTACGGGGGCTTCGTGGCGGCGGGCGGGCGCACGACCGGCCAGGCCGCCGGCCGGGCCACCGCGTCGGGGTCGATCGCACCGCCCGGTCGGCCCGGTCCGCAGCACGGTCCCCAGCACACCCCCGCGCACGGGCATCCGATGGGCGGACCGGCGAACGCGCCGCAGTCGGCGCCGCCGAGCGTGCCCCTGTCGGCGCCGCCGAACACGCAGCAGGTCGCCGGGTTCGCGTCCGGGCCGGTCGGCTCGTACGCGCCGTCGAGTGGCGGGCCGGTGCCCAACGCCCCGGTCAGCGAGGGCGCGAGCTACCCGCCGTTCGCGTCGTCGGGCACGATGGCGCCGGTTCCGCAGCAGCAGTTCGGGCCGCCGCCCGGTCCCATGGCGCCGGCGCCCGCGCAGCAGATGGCGCCCCAGATGCCGCCGCCCATGACGCCGCCTATGCCGCCGCCCATGACGCCGAGCATGATTCCGCAGCGCCCGCCGCGCCGCCGCGGAAAGCTGCGGTACGTGATCATCGCCGTGGTGTCGGTGGTCGTCCTGGCGTGCGGATCGGGCGGGATCTGGGCGTACAAGTCGCTGAGCAACTGGTTCGAGGACGTCTCCGACGGCAGTTCCGCCGCCGACGACGGCAAGTTCGGGCCGGCCGGCGACCTCAAGCAGGCCGGCACCGCGTCGCTGCCGGGCAACGGGTCGCTCACCACGGCCGTCGCCAACGGGGTGACGTACTACGCCGCGGTCAACGGCAGCTCCGTCGAGGTCGCCGCGCTCGGCGCCGACGGCGCGGAGAAGTGGCGCAAGAGCTACCCGGTCGAGCCCACCGAGCTCCGGATCACCGCGACCGGCACCGTGCTCCACATCGACTGCGAGAAGGCGGCCACGCACGGCGGCAAGAACGTGCGGCTGGTCGTCGACGCGGCCACCGGCGACAACAAGATGCTCCGCCAGTACGACGACGAGCGGGTCACCCACTTCGTCGGCAACGACGCGTTCATCGAGATCAACAACGGCTCGTCCAACGGTCGCGTGCAGCGGGTCGACCTCGCCAGCGGCGCCGTCAAGTGGGACTCGATCGTCCAGCCGCAGCGGCCGAGCAGCTTCGACATCCTGGCCGTGCCGGCGATGGTCTACGCCGCCGACGGGCCCACCGCGCAGCAGGGCATCCCCGGCCCCGTCTCCGGTCTGCTGAACCGGGCGCCGACCGCCCCCGACTTCCGTCAGGCGGTCGCCGTCGACCCGGCGACGTTCGTCGGGCTCGACTCGGTCAAGGGCATCGCCACCGTGTACGACGCCAGCACCGGCAAGGTCCGCGGCTCGGGCGCCGTGCCGTTCGACGGCGAGGCGTTCAGCGTCTACCAGGGCGTGCTGGTCGGCCGGCTCGACGACAAGACCTCGCCGGGACGCCTCACGGTCGCCGGCTACGGGACCGACACCTTCGCGAAGCGGTGGGAGGTCCCGCTGCCCGCGGGCGCGCGCATCGAGCAGATCAAGCCGTGCGGGCCGCAGCACATGTGCGTCCTGTACAACGCCAACAGCACCTACACGCTCATCTCGATGGACCTGAAGTCGAGCAAGGAAGCCTGGAAGCAGACCTTCACCAGCACCCTCAAGCCCGAGTGGTACCTGATGAAGGCCGGCCTGCTCCTCGGCGAGTGGCAGATCGGCAACGTCGGCAAGCCGGCCATGCACGACGTCGCCACCGGAGCCAAGAAGCAGGCCCTCGACGGCGGCATCACCAGCGTGGCCGCGATCGCCGCCGACGACCGGTGGGTGCTGATCCGGACCATCCGCTACCTGGGCAGCGGCAAGGGTTCGGTCACCACGGTCGCCGCCGTCGACGTCGAGACCGGGAAGCTGTCGTCGCCGCTCGACGTGGGCAAGTCCGCCGACCAGATCGAGAACGCGTCGATCGCGAAGGGCACCGTGGCGGTGGTGTCGGAGAACCGCCAACTGGTGATCGCGCAGACCCCGTCCTAGTGTT
>NZ_BOPH01000147.1 GCF_016863655.1 Virgisporangium ochraceum
GGGCCTTGCCGGATCGCCGCCTGGACTCCGCCTCGGCTCGACCCCCTGATGAAACACGTCCTAGCCGGGTGGTCTAGCCGGTCAGCGACGGGACGATCTGGCGCTTCATCGCCCGCCTCGCCGGGAGCACCGAGGCCAGCAGCGCGGCCACCGTCGCGCCGGCCAGGGTCAGGGCCAGCTGGGTCCAGGGCAGCACCAGGTGGAACGTCGCCGTGCCGGCGTTCGACGCGCTCAGCGCGGTCATCGCGCTCGCGATCACGCCGATCCCCAGGCCCACCCCCAGCACCGCGCCGGTCAGGGCGATCAGCATGGCCTCCACCGCCAGGAGCCAGCGGAGCTGCCGGGTGGTGAGGCCCAGGGCCCTGAGCAGGGCGTGCTCCCGCGTGCGTTCGATCACCGAGAGCGTCAGCGTGTTCGCCACGCCGATCAGCGAGATGACCACGGCCAGCGCCAGCAGGGCGGTCACCAGTCCCAGCGCGCGGTTGATCTGCCGGCTCTGCGCGGCCTTGAACGCGGCGTGGTCCTGGAGGTCGATCGCGGGGTAGTCGGCCAGGATCGCGTCGAGGGTGCGGCGGGCGGTCGTCGCGGAGACGCCCGCGGCGGGCTCCACCTCGGCCTGATCGGCCCGGACGCCGGGGTGCAGCGCGGTGAAGTCGGGTTCGGTGACGAACACCTCAGCGCGTCCCGGCGTCTGCGGCAGCACCGCGACGACGCGCAACTCGCGGCCGCCCACGGTGACCGTGCCGCCCGGCCGCGTGCCCCGGAGGTTGCGCACCACCGCGCTACCCGGCGCCAACGCGCGGATGTCGCCGCTCGCGAGCTGCTGGGCCCGCGCGAGCAGCGCCGGGTCGGCCGTGGTGATGTCGGCGTCCAGCGCCTCGTCGAACGCGAAGTAGTGCAGCGCTACCGTGCCCAGGTCGGGTTCCGCCCGCAGCCGCTCGACCAGCTGCGGCGGCACCTGCCCGCCGTACGTCGACAGCACGAAGGCGGCGCCGAAGCGGGCGTCGACGGCCCGGCCGGCACCCTCGCGGACGCTGCTGGCGCCCACCGCGAACGCCGACACCAGACCGATCCCGATCACCAGGGCCATCGCGGTCGACGCCACGCGCCGCGGGTTGCGGCCGGCGTCGGCGACGGCGAGGCCGACCAGCCGCAGCACCCGGGCGAGCGGCCAGCCCGCCGCCCGGATCATCGCCGGCACGAGGACCGGGCCGAACATCACCAGGCCGAGGAACGTCAACGCGCCGCCGGCGACCACGACGACCAGCTCGCCGCGCAGCGTCAGGATCCCGATGCCGCCGGCCAGCACCAGCGCACCCACGAGCAGGCGGCCGCGGCGGGCACCCCGGCCCGTGTGCAGCGCGGCGTCCGACAGCGCCTGCACCGGTGGCACCCGCGACGCCCGCCACGCCGGCAGCAGCGCGGCACCGACGGTCACGACCGTGCCGGTGAGCACCGGCACCAGCGCCGACAGCACCGAGAACCGCGGCGCGACCGACGGGCCGCCGGCGAAGGTGCCGTGCAGCGCACCGATGCCGGCCGCGATCCCGTAACCGAGCAGCAGCCCGGCAACCGATGCCAGCAGCCCCACCGCCGTCGACTCGAGCAGCACGTTCGCGAACACCTGGCGGCGCGACGCGCCGAGCATGCGCAGCATCGCGCTCTCGCGGCTGCGCTGGGTGAGCACGATCGTGAACGTGTTGGCGATGACGAACGCCGCGACGAGCACCGACACCAGCGCGAACGCCAGCAGGCCGGCCCGGAACTGGCTCACGTCGCCCAGGGCGCGGTCGAGGTTCGCCTCGACGAGCTGCGCCCGGGTGCGGACGGTGCCGTCGGTCACCGCGCGGACCCGGGCGGCGAGGTCGGTGTCGGAGACGCCGGGCCGCGCGGCCACCACGATGCGGTCGCGCCCGGACTCGTCGGTGAGCGCACGCGCGTCGGCGAGCGTCAACCCGACCACGGCCGTACCGATGTCGATGCTGGACCCCGAGACCTCGACGACGCCGACCACCCGGAACGGCGTCGCGGCCGTCCGGCCGCCGACCCGCACCGTGCCGCCGGTGCGGATGTCGTGCTCCCGCGCGGTCTCGGCGTCGAGCACCGCCTCGCCGGGCGCGTCGGGCAGCCGTCCGCCGACGAGGTCGTAGGAGCGCAGCGCGGGGTCGCGGGGAACGGTCACGGCGAGGTGCGTACCGGAGATCTTTTTCCCGTCCGGGCGGGCGAGGCCGACCCCGGTGACCGTGCGCAGCGCCTCGGCCGTCAGCACCCCGTCGACGCCGCGGACCCGGTCGACCCGGGCGTCGTCGGCGGGGACGCCCGAGACGTCGACGGACACACCGCGGTCGAGGCTCCCCACGCGGGAGCTGAGGCTGCCGGTCAGTCCGTCGGAGAACAGCAGCGTCCCGGCGACGAACGCGACGCCGAGGACGACCGCCGCCGCGGACAGCAGGAGCCGGGACAGGTTCTGGCGCAGGGTTACCTTCCACACGCCTCCTGACGCTAGGAATCCGCCGGGACGGAAGCGTCAGCCCCGATGCTGGACCCGCGCGTCAGCCTCAGGTCGTACAGGTCGGTCTCAGGGCGTACCGCCGGGCTTCACGAGGCCCGACTCGTAGGCCAGCACGACGGCCTGCACGCGGTCACGCAGACCGAGCTTCGCGAGGATGCGGCCGACGTGCGTCTTCACCGTCGCCTCTGTGACCACCAGCCGCGCGGCGATCTCGGCGTTCGACAGCCCTTGCGCGACGTGCAGCAGCACCTCGTGCTCGCGTTCGGTCAGCCCGTCCAGCGACGCGGTCGGCGCCGAGAGGAGGGCTCCGGAGAACCTGTCCAGGAGGCGTCGCGTGATGCGCGGCGCGACCACCGCGTCGCCGGTCGCGATGACGTGGATCGCCGCGACCAGCTCCTCCGGCGGCACGTTCTTCAGCAGGAACCCGCTGGCGCCGGCCTGCAGCGCGGCGAACGCGTCGGCCTCGGTGTCGAACGTCGTGAGGACCAGCACCCGCGGGGTCGGCCCGGCCGCGCAGATCTCGCGGGTGGCGGCCACGCCGTCGAGCACCGGCATGCGGACGTCCATCACGACGACGTCGGCCTCGACCGTGCGCAGCAGGCGCAGTGCCTCCGCGCCGTCACCGGCCTCGCCGACGACCGTGATGCCGCCGGAGAACTCGAGCACCATCCGGAACCCGGCCCGCACCAGGGCCTGGTCGTCGACGAGCACCACGCGAACCGTCATGACTCCACCGGGATCGAGGCGGTGACCCGCCAGCCGCCGGCCGGATCGGGTCCGGCCGTGATGCTGCCACCGTAGAGGGCCACCCGTTCACGCATGCCGATCAGCCCGTGCCCGGCGTCGCCCTGGCTTCCCGAGGAGCCCGCACCGTCGTCCAGGAAATCGACCTCGACCCCGGCCGGCGTGTACGCGAGCCGGAGCGTGGCCGACGCACCCGCTCCGGCGTGTTTGAGCGCGTTCGTCACCGACTCCTGCACGATGCGGAACGCGGCCAGCTCCACCCCGGCGGGCAGTGCGGCCGGGTCGCCGGAGATGTCCGCGCGGACGTCGAGGCCCGCGGCCCGCGCGCGGTCGAGCGTCGTGGTGACGCTCGTGCGTGCGTCTTCGGTGCCGTCGTTGGACCTGAGGACCGTGACCAGGTGACGCATCTCCACCAGCGCGCCGCGGCCGGTGTCGGCGACCGTGCGCAGCGCCTCCCGGGCCCGCTCCGGCGCCTTGTCGAGGGCGAGGGTGGCCCCGTCGGCGTGGACGATCATCACCGACAGCGAGTGGGCGACCATGTCGTGCAGCTCGCGGGCGATCCGGGCCCGCTCCTCGGCGACCGCGATCCGGGCCAGGTGGTCCCGTTCCCGTTCGGCGGTGGCGGCGCGGTCCTCCAGGCTGTCGACCCACAGCCGGCGCGTGCGCATCGACCAGGCCAGCAGCCACACCACGACCACCGACAGCATGAGGACCAGCGCCAGGTACCAGCGCTCGTTCATCTTCCACGGCACCAGCAGCGGCCCGACCAGGCACACGACGCCGGCGGCGACCCCCGCGAGCGGGGGGTCGGCGTACTTGACCACGCTGTACATCGCGACCAGCACCGCGATGTCGTGCGGCAGCAGGGTGAAGTCCGGGGCCGGCAGCAGCAGCTGGGCCCCGGCCAGCGCCGCGACCACGACGAACACGGTCACCGGCCGGCTCCGCCGCCAGACGAGCGCGCCGGCCATCACCGCCGCGTGCGCCACGACCGCCGGGTGCCACGTGACGAGCGGAAGCGCCGAGAGCAGCACCGCCACGGCGGTGGTGAGGTCGAACAGCAGCGACTGTCGGCGCTGGTCATGCTCGGGCAACGGCACGCCTGAATTATGTGCGGCCGCGGACGGCCCAGGCACGGGCGGTCAACCTGACCGACCCGTCGGGTTCCACCGGGAGGCTCCGCAGGAGGGTGTCGCGGAGCGCGGCCTGACGGTCGGGCGGCAGCGACGCCAGGTAGCCGGGAGCGGCGCCCTGGCCGCCGAGGAACGGCTGCCAGTAGTCGTCGACGTCACGGAAGACGGTCGGTATCCCGATCCCGCGTACCTCGACGTCGGAGAGGCCGGCGCCGGTCCACAGGTCGCGGAGCGGGTCGGGGTTGCAGATCGGGAAGCGGGTGCCCTCGTCGAGGTCGGCGCCGGCGGGGTCGACGGCCGCGGCGGCGTCCCAGAAGAGGCGCATCATCTCCATGCCCTCGGCGTAGTCCCACACGTAGGCGGCCACGGTGCCGCCGGGCACCGTGACGCGGACGAACTCGGCCGCCGCGCGGGCCGGGTCGGTGACGAAGTTGAGGGCCAGCCCGCTGACCACGACGTCGAACCGGTCGTCGGGGAACGGCAGGTCCCGCGCGTCGCCGACGACGAACGTGGCCCCGTCGACGCGGGCGCTGCGCAGGAAGCCCTCCGACGGGTCGACCCCCACGAGCTCCGCGGGCCGCGCCGCGCCGTGGACGGCGGCGGTGAGCGCGCCGGTGCCGCAGCCGGCGTCGAGCCAGCGCAGCCCCGGCGGCTGCCCGAGCCAGTCGAGGAACCCGGCCGCGACGCGGCGGCTCCACCGTCCCACGTACCGCTCGTACGGCTCGCCGGACGCCCACACGTCGTGCGTCACCGCTCACCCACCTCCCCGAGCACCGGCTTGACGTCGAGCACCGGCGTGCCGTCGACCGCTTCCAGGTCGCGGACCCGCACGCGCAGGCCGTCGCGGGCGACGATCGTCACGCGGTGCAGGCCGATCGGGTTGGGGCGGTGCGGGGACCGGGTGCTGAACACCCCCGTGAGCGGGCGGCTCCCGTCGCCGCGCGGGTGCACGGCGAGCACGTCGCGGCGGGCCCGGTCGAGCCAGGTGAGCACCATCACGTCGTCGCCCACGCCCAGCGAGACGAGCGCGTCGGCCACCGACGGGTCGAACACGATCGTCGTCTCGGGCGCGCCCTCGTCACCCTGCTTCGGTGCGGTCGCGGGATCGGTCAGCGGCGACTCGACCCGTCCGACCGCCCGTACCTCGAAATCGGTCATTCCCGCATCATGGCGGGCCGGCTGAAGATGCGGAACAGCAACGCGACCGCCGGCAGCGTGACGGCGAAGCCGACGACCAGCACGCCGAGCGTCACCGGGAGGGTCTGCGCCGGCGCGGCCGCCTCGGTGAGCGTCAGGTCCGGCGGGACGAGCACCGGGTACTGCGCCAGTCCCCAGCCCGCCACGACCGTGGCGACGGCGGACGCGGCGAACACCCGCGCGGTCCGGTAGCGGTGCCGCAGCAACGCGACGATGGTCCCGACACCCGCGACCACCGAGACCGCGACCGCGACGCCCAGCGACGCGACGAGCCCCGGTGCGTCGTGGTCGAGCACCGGGAGCGCCACGACGGCCAGGACCCCGGTGGCGACCGCGCTGCCGAGCGCCCGGCGCCGGAAGTCGACGGCGAGGTCGGGCTCGCCCCGCGTCACCGCCTCGCGGCACAGGAACACCGCGGCGAGGTAGGCGCAGCAGGCTACGGCGAGGGCCGCGGCGGCGACCGGGAACCAGCCGCCGACCCGGCCGACGGCGAGGCTGCCGGCGCAGTACCCGAGGCTCGCCGGTGCGAGCACCGACGCGATCGCGAACACGCGGCCCCACGGGCTCTTCGGGTCGTCGCCGTACTGGCGGAACACGAACGCCGCGCCACGCATCACGATGCCGAGAAGGGCAACAGCCAACGGGACCGTGAGCATGCGGGACAGTTGCCCGAACGCCACCGGGAACCCGCTGAACAGTCCAATGAGGACGAACACCAGCCAGACGTGGTTGGCCTCCCACACCGGCCCCATCGTGCTCGCGATGAGCTCGCGCTGCTTCCTGTTGCGCGCGAACAGGTCCCAGACCCCGCCGCCGAAGTCGGCGCCGCCGAGCACCGTGTACGCCACCACGCCCGCGCCGATGACGACGAGCACGCCGTCGGCCGCGGTCATGCGGGCACCTTCTCGGTGACCTTCTCGATGGGCGCCTTCGCCAGCCGGCGCAGGATCGTGGTCAGGGACACCGCGAGAACCGCGTACACCACCAGGGTCCCGTAGAAGTACCAGTACAGGCCCGGCTGGTCGGAGACCGCGTCGGCGGTGCGCAGTCTCATGTGGACGATCCACGGCTGCCGGCCGACCTCGGTGACGATCCAGCCGGCGATCAGCGCCACCACCGACGCGGGTCCGCTGACCGCGATCGCCCGGAGGAACCACCGGTCGTCGAAGAAGTCACCCTTGCGGCGCCAGCGCCACAGCGCCCACGCCGCGAGGGCGAGCAGCCCGAGGCCGATGCCGACCATGAGGTCGAACGAGTAGTGCGTGATGCCCACCGGTGGCCGGTCCTCCGGTGGTACCACGTCGAGCCCGGTCACCACCGCGTCGGTGCGGCCGTGCAGCAGCCACGACAGCACCCCGCGCAATTCGACGGGGCCGATGGCCAACGGTGCGTTGGTTCGGGAACTTTCCAGAGCCTCGAAGGCCGCGAGCTTCACCGGTTGCTGGTCGGCGACGGCGCGCACGGCCCAGTCACCGACGACGACCTGCACCGGCGCGACCACCGCGCCCAGCACCAGCCCGACGGCGAGCCCGCGCCGGTGGTACGCGTCGTGCCGCTTCGCGGGGTCGCGCAGCATCGCGACGGCGTACACCGCGGCGACGCCGAAACCGGTGCACAGCAACGCGGCCAGGAGCATGTGCACCACCTGGTGCGGCGCGGCCGGCGCGATCAGCGGCGCGATCGGCTCGGCCGAGACCACCACCCCGTTCTCCTCCACGAACCCGACGGGGGTGTTCATCCACGCGTTGGCGGTGGTGACGAACAGCGCCGACGCCATGCCCGACAGGGCCACCGGCACGCCGGTCCACCAGTGTGCCCGCGGCGACAGACGGTCCCAGCCGTACAGGTACAGACCGAGGAACACCGCCTCGAGGAAGAACGCGAACGCCTCGAGCGTGAACGCCAGCCCGAACACGCCGCCGTAGCGCTCCATGAACGTCGGCCACAGGAGGCCGAACTCGAAGGACAGCACGGTTCCGCTCACGGCGCCGACCGCGAACAGCACCGCGAACGCCTTGCACCAGCGGCGGGCCATCACGTACCAGACGCGGTCGCCGGTGCGGATCCAGCGGGACTCCAGGAACAGCAGCAGCCAGGGCAGGCCCATCCCGAAGACCGCGAAGACGATGTGGAACCCGAGCGAGAACGCCATCTGCTCGCGGGCCGCGGTGAGGTTGTCGAGCATGATCACCTTCTACGTCTCGTAGAACTTCTACATGTCGTAGAATACATGGCGTGCCACGACTGGGAGACCTCGAACGGGCCATCATGAATGTGCTCTGGGCCGCACCTGAGCCGTTGCCGGCCAAGGCGATCGGCGACGCGGTCGGCGCCGACCACGCGGTCACCACCGTGCTCACGGTGCTGTCGCGGCTGGAGAAGAAGGGCGTCGTGGTGCGGGAACGGGAGGGCCGCGCGCACACCTACCGCGCCGCCGCCTCCCGCGAGGACCACGTGGCCGACCTCATGCGCGAGGCCCTCGGCACCGCCTCCGACACCGACGCCGCGCTGGCCCGGTTCGTCAGCGCCGCCAGCCCCGCCGAGGCGGCCGCGCTGCGCCGGGCCCTGGAGAACCTGTCGTGATCGCGCTCGGGTTGTTCCTCACGGCGCTCGCCCTGGCCGGCCCGGTGCCGCGCCTGCTCGCGCGCAGCCGCACCGCGCTGCGTCACCCGGTACCGGCGCTGCTGGCCTGGCAGGCGATCGGCGCGTGCACCGGGCTCGCCGCGATCGGTACGGCGCTCGCGGTGGGCACCGGCGACGGCACGCCGGCGCTCGTGGGACTGGTCGTCGCCGCGCTCCTCGCCGGCTACCTGCTCGCGGTGTCCGCGTGGGTCACCGTCCGCACGCTGGCGCGGCGTCGCAGTCACCGCGACCTTCTCGATCTCGTCGGGACCCCGTTGCCGGCGCTGCCGGGTGGCCGGCTCCTGGTCTCCGGGACCCCCGTGGCGTACTGCCTTCCTGGCCGCCGGCCCCGGCTCGTGCTCACCTCGGCCGTGCTGGCCCGGCTGCGGCCCGAGGCGCTCGACGCGGTGGTGGCGCACGAGCGGGCCCACCTGTCGCAGCGTCACCACCTGGTGCTGCTGCCGTTCGCGGCCTGGCACGCGGCGCTGCCGTTCCTGCCGGCCGCCCGCACCGCCCGGGCCGCGGTCGGCCTGCTGGTCGAGGCCCTGGCCGACGACACCGCCCGCGCCCGGGTCGGCGCGGCCCCGCTCGCCGACGCCCTGCACACGGTCGCACTGGCGCAGGCACCGGGCGAGCTGTCGGAGACCGACGTCCCCCTCCGCCTGGCCCGGCTGACCTGACGCCCGGACGGGTGGCGGCGGTGGGCCCGCGCCCACCGCCGCCACCCGGCCCCGGTCAGCGGGTGACCGGCGGCAGGTCCCAGTCGTCGTCCGGGGTGCGGACGAGGGTGTAGGCGCAGGCGGCGAAGCCCGCCGCGGTGAGCAGCCAGGCGAAGCCGTCGAGCGGCTGCACCCCGAGGATGACGAACGCCACGAAGTGCAGGGGCTGCGAGACGATCAACGCGACGCTCGCCCACCGCGGGATGATCCGCCACAGGAGCGCTCCCAGCAGGATCATGCCGACAATGTGGCCGACGATGAACGCACCGAGACCGAAGGCGTTGGCCGGGTGCGCCATGACGTCGTCGATGTAACCGGTGAGCCCTGCACCGTACTCGGGCCGGGCCGCGACCAGCGCCATCATGTCCGCGGCGAACAACGGGCCGGCGCCGAGGTAGGCGACCAGGTTCACGCCGGCCGTCACCACCGCGAGCACCGGCCGGCGGCGCCGGGCGAGCCGTACGGCCGCGAGGATCGCCGGAACCATCGTCAGCGACATGACGACGCCGAGCCAGGCGACGACCTCCTGCGCGGTCGTGTTCGCGGCGATCAGCTCCAGCGACTCGGTGGTGTCCGACGCGGAGAACGACGGGAAGATCGTCCGCAGCACGGCCACCGAGAGCGGCGCGACGGGTAGGAGGACGGCCGCGAGCAACCGACGGGTGCGTCGGGCGTCGCGGGGGGTGGACGGGCGGGTCGCGGGTTCGATCGGCGTTGCGGTCTGCGCGGTCACTGGGCACCTCCGGGTATTCGGTTCGACCCGCTTACCGTCGGCGATGGCCGTACCCGGCCACATCGGCACGGTGTCCCCACCGGCGGGGAACTGCCCGGCCCCACCGGGAAGGTTTCCCTATCCGGCCGGGTGCCCGCTGCCCGACGATGACCTGGTGAGATGGGCGTACCCGCTGTTCGCGTTGACGATGGCCCTGTCGGCGGTCGCCGTCGGTGGTGCCGTCGCGGTGGATCTGAGCTGGGCGGACGCGGTCGACAGCTACCTGGTGACCAATGCCGCGATGGGAACCGCGTTCGCGTTGTGCGGCGTGGTGGTGGCCCGGCACCGGCCCGGGAACCCGATCGGGTGGTTGTTCCTCTGCTTCGGGATCGCCCACCTGTCCACCGCGGCGTCGGTACCGGTGATCGCGTACGGCGACGCGCACGACTGGCCGACGGGCGTCCTGCGCGCGCTCATCACCGTGTTCGCTCTCGCGTGGCCGTTTGGCATCGGGTTGTTCCTGCCGCTGGCCGTGCAGCTGTTCCCGACCGGCGCGCCCATGTCGCCCCGGTGGCGGCTGCTGGTGTGGTACACCGTGGTCTCCGGCTCCGCTTTCGTGTTCTGGCTCGGTACGGGACCGAGCGGGGTTCCGCTCGAGGGCGTTCAGCTCACCACGTACGTCGAGTGGACGGACCAGCCGGCCTGGGTGGGGCTTGCCAACGTGCTGGTTCTCACCGACTACATCGCGGTGATCGTCTCGCTGGTCTTCCGGTACGTCCGGGGTGGTGACCTCGTGCGGCGCCAACTGCTGTGGCTGGTGCTCGCGGTGATCGCGATCGTCGTGCTCAACTGGCCGCGGTGGGTCTTCAACGACGAGGGCGGGATCCTGCTGCTGCTCGCGGTGCCGCTGATCCCGCTGGCGGTGACGATCGCGATCGTGCGGCACCAGCTGTTCGACATCCGGCTGGTGGTGTCGCGGACCGTCCTCTACGGGCTCCTCACCCTCGGCGTCGCGGGCGCGTACGCGGTGCTGGTCGCCGCGCTCGACCGGGTGCTGCGCGGCGCCGGTGCCCCGGTGGTCGCCACGGTGCTGATCGCCCTCGCGTTCGACCCGGCCCGGCGCCGCCTGCAGCGGGTCGTCGACCGGGCGTTCTACGGCACCCGCGACCCGGTGCAGGCCGTCGCCGCGGTCGGGCAGCGGCTGGCCGGTGACGATCTCGGCGGCGTGCTCGACGCGGTCCGCGAAGCGCTCCGGCTCCCGTTCGCGGCGCTGCGCGGTACCGACGCCGAACTGGCGGCGAGCGGGCGCCCGCCGGCGGCGCTCCACACGGTGCCGCTGCGGTTCCGCGGTGAGCACGTCGGCGACCTGGTCGTCGGCGTGCGGACCGGCGAACGCCGGCTCGGCGGCACCGACGTCGCGGTGCTCGACCTGCTGGCCACGCCGCTCGCCGTGGCCCTGCACGCGACGCGGCTCTCCGCCGACCTGCAGGAGTCGCGCGAGCGGCTGGTGACCGCGACCGAGGAGGAGCGCCGCCGGCTGCACCGCGAGCTGCACGACAGCCTGGGCCCCGCGCTCACCGGCGCCGCGTTCAAGGCCGACGCGATCGGCAACCTGGCCGCGACCGACCCGGCGCACGCGGGTGCGCTCAGCGCCGAGCTGGGCACCCAGATCCGCGCGGCGATCCAGGACGTGCGGCGCCTGGTGTACGGGCTGCGCCCGCCGGCCCTGGACGAGCTGGGCCTGGTCGGCGCCGTCCGCCGGATGGCCGACGAGCTCGACGGCGACCTGACGTTCGACGTGGAGGGCCGGGACCTGCCGCCGCTGTCGGCGGCGGTGGAGGTGGCCGCCTACCGGATCGCCACGGAGGCGATGACGAACGCCGTCCGGCACTCTCGCGGGCGGCGGGCGGTACTGTCCCTGCATGCCGACGGCCAGGCGCTGCACGTGTCCGTCACCGACGACGGGGCGCCGGAGGCGGCGTGGCGGCCGGGGGTGGGTCTGCGGTCGATCGTCGAGCGGGCCGCCGAGGTCGGCGGCACCGCGGAGGCCGGCCCGACGCCCCAGGGTGGCCGGGTGACCGCGGTGCTGCCGGTCGGGGTGCGCGCATGACGGTGCGGGTCGTGGTCGCCGACGACCACCCGATCGTGCGCGACGGCCTGCGCGCGCTGCTCACGTCTCTGCCGGACATGGAGATGGTGGGCGAGGCCACCACCGGACGCGAGGCCGTGCGGGCCGCGGTGACGCTGCGCCCCGACGTGGTCGTCATGGACCTGCACATGCCCGACCTCGACGGCAACGCCGCCACGGCGGAGATCGGCCGGGTCGCCCCCGACGTCGCGGTCCTCGTGCTGACGATGTCGGACGACGACGACTCGGTGTTCGCGGCGATGCGGGCCGGTGCCCGCGGCTACCTGGTGAAGGGCGCGTCGCAGCAGGAGATCAGCCGGGCGATCAGCGCGGTCGCGGCCGGCGAGGCGATCTTCGGACCGGGGGTCGCCCGCCGGGTCCTGCGGTTCTTCGCCGCACCGCCGAAGGCCGCGGAGCCGGCGTTCCCCGAGCTGAGCCCGCGCGAACGCGAGGTGCTGGACCTGATCGCCGGCGGGCTCACCAACGCCGCGATCGCGGGCCGCCTCGGGCTGTCGACGAAGACCGTGGGCAACCACACGTCGGCGATCTTCGCGAAGCTCCAGGTCGCCGGCCGCGCCGAGGCGATCATCCGGGCCCGCGAGGCGGGGTTGGGCCGCTGATCCGCCACGCGTGAAACGAATCGGCGGTGCCGGCCATGTAGGGGCGACACCCACCGACCGAGGAGACCCGCATTGGCCCGCGCCGCACCCCCGACCGGCGACGCCGCCGCCCGATTCGAGCGGCTGTACCGGCACTGTTACCAGGACCTGCTGGGCTTCGCCCTGCGCCGCACCGACCGGCCGGAGGCCGCCGCCGACGTGGTGGCCGACACGTTCGTGGTCGCCTGGCGGCGGATCGAGCAGATCCCGTCCGACCATCCCCGCGCCTGGCTGTTCGGCGTCGCCCGCAACGTCATGGCCGGGCACGAACGCACCGACCGCCGGCAGGCACGGCTGGCGGCACGCCTCCGGCAGGACCTCAGCGAGATCGACAGCGACGTCGAGCCGGTCGAGGTCGGAGGCTCGATCGGTCCGGCGTTCCGCGCCCTGCCGGAGAGCGACCGGGACCTGCTGCGGCTGGTCGCCTGGGAGGGCCTGACCGCCGAGGAGCTGGCGGTGACCCTCGGCTGCAGCGCCAACGCCGCGCGCATCCGCCTGCACCGGGCCCGGCGCCGCTTCGCCGCCGCGTTGAGCGAGCACTCCGTCGACCAGCCAGGAGTAACGACATGAGCGACACCGAACAGGACCGGCTGATCCGGACGCTGGCACCCGAGCACCGCGTGGCCGCGGCGACCCTGAGCCCGACCGGGCCGGCGGCCACGGCGCTGCTGCAGGACATCATGGCCACCGGCGCCGAGGCGCCCCGGCGTCCGTCGTGGCGACGGTGGCTCGTCGCGGTTCCGGTGGTCGCCACCGCCGCGGCGGCGGCGTTCGTCGTCGCGGGGATGCTGCCCGCGTCGGGACCCACCGCGCCGGTGATCGGACCGGAGCCCGCGCGGGCCGGCGCCCTGCAGATCGACCGGAAGGACGGCTTCCTGGAGATCGTCATCCGGGACCCGGCCGCCGACCCCGCCAGGTACCGGGAGGAACTCGCCCGGCACGGCCTGGACATCGAGCTGAGCCTGGCACCCGCCGCACCGGACCAGATCGGGCGGGTCATCTTCTCCGAGGAGGGCAGCCCCGGCATCGAGTACATCGAGTCGCCCGGCAACTGCACCGCCAACGGCAACTGCTCAGTCGGCGTCCGGGTGCCGCTGAACTACCGCGACCACGCCGCGGTGGTCTTCGGCCGGGCCGCCCGGCCCGGCGAGGACGTCGAGGGCGGTACCCCGGAGCAGAACGCCGACGCCAGCGGGCTCGTCGGCCGGACCGTCGCCGACGCCCGGAAGCAGGCCGCCGCGAAGGGTCAGACGCTGCTGTACCGGCTGCCGCCGAACTCCCGGGAGGCCTCGGCCGACGAGGTCCCCGGCACCTGGATCATCTACGACGCCGCGCCGATCCCCGGCAACCAGATCGTGATCTGGGCCTCCGCGGACGGCAAGCCGCCGCCGTTCCCGGCACGCACGCCGCCGCAGCCGTCACCCACGCGGTAGCGCCGGCTTCTCCTGACGCCGGTCGCGCAGCACCGCCCGCGCGGCCGGCAGCGGGGTCGAGGAACTCCGGCGGGTTGCCGTCGAAGAGCGGCAGCGATCAGTCTGAGCGGGCAGGCACTCGCCCGGACCGTCGCCGAGGAGGTCGTCAATGACCGTGGAAGCCGCCGCGGCGGCCGCCGGACCGTTCGCCGCCCTCGGCCGCGACCGGCGGGCCGACCTGCTCGACGCCCTCGCCGCCGCGCTCGAGGCCGCCCGCGACCGCGTGGTCGCGACCGCCGACCGGGAGACCGCGCTTGGCCCGACCCGGCTGAACGGCGAGCTCACCAGGACCTGCTACCAGCTGAGGCTGTTCGGCGACGTGGTGCGCGACGGCGGGTACCTGGAGGCCGCGATCGACCACGCCGGCGACACCCCGATGGGACCCCGGCCGGACCTGCGCCGCATGCTCGTGCCCCTGGGCCCGGTGGCGGTGTTCGGTGCCAGCAACTTCCCGCTCGCGTTCTCCGTGCCCGGCGGCGACACCGCGTCGGCGCTCGCCGCGGGCTGCCCGGTGGTCGTCAAGGCGCACCCGGCCCACCCGGACACCTCGCGGCTGTGCTTCGACGTGCTGGCCGCGGCCCTGCGGGACGCGGACGCGCCCGACGGGACGCTCGGCATCGTGCACGGCCTCGCCGAAGGCGCCGAGCTCGTGGCCCACCCGGCGATCCGGGCCGTCGGCTTCACCGGTTCGGCCGGCGGCGCCCGCGCCCTGCTCGACATCATCGACCGGCGGCCCGACCCGGTGCCGTTCTTCGGCGAGCTGGGCAGCCTGAACCCGGTGGTGGTGACCCCGGCCGCAGCGGCCGACCGGGCCGATCGCCTCGGCACCGAGCTGGTCGGCTCGATCACCCTCGGCGTGGGCCAGTTCTGCACCAAGCCGGGGCTGGTCTTCGTGCCGGCCGGCCCGGCCGGTGACGCCGTGGTGGCCGCGATGGCGGCGGCGGTGTCCGCGGTCGGGCCGGCGACGATGCTCACCGAGGCGATCGCGGAGTCGTTCGCCGCCGGCGCCGACCGGCTGGCGGCGGTGACCGAGGTCGTGGCCCGCGGCGGCCTCGCCGTGCTCCTGACCGTCGCCGCGGCCGACCTGCCGCCCGAGGCGACCGGGGAGTGCTTCGGCCCGGTCGCGGTGGTCGCCCGCTACACCGGCGGGGCCGACCTGTTCGCCGCGCTCGACGCCCTGCCGTCGTCGTTGACCGCGAGCGTGCTCCGCGGCCCCGACGAGACCGACCTGCCCGCCGAGCTGACCCGCCGCCTGCTGCCGCGGGCCGGCCGCCTCGTGTACGACGGGTACCCCACCGGGGTCGCGGTCTCGTGGGCGCAGCACCACGGCGGTCCGTGGCCCGCGACGAACTCGCAGCACACCTCGGTGGGCACGTCGGCGATCCGCCGCTTCCTGCGGCCGGTCGCCTTCCAGAACGCGCCGGAGGCGCTGCTGCCCGCGGAGCTGCGCGACGGCTACACCGGCATCCCGCGCCGGGTCGACGGTCTACTGCAGGGCGTCCAGTAGCTCGGAGCGGTGGCCGATCATCCACCGCTGGCGGCGGCGGATCGCGTCGCCGACCCCCTCCGACCACATCCGCGCCCAGCCGCCGCCGAGCTGCTCGGCCGACGCCCGCATCCGGAGCCAGGTCCGGTCGGCCTGCGCGATGCCGAGGTCGGGGAGCGCGACGCGTTCCCCGGCGGTCAGCCCGTAGGCGTCGGCGAAGCGGCGCAGCCGGGCGACGCGGTCGACGCCCCTCCAGGTCGGCCACACGTCCTCCGCGGGGCGTAGCGGCACCCAGTGCATCGCGGTGTTGTAGACGTCGAGGAGCCGGGTCGTGGGTCCGGCGAGGTCGAAGTCGATGAGACCGGCGGCGCGGCCGTCGCGCACGACGACGTTCTGCGGCGTGACGTCGAGGTGCGACACCAGTTCCGGCGGCGGGTCCTCGATGGGCGGGTCGAGCACCACCAGCCCGCGCCGCCACAGCGCGCCGGCGGGCGGCACGTATCCGGCCGACGCCGTGTGCAGCCGGCGCAGCAGGGCGCCCACGCTGGCGAGCAGGTCGTCGTCGGCCGCCCACGGCTCGGGCGGGTCGCCGGCGACGTCCCCGTCGAGGTAGGTCAGCACGTCGCGGCCCTTGTCGTCGCGTCCGAGGTAGCGCGGGCTGCCGTCGAAGCCGACGTCGGCCAGGTGACGCAGGTAGCCGGCGACCGCCTCGCTCTGCGGCTGGTGCGGGCGCCGGACGGTGTCACCGACCCGCACCACGCCCTCGGTGACGTCGCCGCGCGGCAGCGGAACCTCGGCGTCCACAGCACCTCCAGGATCAGATAAAAAGTGAGTTTTTTGTGTATATCGCCCGTAACCTCGCTAAAGGCGCATATGGAACGGGGACGGGCTTTCATGGCACGAGCAGGGCTGGCATTCGGGTTCTTGGCGTCGATTCTGGTCGGTGTGGCGCTGACCGGCGCGGCACCGGTCGTCGCCGCAGACCGGCGCCCGGCCCGCGCCGGCGTTCGAACGGCCGCGCCCGTCGACGCCGCCCCGCACGCGTAGCCCGAAGCGCGGCAGCGTCGGTGTCTTCGCCTCGCCCAGCCCCGGCTCGGTGGCCACGCCCGGCGGGCCGACCATCACCAGCATCGGCGAGGGCACCGGATCGCTGACGCGGTGAGCGTCACCGCCACGAACGCGGCGGGCACGTCGGCGCCCAGCGGTACCCGGCAGGTCGCGGTGCCGGCCGCGGCGCCCACGCCCGTGGTGACCGCCCGGCCGGGCTCCGCCGCGCTGGTCGTCTCCTGGGAGTTCCCCGCCGGGTTCTCCGGCCGGCACACGTTCGTGTCGATCGGTCTGGACCCGTCGGGCACGGTGCGGGTGCTGGCGCTGGCGGTGTCGGTCGGTGGCACCGCCGCCGGTGGCGCCCCGGCCGGTGGCGGCGGCCTCGCGATCACCGGGCTGCCGGTGCCGGTGCTGGTGCTGACCGGCCTCGGTCTGCTGGCGGCGGGCGCCGCGAGCCGGGTCGTCGGCTCGGTGCCGGTGCGCTACGGCAGGCGCCGGCGCCGGGCGTAGTGGCGGCGGGCCCGTTCGCGGTTCCCGCAGTCGGCGGAACTGCACCACCGGCGGGTGTGGCTGCGGCTGGTGTCGAGGAAGAACCAGCCGCAGTCGGTGTCGCCGCAGCGGCCGAGCGTGGCGAGCTTCGCGGCGTCGGTGAGCAGGTCCTCGGCCTGCAGGGCGAGCCGGCCGAGGGCGTCGTCGGCATCCGGCGACCACCGCAGCGGCAGGTCGTCGGCCACCGTCGCGCGCCGGCGGGCGTCGAGCGCCGCGGCGTTGATCGCGGCAAGGTCGCTCGTGGACGGGCGTGCGCCCTCGACCACCGAGGTCAGCAGCCGGTGCAGGACCTCCCGCAGGTCTCTGAGCTCGTCGGGACCGGTGAGCCGGTCGACCGTGCGTGACGGGTCGCCGCGCCACGCCACGGTGTTCACCAGCTCGACCGCCGGATGATCCACTGTTCGGCCCTCTCTAACGGCCCTAAGCGCTTATGACTGTTAGCCTAGCGGCATGGACTCGCCGACGGCCCGCTTCCGCGCCGGCCTGCGCATCGGCGCCAGCCTGGCCGCCGCGTCGTTCCTCCTCGCGGTGACGTTCGGTGCCACGGTGCGGGCGCAGGGCTGGGGGGTGGTCGCGCCGGTGGTCTGTTCGATGCTGGTGTTCTCCGGGTCGGCCCAGTTCGCCCTCGCCACCGCCCTCGCCGGCGGGGGCGGTGCGGTGCCGGCGGTCGCGTCGGCCGCGCTGATCAACGGTCGCTTCCTCCCGATGGGCGTCGCGGTGACGTCCGACCTGAAGGGCAACCGCTGGCGGCGTGCGCTCGAGGCCCAGTCGGTGGTCGACGCCTCCTGGGTCGCCGCCCACGTGGGCGGGGGCCGGTTCGACCGGGAGAAGCTCATCGGGGCGACGATCGTCCAGTGGCCGGCGTGGGTGGCCGGAACCCTGGTGGGCGTCCTGATCGCCCCGCCACCGGACCTGACCGCGACGCTGGGCCTCGACGTGGTCTTTCCGGCGTTCTTCCTGTTGCTGCTGATCGACGAGGTGCGCGCCTCCCGCCGCGCCGCCGTGGCGGCCGGGGTAGGTGCGGTCACCGCCGGCGGGCTCCTGTGGCTGGTGCCGGCGGGCCTGGCCCTGGTCGGCTCGACGGTCGGTGCGCTGATCGGCCTGCGGAGGCGTGAGCCGTGACCCTCTGGATCGCGATCCTGGCCGTGGCCGTGATCAGCTTCGCCATCAAGGCCGCCGGCCCCGCCCTCCTGACCGGCCGCGAACTGCCCCCGTGGACGGGAGCGGTGATCGCCCTGCTGGCACCGGCGCTCCTGGCGGCGCTGGTGGTGGTGCACGTGCTCGGCGAGAACTGGTCACACGTCAGCGTGCCGGTCCTGGTGGGCCTGGCCGCGGTGGTCGCCGCGCATCTCCTCCGCGCGCCGATGCTCGTGTCGGTACTGGTCGGAGTGGCGGCGACGGCGGCTCTCCGCGCCCTGACGGGCTGGTAGCAAGTCTGGCCGTTCGGCCGAGGTCGGCGGGACCTCGTCACATCGATGGATTTACCTAAGCTGCTCCTCTCCGCGCCGTTTCGTCGCGCGGACAGGGGGAGGGACACATGCTTCGCACCAGACGGGCGTTGGTGTGCTCGGTGCTCATGGCCGTCGCGTCGACCGCCGTCGTCACCATGTCGGCCGCGCCCGCCGCGGCCGCCGGCAGTTCGCCGCTCACACCGTCGAGTTGGGCCTACGTCGACTCGCAGGCGCCTCGGACCACGTTCATCGACCGGGCCGGTGACGCGCCGGTCGGAACCCGGACCGCTGCCGACGGCCGGGCGCACACCTACCGCTCCTACTTCACGTTCGACCTGACCCCGTTGCGGGGTCACGCTATCCGCATGGGCCACCTGACCGTGCGGGAGACCGCTGTGACCGACTGCACCGTGCCGGGTGTGGTCCAGTTGTGGCGCACCAGCCCGATCAGGCCGAACACCAGCTGGCGGAACCCGCCGGCGGAGCAGGAGCTGCTCCGGACGTTCGGAGGCACCGCGTCCTCCTGTCCCGGCACCCTCTTCTTCGACCTGGCGCCGGCGCTGAACGCCGCGATCGGGCGGGGCCAGACCGCGCTGACGATCGAGCTGCGGATCCCCGCCGACCGGGAGGGCGAGGTGGCGCTGGGCCGGACCTTCGGGATGCCGACCGTCGCCCTGCTGACCGACCGCCTGCCGGTCGTGAGCAACCTGGGCCTGGTGTATCCCGACCGGGGCTGCGGCACGTACACCCGGCCGACTCCGGCGAACGACAGCACTCTCTTCCGGGCGACCGTCACCGATCCCGACGGCACGTTCGCGTCGGCGGAGTTCTCGGTGTGGCCGGCGGGCCGTCCCGAGCAGCGGCGCGAGTTCTCCGGCGGCACGTACGGCGGCGGGGTCTTCCAGGCGTCGACCGACCTCACCGGGTTCCCCGAGGGATCGCTCGTGGCGTGGGCGGCGCGTGGGCAGGACCACCAGGACCTGTCGCAGTGGTCGCCGCCGTGCTTCCTGCGGATCGACCGCACGGCGCCCGGCACCGCTCCGATCGTGGCCTCCCGCGTCTACCTGGAGGGGACCACGCCGTCGGGCGGTCCGGGGGTGAAGGGCCGGTTCTGGTTCAGCGCCAAGGGTGACCGCGACGTCGTGGCCTACTCGTACACCGACATCGACGGGAGCGTTCCGCACGCGCGGGTCGCGCCGCGTTGGCCGGGCGGCCCGGTGATGATCGAGTGGACGCCGCGGACCGCCGGCCAGCAGTACCTGGAGGTGTGGCCCGAGGACGCCGCCGGCAACCGGGGCCCGTCGACGCGCTACCGGTTCACTGTGCGGAACACCGCACCGGAGGGCAGGGTCGAGGTGGCCGGGGTCGGGTTGCCCAGCCGGCTCACGCTGACCGGCGTGCCCGAGGTCACCCAGTTCGGGTACCAGCTCCCCGGCCAGGCCGAGGTGCGCTTCCCCGCCGCCAACGGCACGGGCAGCACCGACGTCACGTTCCCGGCCGTGGGCTCTTACGAGATCACCACCCGCAGCTACGCCGGTGACCGCATGATCGGGTCGGGCCGCCTGTCCGTCCACGTCGACGACGCCCCGACGGTGACCTCGGCCGAGTTCAACCTGGAGACGAGCCCGGTCGCCGGCCGGTCCGGCTCGTTCACGTTCACGCCGCGCAGCGCCGGGGTGGTCGCCTACCTCTACAGCTTCGGCTTCGGCGGCACCGAGCAGCGCGTCGAGGCGCCGGGCGGCACCGCGGTGCTGCCGTTCACGCCGCCGGCCGGCGGCTGGTACACGCTGCGCGTGCGGTCCGTCCGGGCCGACGGTTCGACGTCGAACCCGGCGACGCACTACTTCTCCGTGATCGACCCGCATCCGGTCGTGTACGTGCACGACCTGACCAGCTGGCCGCGCCGCGACGGTCCCGGGCTTCCGTTGCAGGTGGACCTGAACAGCGGGCTGCCCGACGTCACCGGGTTCGTCTACCGGCTGAACGGCGGCGCCGAGCAGACGGCGACCGCGAGCTTCGGCTCGGCCTACGTGACGGTGACGCCGGACCGGGCCGGTGACAACACCCTCCTCGTCCGGGCCGTGCTCGCCGACGGGAGCACGTCACCGGAGACGGAGCACACGTTCTCGGTCTGGTCGGGTCCGCTCGTGACGTGGACCCCGGCGGGCAGCGGGGTGGTCGACAAGCCGGTCACGTTCACGTTCCACCCGGCGCTGCCCGGCGTGGTCCGGTACCGCTACACGTTCCCCGGGCAGGAGGAGCAGACGGTGGCGGCGGGCCCGGACGGCACCGCGTCGGCGACCTACGTTCCCGGCGGGTGGGGGCTGCACACGATCGCCGTCACCAGCGTCGGTGGCGACGGGACCGCGTCGGAGACGCGCGACGTCTACTTCGACGTCCTGGACAACAGGGTCTCGGTGTACGGCGCGCTGGACGAGAGCGCGCCGCGCGGCGGTGTCGGGAACTCGACGGTCTTCCAGCTGTACAGCCAGCGGGCCGGCGAGGTGGTCGAGTACCTGTACCGGGTAGACGACGACCCGGTGGCGTCGATCCCGCAGCGGCCCGACAGCACCACGACCTACCTGACGCTCACGCTGACGCGCAACGGCCTCAACACGCTGTACGTGCAGAGCCGCACCCGTGACGGCGACCTGTCGCCGGTCACCGAGTACCGGTTCCTGGTGGGCACCGCGCCGTACGTGGTGTCGGCGCAGTACCCGGAGGGCACGTGGGGCGGCGGTCCCGGTGTCGAGGGCACGTTCGAGTTCAGCGGGGGCACCCCCGGCATCGTGTCGTTCGACTACCGCATCGACGGGGGCGCGCCGACCACCGTGGCCGCCGACGCCGACGGCCGCGCGTCGATCACCTACACGCCGACCGGCGACACGTACTTCCACACCCTCGTGGTGACGGGACGTAAGGCCGACGGCACGACCACCGACCCGCGGAGCTACGCCATCCAGGTGCAGCCCCGGTAGCTCCGGCAGGACGGCGGGCCGGGGCGCCCTGGCGCCCTGCCCGCCGTTCCCGGGTCTCAGCCGGCGCCGGTCTCCGGGGCGCCGGTCTCCGGGGCGCCAGCCTCCGGAGCGCCAGCCTCCGGGGCGGCGGTGACGAACAGCATCCGCTGTCCGCGCGGGGTGCCCAGCAGCACGGTGCGGGTGCGTTGCAGCGCCCCGGCACCGGCCGAGCCGTCGCGCTCCTGCCGGGCGATCAGGGCGAAACCGGCGTCGGCGGTGAAGTCGTGCGGCTCGACCCGCTGCTCGTATCCCCACCAGTTGCGGCGGTCCTGCCAGGTGCACGCCACGTCGACCAGCCCCTCCAGTTCGGCGGCGTCGACCGGCTGGCCGTGCCACAGGACCAGCACCTGCTCCAGCCGCCCGGTGTGCCGGTTGGCCGGCCGTCCGCGTGGGCGTCCGGTGGGCAGCACCGGGAGCCCGAGCCCACCGGGGCAGCCTTGCGCCGGGCAGCGGCTCTGCCCGGCGGGCAGGCAGTGCCGGCACAGCGTGTAGCGGCACTCCTGGCACTGGAGCCCGACCGGGTTGGACACCTGCAGCTCCGCGACGTCGCGGTGCAGCACGTGGCTGGAGTACCAGTACGCCTCGCAGCGTTGGCACTCGGTCGCGATCGGCGTGAAATAGGCGTTCTCCCGCTGCGAGGCGGTGACGGGCTCAGTGTTGGCGGGGTCGTCGGCGCGGCTGCGCAGCAGGGCGAGCGCCCACCAGAACGGATCCGCGCCCATGCCGTCGGTGCGCAGCCGCTCGAGCACCGCGTCGAGCGCCGAGCGGTACCGGCCCGCGTTGTACAGCGGCTCGACCGCCTCCCGCAGCACCGCGAGCGGCTCGGGGTGCTCGGGGAAGTGGAACGCCTCGGCGTCGTACCTGGCCATGGGACTCCCTCCGGACCCCCACCGCTACTCAAACGACCATGCTGCTGGCCTGTGGAAATGTGGTGGAGCGGGCGACGAGAATCGAACTCGCGTAATCAGTTTGGAAGACTGAGGCTCTACCATTGAGCTACGCCCGCGTGTCGTGCGATCCACAGCGTACCCAACATCGGCACCGCTGTGCCGCCGGGTTCCCGCCGGTCTCAAATGATCTTGAGGTACGGACCCAAAGCCCGCCACGCGGCAACCGCACCGTACCGCATACACTGCACATCGCCGCGGGGTGTGGCGCAGCTTGGTAGCGCACTCGCTTTGGGAGCGAGGGGCCGTGGGTTCAAATCCCGCCACCCCGACTCGATCAACGAACAGCCGAGGAGAAGGACCTGTGAAGAGCACCGTCGAGACCTTGAGCGCCACGCGCGTGCGGCTCGCCATCGAGGTGCCGTTCGACGAGCTCAAGCCGAGCTTGCAGAAGGCGTACCGCGAGATCGGCTCGCAGGTGACCATCCCCGGCTTCCGGCGGGGCAAGGTTCCGCAGCAGGTCATCGACCAGCGGGTCGGGCGGGTCAACATCCTCAACGAGGCGGTCCAGGACGCGATCCCCACCCAGATCGTGGCCGCGGTGCGCGAGCACGACGTGAAGACGCTCGGGCGTCCCGAGGTGGAGATCACCGAGTTCTCCGACGGCGAGCCGCTGAAGTTCACCGCCGAGGTCGATGTCCGTCCGGAGATCGAGCTGCCGTCTCCCGAAGAGATCACGGTGACGGTGGACGCGGTCGACGTCAGCGACGAGGCGATCGACGAGCAGGTCGGCAACCTGCGGGAGCGGTTCGCGACGCTGAAGACCGTCGAGCGGGCGGCCGCCGACGGCGACTATGTGCAGATCGACCTGTCGGCCACGGTCGACGGCGTCGAGGTCGAGGGTGGCAGCGCCACCAACGTGTCGCACGAGGTGGGCAGCGGCAAGCTGCTGCCGGGTCTCGACGAGGTGCTGGTCGGCATGTCGGCGTCCGACTCGACGACGTTCGAGACGAAGCTGGTCGGCGGCGACCACGCCGGTGAGGACGCCACCGTGGCGGTGACGGTCCGGTCGGTCAAGGAGAAGCAGTTGCCCGAGCTCGACGACGAGTTCGCCCAGCTCGCCAGCGAGTTCGACACCCTCGACGAGCTGCGTGAGGACGTCAAGGGCCGGCTGCTGCGGGTCAACCGCATGGAGAAGCTGTACTCGGCCCGCGACGAGGCGCTCAAGGCGCTGATCGCGGCCACGGCCGTCCCGGTTCCGGAGACCGTCGTCAAGGACGAGGTCGACAGCCGCAAAGACGCGATGCGCGAGCAGCTCGAGGGCGCCGGCGCGAGCTGGAGCGAGTACCTCGAGGCGCAGAGCAAGACCGAGGAGGAGATCGAGGCCGAGCTCACCGAGTCGGCCACCGAGGCGGTCCAGGTGCAGCTCCTGCTCGACACGTACGCCGACAAGCAGGAGATCCAGGTCAGCGACGACGAGTTCGGCCACGAGATCGTCCACCGGGCGCAGCGTGCCGGTGTCGGTCCGCAGCAGTACTACGACCAGCTGGTCCGGTCCGGTGCCGCCGGCGTGATCTTCGGTGACGTGCGGCGCGGCAAGGCGCTGGCCGAGATCCTCGACAAGGTCGTGATCGAGGACACCAACGGCGAGCGGCTGAGCCTGGCCGACCTCCGCGGTGACGACGATCACGAGGGTCACGACCACGGCGACCACGAGGGTCACGACCACGACTGAGGCCCGGGTTCCCCCTGAAAACGGCGCGCGGACCTAAGCCGACAGCGAAATGAACCTACAGTGCCGGTTGACCGCCGTTCGAGCGGTTAGTGTCGGCTGTATCCACGACTTCATCTGAAGGGCTGCCATGACCGACCTGCATATTCCGGCCACGCCGGTCGCTCGCGGTGGGGACCTCGGGCTCAACCTCGACGACTCGGTCTACAACCGGCTGCTCAAAGACCGCATCATCATCCTCGGCAGCGAGGTGAACGACCAGGTGGCCAACCGGATCTGCGCGCAGCTCCTGCTGCTCGCCGCCGAAGACCCGGAGCGCGACATCGTGCTCTACATCAACTCGCCCGGCGGCTCGGTCTACTCCGGCATGGCCATCTACGACACGATGCAGTTCGTCGACAACGACGTGTCCACCGTGGCGATGGGCATGGCCGCGTCGATGGGCCAGCTGCTGCTGTGCGCCGGCACCAAGGGCAAGCGCTACGCCCTGCCGCACGCGCGCATCATGATGCACCAGCCGTCCGGTGGTATCGGTGGTACGGCGGCCGACATCGCGATCCAGGCAGAGCAGATGCTCTACACCAAGCGGATGTTCCAGGAGCGGGTGGCGTTCCACACCGGCCAGCCGGCCGAGCAGATCGAGGCCGACTCCGACCGTGACCGCTGGTTCACCGCCCAGGAGGCGATGGACTACGGCTTCATCGACAAGGTGGTCACCGGGGCCCGTCAGGTCCCCGAGGGCGCCGGCACGCGTAACTGAGGAGCCTCCCGATGACCATCTACAACCGCTACACGCTCCCGTCGTTCGTCGAGCGCACGTCGTACGGCATCAAGGAGTCCAACCCGTACAACAAGATGTTCGAGGAGCGCATCATCTTCCTCGGCGTCCAGATCGACGACGTGTCGGCCAACGACGTGATGGCGCAACTGCTCACGCTGGAGTCGGGTGACCCCGACCGCGACATCACGATGTACATCAACTCGCCCGGTGGCTCGTTCACGGCGATGACGGCGATCTACGACACGATGCAGTTCGTGCGCCCCGACATCGCGACGGTGTGCCTGGGCCAGGCCGCCAGCGCCGCCGCCGTGCTGCTCGCGGCCGGTACGCCGGGCAAGCGCATGGCGCTGCCGCACTCGCGCGTGATCATCCACCAGCCGGCCACCGAGGGCGGCTACGGGCAGGGGTCCGACATCGAGATCCAGGCCCGCGAGATGATGCGCATGCGCAACATGCTGGAGGAGCTGATCTCGAACCACAGCACCCAGCCGCTCGAGAAGGTCAAGAAGGACATCGACCGCGACAAGATCCTGACGGCGAACGAGGCCAAGGAGTACGGCCTCGTCGACCAGGTTCTGGCGAGCCGCAAGAAGACGCTGGCGGCCGCGGCCGCGTCGAGCTGACGGTCCGAACGTCCGATCTTGGACGTCGGTGCACGCTCAGGCGTGTGCCGGCGTCCAAGATCTGTTTTGTCCCCTGACCGACGCCGCAAATCGGGACATTCCCCTCGGTGTCTCAGGATGTCGGGCCTTCGGCCGACAGAACCGGTGCAAGGAAACGAAGACACCACCCGGAGAGGGGTCGGAGAACCGACCTCGACCAGGTAACGTCGAGTCAGCGGCCGCTGGGTTGCTGCGAGTCGGTTCACCGCCCAGGATTAGCTGTGGCATCGAAGTAAAACGGCAAGATCAGAACGGCTGGATCAGTGATGACCCGGCCTGAACGCATGGGAGACCGTTGGTGGCACGGATCGGTGACGGCGGCGACCTGCTCAAGTGCTCCTTCTGTGGCAAGTCGCAGAAGCAGGTCAAGAAGCTCATTGCCGGTCCGGGCGTCTACATCTGCGACGAGTGCATCGACCTGTGCAACGAGATCATCGAAGAGGAGCTCGCCGAGACCGGCGACGTGAAGTTCGACGAGCTGCCCAAGCCGATGGAGATCCGGTCGTTCCTCGACCAGTACGTGGTCGGGCAGGACCAGGCGAAGAAGGCGCTCGCGGTAGCGGTCTACAACCACTACAAGCGCATCCAGGCCGAGTCCGCCGGTGGCGCCAACGACAGCGTCGAGCTGGCGAAGTCGAACATCCTGCTGATCGGCCCGACCGGGTGCGGCAAGACCCACCTGGCGCAGACGCTGGCGCGCATGCTGAACGTCCCGTTCGCGATCGCCGACGCTACCGCGCTCACCGAGGCCGGGTACGTCGGTGAGGACGTCGAGAACATCCTCCTCAAGCTGATCCAGGCGGCCGACTACGACATCCGCCGCGCCGAGACCGGCATCGTCTACATCGACGAGGTCGACAAGATCGCGCGGAAGTCGGAGAACCCGTCGATCACGCGCGACGTCTCCGGCGAGGGCGTACAGCAGGCCCTGTTGAAGATCATCGAGGGGACCGTCGCCAACGTGCCCCCGCAGGGCGGTCGGAAGCATCCGCACCAGGAGTTCATCCAGATCGACACCACCAACGTGCTGTTCATCTGCGGTGGCGCGTTCGCCGGTCTCGATAAGGTGATCCAGGCGCGGGTCGGCAAGAACGGGCTCGGCTTCGGCGCCGACGTCCGCTCGATCAGCGAGAAGAGCGGCGACAACGTCTTCGGCGAGGTCATGCCGGAAGACCTGTTGAAGTTCGGGCTGATCCCCGAGTTCATCGGCCGGCTCCCGGTGCTCACGAGCGTGCGCAGCCTCGACCGCGACGCGCTGGTGCGCATCCTCACCGAGCCCCGCAACGCGTTCGTGCGCCAGTACCAGCGGCTGTTCGAGCTCGACGGCGTGGAGCTGGAGTTCGAGACCAACGCCCTGGAGGCGATCGCCGACCAGGCGATCCTGCGCGGCACCGGCGCCCGCGGGCTGCGGGCCATCATGGAGGAGGTGCTCCTCTCCGTGATGTACGAGGTCCCGAGCAACCCGAACGTCGCCCGGGTGCTCATCACCCGCGAGGTCGTGCTCAACAACGTCAACCCGACGATCGTGCCCCGCGACTTCACGTCCCACCGGGCCGGCCGTCGCCGGGCCGACCGGGGCGAGGAGAAGTCGGCCTAGGTCCGTCCATGCGGGTCGCGCTCTGTCAGCTCAACGCTCGCGACGACCGCGCCGCCAACCTCTCGGTGGCGCGTTCGTTGGTGGAGCGGGCGGCCGCCGCCGGGGCCGATCTGGCGGTGCTGCCGGAGTACACCGACTATCTGGGTCCCTCCGCCGGTCTTCCGAAGCCCGAGGGCCTCGACGGCGAGTACGCATCCATGTTCGCGTCGCTGGCGCGCTCGTTGGAGATCAACATCCTGGCTGGCTCGTTCCACGAGACCGGCCCCGACGACGAGCACACGTACAACACGATGCCGGCCTTCGACCGCGGCGGCGGGCTGATCGGCGCGTACCGGAAGATCCACCTGTACGACGTGGAGATTCCGGGGCGGGTGTCGTACCGGGAGTCGTCCTCTGTCGCCCCGGGCTCCGAGGTTCTCGTGGTGCCCGTCGACGGCGTCCAGGTGGGGCTGTCGATCTGCTACGACCTGCGGTTCCCGGAGCTGTACCGGCGGTTGGCGATCGACGGTGCGACGGTGCTCGTGGTGCCGGCCGCGTTCATGATGCACACGGGGCGCGACCACTGGGAGGTCCTGCTCCGGGCCCGCGCGGTGGAGAACCAGTGTTACGTACTCGCCGCCGGCCAGATCGGCGACCATGACCCGGGCCGGACGTGCTTCGGTCGCAGCATGGTCGTGGACCCGTGGGGAACCGTCGTGGCCCAGATGCCCGACGAGGTGGGCATCATCACGGCCGATCTCGACCTCGACCGGTTGGAGCGCATCCGGCTCGAGGTGCCCAGCCTGGCGAACCGCCGGCTCTAGACCGTTGAAATGCGGCCTAGCTCGCCAGGACGCCGATCAGCACCAGGCCGATGAGCGCCGCTCCGGTGACGATGATGGCGGTGTTCATCCGTGACCGCCCGCGGCGGGCCAGGCGTACCGACGCTCCCACCACGAACAGGATGATCACGGCACCGAGCACCAGCTGCCAGAACGGCAGCAGGAGGCCGAGCAGCGCGTCGGCGGCGATGGTGTCGGGCACCGGGCCATTCTGTCATTCGCTCGATGCACGCTCCGCACATGGCTGTGCGCTCCACGGATACGCATGACGCTCGATTTGACGTTGGGGCGCGCGAGCGCGTAGGTTCTGTCGTGCCGCAAGGGACCGGACAAACGGGGCGAAAGCACCGGAAGACCGGATCGGAGCGGTAACTTGGGCAGTGCAGGCGAGCCGGAAACAGCGACTTGCAAGTGCGAAACTGACCGGGTAGAGTAGACAAGCCGGCAGGAGCCGGGCGGGCCCGATTGCGAGGCCGGCCGGTCTGCCAATCCGCTGGACATCTACTTCAATTTCGTTGGAGTAGGGTCGTTGCGCGAAGACAGCGAAGATTTGACAGTCGCTGTTGGATGTGTACGATAGCCCGGCGAACAAAATGAATTACCCAGCGAGGGTGGTTTG
>NZ_BOPH01000148.1 GCF_016863655.1 Virgisporangium ochraceum
AACCTGTCCGCGTTCGTGCTGTTCTCCTCGCTCGCCGGTGTCCTGGGCAACCCCGGACAGGCCAGCTACGCCGCGGCGAACTCGTTCCTCGACGCGCTGGCACAGCACCGGGTCGCGCGGGGCCTGCCGGCCGTGTCACTGGCCTGGGGGCTGTGGTCGGAGGCCGAGGGCATGGGCACCGGGGTCCGGCACGTACCCGGTCTGTCCAATGAGGAGGGTCTGGCGCTGTTCGGCGCCGCGCTCACCGTGGGCACCCCGCTGCTGGTCCCCGCGCGCCTGAACCTGACCGCGATGGCCGGGCTGCCCCTGCTGCGCGGACTGGTCCGCGCGCCCGCCCGGCGCACCGCGGCCCGCGACGACGTCGTGCGCGGGCTCGCGGAGCTCACCGGCGCCGACGCCGAGAAGGCGCTGCTGGACCTCGTCCGCGGCCAGGTGGCCGCGGTGCTCGGGCACGCCGGCGCCGACGCGATCGAACCCGGACGCGCGTTCACCGAGCTGGGCTTCGACTCGCTCGGCGCGGTGGAGCTGCGCAACCGGCTGGCCGAGGCGACCGGGCTGCGGCTGCCGGCGACGCTGGTCTTCGACTACCCGTCCTCGCTCGCGCTGGCCACGTACCTGCGCGACGAGCTGCTCGGTACGGCCCGCGACCTCGACACGCCGGTGGTCGCCGCGCGTCAGGACGACGAGCCGATCGTCATCGTCGGGATGGCCTGCCGGTTCCCCGGCGGCGTCGAGACCCCCGAGGACCTGTGGCGGCTGGTCGCCGACGGCCGCGACGCGATCTCCGGCTTCCCGGTCGAGCGCGGCTGGGACGTCGACGCGCTCTACCACCCCGACCCCGACAACCCCGGGACCAGCTACGTCCGCGAGGGCGGCTTCCTGTACGGCGCCGACCGGTTCGACCCCGCGTTCTTCGGCATCTCGCCGCGCGAGGCGGTCAGCACCGACCCGCAGCAGCGGCTGCTGCTGGAGACGAGCTGGGAGGCGATCGAGCGGGCCGGCATCGACCCGCGCAGCCTGCGCGGCAGCCGCACCGGCGTCTACGCCGGCGTCATGTACCACGACTACGCGGAGGTGCTGCAGAACGCGGTCGACGCGATCGGCGGCTCGGTCGGCTCCGGCACCGCGGGCAGCATCGCCTCCGGCCGCGTCTCCTACACGTTCGGCCTGGAGGGGCCCGCGGTCACCATCGACACGGCGTGCTCGTCGTCGCTGGTCGCGCTGCACCTCGCGGTGCAGGCGCTGCGGCGCGGGGAGTGCGACCTGGCACTCGCCGGCGGGGTGACCGTGATGGCGACGCCGGGGACGTTCGTGGCGTTCTCCCGCCAGCGGGGGCTGTCGCCGGACGGCCGGTGCAAGGCGTTCGCCGGTGCCGCCGACGGCACCGGCTGGGGCGAGGGCGTCGGGATGCTGCTCGTGGAGCGGCTGTCGGACGCGCGGCGCAACGGCCATCCGATCCTCGCCGTGGTGCGCGGGTCCGCGATCAACCAGGACGGCGCGAGCAACGGCCTGACCGCGCCGAACGGTCCGTCGCAGCAGCGGGTGATCCGGCAGGCGCTGGCGTCCGGTGGTCTGTCCACTGTGGACGTCGACGCCGTCGAGGCGCACGGCACCGGCACGAAGCTCGGCGACCCGATCGAGGCACAGGCGCTCCTGGCCACCTACGGGCAGGAGCGGGACATCCCGCTCTGGCTGGGCTCGGTCAAGTCCAACCTCGGCCACACCCAGGCCGCCGCCGGCGTCGCCGGCATCATCAAGATGATCAAGGCGATGGAGCACGGCGTCCTGCCGCGCACCCTGCACGTCGACGAGCCGTCGCCGCACGTGGACTGGTCGGCCGGCTCCGTCGAGCTGCTCACCGAACAACAGCCGTGGCCGGCCGTCACGAGGCCGCGCCGCGCGGCGATCTCGTCGTTCGGCATCAGCGGGACCAACGCGCACACCATCATCGAGCAGCCGCCGGCGCCGGAACCGGCACCCGAACGGACGGTCGCGGGCCCGGTACTGTGGCCGGTCTCCGCCGCGAGCGAGGCCGCCCTCGCCGGCCAGGCCGACCGGCTGCGGGAGGTCGACGCCCGGCCGGTGGACGTCGGGTTCACGCTGGCCACCGGGCGCGCGCAGTTCCCGTACCGGACCGCGGTCGTCGCCGCCGACGCCGAGGAGTTCCGGCGCGGGCTGGCCGCGGTCGTGCGGGGCGAGGCGGCGACCGGGGTCGCCCGCGCCGACGGCCGGGTCGCGTTCCTGTTCCCCGGCCAGGGCTCGCAGTGGCCCGGCATGGCCGTCGAGCTGCTCGACACCGACGTGGTGTTCCGCGAGCGGATGACCGAGTGCGCCGCCGCCCTCGCCCCGTACACCGACTGGTCGCTGTTCGAGGTGCTGCGCGGCGGACCGGAGGCGCTGGAGCGCGTCGACGTGGTGCAGCCGGTGCTGTTCGCGGTCATGGTGTCGCTGGCCGAGGTGTGGCGCGCCCACGGCGTGCACCCGTCGTCGGTCGCCGGTCACTCGCAGGGCGAGATCGCGGCCGCGTGCGTCGCCGGCGCGTTGAGCCTCGACGACGCCGCCCGGGTGGTGGCGCTGCGCAGCCGGGCCCTGCTCGCGATCGCCGGCCGGGGCGCGATGGCCTCCGTCGCGCTGTCGGCCGCCGGCGCCGCCGGGCTGATCGCGCGCTGGGACGGCCGGCTGTCGGTCGCCGCGAACAACGGGCCGGCGTCCGTCGTGGTCGCCGGCGACCCGGACGCGGTCACCGAGCTGCTCGAGGCGTGCGCCGCCGACGGGACCCGCGCGCGGCGCATCGCCGTGGACTACGCCTCCCACTCGGCACACGTCGAGGCCATCCGCGACGAGCTGCTGGTCGCCCTGGCCCCGATCAGCCCCCGGCCGGCGCAGGTGCCGTTCTACTCGACGGTCACCGGTCAGGTGATCGACGCGGTCGAGCTCGACGCCGCCTACTGGTACCGCAACCTGCGCCACACCGTGGAGCTGGAGTCGGTGACCCGGTCGATGGTCGCCGACGGGCACCGCTACTTCATCGAGATCAGCCCGCACCCGGTGCTCACCGTGCCCGTGCAGCAGACCCTCGACGACACGCCCGGCGCGGTCACCGTCGGCACGCTGCGCCGCGACGACGGCGGCCGGCGCCGCTTCCTCACCTCGCTCGGCGAGGCCTGGACGCACGGCCTCACCCCCGACTGGACCGCGCTCTACCCGCACGCCCGGCTCACCGACCTGCCCACCTACGCCTTCGAGCACGAGCGCTACTGGCCGACGCCGGCCGCGCGGTCGGCCGTCGCCGGCGACGCGACCGGGCTCGGGCTCGGCCGGGCCGACCACCCGCTGCTCGGCGCGGCCGTGCCGCTGGCCGGCTCCGACGGCTACCTGTTCACCGGACGGCTGGCGCTGGCGACCCACGGCTGGCTGGCCGACCACGCGGTCGCCGGCACGGTACTGCTGCCCGGCACGGCGTTCGCCGAGCTCGCGCTGCACGCCGGCGACCAGGTCGGGTTCGGACGCGTCGACGAGCTGACCCTCGAGGCGCCGCTGGTGCTGCCGGAGTCCGGCGGCGTGCAGCTGCAACTCGTCGTCGGCGCCGTCGACGCGGCGGGTCGGCGTCCCGTCGCCCTGCACTCGCGGGTCGAGGGCACCGACGAGGCCCAACCGTGGGTCCGCAACGCCTCAGGCGCGCTCACCCCGCGCACCGCGGCGTCCACGACCGGGCCCCAGCAGTGGCCGCCGGCCGACGCCGACCCGGTTCCGGTCGACGGGCACTACGCGGCGCTCGCCGGCCTCGGGTTCGAGTACGGCCCGGTGTTCCAGGGCCTCACCGCGGCCTGGCGCCGCGACGGCGACCTGTACGCCGAGGTGTCGCTGGGGGAGACCGACGCCGGTGTTCCCGACCCGGACCGCTTCGCGCTGCACCCGGCCCTGCTCGACGCCGCGCTGCACACCATGGCGCTTCCCGGACCGGCGGAGGCCGGCGACGGCGCGAGCGGGGGAGGCGGCCGGCTGCCGTTCTCGTTCAGCGGCGTCACCGTCTTCGCGCCCGGCACCGGCGGAACGCTGCGGGTGCGGCTGCGGCCCGCCGGCCCCAACCAGATCAGCCTCGACCTCTTCGACGGGGCCGGTGCGCCGGTCGCGTCGGTGGAGTCGCTGCTCGTCCGCGAGATCGGACTCGACCAGCTGCGGGCCGGGAGCACCAGCTACCACGAGTCGCTGTTCCGGCTCGACTGGACGCCGGTCGCCACCGGCGGTGCGCCGGCGACAGGCACCTGGGCGCTCGTCGGCGCCGACCCGCTCGACGCCGCCACCGGCCTGCAGGGCGCCGGGATCCGGCCCGATACCTACGCCGACCTCGGCGCGCTGGTCACGGCCGTCGCCGCGGGCGCACGCGTCCCCGACGTCGTGCTGGTGACGATGGCCGGCGACACCGACGCGCGCACCGCGACCCACTCGGTGCTCGACCTGGCACAGGCCTGGGTCGCCGCCGACGGCCTCGCCGGCGCGACCCTCACCGTGCTCACCCGCGGCGCGGTCGCCGCCGACGGCGAGGAGCACCCGACCGACCTGGCCCGCGCCGCGGTGTGGGGCCTGCTGCGCACCGCGCAGTCGGAGAACCCCGGCCGGTTCGCGCTCGCCGACGTCGACGGGTCCGACGCCTCCGTGCGGGCCCTGCCCGGCCTGCTCGCCGCCGGTGAACACCAGGCGGTGGTGCGCGAGGGCCGCGCGCGGGCGGCGCGGTTGGCGCGCGTCGCGGTCACCGCACCGTCCGCCGCAAGCGAGGTGGGACGCCTCGGCGGCGGCACGGTCGTGGTGACCGGCGCCGGCGGCGCCCTGGGCGGGCTGCTGGCCCGGCACCTCGTGCGCGCTCACGCGGTCCCGTCGCTCCTGCTCTTGAGCCGGCGCGGCCCGGCGGCCGCCGGCATGGCCGACCTGGTCGCGGACCTCCGCGCTCTCGGTGCCGAGGCGACGGTCGCGGCCTGCGACGTGGCCGACCGCGACGCGCTCGCCGCGGCGCTGGCCACGGTGCCGGCCGACCGGCCGCTGACCGGCGTGGTCCACGCGGCCGGCGTGCTCGACGACGGCGTCCTCACCTCGCTGACGCCCGAACGCCTCGACCGGGTGCTGCGCCCGAAGGTCGACGCGGCGCTGAACCTGCACGAGCTGACCGCCGACCTCCCGCTGGCCGCGTTCGTGCTGTTCTCCTCCGCGGCGGGCACGTTCGGACGGCCCGGACAGGCGAACTACGCCGCCGCCAACGCGTTCCTCGACGCGCTGGCACAGCACCGCCGCGCCGCCGGGCTCCCCGCGGTGTCGCTCGGCTGGGGCCTGTGGGCCGAGGACAGCGGCATGACCGGCGCCCTCGCCGACGGCGACCGCGAGCGGATGAGCCGCGCCGGCGCGGTGGCGCTGTCGTCGGAGGAGGGCCTCGCGCTGTTCGACACCGCGCTCGGACTCGACGCGCCGACGCTGGTGCCGATCAAGCTGGACCTCGCCGGGCTGCGGGCACAGGTCGGCGACGGCCCGGTGCCGCCGCTGCTGCGCGGGCTCATCCGCGTCGCCACCCGGCGCGGACCGGCACCCGGCGCCGCCGAGGCGTCGGCGCTGGCGCAGCGGCTGCGGGGCCTCGACGAGGCCGAACGGGAGCGGGTGCTGCTGGAGGTCGTGCGCACGCACGCCGCCGCGGTGCTCGGCCACGCCGGTCCGAACGCGGTCGAGCCCGACCGGGGCCTGCTGGAGCTCGGCATCGACTCGCTGACCGCGGTCGAGCTGCGCAACCGCCTGGCCGCCGTCACCGGGCTCCGCCTGCCGGCCACGTTGATCTTCGACTACCCGTCGGCGAACAAGCTCGCCGGCTACCTGGCCGGCGCGCTGGAGGCCGACGAGGTCGACGCGGTCGCGCCGGCCCTCGCCGACCTGGAACGGTTGGAGACCGCCCTCGCCGGGCTGACCGCCGGCAGCGAGGCGCGCGACGGCATCCGGCACCGCCTCGCCACCCTGCTCGCCGCGCTCGACGACGAGCCGGCGCCGGACGGCGGCGAGACCGTCACCGACAAGCTGCGGTCGGCATCCGACGACGACCTGTTCGACTTCATCGACAACGAGCTGGGCCGGGCCTGAGGCCCCCTGCGTTACTGAAAGAGGAACCGGCCGTGAGTGAGGACAAGCTCCGCGACTACCTCAAGCGGGTCGCCGCGGACCTGCACGAGACCCGTCAGCGCCTGCGCGAGGTGGAGGACGCCGACCAGGAACCGGTCGCGATCGTCGCGATGGGCTGCCGGTACCCGGGCGGGATCCGCTCGCCCGAGGACCTGTGGCGGCTGGTCGCCGACAGCGGCGACGCCATCGCGCCGTTCCCGCGCGACCGCGGCTGGGACCTCGACGCGCTCTACGACCCCGACCCGAACCAGCCCGGCACCACCTACGTCCGCGAGGGCGGCTTCCTCACCGACGTGGCCGACTTCGACCCGGAGTTCTTCCGCATCAGCCCGCGCGAGGCCCTGGCGATGGACCCGCAGCACCGGCTGCTGCTGGAGATCTCCTGGGAGGCCCTGGAACGCGCCGGGGTGCCGCCGCGGTCGTTGCGCGGCAGCCGGTCCGGGGTGTTCGTCGGCGTGATGGGACAGGACTACGCGAACCTGCTGCTGTCGTCGCCCGGTGGGTTCGAGGGCGCCGAGGGCTACCTCGCGACCGGCACGTCGAACAGCGTCGCGTCCGGCCGCATCGCCTACACGCTCGGGCTGGAGGGTCCGGCCGTCACCGTCGACACCGCCTGCTCGTCGTCGCTGGTGACCCTGCACCTCGCCGCGCACGCGCTGCGCAGGCGCGAGTGCGACCTCGCGTTCGCCGGCGGCGTCACCGTGATGTGCACCCCGGGCAGCTTCGTCGAGTTCAGCCGCCAGCGCGGCCTGGCACCCGACGGGCGCTGCAAGCCGTTCTCGGCCGACGCCGACGGCACCAGCTTCTCCGAGGGCGCCGGCATCCTGCTGCTGGAACGGCTCAGCGACGCCCGCCGCAACGGCCACCCGGTGCTCGCCGTCGTGCGGGGCAGCGCGGTCAACCAGGACGGCGCCAGCAGCGGGCTCACCGCGCCGAACGGACCCTCGCAGCAGCGGGTCATCCGGCAGGCGCTGGCCGCGGGCCGGCTCACCGCCGACCAGGTCGACCTCGTCGAGGCGCACGGCACCGGCACGAAGCTCGGCGACCCCATCGAGGCGCAGGCGCTGCTGGCGACCTACGGCCGGGAGCGGCCGGCCGACCGTCCGCTGCGGCTGGGCTCGGTGAAGTCGAACATCGGGCACACGCAGGCGGCCGCGGGCGTGGCCGGCGTCATCAAGTCGGTGCAGGCGCTGCGGCACGCGATCGTGCCACCGACGCTGCACGCCACCACGCCGTCGCCGCACGTCGACTGGTCCGCCGGCGCGGTGACGCTGGCGACCGGGTCGCAGCCGTGGCCGGAGACCGGCCGGCCGCGCCGCGCCGCGGTGTCGTCGTTCGGCATCAGCGGGACCAACGCGCACGTGATCCTGGAGCAGGCGCCCCCCGACGAGGACGCTCCGGCGGACCCGGCTGTTCCGGTGCCGGTCGTGCTGTCCGGTCGCACCCCCGAAGCCGTGCGCGCACTGGCCGCTTCACTCGTCGACCAGCCGCACCGCCCCGTGGACGTCGCCTTCACCCTCACCGCGACCCGCGCGGCGTTCGAGCACCGCGCCGCGTTCGTGGCCACCGACACCGACTCGCTGCGGGCCGGGTTCACCGCTGTCGCCGCCGGCCTGCCGCACGACGGGGTCAGCGTCGGCGAGGCGGGTGCGGCCGGCAAGGTCGTGTTCGTCTTCCCCGGCCAGGGCTCGCAGTGGGCCGGCATGGCCGTCGACCTGCTCGACACCTCGCCGGTCTTCGCCGCCCGGATCGCCGCCTGCGCGCGGGCGCTCGCCCCGCACGTCGACTGGCGGCTGGAGGAGGTGCTGCGCGACCCGTCGCTGCCCGAGCGCGTCGACGTGATCCAGCCCGTCCTGTGGGCGGTGATGGTGTCGCTGGCCGACCTGTGGCGTGCGCACGGCGTCGAGCCGGGCGCGGTGCTCGGCCACTCGCAGGGTGAGATCGCGGCGGCGGTGGTCGCGGGGGCGCTGTCGCTGGAGGACGGCGCGCGCGTGGTCGCCCGGCGCAGCCGCGCCCTCACCGCGCTCGCCGGTCAGGGCGGCATGGTGTCGGTCGCGCTGCCCGAGGCCGACGCGGAGCCGATGATCGCGCGGTGGGACGGGCGGATCGCGGTCGCCGCGGTCAACGGGCCGTCCTCGGTGGTGGTCTCCGGCGACCCCGACGCGCTGGAGGAGCTGCTCGCCGCGTGTGCCGAGGGCGAGGTGCGGGCGCGGCGCGTGCCGGTCGACTACGCCTCGCACTGCGCGCACGTGTCGCGCATCGAGGAGGACGTGCTCGCCGAGATCGGCGCCGTCGCGCCGGGGCGGTCGCGCGTGGAGATCTTCTCGACGGTGACCGGCGAACCTGTCGACGGCGCCGAGCTGGACACCGCGTACTGGTACCGCGGGCTGCGCCAGCAGGTGCGCTTCGAAGCGGCCGTGCGGTCGGCGCTGGAGCGCGGGTACGCGCACTTCGTCGAGGTCAGCGCGCACCCGGTACTGGTGATGGGCATGCGCGAGACGTTCGACGACGCGGGCGCGGCCGCCGAGGTCAGCGGCACGCTGCGTCGCGACGACGGCGGCCTCACCCGGTTCACCGCGTCGCTGGCCGAGGCGGTCGCGCACGGCGTCACCCCGGACTGGACCGCCGTCTTCGCCGGCCGCGGGTCGCGGGTGGTGCCGCTGCCGACGTACCCGTTCCAGCGGCAGCGGTACTGGCCGGACGTCACCGCCGCACCCGTGGTCGCGGACCTGCCCGCCGACCTCGACGCCGACGCCGACTTCTGGGCCGCCGTCGACGGCGGCGACACCGACCGGGTGGCGGCCGAGCTCGACCTCGCCCCGACGAACCTGGACGGCCTGCTGCCGGCGCTGTCGGCGTGGCGGCGCCGCCGGCGCGGCGACGCCGCCGCACGCCGCTGGCGGTACCGGATCGTGTGGCGCGACGTGCCCGCCGCCCCGGGAGCGACGCTGAGCGGCACCTGGCTGCTGGTGAAGCCCGACGGCGTCACCGACGGCGGGGTCGCCGGTGCGCTCACCGAGCGCGGTGCCGACGTCCGCACGGTGACCGTTCCGCCGTCGGCCGGACGCGCCGACCTCGCCCACCTCGTGGGCGCCGTGGGGGGACCGGTCGCCGGGATCCTCTCTCTGTGCGGCCTCGACACGCGCCCGTCGGAGCGGCCGTGGGTGCCGGCCGGGCTGGCCCTGACCACCGCGCTCGTCGGCGCGCTGGACGACCTCGACGCGACCGCGCCGCTGTGGCTCGCGACCAGGGGCGCGGTGTCCTGTGTGGACGGTGACCCGCCGGCGGACCCGGAACAGGCGCAGACCTGGGGACTGGGCCGGGTGGCGGGCCTGGAGCACCCACGGCGCTGGGGCGGCCTGGTCGACCTGCCGGAGACCGTCGACGGCCGCGTCGCCGACCGGCTCGCGGCGGTGCTGGCAGCGCCTTCCGAGGGCGAGGACCAGGTGGCGGTGCGCGCGTCCGGCACCTACGCCCGGCGGCTGGTGCGCGACACCACCGACCTCTCCGCCGCGGAGGACTGGCGTCCGCGCGGCACCGTGCTGGTGACCGGCGGCACCGGCGGACTCGGCCGCCAGGTGGCCCGGTGGCTCGCCGCGCACGGCGCTGACCACCTCGTGCTCACCAGCCGGCAGGGCGCCGACGCGCCCGGCGTGGCCGACCTCGTCGCGGAGCTGACCGCCGCCGGCGTCCGGGTGACCGTCGCCGCCTGCGACGTCGCCGACCGCGACAGCCTGGCCGCGCTCCTCGACCCGCTGCACGACCTCACCGCGGTGGTCCACACCGCCGGCCTGGGCCAGATCGGCACGCCGCTGGTCGACACCGGTCCGGACGAGCTGGCCCGGATCTGCGCGGCGAAGGTCGGCGGCGCCGCCCACCTCGACGACCTCCTCGGCGACCGGCCGCTGGACGCGTTCGTGCTGTACTCGTCCGGCGCCGGCGTGTGGGGCAGCGGCGGGCAGGGCGCGTACGCCGCTGCCAACGCCTACCTCGACGCGCTGGCCGAGCGGCGCCGCGCGCGGGGCCGGGCCGCCACCTCGGTCGCCTGGGGCACCTGGGGCGGCGGCGGCCTCGCCGAGGGCGAGATCGGGCGGCGGCTGCTGCGGCTCGGCCTGCCGCCGATGGCGCCGGAGGCGGCACTCGCCGGCCTGCGCCGGGCCCTCACCGCCGGCGACACCGCGGTGGTGCTGGCCGACATCGACTGGGACCGGTTCGCGCCCGGCTTCACCGCCGCCCGCGCCCGGCCGCTGATCGCGGAGATCCCGGAGGTGGCCCGGCTCGCGGTTGCCGACGACGCCTCAGCGGGCGGCGGTGGCACGGACCTCGCGGCCCGCCTCGCCGGGGCGCCGGCCGGCGACCGTGCGGAGATCGTGCTGCGGCTGGTGCGCGAGCGGGTGGCTGCGGTGCTCGGGTTCGCTGGGGCCGACCAGATCCCGCCCGGGCGCCGGTTCACCGACCTCGGGTTCGACTCGCTGGCCGCCGTCGGGCTGCGCAACGCGCTGAACGCGGCGACCGGGCTGAAGCTGCCGGTCAAGGTGCTCTTCGAGCGGCCGACCTCGCAGGACCTGGCCGGGTGGCTGCTCGACGAGCTCGACCTCGACGTAGCTCCCGCGGCCGTCGCCGAACAGGATCCGCTCGTGTCGATGGCGGCGATGTACCGGCAGGGCTGCGCCGACGGGAAGCTCGCCGAGGCCGCCGACCTGCTGCGCGCGGCCGCCGACATCCCGCCCGCGCCGGACAGCTCGCTGGACTCGCTGTCGGACCTGTACCGGCGCGGCTGCGACGTCGGCGAGTTCAGCCGGGCGAGCACGCTGCTCATGACCGCGGCGGCGCTGCGGCCGACGTTCGCCGGGCCGGCCGAGGTGAGCAGCCCGCCGGAGTTCATCACGTTCGCGCGGGGACCGCGCCGTCCGGCGCTGGCCTGCTTCACCTCGATCAGCGCGCTCGCCGGTCCGCACCAGTACAGCCGCCTCGCCGTCGCCTGCGACGGGGTCCGCGACCTGTCGGTGCTCAGCGCGCCCGGGTTCACCCGCGGCGAGAAGCTGCCCGCCGACCTCGACGCGCTGCTCGACCTGCAGGCCGACGCGGTGCTGCGGCAGCACCCGGACGGCGCGCCGTTCGTCCTTGCCGGAGCCTCCGGCGGCGGGTGGCTGGCGTACGCGGTCGCCGCGCAGCTCGAGGCGCGCGGCGTCGCGCCGCACGCGGTGGTGCTGATCGACACGTACTTCCCCGACGACGGCATCGGAACGCTCAAGGGCGCGCTGCCGGGCATGGTGCAGGGCGGGTACGAGCGCGAGGAGACCTGGGGCTACATGGACAGCGTCGGGTTGTCGGCGATGGGCTGGTACCTGCGGCTGTTCGGCGGCTTCTGGTCACCGGTGGACGTGGAGGCGCCGACCCTGCTGCTGCGGGCCACGGAGTTCATGCCGGGCGGGGACGCCGACGAGGCACCGCCCAGGGAGGAGTGGCAGGCGTCCGGGAAGTTCGCCGACACGGTCGTCGACGTGCCCGGCAACCACTTCTCGATGATGGACGAGCACGCCCCCTCGACCGCGAGCGAGATCGACGCCTGGCTGGGCACGCTGGCGGGGTCCGAATAGGGGTTCTTTCCTCCGGTGGCAACCCGTTCAATTGGTTAAGTACCCCTGCTTCCAGCTGATGGGGATTCGATGACAACTGTCGCCATTCGGCCGTCGACCGTGTTCGACGGGCTGCCGCCCACTCCGCGGGATCCGCGGCTGTGCCTCGGAACGCTCCTGGACCCGCACTCGGTCTCGGCTCTGCATCCCGCCGACGCCAGCGGGGTCACCGCGGTCCGCGGCCGGATCGACGGACGCACCGTGGTCGCCTTCTGCGCCGACACCGCACTGACGGGCACGGCCGGTGGCGGCCGGATCGTGCGGGCCGTCGACGCGGCCATCAGCCAGCGTTCACCGGTCGTCGGCCTGTGGTACTCCGGCGGCCCACAGCCGACCGACGACGACCCGGTGCTCGCCGCGATGGAGCGGGCGTCCGGCCGGGTTCCGCGGATCTCGGTGGTGCTCGGTCCGGTGACCGGCGCGGTGGCGTCACGGGCCGACCTGGTCATCAGCGCGCCCGCTGCCCGGCCGTTCGCCGGCGGTCCCGACCTCGCCGTGGACTCCGAGCCCGACGCCTACGCGCGGGCCCGGCAGCTGGTCGGGCTGCTCGCCCGGCCGTTCCTCGCCGGTCCGGGCTCCGGGGTCGCCGACGGGCACGCCCTGTTCGACCCGGGCTTCGTCGAGCTGCGGACCACGTGGGCCGCCACCATCGTCACCGGGCTGGGCCGGCTGGCCGGCCGCACGGTCGGCGTGGTCGCCAACGACCCGGCGCGCGCGGGCGGTCGCATCGACCCGCTCACGGCGGCGCGGGCGGAGCGGTTCGTGCGGACGTGCGACGCGCTCGGCGTCCCGCTGCTCGTGCTCACCGACGACCCCGACGCGACGCGGCTGGCCGGGTTCGACGGGGCGTCGGTGCCGCGCGTCACGGTCGTCACCCGCAGGACCTACGGCGGCGACCTCCGCCGTCGACTGGCCGAGGCGTTCGCGGCGGCACCCGCGGGTCGCGCCTGGTGGTCGCACAGAAGCACTCAGCACCGCACGATCCCGCTCTAGGAGGAGCCGACCCATGACATCGTCCATTGTGGACTCCGACACCTGGATCCGCCGGTTCCACCCGGCCCCGGCCGCGCCGGTGCGCCTGGTCTGCTTCCCGCACGCGGGCGGCTCGGCGAGCTTCTACTTCCCCGTGGCCCGGGCGCTGTCGCCCGGCATCGACGTGCTCGCGGTGCAGTACCCCGGCCGGCAGGACCGGCGCGCCGACCCCAACGTCGGCGACATCCACGACCTGGCCGACCTCGTCGCCGAGGCGGTCCGCGGCTGGACCGACAAGCCGCTCGCGTTCTTCGGGCACAGCCTCGGCGCGGTGCTCGCGTACGAGGTGGCCCTGCGGCTGGAGGCCAGCGGCGACGCGACCCTGGTGCGGCTGTTCGCGTCCGGACGGCGCGCACCGTCGCGCTACCGCAACGAGGGCGTGCACAAGCGTTCGGACTCCGGCGTCATCGCCGAACTGCAGGCGTTGAGCGGAACCGACGCGGCCGTCCTCGGCGACCCCGAGATCCTGCGGATGATCCTCCCCGCGATCCGCAGCGACTACCGGGCCATCGAGACCTACCAGCACGACCCGACCCGCGGCCTCTCGGCTCCTATCACCGCGTTCACCGGCGACGACGACCCGAAGACCAGCCTCGAGGAGGCGCTGGCCTGGTCGGGGCACACGAGCGGCGCGTTCGAGCTGCAGGTCTTCCCGGGCGGGCACTTCTTCGTCAGCTCGCAGGCCCCGAAGGTGCTCGCGGCGATCACCGAACAGCTCGGCTGAGATCACCGGCGCACGAACGCGGAAAGGGGCGGACGCAATGTCCGCCCCTTTCCCGTTGCCCTCGCTCGTAATGTAACCGTATTCTGAGCGTCATTCTGAGTCTGAACGCGCTCTCCCGATCTCTGAACATGATTCGGAACCGGGGGGCGTCCATTCCGCCATCGGTTGAACGGCCCAGTGCACGATGGCCGAACGGTGGTGTCTGGCGAGTAGCGTAGCGGCGGCCATGGATGCGTTCGTAGTCTGAGGCGGGACACACGGGGGAGAATGCCTTGGACCACCGGTGTAGATGCTGTCGTGGTTGTTCGAAAGGTGGCTACCGAAAGGCCGTGAAAGCGGCTACACGGTTAGGCCTCACGCGCGTCGTCGGAGCGGTGTAGGGCGGCGGATCCGGTGGAAATCCGCGTTCTCGGACCTCTCGAGCTGATCGCAGACGAGGGGCATCGTCTCGACCTGGCCGGCCATCGTCAGCAGATCGTGCTCGCCTGTCTCGCGCTGGAGCCCGGCCGCGTCGTCTCGGTCGGCCGGCTGGTCACCGCCGTCTACGGGGAACGACCGCCGAGCAGCGCCCGCGCCCAGGTGCAGATCTGCGTGTCGGCGCTGCGCCGCCTGTTCGCCGCAAGCCGGCACCCGGAGGCGATCACCACCCGCCACCAGGGCTACGCCCTCGAGGTCTCCGACACCCGGGTCGACCTGCAGCACTACGAAGCGGTCCTCGCGTCGGCGGCCACGGCGCCGGCGAAGGAGGAGGCCGTCCAGCGCTACCGCGAGGCGCTGCGCATGTGGCGCGGTGCCCCGCTGGAGGGTCTCGACAGCGAACCGTTGCGCGCGGCCGCCGACCGGCTCGTCGAACGCCGGCTCGGCGCCACCGAGGAGTGCGTCGACCTTGAGCTCGAGCTGGGCCTGCACGGCGAGCTGATCGCCGAGCTCGGCGAGCTGGTGGCCGCCCATCCGCTGCGCGAACGCCTGCGCGGCCAGCTGATGCTCGCGTTGTACCGGTCGGGCCGGCAGGCCGAGGCGTTGGAGTGCTACCGGTCGGCCCGCCGGGTCCTCATCGAGGAGCTGGGGCTGGAGCCCAGCGAGCGGCTGCAGGCGCTGGAGCGCTCGATCCTCGCCTCCGACGTGACGCTCAGCGCGCCGTCGGTGCGGGAGAAGGCGGAGGTCGTGGTCGACCCCGTCGTCGCCGCCGAGCCGGCGGCCGTGCCGGCCCTGCCCGAGATCCTGGAGCCGGTGGGCGGCGGCACCGGTCCGAGCATGCTGCCCACCGACATCGCCGACTTCACCGGGCGGTCGGCGCAGATCCAGGCGATCCAGGTGCAGCTGGCCGTCGCGGCCGACAACCCGAACCAGCTGGCCGTGCCGATCGTCGTGGTCGCGGGCAAGCCGGGCATCGGCAAGACCACCCTGTGCGTGCACGTGTCGCACCGGCTCGCGTGGCGCTACCCCGACGGCCAGCTCTTCGCCGACCTGCACGGCGGCGCGATCCGGCAGGCCAGCCCGACCCAGGTCCTGGAGCGGTTCCTGCGCACGCTCGGCGTGCCCGGCGCCGCGATCCCCGACGGCCAGGAGGAGCGCGCGGAGATGTACCGCGGGCTGCTCGCCGACCGGCGCACGCTGATCGTTCTCGACAACGCCGGCAGCGAGACGCAGGTGCTGCCGCTGCTGCCGGGCAACCCGAGCGCCGCGGTGCTCATCACCAGCCGGCGGCGGCTGGCCGGGCTGCCCGGAGCGACGCACATCGCGGTCGACGTCTTCGACTCCAAGCAGTCGATCGAGCTGCTGTCGCGCATCGCCGGCGACGAGCGGGTGCGGGCGGAGACCGACGCGGCGGCCGAGCTGGCCGAGCTGTGCGGCCAGCTCCCGCTGGCGCTGCGCATCGCCGGCGCGCGGCTGTCGGCCCGTCCACACTGGACGGTGGAGCAGCTGGCGAGCCGGCTGGAGAACGAGTCACGCCGGCTCGACGAGCTCAAGCACGGCGCGCTCGGTATCCGGGTCAGCATCTCCCACACGTACGACAACCTGGAGGACGACGCCCGGCGGCTGTTCCGCCGGCTGGCCCTGCTCGACTTCCCGATCTTCGGCGGCTGGGTCGGCGCCGCGCTGCTCGACCGGCCGCTGGTCGACGCGCAGGACCTGCTCGACGACCTCGTCGACGCGCAGCTCGTGGAGATCACCGGCACGGACGCGGGGCCCCGCAGCCAGTACCGGTTCCACGACCTCATCCGGGTCTTCGCCCGCGAACGGCTCGCCGTGGAGGAGACCGCGGCCGAGCGCAACGCGGCGCTCTCGCGCGTCCTCGGTGCCCTGCTCTTCCTGGCCGAACAGGCGCACGGACGCCTCCTCGGCGACCGCAGCCCGCAGATCCACAGCGACGCCGAACGGTGGGCGTTCGCCCCGAAGGTGGCGGCGCAGCTGATCGACAACCCGATGCACTGGTTGGAGCGGGAGCGGCAGACGCTGGTCGCCGCGGTGCGGCAGGCCGCCAAGGTCGGGCTGGTCGACCTGTGCTGGGACCTCGCGTTCACCGCGGTGACGCTGTTCGAGTCGCGGATCTACCTCAACGACTGGCGCGACACCCACCGGGTGGCCCTCGCGGTGTGCCGGGCCACCGGCAACGAGCGCGGCCAGGCGGTGATGCTGTACTCGACCGGGTCGCTGTGCATCGTCGAGAAGCGGTTCGACGACGCCCGGCGCAACCTCGAACAGTCCGAGCAGCTGTTCCGGCAGCTCGGCGCCGAACACGGTGTCGCGCTCGTGAACCGGCTCCTGGCCTATCTCGACCGGATGGCCGGGAACAACGACCAGGCGGCGCTGCGCTACCAGCGGGCGTTGGAGGTGCTGCGCGCCGCCGGCGACCTCACCACGGCGGCGTACGTGCTCAACGGCATGGCCCAGATGGCGCTGGAGGGCGGCGACACCGCGGGCGCCATGCGGCTGCTGCCGCAGGCGTTGGAGCTCAGCCGGCGCGCCGGAAGCCGGCGGATCGAGGCGCAGGTGCTGTACCGGCTGGCCACCGCGTACCGCGACGCGGGAGAGCTGACGGCGGCCATCACGACGTTCGACGAGGTGCTCACGGCCGTGCGCGAGCTGGGCGACCCGATGGGCGAGGCCTACGCGCTGCACGGCCTGGGGCTGGCGCGGCTGCGGACGGGCGACCACGCGCAGGCGGCGGTGGCCCTCAACGACGCCCGCGTGCTGGCGGCCGCCAACGGCGAACGGATGATCGAGGCGCGGGTGGAGCGCAGCCTCGGCGAGTGGGCGGTGGCCGCGGGCAAGATGCCGCAGGCGGTGGTGCATCTGCACCGGGCGCTGGGTCTGTTCCGCGCGATCGAGGCGCCGGTCTTCGAGGCGCAGGTGCTGGCGATGCTCAACGAGGTCTACGCCGAGGCCGGCGGAGCCGACCAGCCGTTCGTCGACCCGTCGCGCGCCGACACCCTCACCGCCGATGGCGACGGCGCGCAACCGCCGGCGTCGTTCCATCCCGCGCCGCGTTGACGACCGCGATTTCCGGTGACCATTCGTGCGAAAGTGCGCCGGCTATTCAGCGGAATTCGATTTGACTGAACGGATGAGTTGCCATCGGCCATCTGGTGGATAACAGAATGGACGGCAGGCCCGTGGCCTGCCGTCCATTCTGACGATCTGTAGCGGGTAGCGCTCCGACCTGCCCTGGGAGGTCAGGCCGGTCCGACCGTGTCCCAGGGATAGCAGCACGCCAGGGTGACACCGTCACCGGTAGGGGCGTTGTTCGAGGCCAGGGCGGTGGCGGACGTCGATGCGAGTGCCAGGCCGAGCAGAGCGGCAACGGCGACCTTGGCGATCCGGGCGGTGATCGAGCGCATTGGGGTTCCCCCGCTTTCTGGGTGGTATCTCTGCTGTCGGTAACTGTCCGGCAGCGGGTATGGCGATGACGCTATTGCCGGCACCCATCAATGCGTTATCAAAGCTCTTTCCTCCGGAAAATAGCCGGCCCCGGCGGCGGCGATAACCACTCGAATGCGCGGCGATAGCGGGCGTCCCGAGAATCGCCGCATGAGCGCCCGCGTCGCGGGCGCCGGATAGTGAGCGGGTTTCGGATGAACGTCACGGCGCAAGTGCTGGACGTCGTGTACGGCCGACCGGCCGCCGGCGTCCCGGCCCGACTGGAGCGGCGGATGCCGGAGGGTTGGCGGACCATAGCGCTGGCGCAGACCGACGAGAACGGGCACATCGTGGACTGGTCCAGGAACGGCCTGGAGCCGGGGACCTACCGGATCGTCCTCGACAGCGGTTCCTACTTCGCCAACCTCGGGGTGAGTGCCGCCTACCCGGAGATCAGCGTCGCCTCCGTGATGTTCGACGAGGCCGACGCCTGTCAGATCCAGGTGATGCTCGCGCCCTACTCGTACTCGATGTTCTTCGGTGCACGCACCTGACGATGGAGGAACGTCCGTGGAATCCTTACGCAGCGCGGTGAGGCGCTACCGACCCGCCGGCCACGTCGACCTGCCCGACCGGTCTTGGCCCGACCGTCAGGTGACCACCGCGCCGCGGTGGCTGTCGACCGACCTGCGTGACGGCAACCAGTCGCTGGTCAACCCGATGAGCCCGGCCCGCAAGCTCCAGATGTTCCGGCTGCTCGTCGACATGGGCTACCGCGAGATCGAGGTCGGGTTCCCGGTCGCGAGCCGCGACGACCACGACTTTCTGCGCATGCTGATCGAGAAGGACCTGATCCCCGACACCGTGCGGATCTCGGTGCTGACGCAGGCGCGCGACGACCTGATCCGCGAGACCGTGCAGAGCCTCGTCGGCGCACCTCGGGCCACCGTGCACATCTACAACGCGACCTCGCCGCTGTTCCGCCGGGTCGTGCTCGGCGTCGACCGCGCGGGCTGCCGGCACCTGGCCGTGCACGGCACCCGGCTGCTCATGAAGTACGCCGAGGAGAGCCTCGCCGACTGCGACCTGGGCTACGAGTACTCGCCGGAGATGTTCAACGACACCGAGCCGGACTTCGCGCTCGAGGTCTGCGAGGCGGTCATGGACGTGTGGCAGCCCGGTACCGACCGGCCGATCATCCTGAACTTCCCGACCACCGTCGAGCGGACGATGCCCAACGTGTTCGCCGACCGGATCGAGTGGTTGGACCGCAACCTGACCCGGCGCGAGCACGTGTGCCTGTCGGTGCACCCGCACAACGACCGGGGGACCGGCGTGGCGACCGCCGAGCTGGCGGTGCTCGCCGGCGCGCAGCGCATCGAGGGGTGTCTGTTCGGCAACGGCGAGCGGGCCGGCAACGTCGACCTGGTGACGCTCGGGCTCAACCTGTTCAGCCAGGGCATCGACCCGGAGATCGACTTCTCCGACCTGAACCGGATCCGGCGCGTCGCCGAGCACTGCACCGGCCTGCCGGTGCACCCCCGGCACCCGTACGGCGGCGACCTCGTCTACACGGCGTTCTCCGGGTCCCATCAGGACGCCATCAACAAGGGGTTCACCGAGCAGGGCCGCCTGGCCGAGACCGGCGCGGAGCCGGTCTGGGACATCCCGTACCTGCCGGTCGACCCGCAGGACGTGGGCCGCACCTACGAGAGCGTGGTGCGCATCAACAGCCAGTCCGGCAAGGGTGGGATCGCGTACGTGCTCAGCACGCGGCTCGGCCTGCACCCGCCGCGCGAGCTGCAGATGGAGTTCGCCCGCGTGGTGCAGTCCCACGCCGACGGCGAGGGCGGCGAGATCGACCCCGACCGGATCTGCGCGCTGTTCCGCGACGGGTACATGTCCGGGTCGCTGATGGCGGTGCCGCTGTCGTTCTCCGACCTGGTGCCCGCGTACCTGCACGTCGACGGCGCGGCGTTCACCGTCGGTGGCGAACGCACCGAGGAGCTCGACCGGATCAGGCGGGCGTTGGCGCGCTGGAGCATCGACGTGCGCGCGGTGCACCGCACCGGCACGGCGCTCGCCGACTCCGCCGGTCTCGCGGTGTACGCGGAGCTGCGCGTCGGCGGGGACACCCTGTGGGGCGTCGGCGTCGAGGCGGATCTGGCGGCGGCGGTCTCGGCGGCGGTCCGCTCGGCGGTCGCGCGCACCGGTCGCGCCCCGGCGGCCGCGCCGCCCGCCACGCGGGTGCTGCCACCCCGATATGCCCGGACCGGGTGACGACCACCCGGCAACAACCCGGCGATTGCCCGGCGATAAGGGTTCGACAGCGGTGCTCCGTAGCGTCACCGGTGGAAGGACGATCGTCAGAGGGGAAACGATCATGACACTACTCGAGCGGGACGAGGCTATCGCCACGCTGGACGGCCTGCTCGCCTCCGCGGTGGCAGGCAAAGGACGCGTCGCCGTCATCACCGGCGCGGTGGCGTCCGGAAAGACCGAGCTGCTGAACACCTACGCCGACCGGGCGGTCGATCGCGACGCTCTCGCGATCACCGCCGCCGGCTCCGACGCCGAGCGCAACCTGCCCCTCGGCGTGATAAGCCAGCTGCTGCTCGACGCGCCGCTGGTCCCCGACGACTGGCAGCGCGCGATGAACCTGCTCTACGAGGGCGTTCGCGCGGACTCCGGCGACAAGCCGATCGACCCGCAGATCGTGCACGCGCTGTGCACGATCCTGCTGGAGCTGTCGCAGCGGTACCCGCTGATCATCGCCGTCGACGACATCGACCGCGCCGACCGCGCGTCGATCGTCTGCCTGTCCTACCTGGCCCGTCGGGTGCGGTTCGCGCCGATGCTGGCGCTGTTCAGCCAGACCGAGCACCACCGCCCCGACGACGCCGCGTTCGACCTCGAGACGCTGTGGCGGCCGCCGTACGGCACCCGGATCGTGCTGTCGCCGCTGACGGCCGACGGGGTCCGGACGATGGCCGCCGAGAGCGTCGGTACCGCCGACGCCGAGCGGCTGGGAACGGCCTGGCACCACCTCAGCGGCGGCAACCCGCTGCTGCTCGGTGGCCTGCTCGACGACCACCGCGACGCGGTCACCGCCGGGGGCGCGGCCGGCAACGAGCCGGTCGCCGGCGAACACTACGCCCGCGCGGTGGTCTCCTGCCTGCGCCGGTCCGGCGCGCGGCTGCTGCGCGTGGCGCACGGGATCGCCGTGTGCCCCGACCCCGACCTGCTCGAACAGATCCTGCCGGCCGACGCCACGCAGGTCACGCACGCGGTGCGGGCGCTGACCGCGGCCGGACTCCTGGCCGGTGGCGAGTTCCGGCACCCGGTCGCCCGCGAGGCGGTCCTCAACGACATCGACGACCGCGAACGCGTGGAGCTGTTCGAGCGGGCCGCGGTGCTCGCGCACCGCAGCGGCGCGGCGAGCGCCGTCGTCGCCGAGCACCTGGTGCGCGCCGGCGAGATCAACGACCCGTGGGCGGTGCCGGTGCTGGAGGACGCCGCCCGGCAGGCCCTGCGCGAGGGCCGGGTCGCCGTGGCCGTGCGCTACCTGGAGCTGGCGCTGCAGGCGTGCCCGGACGGCCAGCGCCGCACCCGGATCATCACCACCCTGGTACGGGCGGAGTGGCGGATCAACCCGAGCGCGCCGACCGGCTATCTGCCGGAGCTGGCCGCCGCCCTGCGCGGCGGGCACCTGCGCGGCACCGACGCGCTGGTCCTCACGAAGGCGCTGCTCTGGCACGGCCAGTTCGCCGACGCCGGCGAGGTCTTCGAGCACCTCAGCGCGAACACCGACGAGACCGACACCGACACGCTCGCCGAGCTGGCGATCACCCGGCCGTTGCTCGTGGCGACCTACCCGTCCTTCCGGTCGCTGCTGCACCAGGGCCCGCAGCCACCGGCGACGATGCCCACCGTCGCGGCCAGCCACCGGCTGGAGGCGGCGAACGCGCTGGCCGCGGTGACCACGCGCGGCCCGTCCGAACGGGCGATCAGCACGGCCGAGCGGATCCTGCACAACTCCCGTCTCGACGAGATGAGCCTGGACACCGTGGAGAGCGCCCTGCTCGCGCTCACCTACGGCGGCCGGCCCGACGCGGCCGCGCCGTGGTGCGACATGTTCATCGAGGAGGCCGGGCTGCGCAAGGCGCCGAGCCGGCAGGCGCGGCTCGCCGCGATCCGCGCGGAGATCGCGCTGCGCCTCGGTGACCTGCAGACCGCGCGTCGCCACGCCAGGGATGCCCTGACCGTGATGCCGCCGAGCAGCTGGGGCGTGGCGGTCGGCGGTCCGCTGGCGGTCCTCATCACGGCGGCGACCGCGGCCGGCGACCTGGGTGAGGTCCGCGACCACCTGGACCAGCCGGTGCCGGAGGAGATGCTGCAGACCCGCTACGGCCTGCACTACCTGTACGCGCGCGGCCGGTACTCGCTGGCGATCGGCGAGCTGCCGCTGGCGCTGCGGGACTTCCAGCTGTGCGGCCGGTTGACCGCCCAGTGGGGACTGGACGCGGCGGGCCTGGTCCCGTGGCGCATCGAGGCGGCCGAGACGCTGCTGCGGATGAACTCGCCCGAGCGGGCCCAGCAGCTCGTCGAGGAGCAGCTGGCGAGGTGCGGCAAGGGCGAGCCGCGGGTGCGGGCGATGGGCCTGCGCCTGTACGCGGCCTGCAGCCAGCCCAGGCACCGCCCGCTGTTCCTGCGCCAGGCCGCCGACCTGCACACCGGCGGCGACGAGTACGAGCTGGCGCGGACCCTGGTCGACCTGACCGAGGCGTTCCTGCTGCTCGGCGAGTCGAGGCGGGCCGGCATGATCGCCCGGCGGGCGCGGGCCACCGCGGAGAAGGCGGGGGCGCTGCCCCTGCTGAAGGTGCTCAACCGCGACGCGGGCTGGGACGAGGGCGACACCCCGGGCCAGCCGGTGAAGGCAGCGGCCGGTCCGGCCATCCTCAGCGAGGCCGAGCACCGCGTGGCCGCGCTGGCGGCGGCCGGCTACACCAACCGCGAGATCGCCGAGAAGCTCTACATCACGATCAGCACCGTAGAGCAGCACCTGACGCGGACGTTCCGCAAGCTCAACGTCACCCGCCGGACGGACCTGCCGGCCAGTTTGAACCTGGACGCCGCGAGCGCCTAGGTATCCCACGGACAGCGGTCGCGCTCAGAGGGGCGCGGCCGCTTTCACGTGCGTGGACCGGGTTGACTGTCACCATGAGCTGGACCGCCGCCACCCTGCTGACCGACGACGGTGAGGTGCCCCTGCGGACGCTGCCGGTCGCCGACCTGGTGGCCGCCGCGCTGGCCGTCGACGAGGACACCCGGCCGGAGTTCACCTCGTTCCTGCACCTGCGCGGCGACCGGGAGACGTTCGAGGCGGCCCGATCGCTGTGCGGTGACGCCGACCCGGTCCGGCGGGAGCTGGGTGCCTACGTGCTCGGCCAGCTGGGCGCGGTAGCGCTCGCCGACACGGGCGCAACCGTGTCCGTGCCGCTCGACGAGCGTCCCTTCCGCCCGCCGGCCGTGACGCTGCTGCTGGACCTGGCCGCCACGGAGACCGTCGACGCGGTGCGGCAGGCCGTCGCCACCGCGCTCGGCCACCTGGCCGACCCGCGTGCGGTCGGGCCGCTCGGCCGGTGGCGCTCGCATCCGGACGTGATGGTGCGGTGGTCGGTCGCGCTCGCGCTGACCCGGCTCGCCGCCGACGACGACGGGGCGCTGCGGTACCTGGTCGAGCTGACCGCCGACCCGGACCCGCTGGTCCGCGACTGGTCCTGCTCCGGGCTGTACCAGGCCGGCCGCGACACGGCGGAGGTGCGGCACGCCCTCCTCGCCCGCGTCGGCGACGACGACGCCGTCACGCGGGCGGAGGCGCTGCGGGCCCTGGCCGCCTTCGGCGACCCGCGGGCGGTCGAGCCGCTCCTGGCGGCCCTGGACGACACCGACGGCGACGACGAGGCGGGCCAGGCGGCCGGCCTGCGCGACGAGGCCGTCGCCCTGCTCGCCGCCCACACCGGGGATCCCCGCCTGGTCGCCCCGGTCGCCCCGGCGGACGATGCCACCCGCCGGCAGCGGTGAAGGGGCTCAGACCGTCGCGGGTACCGGGGCGACGACCGCGATCGCCGTCAGGATCAGGCCGTTGTCGACCAGCCAGCGGCCGCTGAAGCCGGTGAGCTTGCGGCCGTGCAGCCGGGGACCGGTGACCATCAGCTGGGCCTGGAACGTGCCGGCCAGCGGGTCGATGGTGACGTCGGCGTCCTCGAAGTCGAGCCAGCGCGATGTCAGCGGGAACCACGCCTTGTAGACGGACTCCTTGGCGCTGAACAGCAGCCGGTCCCAGTGGACCTCGGGGTGCTCGCGCAGCAGCGTCTGGATGCGGCCGCGCTCGTCGGGCAGGGACACCGCGGGGAGGACGCCGTTGGACAGCGCCTGGTTGGGCTCGGCGTCGATGCCCACGGTGGTGACCACGGTGGCCTCGGCGAGCACCGCGCCGCGGTAGCCGGCGCAGTGGGTGATGCTGCCGACCAGACCGTTCGGCCACTGCGGCTCGCCGCGCGGACCGGGCAGCACCGGCATCGGCGGCCGGCCCAGCTTCGCCATCGCCTGGCGGGCGCACCAGCGGGCCGTCGTGAACTCCTGCCGCCGCTTGTCGACGGAATTACGGACAATCAATTCCTCTTCGGGGAAGAGAGTCGCGTCGGGAGGCGTGGTGAACGTGTCGACCGCGACCGCGCCGGCCGGAAGAATTGCCTCTATCATGGCGTCTCCCGAAACGGGAAAGAGTATCCGGAACCCACCGGCGGTGGCCGCCCGGCAACGCAGCACGTGCTGCCCGGGCAGGCGGTCGCATCGACGGTGGACATGTTCCGAATATATGACCACCGCCGCGCGGGGGGAACGCGCGGCGGTGGTTTCTCGGGCTGCGCCGAGGCGGTTACGGGACTGCCAGGGTCGCGTTAGGGGGCGACGTCCGCGCTGTTCGGCTCGCCTATTCGGCGATCTTCGTGCGGGTCGTCCAGGAGAACAGGTCCGGTCGGGCATTGTCGGAGAGGACGCGTTCGAAGTGCTCGTATCCGGCCAGGTAGGGCACCTTGATTTTCCCGTAAGCCAGTTGGGCCGCCGTCGCTGGAAAACGGCGGGGGATGCCGTTCGGTCCTCCTTCGAGGTTCACCTCGATCGTGTCCGGACCGCGGGTGGTCAATTCACAGGTGGAAAACTCGTGAGCCATCCATCCGTCCTTTCTCCCCTGGGAGTCGGGTTCTGTTGTGGACTCCAGAATGCGTAACCGGCCGCGGCCCGTGGAACCCCCTACGCCTCCTGTCGTACCCGTACCGGATAGGGGTGTGAAGCCGGACACGCGCCCCGGCGAGGGCCGACGCGGCCCGACCCCCCTGCCAGCACGACCGCGCGCGACGTAGGCCATCGCGACGAGCACCAGCGCCACCGACCCCGCCGCGAGCGTCGCGTACCCACCGACCGCGAACAGCTGGCCGGAGGACAGGGTGGCGACCGCGGTGACGCACCAGACGCGGGCGTCGACGCGGCCCTGCACCCGGATGCGGTCGCCTTCGGGAACCCGGGCCACCAGCAGCGCGCTGCCGGCGACCATCGCCAGGCTCCAGCCGTATCCGAGCAGGAACAGCGGCACCGCCAGCCCCGGCCCCACCGGGCCGAGGACCAGCAGACCCGACGCGCACACCACGGCGAGACCGGCGAGCAGCATGCGCCGGCCGCCGTACCGGTCGGCGAGGTGCCCGTTGAGCGGCGCGAGCGCGAACATCCCCGACACGTGGACGCCGATCACGGTCCCGACCGCGCCGAGGTCGGAGCCCCGGTGGTGCAGGTGCAGGGGAGCGGCGACCATGACCGCCACCATCGCGCCCTGCGCCGCCATCATCGCGACCATCGCGGTCCGCACGGGTGCGGTCAGCCCGCCCCGCGCGGAGCGCGGCCGGGGCGCCGGCGGCGGCGTCGGCGTGCGGGGCAGGGCGACGGTGACGACCGCGGCGGTCACGGTCGCGGCGCACGCCAGCAGGAGTGACCCGGTGAGCCCGGCGACACCGGCCCGCCCGGACAGGTCGGCGACCGGGCCCATCAGCACCGGCCCGCCGACGCCGCCGATCGTGCCGGCCCACACCACCGCGCCGAGCGCGACGCCCTGCCGGCCTTCGGGGTACAGGTCCGCCCCGGCGTAGCGGGCCGCCTGCGAACCGGCGCTGCCGCATCCGACGAGGAACAGCCCGGCGACGACGAGCGCGGGCACGCCGGTCAGCGCCAGGCCGGCACCCACCGCCGCGACCGAGTAGGCCGCGATCAGCCCGGGCCGGCGGGCCAGGCGGGTCAGCCCGACCGAACCCGCCGCGGCGCCGAACACCGTCGCGGTGTACGGCACGCTGCCCCACCGGTCACCGAAAGCGGACGCGAACATCAGCGTGGCGGCGGTGGTCCCGACCACGACGGCGGCCTGGGTCATGCCCGCGCCGACGACGAGGACGGCCAGCCCGCGGCCGCGCGTGGCGGCGCTCATCGGGACACCACCGGACCGTCGCGCAGGATGCCGCGGACCAGGTCGACCGAGAGCGTTCCCGGGTCGAGGTCGGGCATCCACCAGGTGGCGCCGGCGGCGAGATACCCGGACGGGTCGGTGCCCGGCGGGAGCGCCACGGCGACGTCGTACGGGCCGGTCGCGGTGCCGCGGAGGTCGGACAGGGTCGCCACCAGCTCGGCGAGCTGGTCGGGGTGGTCGAGGTCGATCGGGAAGTAGCCGTCGAGCCGGGACGCGCGGCGCAGCGGCCCGGTGCTGCCCGGGTACCCGGCGCCCCACACCGGGATGCGGGGCTGCACCGGCGTGGGCAGGAAGCGGAGCCCGTCGACGGTGTAGTGCGTGCCGGCGTGGTGCACCGGCTCGCCCGACCAGGCGGTGGCGAGGACGTCCAGCGCCTCGTCGAGCATCGCGGCACGGACCCGGGCGTCGGTCTGCTCGCCGGTCCGGGCCAGCTCGCGGCCGTAGGTGTCGCTGCCGAGGCCGACGCCGAGGGTCAGCCGGCCGCCGCTGAGGTGGTCGAGGGTCACCGTCTCGCGGGCGACCTTCGCCGGCCGCCGGCGGGCCAGCGGCGTCACCATCGGGCCGAGCCGCAGCCGTTCGGTGGCGGCGGCGACAGCCGTGAGGGTGACCCACGGGTCGGCGGCCCGGCGCACCGGCGCCGGCCAGCCGAGCCGGTCCCAGAGGAAGAACCCGTGCCAGCCGGCCTCCTCGGCCTCGACCGCCAGGCGGACGACGACGGCCGGGTCGGAGAGCTCGTCGAAGGCCGGGATCCACAGGGCTGAGTTGGTCATGACCCGATGCTAGGGTCGAACTGGTGCATGAAAGGGGTCCAGTTTCGTGGCTGCAGACGAGACCAGTAAACCGGTGGAGGTGCTGGTGTCGGTCGCGCGGGACGGCGGCCGGACGCTGGGATCGCAGATCGAGACGCAGCTGCGCGACGCGGTCCGCGCCGGCCGGCTGCGCGCCGGCGACCGGGTGCCCTCGACCCGCGACCTGGCGGCCCAGCTCGGGGTCGCGCGCCGCGTCGTGGTCGGCGCCTACGGGCAGCTCGCGGCCGAGGGGTACCTGACCCTGCGACAGGGCGCGCGCCCGTGCGTCGCGGAGTCGGCGCGCACGCCGGTCCCCTCGCCGGCGCAACCGGACCGCGCTGCCGCAACCCCGCGGTTCGACCTGCGCCCGCGCGCTCCCGACGTGTCGGGCTTCCCCCGCACCGAGTGGCTGCGCTGCCTGCGCGAGGCCCTGCGGACGATGACGAACGCCGACCTCGGGTACGGCGACCCGCGCGGCGCGGAACCGTTGCGGTGGGCCCTGTCCGGCTACCTCGGCCGGGTGCGTGGCGTGGCCGCCGACCCCGGGCGGGTCGTGGTCACCAACGGGTACTCGCAGGCGCAGGGGCTCGTCTGCCGCACGCTCCTCGCGCGCGGCGCGCGGCGCATCGGGTTCGAGAACCCGAGCCACCCCGAGCAGCGGCGCATCGCCGAACGCGCCGGCCTCACCGTGGTGCCGGTGGCGGTGGACGACGCGGGGGTGCGGCTCGACGCCCTGGAGCGGGCCGACGTCGACGCGCTCGTGCTGACCCCGGCGCACCAGCATCCGACGGGCGCTGTGCTCGCCGGTGATCGGCGGCGCGGCCTGCTCGACTGGCTCCGCCGGCGCGACGTCGTCGTCATCGAGGACGACTACGACGCCGAGTACCGCTACGACCGCGCGGCCGTCGGCGCGCTGCAGGGGCTCGACCCCGACCGCGTCGTCTACGCCGGGTCGGCGAGCAAGACGCTGGCGCCGGCGCTGCGGCTGGGCTGGCTGGTCGTCCCGCCGTCGATGGTCGCCGCGGTCGCCGACGAGAAGGACCTCGCCGACTGCGGCACCGCGCAGATCGAACAGCACGCGTTCGCGGGCTTCCTGTCGCGGGGCGAGCTCGACCGGCACCTGCGGCGGATGCGGGCGCGGTACCGGCGCGGACGCGACCGGCTGCTGGCTGAACTGGCGCACGCGTTGCCCGAGGCGACCGTGCGGGGCATCGCCGCCGGGTTGCACGCCACCGTCGAACTGCCCGACGGCTACGACGAGCACGCGATCCTGCGCGAGGCCCGGCGTCGCGGCATCGACCTCACCACCATGCACGGGTTCTGGATCCCGCCCACCGCCGGGCCTCCGACGCTGCTCGTCGGGTACGCGCAACTGCCGGTCCCCACGATCCCCGACGCGGTACGGGCCCTGGCCGACGCCGTGCGGGCGTCGGCCAGGTGACCGCTCATCGGGACATGCGCTGGTACCGGCGCACCGCCAGCGGCAGGAAGATGGCCGTCAGCACGATCGGCCACACCACGGCCATCAGCACCGGGTGCCGCATCGGCCAGGAGGCGTCGGCGGAGGTCAGCGTCGGGTTGTGGAACAGCTGGCGGATGGCGCCGACGGTGGCCGAGACCGGGTTCCACTCCGCGACCACGCGCAGCCACGTGGGCATGCTGTCGGTCGGCACGAAGGCGTTGGAGATCATGATGACCGGGAACAGCAGCGGGGTCAGCGTGCCCGCGCCCTCCGGTCCGCGCACGATCAGACCGAGGTAGAGCCCGATCCAGGTCGCCGCGAACCGCAGCATGAGCAGCAGCCCGAACGCGGCGAGCATCTCGCCGACCGAACCGTGGAAGCGCCAGCCCACCACGAGACCGCAGACCGCCATGACGACGAGGTCCAGCGTGGCGTAGATGACCTCGGCACCGGTCTGGCCGGAGACCACGGCGACCGGCGACATCGGCATCGACCGGAACCGGTCGCCGATGCCCCGCGCGACGTCGGCCGCGACCGCGACGGACTGGCCGGCGATGCCGAAGACCATCGCCTGCACGAACATGCCGGGAATCAGGTACTCGTTGTAGTTTCCGTTGCCCGGCATGGGGATCGCGCTGCCGAAGACGTACCCGAACAGCAGGATCGAGATGATGGGGAACGCGAGCCCGATGGCGATGCGTTCCGGTGCCCGGCGCAGGTGCGTCAGGTACCGCAGGGTCACGGTCCAGGTGTCGGCGAGGGCCCAGCGGGTGCGTGCCGCGAACGTGTGCGGCAGGGCCGGTGCGATGGTCATCGTGCGGCTCCAACCGGTTCCGACGACGGGACCGTTTCCCGCACCGGGCCGGTGCCGGTCAGCTGCAGGAAGACCTCGTCGAGGGTGGGCCGGCGCAGTCCGATGTCCTCGGCGTCGATGCCCGCGATCTGCAGTTCGCGCAGGGCCGCGCTGAGCGTGACGACCCGGTCGTCGATCACGGGGACGCTGAGGCGCCGGTGCTCCGGTGCGGCCGTCGGCTCGGCGCCGCTGACCCGGGCGAGGATGGCGGCGGCGGCCGGAAGCCGGCTCACGTCGCGCAGGACGACGTCGATGCGGTTGCCGCCGATCTGCGACTTGAGCTCGTCGGGCGTGCCCTCGGCGATGCCGCGGCCCTTGCTGATCAGCACGAGCTTGTCGGCGAGCTGGTCGGCCTCGTCGAGGTACTGCGTGGTGAGCAGCACCGTGGTGCCGCCGCGGACGAGGCCGCGCAGGTGGTCCCATAGCAGGTTGCGGTTGACCGGGTCGAGGCCGGTGGTCGGCTCGTCGAGGAACAGCAGCCGGGGCGCCACGATGAGGCTGGCCGCCAGGTCGAGCCGCCGCCGCATGCCGCCGGAGTAGGTCTTGACCGGCCTGCCGGCGACGTCGGACAGCCCGAAGATGCCCAGCAGCTCGTCGGCCCGCTGCCGGGCCACCCGCTTGCCGAGGTGGTACAGGCGCCCGAACATGACGAGGTTGTCGCGTCCGGTGAGGATGTCGTCGACGGCGGCCGCCTGTCCGATGACCCCGATGTGCGACCGGATCTGGCGCGCCTGCCGGGCCACGTCCATGCCGAGCACCTCGGCGCGGCCGCCGTCGGCGCGCATCAACGTGGTGAGGATCCTGACGGCGGTGGTCTTTCCGGCGCCGTTGTGGCCCAGCAGGCCGCACACGGTGCCGGCCCGCACGGTCAGGTCGAACCCGTCCAGGGCGCGCGTGTCGCCGTAGCATTTGACGAGTCCCTCGGCCAGTACGGCCGGTCTGTCTGTATTCACGTCGCCCCCCGGGGATCGGCACGCCGACGGCTGCTTCGGTACAGCCGGACACAGCCTCGGATGAGGTCACCGTACGGGCGGCGCGCGGGGTGTTCCCACCCCTAGCGACCCGTGTCCCGGGTGGGCGCGGGCGTTGCCTTGTCACGGTTCGCGGGCCCGGTGGTCAGGGGTCGGCTGGGGGAGGGCCGGCGCCGCGCGCGTCCCTACGATCGAGGTCGATGGATCCGGTTCCCGGCAACGGAAGGGGCGCCGTCGCGATCGTCGGAGCCCTGCCCAACCGGGTGTTCGCCACCGGCGCCGACGCGGAGCGGGCCGAGGGCGGCCGCTCGCGGGTGCTGGCGGTCGTGGTCGGACGCGCGGCGACGGCCCGGCCGTTCGTCCTGGCGCCGCGGCCGGTGGCGCGGGTGGTGGTGGAGCCGGAGGGTGGGCCGCTGGCCGCCGCGTTCGGCGTCCGTCGCTTCCCGGCGACCGGCGTGGTCGACGACGACGGCGCATCGACCTGGGGTTCCGGAGCTGTCCCCCGCGGCTCCGGAACCCCAGCCCGCTCGGCGGCCTGACCCGCTCGGTTCAGCAGCCGCTGTCGGCGAGGACCCGGTGGCCGGTGACAGTCCACTGTCGACGAACGTGGTGCCCGAGGGCGACCCGGCCAGGGATCCGTCGCGGTACACGCGGTAGCCCGTCGCACCGGTCACCGCGGTCCAGGACAGGGAGACCGACGTGTCGGCGGTGCCGTTGACGGTCAGCCCGGCCGGTGCCGGTGCCGGTGACGACACGCACGGACGGTAGCCGCGCCCGCGGACCGCCGACCATGTACGCGACTCACACAAACGGGTGGTCGTCGGTGGTCGGCGCGCCCACGGTGTATCACGCGGGGCCGCCGGCGGCTCTCCTCGGGCAGTGGCTGTGAGGGGTGGGAACATGCGGAACGTTCACCTGGACCTGATCGGCGGGTTCCGGCTGCTCGCCGGCGGGCACCCCGTCGTCCTGACGGGAACCGGACAGCGGCTGGTCGCGTACCTGGCGCTCGGCGGACCCGCCGCCCGGGTCGTGACGGCCGGCACGCTGTGGCCGGCGGTGCCGGAGACCCGGGCGCTGGCGAGCCTGCGCACCACGATGTGGCGGTGCAACCGGAAGGTCGACGGGCTGGTGACGGCGGAGTGGCACGGGATCGCGCTCGCGCCCGGCGTCGAGGTCGACGTCGCCGGGCTGCTCGGCGGCCCGTCGGCGCCGCCGGGCGGTCCGTCGGCGCCGGCGTGTGGCGAGCTGCTTCCCGGGTGGTACGACGACTGGGTCGTCTTCGAGCGCGACCGGCTGCGCCAGCGGACGCTGCTCGCCTGGGAGCAGGCCGCCGTCGACCTGGCCGCACAGGGGCGGTTCGCGGCGTCGCTGGACTACGCGTTGGCGGCGGTGCGGGCCGACCCGTACCGGGAGAGCGCGCGCCGCGCGGTGATCGCCGTGCACCTCGCCCAGCACAACCTGGCCGAGGCGCTCCGCGAGTACCACCACTTCCGCGACCTCCTGGTCGACCAGCTCGGCGTCGAACCGTCGGAGGAGCTGGCCGCGCTCGTGTTCCGCGGCCGGGTCGCTGTGACGCATCGGTGACGCCGCGGTGACGGTGCGGGACAAGCGTTCGGATGTCCACCACACATCCGGGAGGCGACCCGTGACCATCTCCGACCCCACCGCACCGCCCCTCTCCGACAACGGGGCCACGACCTACCTCGTCGACGACGAGCTGACCCAGGACGACCTGTACACCGGCGGCGACGTCCAGGAGGCCGAGACGACGCCGGACACCGCGCCCACGACCCCGCAGGCGCCCCCGTTACCCGTGCCCCCGCCGATCCTGGTGAAGCGGCTCGTCCGCGGCCGCTACCGCAGCGGGGGGACCGGGTACCAGCTGGAGGTGCGCGTCGACGTCGGCGGCACACGTCCGATGAACCGGATCAGCGGTGACTTCTTCTACGTCAGCGGTGGCACCGAGTCCTACTTCGGCTCGTTCCGCGTCGACGCGCCGACGGTCACGACCACGGCCACCGAGGTGCGGCTGGAGGGTCCGGGACAGTTCACGTTCAGCGCGGGGGCGCCGTACGTGCGGGTCACCGTCCCGCGGCGGTTCATCTGGCAGCCGCAGGCGCCGGCGACCGTCCAGTTCGTCACGCCGCCGAACACGCCCGGCGCGACCTACGCGTGCGCGTTCGTCTCCTCGTACTTCCGGTCGGTGGAGTGGGAGCAGGACTTCGTGGTCGGCACCACGCCGTTCGTCGCCTACGACACGGCCGCGCTGCCGGCGCCCGTGGGTTCACCGGCCGGGCTCGTCGACGTCCAGCGCGCCTACCGGCTCGCGGGCGTGGAGATGCTGGCCTCGGGCAACACGAACGCGATCCCGGTCGCCGCGGCCGGCGTCGACGCGAAGTGGACCGACGCCGAGCTGCACGACGCGATGGTCACGCACTTCTCCCGGTGGGCGAACATCCCGCAGTGGAAGGTCTGGCTGATCGTCGCGACCCAGCACGTCGACGGCTGGCGCGGCATCATGTTCGACGCCGGTGACACCCACGAGCGGCAGGGCTGTGCGGTGTTCGACACCACGATCGGCGGCCAGGCGCCGTTCGACCAGCGTGCGCAGCTGCGCACCTACGTCCACGAGCTCGGGCACGCCTTCAACCTGCTGCACTCGTGGCAGAAGCACCTCGCCGACCCGCCGCAGCCGCTCGGCGACAACAACGGGCTGGGCGACCTGTCGTGGATGAACTACGTCGACCGGTTCCAGCCGTCGAACGGTCCCGGCGGCACCGCCGCGTACTGGGCGGCGTTCCCGTTCCAGTTCACCGACCGCGAGGTGATCCACCTGCGGCACGCGTTCTACCGCAACATCGTGATGGGCGGCGACGCGTTCGGTCAGGGCGCGGCCGAGGTCGACCCGCACCTGTTCGCCGAGCCGGTCCGGGACCGGTCGGGGCTGGCGATCGAGGTCCGCGCGAAGGACGCGTTCGCCTACGGCGAGCCGGTGGTCGTCGAGCTGAAGCTGTCCTCGACCGACACGCGGGGCACCGCGACCCACGGATACCTGCACCCGAACGAGGACTTCGTGACGATCGCGATCCGGCAGCCGTCGGGCCGCACGGTCCTGTTCCGCCCGCTGATCCGCCACTGCGCCGACGAGGGCCGGACGGTCATGCTGATGCCCGGCGAGGCCCGCTACGAGAGCGCGTTCATCGGCTACGGCGGCGGCGGCGCGTACTTCGACCAGCCGGGCCGCTACGCGGTCCGCGCGTCCTACCTCGCCGCCGACGGCTCGCGGATCGTCTCGCCGGTCACCGAGGTGCGCGTGCGCCCGCCGGTCACCGCGCAGGACGTCGCGGTGGGTGAGCTGCTGCTCGGTGACCAGCAGGGCCAGCTCCTGGCGCTGCTCGGCTCCGACTCGCGTCACCTGCGCGACGGCAACGCGGCCTTCGACGCGTTGCTGGCCGAGCACGGCGACCACCCGCTGGCGTCGTTCGCCCGGCTGGCGCGGGGGGTCAACGCCGCGAGGGCCTTCAAGGAGATCACCGCCGACAAGCGGACGACCGTGCGTCCGCCGGACCCGGCGACCGCGATCGCGGAGCTGTCGCGGGTGCGGGAGGCGGCCGACCGCGGCGAGGGCGTGGACAACATCACGCTGAACCTGGTCATGCGCACCCAGGCGAAGGCCGAGGCCCGCGCCGGCGACACCGACCGGGCGGCGGAGATCCTCGACGGCATGCCCGCGGCGTTCGAGGCCCGCGGCGTGAACCCGGCGGTCGTCGAGACCGTGCGCCGGCAGGCGGCGGACGCGAGGGTCGAGCTGCTCGGTGACGGCTGAGCTGACCCTGCACGCACCGGCCGGCCCGCATCCCGCCGGCCGGCCGGTGCCGGTGCGCGCCCGGTTGCGCAACAGCGGTCCCGGTGACCTGTGGATCGTCGGCGTCGTCGACGGCTCGGACACCGGTACCCGCTACCCGCACTGGCTGCCGCTGGTCCGCCTCGACGGCGTCGTGGTCGCGGTGCCGGCGCGGCCGGAGGACCCCCTCGTGGGACCGTTGCGCACCACGGACTTCCGGTGCCTCGCGCCCGGCGGGGCGATGGACCCGGGTCCGCTGCCGACGTTCGACACCTTCGCGCCGGAGGTGCCGGGAACCTACGTGTACTCGCTGGACCTGTCGACCGGGTCTGGGCGTCCGGAGGCCTGGCTGGGAACGTTCAACCAGGACCGGTCGGTCCTCGACCTGGTCGCCCGCGTCCCCCGTCTGACCCTGCACGCCGAGGCCACGGTCGAGATCGCGTCATGATCGTCAGCACGGTGACGATCATGGAAGACGGAGGCCGCGAGCCGGGTACGGTCGGATGATGAACGATCTGGGACGGTACGGGCTCTGGGCGCCCGCGCGGATCTGGCCCGACGACGCGGCGGAGGTCGCCGGCGCCGCACGCGAGATCGAGAGCCTCGGCTACGGCGCCCTGTGGATCGGCGGCAGCCCGCCCGACGACCTGGCGCTGGCCGAGGCGGTCCTGGCGGCCACGACCACGCTCGTCGTCGGTACCAGCATCGTCGACATCTGGACCAGCGACGGCGAGCGGCTCGCCGCCTCGCAGGCCCGGATCCGGGACAGGTTCCCGGGGCGGTTCTACCTGGGGATCGGATCGGGTCACGCGCCCACGGCGGAGTCGCGGGGGCAGTCGTACACGAGGCCGCTGAGCCGGCTGCGGGAGCTGCTCACCGGTCCGCTCGCGAGCGTGCCGGTGGGCGAGCGGATGATCGCGGCGCTCGGTCCGCGGACGCTGGAGACGGCGGCCGAGCTCACCGCGGGTGCTCTGCCGTACCTGATGCCGCCGGCCCACACCGCCGGGGCCCGTCGGATCCTCGGTGCCGGGCCGCTGCTCGCCCCGGAGCAGAAGGTGTTCCTCGGCACCGACCCCGACGCGGCGCGCCACGCCGGTCGCCGCACCCTGAAGCTGTACCTGGCGTTGCCGAACTACACCCGCCAGCTGGCCCGCTTCGGCATGGACGGGGCCGACCTGGCCGGCGGCGGCAGTGACCGCTTCGTCGACTCGGCCGTCGTCTGGGGCGACGACGAACGGGTGCGCGCCGGTGTCGACGCCCACCTCGAGGCCGGCGCGAACCACGTGGCGGTGCAGGTTCTCGACGGGGGCGGCGCACCGCGCACGCTGCCGCGCGAGGGTTGGCGCCGGCTGGCGGACGTGCTCAGGTCATAGGCTCGTCCGGAGGGTCACCGACATCGGCGTGAAGCCGTGGCGGACGTAGAAGCGTTGCGCGCCCTCGTTCGCGGCGAACGCGCTGACGCTCGCGTGGTGCGCGCCGTTCGCGCGGGCCCAGTCGAAGAAGTGACCCACCAGCGCGGTGCCGACGCCCGCGTTGCGGGCCGCGGGGTCGACGCGGATGCTCTCCAGCACCGCGACCGCCACCGTGCGCAGGTCGTCGGGTGCCGCCAGCTTGCCGACGAGGTGGCCGAGGGTCGCGTCGCCGTCGCGGGCCAGTACGAGCAGGCACGTGTCGTCGTCGATGAGGTCGGTGTAGTAGGCGGCGCCGCCACGCGCGGGCCACGAGGTGTCCATGGTGGCGTCGAACCGGCCGCCGTCCTCCATGAACAGCCCGGCGACGGAGGTCAGAAGGTCGTCGAGGTCGGCGGGCCGCACTGTGTCGATCGTCACCGTGTCAAGCGTCATGCGACCGAGGCTATCGGCTCCGATTTCAGTGATAAATGGTTGCGGGCCACGGTGTTTCCACCGTGGCCCGCGGAACGACCGGTCAGGACTTGAACGCGTCCTTCACGTTCTCGACGGCCTGCTTGAGCTTCGAGCTGCTCTGGTCGGCCCTGCCTTCGGCCTCGAGCTGCTCGTTGTCGGTCGCGCGACCGACGCCTTCCTTCACCTTGCCGCCGACTTCCTCGGCCTTGTTGTCGACCTTGTCGTCGAAAGCCATGAGAGTCCTCCGCTTCTTCGTGTCAACACCCTGGAGGTACCCGCGTCTGCCACCGGGCAATCATTTATGCCGGTTTTCATGTGGTGATCCGGAACGTGGCGTCGGCGCGATCGGTGGCGGTGGCGACCGGGTCGATGCGCAGCAGGTAGTTGAAGTGCCGGAGATAGCGGTCGGGGAAGTTGTACGACTGGAACGACACCGCCGAACCGTCGGCGAGGCCGGCCACGCGCCGGAACGTCGCGTCGGCGGCGAACGCCGCGGTGCCCTCGTTGCGGGCCAGCGAGAGGTCGTAGTTGTAGTGCCGCAGGTAGTACCCGGGGAAGTTCACCGACTCGAACGACACGTAGCCGCTGGCGGCGTTGGCGAGACCGGGGACGATGCGCCACTGTCCGTCGGCGGCGGGGTTCGGCGCGGGGTCGATCCGCGCGTCGTTGTCGATGTGACGCACGTACCGGTCGGCGAAATTGTACGACTGCAACCGGTTCACCGGGTAGGTGGGGGTGCCGACGCCGACGCTGGTCTGTGTGACCTTCTGGATCGTGCCGTCGCTGTTGTGGACGAGGCGTTCCATCGCCAGCGAACGGCGGTAGTTGCCGCCGCCGGGCAGCCCGTTGCGGTGGTACACGACGTACCAGGCGCCGTTGTACTGCGCGATCGTGGCGTGGTTGGTGTTGGTGTTCGTCGGGTCGAGGATCACGCCGCGGTAGGTGAACGGCCCGAGCGGGTTGGTGGCGGTGGCGTAGGCGATCTGGCCGGGCCAGCCGGTGGAGTAGGAGTAGTAGTAGGTCCCGTTGCGCTTGTGCATGTGACCCGCTTCGGCGAACCCGCTGCCGCCGGTGATGGTGAGGTTCTGGATGGCGCCGCTCGTGGATACGAGGTCGGCGCCCAGACGCACCACCTTCGGCGCGCGGGCGCCGCCGAAGTACAGGTAGCCCTGGCCGTTGTCGTCGACGAACGCGGCCGGGTCGATCGGTTCCTCGCCGGTGTTGGCGTCGCGTCCGCGTTCGATCAGCGCGCTGCCACGGGGGTCGGTGAAACCGCTCGTGGGTGACGTGCTGCGGGCGACGCCGATCTTCGTGCGGTCGACCGGCAGGTACAGGTAGTAGGAGCCGTTGCGGTACACCGCCGACGGCGCCCACGCGTTGGCCTGTGCCCAGCGGAACCCGCTGATGGCGAACGGCGCGCCGTGGTCGGTCCACGTGGTGAGGTCGGCGGAGGAGTAGACGCGCCAGGCGGAGGAGTCCCAGTAGGTGCCGCTGTTCGACGCGTCGTCGGTGGTGTAGACGTAGACGCGGTTGTCGGCGACGAGCATCGACGGGTCCGCGGCGAAGCGTCCCACGATGGGGTTCGAGGCCGCGGCCGGCGCGACGGGGCCGGCGACCACCGCGGCGGCGGCCGCCAGGCAGATGACGAGCAGGCGTTTCATGTCGCAGTTCCCTTCGGGGTCAACTGACGGGGCGGAACGTCGGGTCGGCGGCGAACGTGGCCGAACCGTCGTTCCGCACCAGGGCGACGTCGTAGTTGGAGTGCCGCATGAACCGGTCGGGGAAGTTGAACGACCGCGGCCGCTGCACGGTGACCGCCGGTCCGGCCGGCTCTCCCTGAGACGCCGCGTCGTTGGCGTGGTAGGCGATCCAGGTCTCGGTGCCGTCGGGGGAGGTGAGGAACGAGTGGTGGGCGGGCCCGTACACGCCCGCGGCGTCGTTGCGCTGGAAGATCGGGGTCGACCTCTTGACCCACGAGGAGCCCGAGACCACGGCGCCGCCGGTGTAGGTCAGCTGCCCGATCTTGTAGTCGGGACCCTGGCACGTGCTGGCCGAGTACGTGATGAACGTGCGGCCGTCGCGTTGCAGCGCCACCGGTCCCTCGTTCATCGGCGTGCCCTGCCGCTCCCGGTCGCGGGTGGGCGCGGAGATGATCGCGCGCGGGCCGGTGACGGTCCACGGGTTGCTCAGCGCCACGATGTAGATGTGCGGGTCGCTGTCGCGCCACAGCGTCGTCGGCACGCCCGACCAGGTGAAGTAGAGCTGGCCGTCGATGGTCACGACGCTGCCGTCGAGCCGGTGCAGTTCCGGAGCCCAGATGTTGCGGTCGCGGCCGGCGGCGTGCGCGCTGAACACCGTGCAGTGCGGCGAGGGCCCGCACCGTCCATCGTGGACGGTCGGGCCGGGTGGACGTCATCATCGCTCTCCCCTGGCGGGCGGGTCAGGCGCGGTGAGTCGGGCGGCAGTCAACCCAGAATGTTAGCGATAACACGACGTATGTCAATGGCTCGATGGCCGGTGCGCGATGCGGTATGTCCGTCGGCGGGCGGGTGATCGGCGCGCCACCCGCTGGTGGCGTTCGCGGCGAACGTTCGCCCACTGGGCGGGAAAGGCATTCGTAAGACCTTGACGTCCATCGATTGTTAGCGCCAACATCGGGGACACAAGGGAACATTCGGCCGGACGCCCCGCCACCGCCGTCGCCCTTCCCGGGCCGCGTCCGTGCGCGGGTCGGCGGCCGGCAGCGACGATCCACCACCGTCGTGCTCCGGCCGGATGCCGCCAATCCCACCGGAAGGACCACCATGACCGCCCTCCACCGGATGGCCGCGCTCCTGCCGCGCCGCGTGGCGCTCCCGCATCGCCTCGCGCTCCTGCCGCGCCGCCTCGCGCTCCTGCTCCTGGCCGTCGTCGTCGCCGTCACCGGAACGACCGCGGTGTTCAGCCTCTCAGCGGCGGCCGCCACCGTCGACACCTCCGCGTGGTACGTGATCACCGCCCAGCACAGCGGCAAGGTGCTCGAGGTCTACGACCGCTCCACCGCCGACGGCGCCCGGATCGTGCAGTGGGCCCGCAACGACGGCGCCTGGCAGCAGTGGCAGTTCGTCGACTCCGGCGGCGGCTGGTACCGGCTGAAGGCCAGGCACAGCGGCAAGGTCCTCGACGTGTCGGCCACCACCGACGGCGCCGAGATCCTGCAGCAGCCCGACCGCAACGCGACCAACCAGCAGTTCCGCCTCGCCGACTCGGCCGGCGGCGCGGTGCGTCTCATCAACCGCGCCAGCGGCCGGGCCCTGGACGTGTGGGAGCGCTCGACCGCCGACGGCGCGCGGGTCAGCCAGTTCACCGACCTCGACGGCACCAACCAGCGCTGGCAGCTGACCACGGTCGGCGGCACCCCGACGAACCCGCCATCCGGCCCGACCACGCCGCCGGCGTCCTACCCGAACCCGGGCCCGGTGTCGGGCAGCACCGGCGTGCACGACCCGACGGTCGTCAAGCGGCCCAACGGCGGCTACCTGCTGGCGCACACCGGCAACGACATCAGCCTCAAGACGTCGTCGAACCGCACGGCGTGGAGCAACGCCGGTTCGGTGTTCCCCGGCGGCGCGTCGTGGACGACGACGTACACCGGTGGCAGCCGTAACCTGTGGGCGCCGGACCTGTCCTACCGCAACGGCCGCTACTGGATGTACTACTCCGCCTCGACGTTCGGCTCCAACCGCTCGGCGATCTTCCTCGCGACCAGCACCAGCGGCGACTCCGGCACCTGGACCAACGTCGGCCCGGTCATCGAGTCGCGCACGAGCGACAACTGGAACGCGATCGACCCCAACCTCGTCGTGGACTCCGCCGGCCGGTGGTGGTTGAGCTTCGGGTCGTTCTGGTCGGGCATCAAGATGGTCGCGATCAACCCGTCGACCGGGCTGCGTGCCGACAGCGCGATCCTAAGTGTCGCCGGGCGCAACGGCGGCGCGATCGAGGCGCCGGTCATCGTGCAGCGCGGCTCGTGGTACTACCTGTGGGTGTCGTTCGACCGGTGCTGCCAGGGCGCGTCGAGCACCTACCGGGTGATGGTGGGCCGGTCCACGTCGGTCACCGGTCCGTACGTCGACCGCAACGGCACCGCGATGACGTCGGGCGGCGGCACGCAGGTGCTCGCCGGGCACGGGAGCATCCACGGCCCGGGTCACCAGGCCGTGCTCGCCGACACCGACGGCGACGTGCTGGTCTACCACTACTACGCGAACAACGGCGCCTCGTTGCTCGGCATCAACCGCATCGGGTACGACAGCGCGGGGTGGCCGTTCGTCTACTGAGGACGGTCGCCCGCGGTACCCTCGACCCCGGCCGTGTGCCGGGGTCGAGGCCCGTGCGCACCGACGACGGGAGACCGATGGCGACCTTCTCACGATCCGACGACCTGCGTGGCGCGGAGTTCGTCGGTACCGACCTCAGCGGCGCCCGCTTCGTGGCCGCCGACCTCGCGAACGTCGTCATGCGCGGGGTCGACGTGCTCGGCGCCGACATCGACTCGCCGTGGCTGTTCGAGGGCGGCGCGGTGCTCGTCAACGGGGTCGACGTCGTGCCGCTCGTCGAGGCCGAGCTCAACCGCCGCTTCCCCGGCCGCGGTGACCGTCGCGCCACCGACCCCGACGGGCTGCGCGCAGCGTGGGCCGCGCTGGAGCGCGCCTGGGCGGCCACCCTCGACCGGGTCGCGGCGATGCCGCCGGGCACCGCCGACGTGTCGGTCGGCGGCGAGTGGTCGTTCGCGCAGACGGTGCGGCACCTGGTGTTCGCCACCGACGTGTGGCTGCGCCGTGCGGTGCTGCGCGTCGCGGACCCTTACCATCCGCTCGGCCAGCCCGACGGCGGCTCCGCGCGCGAGGATGTCGACCTGACGTTCTTCGCGACCGGAACCCCGCCCTACGCCGAGGTTCTGCGGGTACGGGCGGAGCGCGTCGCGATGGTGCGCGGCTTCCTCGCCACCGCCACGCCCGAGGTCCTCACCGCCGAACGCACCAGCCCGTGGGGGTCCCACGCCCCGATGCCGACGATCGCGTGTCTCCACACGATCCTCGACGAGGAGTGGGAGCACCTCCGTTACGCGGTGCGCGACCTCGACGCTCAGGGACCGATCACCTCCGGGTAGTACCGCCGCACCATCGCCACGCCGATCGCCGCGCGGCGCACGCGTTCGCGGGCGGTGTCGACCGCGACGCGCCGCAGGTGCCCGCCGGACGGGTAGATGCCCGGCGCGTTGCGCACGGTGAACTTGGCGTACACGGGTGCCGCGAGCCGCACGATCGCCGGCAGGTCGTAGTAGCGCACCGGCGCGCCGAAGTCGTCGGCGCCCTCGATGTAGACGTCCAGCGGCGCGGTCACCGCCGCCCGGATCGCGGCGATGTCGGCGACGGCGAGGTCCACCGGAAGGTTCAGCGTGCTCGCGCCCAGGTCGGTCAGGACCCGCGCGGTGGCGGGGTTCGCGACCGGCAGCGACACCGACACCTTGAGCACGAGGTCGGCCGGGAGCGCGCCGGCCGCCTTCATCCGCGCGAGCACCCACAGCTGACCGAGGTCGGCCACCAGAACGCTGCGCAGCCCGAGGTCGCAGCCGCGGCGCACGTCCTCCACGCCGTACACGAGCTGGTCGGTGCCGCGCAGGCTGGCGCCCATCACCCGCCCGGACGGCGCCGTGACCTGGACACCGGTGTCCCAGGCCGCCCGTGGACCGGTGAACAGGCACACCTCGACGTCGTTGTCCCGGCCGAGGTCGACCATCCGCGTGAGCTCGGCGTCGGTGAGCATCATGATGCCGCTGCCCTGGCTGATCCGCCGGATCCGGATCCCGCGCCGGTCGGCCTCCTCCAGCACCGCCTCGAACGCCTCGGGCCCTTCCACCGACGGGATCTCGACGCGGTACTGCGCGCCGTCGTCGAACCGGTGCGGTGACGGCTCGCCGGTGGCCGGCGGCAGGCCGAGCGTCGTCAGGACGTTCCGGGTGGCGTCCATGGGTGGCCCCTTCCGGGTATGCGGCCCGCTCATGCGAGCCCTGTCGAACGTGCAGTGGTGCCGGCGGCGGGACCGTTGAATTCTCGTCTGATGAACATCGATCAGGCAAAGGCGTGGAACGGTCCGGAGGGCGAGCACTGGGCGGAGACCGACCGCCGCGCGCGGGGCGTGAACGAGGCGGTGGACCGGTACCTGTTCGGCGCCGCCGCGATCGGCGTCACCGACGCTGTGCTCGACGTCGGGTGCGGCACCGGTGAGACGACGCGGGCCGCGGCCCGGCACGCCGGCGCGGGTACGGCGGTCGGGGTCGACCTGTCGGCGCCGATGCTGCGGCAGGCGCGGGCCGAGGCCGACGGCGAGGGGCTCGCCAACGTCCGGTTCGAGGAGGGCGACGCGCAGGTCCACCCGTTCCCGGACGGCGGGTTCGACGTGGCGGTCAGCCGGTTCGGCGTGATGTTCTTCGCCGACCCGGTCGCGGCGTTCGCCAACGTCCGCCGGGCGCTGCGGCCCGGTGGCCGGCTGGTGTTCGTGTGTCCGCGGGCGATGGAGACGTGTCCGTGGTACACGGTGCCGTTGACGGCGCTCCTGCGGCACGCGCGACCGGGTACCGACGTGCGGGCGCCGGAGTCGGGGATGTTCTCGCTCGCCCCGCGCGAGCGGATCGTCGACGTCCTGTCGGCGGCCGGTTTCGACCACGTCGCGCCGGAACCGCTCGACGTCGCGCTGTCGTTCGGACCCGACGCGGCCACGGCGGCGGAGTTCTACCTGGGCAGCGGACCGGTGCGGGCCGTCCGCGAGGAGCACCCGCACCTGTCGGACGACGACGTGCGCGCGGTGCTGGAGGAGGCGCTGCGTCCCTACGATCGCGACGGCGGCGTCGACATCGTCGGCGGGCTGTGGCTCGTCACAGCCATCCGCGCGGCACGGGCGAACGGACGATGACCCGCGGTCCGACGGTCCTCGTCGTCGGCGGCTACGGCGCGGTCGGTCGCGTCGTCACGCGGGCGCTCGCCGGGCGCGGCGTCCCGGTCGTCGTCGCCGGCCGCGACCCGGCACGCGCGCGGAACCTCGCGCGCGAACACCCCGGCCTGGTCACTCTCCGGGCGGTGGACGTCGAGACGGCCGACGGGACGCTGCTGGACGGCTCCGACGTGGTCGTCATGTGTGTGGAGCGTGCCAACGCGCGCGTCGCCAACCTGTGCCTGACGCGCGGCGTCCACTACGTCGACATCAGCGCGACCGCGACGGTGCTGGACGACCTGGAACGGCTCGACCCGGTGGCCCGGCGCCACGACGCGACCGCCGTACTGAGCGTCGGGCTGGCGCCGGGTCTGACGAACGTCCTCGCCCGCCGCTGTGTCGACGACCTTCGCTCGGCGACCGGGGTCGAGGTGACGGTGCTGCTCGGGCTGTCCGGTGACCACGGCCCCGACTCGGCCCGGTGGACGGTCGAGCAGCTCGCCGCCCCGCGTCGGAGCGGGGAAGGGCGGAGGGCACGGGTGACCCTGCCGGGGTTCGGGGCGCGGACGGCGCATCCCTTCGCGTTCTCCGACCAGCACTCGCTGACCCGCACGCTGGGCGTACCGGTGACCACACGGGTCTGCTTCGACTCCGCGGCCGCGACGGCGGCGTTGTTCGGGTTGCGCCGCGCCGGCGTGTTCCGGCTCGGGCGCAGGCTGGTCGGGACCGACCGGCTGGCCCGAACGGCGTCGAGGCTGCCCCTGGGGGGCGGTGACCGGTTCGTCGTCCACGTGGCGGCCACCGACGACGCCGGTTCCCGGGTCGCGTACGCGGTTTCCGGGCGGGGCGAGTGCCACGCGACGGGAGTGGTGGCCGCGCACGTCGTCGAGGAGCTGCTGCGGCGCAATGTCGGCAGCGGCGTCCGTCACCTCGACCAAGTGATCGGGGCGGGTGCGCTCCTGGACCTGCTGCCCGCCCACGGCCTCACGGTCCACGCATCCGCATGACGCGCGTCAGCGCGCGGGCGCGCACAGGTCCATGAGAATTGCGACCATCGCGGCGGCCGCCGGCGGGCGGAACGGCGGCTCGGCGACCGCGATGAACAGCTCCCGGGCGGGCAGGGCCGGCGTCGTCGGGCGCACGACGACGTCGGGGCGCACCGTGTGCTGCGTCAGCGTCGGCACGAGCGTGATGCCCGCGCCGGCGGCGACCAGCGCCTGCTTGCCGTGCCAGTCGTCGCACACGAACCCGATGACGGGCCGTGCCCCGAGGGCGTCGGTCAGCGGCGGCAGCGGGCCGAGGCAGTCGGGATAGGCGCCCTCGATCCACCGTTCCCCGGCCAGGTCCCGCAACGGGACGCGGTCGCGGCCGGCGAGCCGGTGGTCGGCCGGGAGCGCGACGAGAAGCTCCTCCTCGGCGAGCGGGAGGAGCGTGACCCCGGCCAACGCCCCGGCGTCCATCGGCGGCACGGTCAGGTCGTCCTTGGCCGCACGCGGGTCCGGACACAGCTCCCACGCGGTGACGAGCGCGAGGTCCAGACGGCCCTCGCGCACGGCGGACACCTGGTGACCCGGATCGGGCCGCAGCAGGCTGACCGACACTCCCGGATAGGCGCGGGCGAAGTGGCGGATCGCGTCGGGCACGAGCGAGGTGTTCGCGCTCGCGAAGGCCGACAGCCGCAACTGCCCGGTCTCCAGTGTGCCGAGGGCCGACATGTGCGCTTCGAGGGTCCGCGCGCGGACCAGGATGTCGCGGGCCAGTTCCACCGCGGTCGCACCGGCGCCGGTGAGCTGGACGCCGCGCGGCACCCGGCGGAACAGCGCGACGCCGAGTCGCCTTTCGAGCCCGGCGATCTGGCGCGAGACGGCCGGCTGGGTCATCGACAGGGCGTCGCCGGCGGCGGAGAACGATCCCCGGTCGGCCACCTCGACGAGGACCCGCAGCGCCCAGTGGTCAAGCACCGGTCGCTCCGTAGGCGGCCAGCGTCACCGCCGACAGATAGCGCGGTGCGTCGGCCGGGTCGAGCCGTCCGGCGGCGACGTCGGCGACGGCGCCGTGCAGGAGATGGTGCAGCACGCTCGCCAGCCACCGGGCCGGCAGGTCGGTGCGGAACACCCCGAGGGCCTGGCCGCGGCGGACGAGGTCGTGGATGCGCTGTTCGGGCCCGGCGTGCAGGTCCTGGACGCGGCCGGGAGGCAGGGCGGCGAGCGCGGCTTCGAGCACCGACGTCGACTGCGCGAGCAGCATCCAGCCCGCCTCGATCAGCGCGCGCAGCCCGTCGCGCGGATCACCGGTGAGGTCGACCGTCGCCAGCACCTCGTCGCCCTCGGCGAGCACGTGCACCATGGCGGCCTCGACGAGCGCCTCGCGGGACGGGTAGTGCGCGTACACGGTGACCCGGCCGACGCCGGCCTCGCGCGCGATGTCGTTCATGCTCGCCGCCGGGTCACGGCCGAGGCAGGTGACCGCCGCGCGCAGGATGCGGGCGACGTTGTGGCGGGCGTCGGCCCGGCGCGCCGTTCCCAGGGCGGAGTGGGTCACGTAGCTCCCCGAAGTCGGACAGTGGATGTACGGTTTATCGTACAGCGGTCGGCGTCACCGGCATGGCGTCCGGTGCGCGGTGGTGTCGCGTTCGACCTGACGCCACGTTCGCAGGCGTCCTGGGCGGCCGGCCCGCACCACTATGCTGGCGGGCACCGGGACCAGCGCTGAGGTGGGTACGAGATGACCGACGACCCGACGGCGGCGGCGATCGGCAGCTTCCGCGACACTCCTGACGAGCGCCTGCGTACCGTGCTGGAACGGTTGGTGACGCACCTGCACGCGTTCGTGCGCGACGTCCGGCTGACGCCCGCCGAGTGGGCGTCCACAGTGGACTTCCTGACCGCGGTCGGGCGGGCCTGCACCGCCGACCGGCAGGAGTTCATCCTGCTGTCCGACGTGCTCGGCGTCTCCAGCCTCGTGGAGACGGTCGGTGCCGGTGACGATCCGGAGGTCACCGACGCCACGGTGCTCGGACCGTTCCACGTCGGTGCGTCGCCGGTGCGGGCCAACGGTGACTCGATCGACCTCGTCGGCGGGGGAGAGCCGTGCGTGGTCGCCGGCACCGTCCGCGCGGTCGACGGGACGCCGCTGCCGGGGGCGACCCTCGACGTATGGCAGTGCGACCACGAGGGCTTCTACGACGTGCAGGTGCCCGACCGCCAACCACCCGGCAACGGCCGCGGGCTGTTCACCACCGACGACGCGGGCGGCTACCGGTTCCGCACGGTGGTGCCCGCGCCGTACCCGATCCCGACCGACGGTCCCGTGGGCGACCTGTTGCGCGCGACCCGGCGGCATCCGTACCGGCCGGCGCACATCCACGTCATCGCGGCCGCCGCGGGGCACCGGCCGGTCACCACGCACGTGTTCGTCGCCGGTGACCCGTACCTGGAGTCCGACGCGGTGTTCGCCGTGCGGCGCAGCCTGGTGCGCGAGTTCACCGTCGTCGACGACCCGGACCGCGCGGCCGACCTGGGCGTGGCGAACCCGTTCCGCGACGTGCGGTTCGACATCGTCCTGGAGCGCACGGCCTGACGCGGCCCCACGCCGGACGCCTACGACGGCGCCGTGCCATCCCGGGAGAGCAGGCTCAGGCGGTCGGCGAAGTCGAACAGCGTGTCGCGGTCGGCGTTGCCGACGCTGACGCGCAGCATCCGGTGGTCCCCGGGCATGAACGCGGTGCCGGGAATCACCAGGGCGTCACACCGGTCGACGAGGTCGCGCACCACGTCTGCGGTGGGGCGTCCGACGAACGGGTGGCGCACCCAGCCGAAGAAGCCGCCGACCGAGACCAGCTCGAAGCCGCCGGGCCGGCGCTCCATCGCCTCGGTGAACCACCGTCGCTTCCCGGCGACCTCGAGCGCGCGGGCGCGCCGCCACTCCCGGGCCATCGTCAGACCGGCCCAGGCCGCCTCCTGACCGATCCGGGGCGCGCAGATCGCCACGCAGTCGAGGAGCTTCGTCACCTCGCGGTTGAGGTCGGTCGAGCCGACCACGGCACCCACCCGGTATCCCGGGATGGCGAACTCCTTCGAGAAGCTGTGCAGGCTCACCAGCGTGCGCGGCCAGTCCGGGTCGGCGAACAGCGGGTGGGCGGGCCCGTCGGTGTCGCGGAACACCCGGTAGGTCTCGTCAAGGACCAGCGCGACGTCGTGGCGCGCGGCCAGCCGGTACAGCTCCACGATGGCGGCCGGGTCGGCCGTCACTCCGCTCGGGTTGCCGGGTGACACCAGGACGATCGCGCGCGTCCGCGGGGTGATCACGCGCCCGGCCTGTTCCGCGGTGGGTACCTGCCCCGGACCGGCCTCCAGGTACACGGGCACGACGCCGTTCATCCGCAGCCACATGTCGTGGTTGAAGTAGTACGGCAGCACCAGGACGACCTCGTCGCCGGGTCCCGCGAGCGCCGAGGTGACCAGACAGAACGCCTGGTTGCACCCCGCCGTCACGACCACGTGGTCGGCGTCGACCCGGCCGTCGTAGGCGGAGCGCACCTCGGCGGCGAAGGCCTCGCGCAGGCGCGGAAGTCCGGCGATGTCGACGTAGCCCGAGCCGTCGGACCGCCGCGCGACCGCCGCGATGTGGTCGACCACCTCCGGTGGCGGCGGGTACCGCGGCGCCGCCTGCGCCAGGTCGAGCACGCCGTCGCGCCGGCCGTCGACGAGCGCGTACGTCGTTCCGATCGGCGAGTCGATCTGTCCGACGGTCCGGTGGTTCAGGCGCACGGCGCGGCTCCGATCCCGGTCATCGTGACGGTGACCAGCCGGTCGATCGCCTCGACCCGGTCGGCGGTCGGGGGGAGGTCGTTGCCGGCGGCCATCGCGTTGACGCAGAACGCGGCGAGCTCGTCGACCGGCACGTCGTCGCGGACGAGGCCGGCGGTGACCGCGTCGGTGACCGCGGCCGCGACGACGTCGAGCACCCGCCGCCTGGCGTGCGCGAGGTGCTCGCCGCGGTGCAGGGCGGCACCGGGGTCGTGTGCCGGGTGGCCGGTCGAGGCGGCCGCGTAGGTGCGCAGGACGGCGGCCAGCCGTCCGACCGGGTCGCCGGGGCGGTCGGCGACCCCGGCGAGCTGGCGCAGGTGCTCGGCGACCTGCCGTTCGTGCCAGGCGACGAGGATCGCGTCGACGTCGGGGAAGTACTTGTAGAGCGTCGCGCGGCCGATGCCGGTCTCCTGCGCGATCCGCGACATCGTGACCCGCGCCGGCCCGTGCTCGGCGACCAGGGCCGCCGCGGTGTCGACGATCGCGTCGTGCACGGCGCGGCGGTGCTCTTCGATCGTCTGGTTCCACAGCTTCGGCACGCCGTTCAGAATACGACCAGACACTCTGTCTTGAGCCGAGACAATATGTATTGCAAACTGCGGGGTGCCTCGATGGGTGAAGGTGGGCGCTCGTCCTGTCCGTGTACAACACCACGCGGCGAGACCGGACGGGGGTCCGTCACCGCGGCGTGAGCTCCACCCGCCGCAGCAGCTGCGCGTTCAGCGCGACCACGATCGTCGACGCAGACATGAGGACCGCGCCGATCGCCGGGCTGAGCGTGAGGCCCGCCCACGCCAGGACACCGGCGGCGAGCGGGATGGCGACCACGTTGTAGCCGGCCGCCCAGGCCAGGTTCTGGACCATCTTGCGGTACGAGGCCCGCGACAGCCGGATCACGCCGGTCACGCCGCGCGGGTCGGACGAGGCCAGCACCACCCCGGCCGACTCGATCGCCACGTCGGTACCCGCGCCGATCGCGATCCCGACGTCGGCCCGGGCCAGCGCCGGCGCGTCGTTCACGCCGTCGCCGACCATGGCCACGGTCAGGCCGCGGGACTGCAGGTCGGCCACCGCGGTGTCCTTGTCGGCCGGCAGCACCTCGGCGAAGACCTCGTCGACGTCGGGGCGGAAGCCCAGGTCGGCGGCGACGGCCTCGGCCACCGGACGCGCGTCCCCCGTGATCATGACGATCTTGGCGACACCCTGCCCCCGGAGCTGGGCGATGGCCTCCCGCGCCTCCGGCCGCACCTCGTCCTCCAGGGCGAACGCACCGAGGACCTCGGCGCCGTCGTCGGAAATCCGCAGCAGGTGCAGCACCGCCGCGCCCCGCCGCGACCACTCCTTCTCCCGAGCGGAAAGGTCTTCCGGGACCGCGACAGCGCGCTCGCGCAGCAGAGCCGGCCCGCCCACGGCGTAGGTCACGCCGTCCACCGTGGCCTGGACCCCGCGCCCGGTCAGGGACCGGAAGTCGCGGGCCGTGCCGTGGAGCCCGCGGTCGCGGGCGAGCGCGACGATCGCCTTCGCGAGCGGGTGCTCGCTGTCGGCCTCGACGGCGGCGGCGACGCGCAGCACCTCGTCCTCGGTGTGGCCGGCGGCGGCCGCGATGCCGTGGACCGTGTGCTCGCCCCTGGTCAGGGTGCCGGTCTTGTCGAAGAGCACCGCGTCGACGGTGCGCATGCGCTCGAGCGCCAACCGGTCCTTGACCAGGATGCCGGCCTTCGCCGACACCGCCGTCGACAGCGCGATCACCAGCGGGATGGCCAGCCCGAGGGCGTGCGGGCAGGCGATCACGAGGACCGTCACCGTGCGCACCACCGACTGGTCCAGGTCGCCGAGGGCCCACCAGGTGACGAACGTGGCCAGCGCGGCGCCCGTCGCGATGTAGAAGAGCATGGCGGCGAACCGGTCGGCGAGCACCTGCGCCCGTCCGCTGGACGCCTGCGCCTGCGCGACGAGCCGCCCGATGCCGGCCAGCGCGGTGTCCTCGCCGACCGCGTCGACCCGCACCCGCAGGGCGGAGTCGGTGGCGACCGTGCCGGCCACCACCCGGTCGCCGACACCACGCGGCACCGGCCGCGACTCACCGGTGATCATGGACTCGTCGAGCTCGGCCGCGCCGTCGACGATGCGGCCGTCGGCGGGCACGCGGCCACCGGAGCGCACCAGCACCACGTCGCCGACGCCCAGCTCCCCGACGGCCACGCGCTCGACGCCGTCGTCGGTGACCCGTTCGGCGTCGTCGGGCAGCAGCGCGGCCAGGGCGGCGAGCGCGCCCTGCGCCTGGCCGATCGCCTTCATCTCCTGCCAGTGTCCGAGCAGCATGATGGTGACCAGCGCGGCCAGCTCCCACCAGAAGTCCAGGTCGAACAGCCCGAGGCTGGTCGCCAGCGACGCGACGTAGGCGACCGTGATCGCCATCGAGATGAGGAGCATCATCCCGGGCGCCCGGTCGCGGACCTCCCGGACGCCGCCGACGAGGAACGGCCAGCCGCCGTAGAAGAACACGAACGATCCGAGGACCGGGCCGACCCACGACATCCCCGGGAAGTCGAGGCTGTAGCCGAACCAGTCCATCACCATCTCGCTGGTGACGACGATGGGCACCGTCAGGGCGAGGCTCAGCCAGAACTTGCGCCGGAACTGCTCGGGGTCGTGCCCGGCGTGCTTGTCGTGCCCGCCATGTCCACCGTGCCCGCCCGGCGCACCGTGCCCACTGGGTTCACCGTGTCCACCGTGTCCACCGTGTCCTTGATGCGACGCCATGGGGATCACCTCCACCGCGGACTATACCCCCCGGGGGTATCGAAGGCGAGTGGCGGTGGTCACGATGGGTGCGTCGAACGACCAGGAGGCTGTCCACATGACGCACGTCGGGGTGATGCTCCCGCGCGACCTTCCCGCGAACCAGGTCCTCAGTTACGCCCAGCGGGCCGAGCAGCTCGGCTTCGACGAGCTGTGGGTCGTCGAGGACCTCGGCTTCCGCGGCGGCGTGGCCCAGGCCGGCGCCGTGCTGGCGGCCACGTCGCGGATCGTCGTCGGTATCGGCATCCTGCCGGCCGGCGCGCGCAACGCCGCGTTCGCCGCGATGGAGCTCGCGACGCTCGCGCAGCTGTTCCCCGGGCGGCTGATCGCCGGCATCGGACACGGCATGCCCGGCTGGATGCGCCAGGTCGGTGCCTGGCCGGCAAGCCCGCTCACCCTGCTGCGCGAGTACGCCACCGCCGTACGCGCGCTGCTGCGCGGTGAGCCCGGACCCCCGGCCGGCCGGTACGTCGACGTCGAGGGCGTGGTGATCGGCGAGATCCCGGAGACGGCGCCGCCGGTGGTGCTGGGCGTGCGGGGTCCGAAGTCGATCGCCATGGCCGGCCGGGCCGCTGACGGCCTGCTGCTGGCCGAGCCCGCCGCCCCGCCCTACGTCGCCGACTCGGTGCGGCGCCTCGCGGCGTCCACCGGACCCACGGTGATCACCTACGACGTCGCCGCCGTGGCCGACGACGGCCGGACCGCGCGCGACCTGGCCCGCCCGGGCCTGATGTGGATCGGCGAGCCGGACTGGGCACCCCACCTGGCCGTCCTGCCCTTCGCCGCCGACCTCGCCCGCCACCGCGCGGCGTCGGCCGGCCCGGAGGACTTCGCCGCCACGATGCCCGACGGGTGGGTGCGGGAGGTCGCACTGGCCGGGACCCCGGAGGAGGTGCGGGCGGGCATCGCGGCCCGGCACGCGGCGGGCGCGACAAGCGTCGTGCTGGTCCCCGTCGAGGCCGACCGCCTGGACGCCCTGACCCGCCTGGCCGCGGCCCTCACCACCCCGCGGACGCCGGCCCGGACCGGGGAGCCGGATGACCAGCGGTGACCCGGGACCGCTCGCCGCGGACCTGTCCCACCTGGGTGTGCCGGTCGGTCCGATGGTCCGGGTGCACGGCGGGTTCGCGAACCGGCTGTACCGGCTCGACACCGATCGGGGGTCGTTCGCGGTCAAGGAGCTGAACGTCCTCGACCGCCGCTGGAGCTACCGGGTCGAGGACGTGTTCGGGCTGGAGCGGGCGGCGTTCGCCGCCGGCATCGCGATGCCGGAGCCCGTCTCGGCGAGCGACCGCCTGCTCGTGCACCGGTGGGTGGAGGGCGAGACGGTGCCCGAGGAACCGGTACCGGCGGCGTACGCGTTCGAGCTCGGGGAGATCCTCGCGCGCGTCCACGCGCTCGACGTGGCGTGGACCGGTGGCACGGTCGGGGAGCCGGTGTCGCGGGACTGGCCCGAGCTCGCGGAGCGGGCGACGGCGACCGGGCAGCCGTGGGCCGGCGAGCTCGCCTCCCGGGTCGGGACGTTCCTCGAGATCGCCCGGTTCGTCGGGACGTGCGAGCGGCCGGGCCCGGTCGTGCTGACCCACCGGGACATCCAGCCGTGGAACCTGCTCTCCCGGGAGGGTCGGCCGGTGGTCCTCGACTGGGAACTGTCGGGGATGCTCGACCTGTCCGGCGAGCTCGGCTCCACCGCGCTCAGCGTGGCGAAGGGACCGGGCTTCGACGACGTGCGGCCCGATATCTTCCACGCGGTCCTCGACGGCTACGTCGCGGGCGGCGGGGTGCTGCCGCCGTGGGGTCCCAGCTGGTTCGTGTACATGGTCGAGGGCTGGCTCGGGCACACGAGGTGGAACATCCTCCGCTGCCTCGCCGGCGTCGAGGCGACCTCCGGTCCCGAGCTCGCGCTGTCGCACGAGTCCGTGCGCAACGGTGTGCGTGGCCTTCCCGACCTGTTCGAGCGGATCGCGCACCTGGTGGAGCTGCTCGGCTGACAGGCCGGGCGACGGTGCGGGCATCCGCCCGCGACGGTGTGACCGCCGGGGCCGCCGTCGTCGCGGCGGCCCCCGGCGTGCCGTCAGCGGCCGAACCGGCTGGTGACCGCCTGCCAGGCGCGTGCGCCGCGGCCGACCGGCTGGCGCCGGTTGCGCTGCCACACCACTGCGCCGGCGACCGCCGCGACGAGCGCGACGACGCCGGTCGAGGCGCCCGCCCACCGGCGGGGCTGCCGCCGTACCGACTCCTGCATCCGGGTGACCTGCTGCCGCCCGCTGTCGCGCACCGATGACGCCGCCCGCCGGACCGTTCCGGTGGCCGGGGCCGGGGCATCCTCGCGTAGGGCGACGGTCTCGGGCGTCCGGCTCGTGGTCTCCATCAATGCATCCCTCCTGCGACGACGACTTCCTCTCCCCGCAGCGGGTACCCGTCGCATGCCGAGGCAAACCGTCGACGGACCCGCACGGGGGACACGGACGTGGCCGCGGTAGGTCATCGCCCGCCGATGCCGGCGTCGCGGGCCCGTGCGACAGCGGCGGCGCGGCTGGCCACGCCGAGATCCCGCTCGGTCAGGCCGGGCAGGGCCGGCCATCGGTGCGTGCGGCCGTCGGAGAGGAGCGCGTGCGCGACGGCGGGGTCGAGGATCGCCTGGTTCGCGTGCACGGCGCGGATGGCGCGCAGGATGTCCTCGGGCGGCGCGTCCTTGACGACGTAGCCCCGTGCGCCGGCCCGCAGCGCCCGCGCCACCAGTGCGTCGTCGGCGTGCATGGTGAGCACGAGGATCCGCACCGACGGATCGCGGCGGAGGATCAGCCCGATGGCGACGAGGAGCTTGCGCATGCCGAGCCGGAAGACGTGGTGGTCGTCGGCGACGACGACGCGGACTGCCGGCACGGGCTCCTCCTCCTACAGGGCGAACGCGGTGACGCCGGGCAGCTGTCCCAGCCGGTCGAGGTGCTCCCGCAGCGTCTCGACCAGGCCGAGGCCGAGCAACGTGGCCGGCTCCAGCGCGTCCACGATGCGCCGGACCTCGGCGGACGCCGAACGCAACTGCCCCGCGATCTGCGCGAGATCGGTGGTGAGGCTGGCCGGCACCGGCTCGTCGGTCCACTGCCCGCGCCGCAACCCGTCGACGGCCAGCCCGGTGCCGACGAGCAACGGGCCGAGCCGGTCGTGCAGGTCGCGGCGCAGTCGCTCGCGTTCCAGCGCCGCCGCGCGCACCACGCGTCCGTACGCGACGCGGAGGTCCTCGCGCAGGCGGACCGTGTGGGCCGCCGCGGCGATCTGGTGACTGATCTCGGTGAGCAGCGCGGTGTCGGCGCGGCTGTACGGGTCACCGGCGGTGCGTGGCGCTACCCGCAACGTCCCCAGCAGTTCGGCCTGGTGCACCAACGGGAAGTCGGTGGCGCCGGCGCGACCGGTGCCGGCACTGGCGATCTCGCACGTGTCGCCGTCGGAGCAGATCCAGGGCGACCCCGGCGCGGGACCCGCTCGATGTACCTGCCGTCGACGACGACCGCGTGACTGTCCCACCCGGGACGCCCGACGGGCACACGCGACATCGCGCCAGTCTCGCACGGGCGTGGACCCGGTCAGGTCCCTGACCGGGTCCACGCGCGGTCGGCTCCGATCGTCGCGAGGGTCGTCAGGAGGCGGACCCGCAGCGCCAGACCACCGGCGTCGACGACTCGTCCGGCTCGCCGTACGTGCCGAACACGTCGCCGTTGTCGGTCACGCCGGCATTCACCACCTTCGTGGTGCCCGGTGCGGTCAGTCGCACGGGGGTGCCGTCCGGGCGGTAGGCGACCTGGAGCCCGTCGGTGATCCAGCCGGTGGCGCTGATGTACATGCCCTGCGGTATGCCGACGCCGTCCGGCACGGCCGGGATTCTGGTCAGCTGGTTGGTCGTGAGGTCCCACCGGGGGATGACCCCGCGCATCCAGAGGCCGCCCGTGGCGTAGGTTCCGGCCGTCGACTGCGGAGCGACCGGGAAACCGTCAGGGTGCGGGAGCCTGGTGACGTTGCCGGCGAGGTCCCAGATGTTCGCCCCGCTGCGCTTGCCGTCGCCGATGTCGCCCAGGAGACGGCCGTCGGCGGTGATCGTGCGGACCTGGCCGTGCGGCGGCAGGGGGACGATCGTCGGAGTCGCGCTCCCCGCCTTCCAGACGATGCCCTTGGACAGACCTTCCGGCTGGTCGTCCTCGGGCTTGATGGTGTCCGCGATGTCGCCGCGCTCGTTGATCGTGACGTTGCCGTACGCACGCCACCCGGCCGGAACCTGGAGCCGGGTCACGTCGCCGTCGGCGTAGCGGAAGCTCCACCCGGCCGAGGTCGGTGAGTCGTCACCCGCCGAGCCCACCGCCACGCCGCGCGAGTTGATCGACGTGATCCGGACGCTGGCCGCGAACCGCAGGTACCGCGGCACGCCGTCGACCCACAGGACGGTGGTGAAGTTCTCGCTGTCGTCCATCGCGTGGGCGCTGACAAAGCGACCGGACGGGTCGACCGCGTCGATCTGCAGGCCGGCCGCGCCGGCCGGCTTCGCCAGGGGCGTCATCGGGCACCGCAGCCTGATGTCGTTCACGCTGGACAGCGACGTCGACGGGGACACGGGGCTCTGCGACGGCACCGCCGCCGGTCCGGTCGTCCTCTTCTCCGGGGTGTCGGCCCTCGCGACGACGACCAGCGACGCGACGAGCGCCACCGCGACGACGCCGCCGGCCGCGCGCGCGGCACCGCGCCGGATCGACATCCGCCGGCCGGTGCGCATCGCCGCCTCCAGGTCGACGCCGACCTGCGGCGCCGGCGTGCCGTTCAGCAGCGCGCGGATGTCGTCCTCGGTCGGCAGGTCCGGGGTACTGGTCATGTGGTCAGCCTCATCGTGGTCGTTCTCGGACGGTCGGATCCCGGTTCGGTGCCGGACGCCGTGAGCGCGTCGCGGAGGGTGGACAGGCCGCGCGAGCACTGGCTCTTGACGTTGCCCTCGGAACAGCCGAGGGCCCTGGCCGTGTCCTGGACGCTCAGATCGGCGAAGTAGCGCAGCACCAGGGCGGCGCGCTGGCCGTTGGGCAGTGCCCGCAGCGCGTCGACGACGTGGTCGTACTCGCCGGGTTGGCCCGGCGCGGTGACCCGGTCGGGTGGCTCCGGTGGCGAGGCTCGCAGCAGTACCCGGGACCATCGCGACCGGCGCTCGTCGACGATCCGCCGGGTGAGGATCCGGTGGACGAAGCCGTCCAGGTTCTCGACCGTGCTGACGTGCCGCCACCTGCTGTAGAGCACCGCGAGGGTGGCCTGCACGGCGTCGTCGGCAAGGTGCGGGTCGCCGCAGATGAGCCACGCCGTGCGGTGCAGCCGGGGCATGCGGGCACGTACGTACTCCACGTACTCGTCCCTCTTGGTCCGGTCCATGCGGCTCCTCGGGTGGGATGACGGGCGGCGATCGCTACCCGTTATCGCTCAACGTGCCCTCCGAGGTTGCATACCGGGCGTCAGGAACCCACGAACGGTGTCCCGTTGCATTCTTGTGCAGACGACCGGGCGCGCCTGGCCGTCATCGATCGGTGTTGCTATCGTGCGGCGGGTTCGGGACCACGGGGGATTCGGAGAGGCCATGCACCCGTCCGCCGCCGGGTCCGCCGCTCCGACCGGAAGCGCGAGCGCGTCCGCGGACACCACGGTCCCGACCAGCGCACCCGCGGACGTGACCTGGCAGCTGTCGGGCGTCAACCCGGTGCCGGTGTCCGCCTCGGCGGGACCGCGCAATATCACGCCCACGAGCGCCACCGGCTTCGCCCGGACGCCGACGGGCGCGCTCGTCGCCGCGGCGCAGATCATCGGTCACACCGCCACTGACCCGAAGGTGGCGGAGACGACGATCGCGCAGCAGTGGGTCGCCGGTCCGGACCGCGACAAGGCGCTCGCCATGGCCCGCGAGGAGGGCCGGGCGACGCCGAAGCCCGGCAAGGCACGGACTCCGATGCAGATCACCGGGTTCCGGTACGTCGTGTACGACCCCGACACCGCGGTGGTCTCGGTGGTCTACCAGGTGAGCGGATCCCTGGCCGCCATGACGGTGACGATGCGCTGGATAGACGACGACTGGCGGATGGTCCCGCCGGCCGGCGGCAACTGGAGCACGGTCATGAGCGTCACCGACGGCTCCGGCATGGTCGAGTGGGGCCCCCGGTAGCCGCCGTCATCGAGACGGGACAGCGCCGCGCAGGTCCTGTCGCTTCGCGCTCCGGTGGTACCTCAGGAGCGCCGTGACCCGCGCGTAGCCGCCGTCGCCTGGTGTTGTCCCAGACCTGCCAACCACCGGGCACGCCACGGGCGACATACTCAGCGCCTGCGGCGCCCTTCGGTGATCTCGACGGCTCCCGGTTCGCAGTCCGTCCCCTGTGGACGGACGACGCCGCGCTGGTCGGTGCCGAACACGGTGCACGCGGCCGCCGGTAGCAGGCCGGCGACGGGGCCGGCCGCCGCCGGCAGCCGGGTCTGCGTCGGGCCGCCGTTGTCCGCCAGCGCGCCGAGCTGCGGGTCACCGCCGTTGTTGACGTCGCCCGGGCCCTCGACGAACGCGCACGACGCGTCCCCGGAGAAGTTGTACCCGGCCGAGGTCGTCGTACCGGCGATCCAGCAACCGATCCCGCCGCCGAGGCCGCCCGCCACGATCGAGGCGAACGCGTGCAGGTCCATGCCGGTCGCCACGTTGGTGCCGGACGGGGCGGTGTTGCCGGCGATCGTCGCGTGGCGCAGGTAGATGTTGCCGGTGCTGGTGTACACCCCGCCGCCCTTGGCCGAGGCGACGTTGCCGGCGACCGTGGAGTTGTCGACGCGCAGTTCGCCGGACATCGCCGAGATCCCACCGCCGCGTCCGTCGGGGCCGGAGGTCGTGTTGGCGCTGAAGGTCGACCGGGTGACCGTGATCTGGGTGACCGCGGCCTCGCCGCTGTCCTCGGTGACCGTGACGGCCATCCCGCCGCCCGCGCCGGTCCTCGCGTTGCCGGAGACCGTCGAGTCGGTGACGCTGACCGACAGCGCGTCGGTCGGCTGGTCCAGGTCGAGGCTCACGGCGATCCCGCCGCCGTCGTCGGCGCCGGTCGGGTGGTTGCCGGTGATCGTGGCACCGGAGACCACCAGGTCACCGCAGTTGGAGCAGAACACCCCGGTGCCGCCGTTGTCCTGCACCACGGTGTCGGTGAGCGTGAACACGCCGTTGCCCTGCCCGGTGGTGCTGACCCCGCCGGCACCGTTGTCCGAGACCGTCGAACCGGACACGGTCAACGCGCCGTCGACCAGGCCGACGCCGCGTCCGGTGTTGCCGCTGACCGTCGAGTCGACGATGGTGACGGTGCCGAACGAGATCTGCACCCCGGTGCCGGTGTTCGGGCCGATCGTCGAGTCCACGATGTCCAGCGTCGCGCCGGTGTCGGGGCCGAAGCTGCCGATGACCCGTCCGGCACCGGCGTCGTTGCCGCTCACCGTGACCCCGGTCAGGTCGACGTCGCCGCCGTTGTAGGAGATCGCCGCCTGCGGGCCCGACCCGCCGGTGAGCGTGGCGTCGGTGACGACCAGGCCGCCGCCCGCGCCGAGGGCCTGCACGATGCGCCGGCCGCGGCAGGTCTGCTGGATCGTCGCGCCATTGCCGTCGATGGTGAGGACCGTCGACGGAACGAAGTCGAGGTCACCGTTCGCGTTGGCGTCCTCGTCCGCGCCGCAGATGCTGAGCTGGTACAGCGCGCGACTCAACTGGACCGTCGTCGCGCCGGCGGCGGCGTTCGCCGTACCGACCGCCTCGCGCAGCGAGACCAGCCCGTCGCCGGGGTTCACCACGTCGGCCGTGGTGGTGACGACCACCGTCGCCGCATGCGCCGGCGGCGCGACCGCGACGGCCCCGACGGCGGCGGCCACGAGGACGACCGCCCCTCCAGCCAGGACCCGCCGCATGATCCGCCTCATGGCCGCATCGTGACCCCTCGACCTTCAGGACGCCGGTGTCTGTCAAAGATCCGCCAGCGCCTCCGGAACGGCGCCCGCCCCGCCGCCCGCGCCGCGCCGGCCCCCCAACGCGCCGATCTTGCAGTTGTGGCCCCCGATAAGCCCGACATAGGGCGATATAGGGGCGGCCACAACTGCAAGATCGGCGCCGGGAGGGCGGGCCGGGCGGGCAGGGCGAGGGCGAGGTCCGTGCGGGCAAGGGCGCGTGGTAGGCGACCGCGGACGCGTGCTGGCTCGCTCGGTCGCCGCACGCGACGCCGCACACGAGCACCGCTCGTACCCGCCGCCCGCGGCGGGTGTCAGGTGTCGCCGCGGATGCGGGCGTGCAGATGCATGTCGTGGCGGCCGTCCGCGTGGACGGCGTCGCTGCGTTTGGTGCCCTCCAGGCGGAAACCCGCCTTCGTGGCTACCCGGCACGAGGCCCGGTTGCGGGTCGAGTGGTCGAGGTACAGGCGGTGGAACCCGGCTCCGCCGAGAGCCCACGCGCTCAACGCGGTCAGGGCGCGGGACGCGACGCCCCTGCCCCGGGCCGCCGGGAGCACCCAGTAGCCGCACCCGCAGACCCCGTCGTCGAGGTTCACGCCGCTGATGGCGATCCGCCCCAGCACCTCGACCGAGTCTCGGGTCACCGCCCAGCTCGCGCCGGTCTCGTCGAGCCAGCTCCGGCGGTACCCGTCGAACCACGTGCGGACCTGGTCCTCGGTCGTGGGCTGGCGCGTGTGCCAGTGCCGGATCTCCGGATCCCGGTAGGCGGCGAGGAACACGGGCGCGTCGTCGGTCGTCCACGGGCGCAGCGCCAGGCCGTCGGGGGCGGTGAGGACCGGCTGCGGGGACGCGGCGAGCGCGCCGGCCGGAATGGCCGGCGGTGTCGACAGGTACCTCATCGGCACATCCTCCCCACCCGTCGCCGACCCGTACCGTGCGTCAGCGGCGACGGACCGCCCGGAACGCCGCGAAGAAACCGAGGAGACTGACGCCGACGATCAGGGGCCGGCCGGCGGCCACGGCACCGACGAACGCGATCACCGGGCCCGCGAACATCAGCGCGACGAACAGCGACCACCGCAGCCGCCCGCTGAGCCTCAGGTGGGCGAACCGGATCCGCACCGACCGCCCGATCGAGCGCAGCGTGGTGCGCACCGCCTTCGCGCGGGCCGGTTTCGGCACGCTGTCGGGGTCGCGGGGCGGCAGGTCGACGGTCGCGGCCGGCCCGACGGCGGCGTCGACCGCAGCGAGCGCGCCCGCCGGAACCGGGTACAGGCTGGGCTCGATCGTCACGTTGATCGCGTCGGCACCGATGAGCTGGCGGCCGCCGTCGGGGAACCGGAGCATGGCCGCGCACTCCTCGAACAGCACCGTGACCGGGCCGGCGGGGGTGGTGATGCTGATGCCGTCGTCGCCGTGGACGAGCACCACCCCGTGGTGGTTGCGCGAACGGTAGCGCTTCCCGGTCACCGCGAACCGCGACACCGTGGGCGCGGCCTCGAACCCCGCGGGCGGCCGCGGAACCGACTCGGGGACCATGAGCAGCGCCGACCGGTCGACCTTGCGCGCCACCTTGCGGATCCGGTCGACGGTGAGCGCCTCGACCTCGGCAATGAGCTGCTCGGTGGTGGTGCCCGGTAGACCGGAGAGCAGGTCGACGGCCCGCTGGGGCAGGCGGCTCGCCTCGATGTCGGCGGAGCGCAGCTGTTCCAGGGTCAGCGCCCGCACGGCGTCGAGCTCCTCGGGGGTGACGCCGGTGTCGCGCAGCGCGCGCACCTCGCCGAGGAACGCGTCGAGGAGGGCGTCGACGGAGCCCCGCTGCGCGTCGGCGACGGCGGTGACCGTGGCGCGGGGCCGGCCGTCGGTCCGGTAGTCGGCGGACGCGACGTAGGACAGGCCGCGCTCGTGCCGCAGTTCGCGGAACAACGCCCGCTCCAGGAGCCGGGTGTAGGCGACCGACGCCGCGCCCCTGGTGACGGTCGCGTCGAGCAGGACGGCGTTGGCGCCGGCGGGGAAGTACGCGGGCGTCACCGGAAGCGCCGACGACTCGGCGGGCAGCGCCCGACGCGTGCCGTCGGGCAGGTCGAGCCGCAGCCCCGCCGGGATGTCGTCACCGGCCACCCACAGCACGGCGTTCCCGCGCGTGAACCGGGTGGCGGCCCAGTCGACCACCCGCTCGGCGGTCAGCGTGCGCATGCCGAACTCGGGGTAGCCGACGAGCCCGAAGTCGCGGGCGCCGTGCCGCCACAACGCGACCTCGTCGGTCATCGACAGGCCGCGGCCGGCCGCCTCGGTCTCGATGATCTGCTTCTCGGTGGCCAGCCGTTCGGTCGGCAGGTCGCGGAGACCGGCGCAGACCCCGTGCAGGAACGCCACCACCGACTCCGGCGCCCCCTGGGTGAGGAAGGTCGTGGTGGTGACGCCGGTCGCTCCGTTGTAGTGGTAGTCGGCGACGCCCTGCCGGTGCAGGGTCAGGTGCTCGACGAGGTGGGTGATGCCGGCGGTGGGGAGGGTCTCGTCGGCCCGGCCGACCCGGAACACCAGACCGGCCTGCATGGGACCGGACGTCTTCGCCACGAGGGTGGGAACGCCGTCGACGTCTCTCATCGGGCCCGCACCGCCCGCCGAGCCTGCCGGAACTCCGGTTTCCACAGTCCGCTGTGCGCGCTCCACGGATAGCTGTTGACCCGGTTGCCCATCGCGGCGAAATGAACGGCGGCACCGGCGTGGTCGGCGGCGTGGAACAGGGTGAACGCGAACACCGAGTGCGCACCCAGCCACCCGTGCACCGGCCGGAAGTCCGGATGCAGGACGCTGCGCGCCGCCGCGGCGGCCACCTCCTCGCGCACGTGCGGAGCGGCGAGGTGCCGCGCCACCTCGACATCGTCGTCGTCGAGCGCGATCTCGGCGTGCGCGGCCGCGACGTTGGCGGCACCCAGCCCGCCCGGCTTCGCAGCCTCCGCGCACTGCCGCGCGAAGGTGAGGACCGCGTCGACCGACCCGCCCCACTTCGGGCACAGGGTCTGCAGCAACTGGCGCTGCGCGCCGTACGGCGCGTCGCAGTGCTCGGCCGCCCGCTCGTAGCGCCGGCGTCCCTCGTCCTGACCGAGGCTGAGACCGCGCGCCGCGGTGACCCGCTCGCCCCACGCGGCCGCGTTCGACGGGTCGATCGAGGTGGCGTCGGCGAGCAGACCGTCGGCACGCCGCAGGTGGTCGTGGAAGACCCGCCACTGGTCGGCCTGGACGTACTTCGCCCGTGTCGCCCCGCGGGCGTTCCACCCGGTGACGATGTACCGGGCGCCCAGCAGCGTCCGGGCCAGCGACGAGTCGCGGTGGGTGTCGACGACCCGCTGCAGGAACCGCTCCGAACCGGCGGTCTCGGCCACCACCTGGACGGCCGTCGACCGGTCGGCGCGCGCGGGGAAGCCGTCGAAGTGGGCCGAGACCGCGGCCCAGTTGCCGCGCCGCACGGCCGCGCGTAGCGGCGCGAGGTCCGGATAGAGCTCGATTGTCTTGGTTCGCAAGGCAACGAGCGACGACAATGTGTCGATCACGGGCGCCATCGTACGGGCACCGACCGACAGATTTCAGCCCGCGGTCCGGTCCACCGGGTCGACGCCGGGCCCGGCGTCAGGGGCTTCGGCGCCGGGCACCCGTCAGGCCTTGACGTAGCCGCGTGCCTCGACGATCAGGCCGTGCCGGATCCGGAGGAGGTTGACGCCGCGGACGCGGTCGTTCCCGCCCTCGCCCCACTGCAGCGCCCACGGTTGCACCGCGAGGTCGCCGTGGACCTCGGCGTCCTCGGGAGTGAACTCGAGAGCGCGGTTGCCCGCGAGCTCCGACCACCGCGCCAGGCACGCGGGGCCTCCCTCGCGGCGCAGCCCGTGCGGGGCCGGACCCGAGTCCTCGATGACGCAGTCGTCGGCGATCAGGTCGTCGAGGAGCGTCGGATCGTGCGTGCGGAAGGCCTCGTTGTAGCGGTCGAGGACCTCACGGGTGGTGCGGGCCGTCGTATCGGCTGTCGTCGTCGTGACGCGGAAAGGCGCTGTCCGGTCGGTCATGCCACCGATCGTGCGACCGCCGACGCGGCCGGACAATTCCCCGGAGGGAATGGGAAAACCGCCCGCGACCGGCTAGGAAGGAGACGTGCCGACGACCACGGACCCGACCAGGCTGGGCAGCGAGCTACGTCGATGGCGCGACGCGCGGCGCGTGAGCCAGCTCGAACTGGCCGCGCGGGCCGGCACGACCCAACGCCACCTCAGCTTCGTCGAGACCGGCCGCTCCCGGGCCGGCCGCACCCTCGTGCTGCGGCTGGCCGAGTCGCTGGGCCTGACGCTGCGCGAGCGCAACGCGCTGCTGGCCGTCGCCGGGTACGCGCCCGCGTTCGCCGAGTCCACCCTCGACGCCCCCGCGCTGCGGCCCGTGGTGGGGGTGCTGCGGCAGGTGATCGCCGGGCACATGCCCTACCCGGCGCTGGTGGCCGGCCCGCACGGGGACGTGGTCGCCGCGAACAGCGCGGTCGAGGTCCTCACCGGGGGCGCCGACCCTGAGCTGCTGGCCGCACCGATGAACATCTGGCGGCTGGTCCTGCACCCTCGCGGCATGGGTGCCCGGGTCGCGAACCTCGCGGAGTGGGGCAGGCACGTCGTGGAAGGCGTGCGCGCCCGGTCCCTGCGCCATCCCGACCCGCGCCTGGACGCGCTGGTCGACGAGCTGTCCGGCTACCTGCCCGCCACCCCGCCGTCCGACCGGGACTACCTCGGTTTCGCGGTCCCGTTGCGGTTGCACACCGCCGACGGCACCCTTCGCCTCCTCACGACGTTGACGTCGTTCGCCACCGCCGTCGACGTGACCCTCGCCGAACTGCACCTCGAGGCCTGGCTACCGGCCGACCAGACCACCGCCGACATCCTCCGGCGACGTGCCGCGACCGCCCGGGACGACGCTTAGCGGTACGGGGAGAAGTCGGGTGGACGCTTCTCGGCGAACGCCTGCGCGCCCTCCATGCCCTCGGCGGTGTGGGTGAACAGCTCCAGACCGTCGAACGCCAGGTGTGACAGGCCGGCCAGATGGTCGCTGTCGGCGTTGAAGGAGTGCTTGAGGAACTTCAGCGCGGTGGGGGAGTAGGACGCCATCTTGCGCCCCCACTCCAGCGCCTTCTCCATGAGCCGGTCGGCCGGCACCACCTCGTTGACCAGGCCCCAGCGCTCGGCGGTCCCGGCGTCGTACAGGTCGAGGAGGAACCAGATCTGCCGCGCCCGCTTCTCGCCGACGACCCGCGCCAGGTACGCCGACCCGAAGCCGGCGTCGAACGAGCCGACGCGGGGCCCGCTCTGCCCGAACCGGGCGTGTTCGGCGGCCAGCGACAGGTCGCACAGGACGTGGAGGACGTGCCCGCCGCCGATCGCCACGCCGTTGACCGCGGCGATGACGGGCTTGGGAATGTCGCGGATGATCCGGTGCAGGCGCTCGATCTCGAACGTGCCCCACTCGGTGTCGCCGTAGCCGCCGGTCTCCGCCCGCTCCTTGACGTCGCCGCCGGCACAGAACGCCTTGTCGCCGGCGCCGGTCAGGACGACGCACGCCACCCGTTTGTCTCCCCACGCGTGCTTGAACGCGCTGATCAGCTCGTCGACGGTCCGGCCGCGGAAGGCGTTGTACCGCTCGGGTCGGTTGATCGTGACGACCGCGACGGCATCGTCGTCGCGCACCTCGTATACGACGTCGGTGAACTCCTCAAGTCTCACCCGACCGACCCTACCGGTATGTCACGATCTTGACGGTCGTCACCAGAGCTTGACACGATGGGCCGGTGCGTACCTGCCTCGTCACCGGCGCCGGTCGCGGCATCGGCCGGGCCGTGGCGCGGCGGCTCGCGGCGGAGGGCCACCGCGTCGCGCTCACCGCCCGCTCGGCCGACCAGCTGGAGGAGGTCGCGGCGGCGCTGCCGGTGCCGTCGCTGGTGCTGCCCGCCGACATCACCGTGGCGTCGGCGGTCGAGGAGACGTTCACCGCCGTCGAGACCCGCTGGGCCGGGGTCGACGTGCTCGTCGCGAACGCCGGCGCGGGCGTGTCTGCGAAGCTGGCCGACACCACCGACGACATGTGGCAGGCGCAGCTCGACCTGCTGCTCACCGCGCCGTTCCGGTGCGTGCGGCGGGCGGTGCCCGGCATGGTCGGCCGCGGGTGGGGGCGCATCGTGGTCGTGGCGTCGGTCGCGGCCAAGCGTGGCGAGCCGTACGTCGCGGCGTACACCGCCGCCAAGCACGGCGTGCTGGGGCTCGTGCGCGCCGCGGCCGCCGAGCTCGCCGGCACGGGGGTGACCGTCAACGCCGTGTGCCCGGCCTACGTCGACACCCCGATGACCGACGCGACGGTGGCCGCGATCGCGCGGCGGACCGGCCGCACGCCGGAGCAGGCGCGGGCCGCGCTCGCGGCCCGCCAGCCCATCGGGCGTCTCGTCACGCCCGACGAGGTCGCGGAGGCGGTGTGGTTCTGCGTCGCCAACGGCGCGGTGACCGGCCAGGGCCTGAACGTCGACGGCGGCGCCGTCCAGTCGTAGGAGGAGGTACCGATGGAACGGGTCGACCCGGCCGGGCTGGCTGCACCGTCCGGCTTCTCGCACGCGGTGTCGGTGGACGCGGGCGGTCGCCTGGTGTTCCTCGCCGGCCAGACCGCCCTCGACGCGCAGGGACGGATCGTCGGCGACGACGTCGTGCGGCAGTTCGAGCAGGCCCTGTCCAACCTCCTGCGGGCGCTGTCCGCGTGCGGTGGCGAGCCGGCCCACCTGGCCAGCCTCACCGTCTACATCGTCGACATGGACGACTACAAGGCCCGTTCCCGTGACATCGGTGCGGTGTGGCGCCGGCTGGTCGGTCGCGAGTATCCGGCGATGGCGGGCGTCGGGGTGGCCCGGCTCTGGGACGCCGAGGCGCTCGTGGAGGTCCAGGGGATGGCAGTGGTTCCCTAACCCGCCGTCACCTCGCGGACGTGGCGCTGCGCGGGCGCGTGCAGCGTGTGCTCGATCGCGTCGAACAGGTCGGCGGCGCGCGTGCCGTGCCAGCCCTTCGGCAGCAGTGACGCGGGCAGCCCGGGGTCGAGGAACGGCAGCCGCCGCCAGTCGGTGAGGGCCCGCACGTAGTCGGCGAAGGCCCTGCCGTCGTCCGGCGAGCGGCGGCGGCGCCAGCCGGCCAGCACCGGCCGCCACGCCGTGAGGAACTCGTCGTACATCCGCTGCAGGGCGTCGAGGTTCCACCAGGTCTCGACGCAGGCGCGCACGTCGGCGAAGGCGAGGTGGTCGGCGCGGAACAGGTCGACGTACGGAGTCATCTCCAGCCGTTCCAGCGTGTCGCGCGCCTCGTCGTAGAGGTGGGCGGGCGCGATCCACACGCCGGGCGCGGCGGTGCCGAAGCCGAGCCAGGTGAGCTTCGAGCGCAGGATGTGCCGGCGGTCGCGTTCGGACTCGGGCACCGAGTAGATGACCAGCACCCAGCCGTCGGAGACGTGCGAATCCGGCCGCTGGAAGATGCGCCGGTCACCCTCCACGAGGATGTCCCGGGCCCGCGCCGACAGCTCGTAGCCGGCGGATCCGTCCACGCTCGCCGCGGCCAGCATCCCCCGCCGCTTCAGCCGCGAGATGGACGAGCGCACGGAGGGCTCGTCGACCCCGAGTTCGGCCATGAGCCGGATGAGCGAGGCGACGGACAACCAGCCACCGGCGTCACGCGCGAACGCGCCGTACGTGGTGACGATGAGCGCACGCGGTTTCAGGGCCGACCGTTGTTCATCCATCGTCACCACCGTCACGGAAGAACAATAGCGGCCGCTTGACTGTCGTCACGAGAGTGACAGACTGGTCCACGACATGGGACGACCTACGAGGTGACTCATGGAACCGTCGGCACACCTCTCGGCACACACCGACCCCTTCTGCCGGAACAACCTTCCGCCGCGCGACGAATGGCCGGAGCTCACGTTCGACCTGCCCGAGCTGCGGTACCCGCCACGGCTCAACTGCGCGGTGGAGCTGCTCGACACCACGATCGGGCGCCACGGCGCCGACCGGCGCTGCCTGCTCTCGCCGACCGAGACCTGGACCTACGGCGACCTGCGTCGCCACGCCGACGGCGTGGCGCGGGTGCTCGTCGAGGACCTCGGGCTCGTGCCCGGCAACCGGGTGCTGCTGCGCGGTCCGAACAACCCGTGGCTGGTGGCCTGCTGGCTCGGGGTGCTCAAGGCCGGCGGCGTCGCGGTCACCACGATGGCGCTTCTCCGCACGGCCGAGCTGTCGGTGATCCGCGAGATGGCCCACGTCGACCTGGCGTTGTGCGACCACCGCTTCACCGGGGCCCTCGCGCCCGTACCGGGGCTGCGCGTCGTGACCTACGGGTCCGGCGCCGACGACGACCTGGTGCACCGGGCCGCGCGGAAGCCGGCGGGGTTCGACGCCGTCCCGACCGCCGCCGACGACATCGCGTTGATCGCGTTCACCTCCGGTACGACCGGCCGGCCCAAGGCGACGATGCACTTCCACCGCGACGTGCTCGCGATCGCCGACACGTTCAGCCGGCACGTGCTCCGGCCGGCCGCCGACGACCTGTTCACCGGCAGCCCGCCGCTCGCGTTCACCTTCGGTCTCGGCGCCCTCGTCGTCTTCCCGCTGCGCGCCGGCGCGGCCACCCTGTTGCTGGAGACCGCGACGCCCGACGCGCTCGCCGACGCCGTCGCCCGGCACGGCGTGACGGTCCTGTCCACCGCGCCGACCGCCTACCGCGCGATGCTGGCCGCCGGTCACGCCGACCGGCTCACGTCGCTGCGCCGGTGCGTGTCCGCCGGCGAGGCCCTGCCGGAGGCGACGTGGCGGGCGTTCCATGACGCGACCGGCGTGCGGATCATCGACGGGATCGGCGCGACCGAGATGCTGCACATCTTCATCGCCGCCGCCGACGACGACATCCGGCCCGGCTCGACGGGCCGGCCGGTACCCGGGTACGACGCCCGCGTCGTCGACGACGAGGGCCGGCCCGTGCCGGACGGCGAGCTCGGGCGGCTGGCGGTGCGGGGACCGACCGGCTGCCGCTACCTCGCCGACGACCGGCAACGCGTGTACGTCGAGAACGGCTGGAACCTCACCGGCGACACCTACGTGCGCGACGCCGACGGCTACTTCTGGCACCAGGCACGCTCCGACGACATGATCATCTCCGCCGGGTACAACATCGCCGGCCCGGAGGTGGAGGAGGCGCTGCTGCGCCATCCCGACGTGGTCGAGTGCGGCGTGGTCGGGTCGCCCGACGAGGTGCGCGGCACGATGGTGGTCACGGCGTACGTGGTGCTGCGCGACGGAGTGGCCGCCGACGACACCAAGGCCAGGGAGCTGCAGGACTTCACTAAGGCGACGATCGCCCCGTACAAGTACCCGCGGCGGTTGGAGTTCGTCGAGGCGTTGCCGCGCACCGACACCGGCAAGCTCCAGCGGTTCCGCCTGCGGGCGATGGCCCGAGGGTGACCGGATGCGCATCGCGGTGATCGGTGGCGGCCCGGGCGGGCTGTACTTCTCCGCCCTGGCCCAGCAGCTGGGTCCCGGGCACGAGATCACCGTGTGGGAACGCAACGCCGCCGACGACACGTTCGGCTTCGGCGTCGTGTTCTCCGACGAGACCCTCGGCGGCATCGAGCACGCCGACAGGGCCGTCTTCGCGGCGATGCAGGGTGAGTTCGCGCGCTGGGACGACATCGACGTGCACTTCCGCGGTGAGGTGCAGACGAGCGGCGGTCACGGGTTCGCGGCGATGAGCCGCCGGCGCCTGCTGCGGATCCTGCAGGCGCGGTGCCGCGACCTCGGCGTCACCATGCACTTCGGCACCTCCGCGCCGGGCGTCGACGAGCTGTCGGCGACCGCCGACCTCGTGGTGGCCAGCGACGGGCTCAACTCGGCGGTCCGCACCGCGTACGCCGACACGTTCCGGCCCACCCTGGAGACGCGGCGCTGCCGGTACATGTGGCTCGGCACCGACCTCGTGTTCGACGCGTTCACGTTCCACATCCGCGAGACGCCGTACGGCGTCATGCAGATCCACGGCTACCCGTACGACGCCACCGGCTCGACGTTCATCGTCGAGATGCACGACGACGTGTGGCGGGCCGCCGGCTTCGACGCGTACGTCGAGCGGGAGTTCCGGCCCGGGCAGAGCGACGAGAAGTCGATCGCCCGCGTCCGGGACCTGTTCGCCGACATCCTCGACGGGCACGAGGTGTACGCGAACAACTCGCGGTGGATCAGCTTCGCGACCGTGCGCAACGAGACGTGGCGGCACGGCAACGTCGTGCTGCTCGGCGACGCGGCGCACACCGCGCACTTCTCCATCGGCTCGGGCACGAAGCTGGCCATGGAGGACGCGCTCGCGCTCGCGGCGTGCCTGCACGAGCAGTCCACAGTGGACGACGCACTCACCGCCTACGAGGCCGAGCGCCGGCCGGTGGTGCTGTCGACCCAGCGCGCCGCGCAGGCGAGCCTGGAATGGTTCGAGAACCTCCGGCAGTACGTCCACCAGGAGCCGCCCCAGTTCGCGTTCAACATCATGACCCGCAGCCGGCGGGTCACCCACGGGAACCTGCGGCTGCGTGACCCGCAGTTCGTCGGGCGCGTCGAGGAGTGGTTCGCGGGCGGCGCCGGCACCGGTGACGCGCGTCCGCCCATGTTCCAGCCGTTCCGCCTGCGCGGCCTGGAGCTGAAGAACCGGGTCGTCGTCTCCGCGATGGACATGTACCGGGCGGTCGACGGCCTGCCGAACGACTTCCACCTCGCCCATCTCGGCGGCAGGGCGCTCGGCGGCGCGGGTCTGGTGATGACCGAGATGGTGTGCGTCTCCGGCGCGGGACGCATCACGCCCGGCTGCACCGGCATGTACCGGCCCGAGCACGAGGCCGCGTGGCGGCGGATCGTCGACTTCGTACACACCGAGACGACCGCGGGGATCGGTTTCCAGGTGGGCCACTCGGGCCGGAAGGGCTCGACCAGGCTGATGTGGGAGGGCATGGACGAACCGCTGCCCCGCGGCAACTGGGAGGTCGTCGCGCCGTCGCCGCTGCCGTACCGGCCGGGCGTCAACCAGGTCCCGCGCGAGCTCACCCGGGCGGAGATGGACGGGATCCGCGACGAGTTCGTCCGTTCCGCCGAGATGGCCGCCCGGGCCGGCTTCGACCTGCTCGAACTGCACTGCGCGCACGGGTACCTGCTGTCCAGCTTCATCTCGCCGGTCACCAACCGCCGCACCGACCCCTACGGCGGACCGCTGGAGAACCGGCTGCGGTACCCGCTGGAGGTCTTCCACGCGGTGCGCGCGGTGTGGCCGCACGACCGTCCCATCTCTGTCCGCATCTCGGCCACCGACTGGGCCGAGGGCGGCATCACCGGCGACGACGCGGTGGAGATCGCGGCCGCGTTCGCGGGGGCCGGCGCCGACGCCGTCGACGTGTCGACCGGGCAGGTGACGCCGGACGAGCGGCCCGAGTACGGCCGCTCCTACCAGACCCCGTACGCCGACGCGATCCGCAACCGCGTGGGCGTCGCGACGATCGCGGTGGGCGCGATCAGCTCCTACGACGACGTCAACTCGATCCTGCTGGCCGGCCGGGCCGACCTGTGCGCGATCGGCCGGGCCCACCTGTACGACCCGAACTGGACGCTGCACGCGGCGGCCGACCAGGACTACACGGGTCCGGGCGCCGAGTGGCCCGTCCCCTGGCGGGCCGGCAGCCGCGCGCCACAGACCGGGCGCACCGACGGGCCGAAGCCGCGGCTGCAGCTCATCCGCGACGGCGTGGCCGTCACCCGGCACACCCGGTGGCGGCCGGGCCGTCGCGGATGAGCCGGGCCGTCAGCCCTTCACCGCCCCCGCGGTGAGGCCCTCGGTGAGGAAGCGCTGCCCGAACGCGTACATGACCACCACGGGGACGCTGACCAGAAGCGACGCCACGGCGAGCTGACCCTGCGGCACCACGTCGCCGATGATCATCGACTGCATGCCGACGGGCAGCGTCTTGTACTCGTCCTTGGTGATGAACACGAACGCGAAGAGGAACTCGTTCCAGGCGTTGGTGAGGGTGAACATCGCGACGGCCAGCAGACCCGGCCGCGCGAGGGGGAGCACCACCCGGCGCAGTGCCTGGATGCGGGTACAGCCGTCGACCAGTGCCGCCTCCTCGAGCTCCACCGGGATCGACGCGAAGTAGCCCGTCAGCAACCAGGTGGCGAAGGGCAGCGTGAAGGTCGGGTACGTGACGATCAGCGACCACAGGGAGTCGGTGATCCGCCACCCGATGAGCAGCTGGTACAGCGGGATGAACAGCAGCGCGCCCGGCATCACGTAGGTGAGCAGCACCGTGGTGGTGAAGCTCTGCGCACCGCGGAACCGCAGCCGCGCCAGCGCGTAGCCGGCCAGAGCCGCGCAGACCAGTGCCACCAGGGTCGAGGCCACCGACACGATCAGCGTGTTGAGGTACCACTGGCCGAACGGCTTGGTGGTGAACAGGTTGGTGAACTGCTCCGTGGTCCACGGCGTCGGCCACAGGTCGTTGGTGCGCATGACGATCTGGCCCTCGGACTTGAAGGCGGTCACGAAGATCCAGTACAGCGGGGCGAGCACGAAGCCGAGCAACCCGGCCAACGCGAGGCCCGACCCGAGTCGCGAGACCGCCGACGACGCCCGGCCGCGTCCCCGCGACTGCAGCGTCGAGACGACCTTGCCGACCGCCGCCGCGAGCAGCAGGATCACCGCGAGGACGACGGCCGCCTTCCAGAAGATCTGGGGCGAGGCCCAGAACAGCAGGACGGTGACCACCGCGGTGACGACCCACGGCAGCGCCCGGCGCACCGGCCCGGGCGGGCGCATCGGTTCGGCGTCGCCTTCGCGGCGCAGCAGGCGCACCAGATAGAACACCAGCGCGCCGATGACCGGCAGCATGACGAGCGTGACCGCCGCACCCGCGCCGTACTGCAGCTGCAGGATCGCCTTGGAGTAGGCGACGAGCACGTACGGTGCGGTCGCGTCGCCGGGGCCGCCCTGGGTCAGCAGCCAGATGAGGTCGAAGTTGTTGAACGTCCAGATCGACGACAGGGTCACGGTGACCGTGATGACGTGCCGCAGACCGGGCAGGGTCACGTGGATGAACCGTTGCAACGACGAGGCGCCGTCGACGGTCGCCGCCTCGTACCGGTCCGCCGGGATGGACTTCAGCCCCGCGAGAAAGGCGATCGTGAAGAACGGAATGCCCTTCCACACGTTGACGAGGATCACCGACGGCATCGCCAGCTCCGGGTCGGAGAGCCAGCCCGCGGGCCAGCTGTCGACCAGGTGCAGCGTCTCCAGGAGCGGGCCGATGCCGGTCTCGGTGAGCAGCACGTTGACGCTGCCGAAGATCGGGTCGAACAGCGAGCGCCAGCTGAACGCGGTCACCACCGTGGGCACGACCCACGGCAGCAGGAGCAGACCGGCCAGCACGGCCCGCCCGCGGCGCCGGTGGTGCAGCAGCAGCGCCGCCGACAGGCCCAGCACCACCTTGAACACCTCGGCGTAGGCGGTGAAGACGAACGAGTTCACCACGCCGGTCCGGAACTGGTCGTCGCCGAGGAGGGAGGCGTAGTTGTCCAGCCCGACGAACACGCTGTCCTGGCCGTGCCGTTCGGTCGTGCTGGTGACGATCGAACGGGCGATCGGCAGGAGCACGAGCGCGCCGACCAGCACGGCCGTGGGCGTCAGGAACAGCGCCGCCAACCGCCAGTCGCGACCCAGCCGCCGCTGGGTCTTCGACAGCGAGCCGGACCGCGGCGGCGCCGGGGCCCGCTTGACGGGAGGCGGCGCCGACTTGACCGACGTCACTGCGGCAGCCCCTGCTGGTTGAAGATCTGCACCATCTTCGCGTGGGTGTCCTGCACGGCCTTCGCGGCCGGCGTTCCCTGGATGACCTGCTGCATCATGTCGGTGAGCACGTACGCCCCGACGGCGGCCTGCTGGCCCGCGCTGGCCTTCTGCGGGAAGTTCAGACCGTTCTTCGTGGTCAGCGGCAACGGCAGTTGGGTGATCTTACGCATGATCGGGAACGCCGGGTCGCCGTTGAGGAAGTACGGGTCGGCGTCCCAGACCTTCTCCCACGCGGGCAGCGCCAGACCCGGTGCCTCCTTGGCCACCCCGAGCAGCGCGGGCGCGGTGATGAGGTACTGCGCCAGGAGCTTGGCGAGCGCGGCGTTCTTGGCACCCTTGAAGATGACGAACGCCTGGGACTGGCCGAGCATCAGGGGCTTGTCGGTCGCCGGTCCGATGCAGTCGGCGAAGACGTAGGTGTTCTCGTAGACGGGGTTCTTCTTGGTCTTCGAGTCGGCGAAGACGCTGAACTGGTTGCGGGTGTAGCCGAGGATCCCGGCGAGCCAGTTCTCGTTGTTGCTGGAGTCGGTCCAGGCGGCCACGCCCGGCGGCAGCATCGGCTTGTACTTGTTGTTCGTGTAGATGTCGGCCAGGAAGGAGACGGCCTGCACCGTCTCGGGGGTGTTGAACTTGACCGTCCGGCCGTCGTCGGTGGCGATCGACCCGCCGTAGGCGTTGATGATGGCCTCGATCATGCCGTTGGCGTCACCGGACCGGTTCACGGTCATGCCCCAGCCGAACCGGCGCTTGGACGGGTCGGAGATGGCCAGGCACAGGTCGCGCAGTTCCTCCCAGGTGTAGATCTCCTTGGGGGTGATGCCCTTGTCCTGCATCCAGTCCTTGCGCAGGAACGATCCGAGGCCGATGAAGTGGTAGGGGATGGCGAACCACTTGCCGTCGAAGACGCAGAAGTTCTTGGACTCCGCGGTGGGCTCGCCGTACACGGCCGTCAGCGCCTTGACGATGTCGCTCACGTCCTCGAGGTCGCCCAGCGAGTGGAACTGCGCGACGAACCGCGAGTCGGTCATGAACGCCAGGTCACGCGCGACGCCGCCCTGTACCTCGGCGTGGATCTTCGCCACCACGTCACCGGCGTCGGCCTGCACGAGGCTGTTCTCGATCTTCGTGCCGGTGGTGTCGGCGAACTTCTTGATCGAGGCGTCGAGCGCCGCGTTCGCCGCCTCCGAGTACAGCTTCTGCGAGAGCATGCCCATCGACGAGCCCTTCATCGACTTCGCCGCGTCGATGAGTTCCTGCGGAACCTCCGCCTGCACCTTGGGGGTCGACGGCGTTCCGTCGCCGCACGCCGCCATTCCGGCCGCGCCGAGCACGCCGACGCCCATCCCCAGAAATCCGCGCCGTGACCACAAAGGGTTGTTGTCCATGTCATTCGCCTCCTTCGTCTCGCCTCACCGCTGCACGACTGAACGGCCGGGAAGCGTGGCGCCTCCGGCTGACATCTGTGGGGGGCCGCCGACCGGAAAACGCAGACGGTTGGGCGGTGCGCGGGCGGTTCGTGCGCGAAGCCTCGGCCCTGAAAGAAAATTTTCGCGCGACTATTCCAATTGATTTCGCGTGTGCCGCACGCTACGACGGGGCAATGCGACAGGTCAATACCTCCGGCCTGGCGGCATTGTGCGGGCGAACCGCACGTGGAGACCGATGCGCAGACCAGTGACGCGCGTGCGCGTGGGCACCGCGTTGCCGGGCGGGGGGTTCGTGGCGGGGCTACGGCTGGGCGACGTCCCTTCGTCGACGGAGCTGTTCGAAATTTCGAACCGAGTTCGATATCTCGTCCAAGTGGTCGCGACGGTAGAGGACTGAATGAAAGGTGTCAATGACGGGACGCGGGCCGTCGCCGGCGCAGCGCCCAGCGGCACACAGCGTGCGGCGTGCGGTGCGGCAGACGGTGTGGCAGACGGTGCTGCCGGTAGCGGTGCGGTGGCGGGCAGGCGGCCCGCGGTCAGGCGGGGGTCCGGTATCCGAGCCGGGCGGACAGCGCGGCCGCCCCTTCGCTGACCAGGCGCGTCCACTCCGTGTGGGCCGCCGGGAGCCAGCGGATGATCGGCGCCGAGACGCTCATCGCCGCCGTGATCCTGCCGGTGTGGTCGCGGACCGGCGCCCCGACGCAGCGGACCGCGCTGTCGGACTCGCCGTCGTCGACCGCCACCCCGGCGAGACGGACGCGGTCGAGCTCGTCGCGAAGCTTGCCGACGTCGGTGATGCTGTCCGGCGTCATGCCGGGCAGGTCGCCGTCCGGCAGGCGGGTGTCGAGGTCGATCGGGTCGAGACCCGAGAGCAGGACCTTGCCGACGGCCGTGCAGTGGGCCGGCAGCCGGCGGCCGACCGCCGACACCATCCGCACCGGGTGCGTGCTGTCGACCTTCACCAGGTAGATCACGTCGGCACCATCGAGCACGGCCACGTGGACGGCCTCGTCGCAGGCGGCCGCGACGTCGTGCGCCACCTCCTGGGCCTCGCGCACGAGGTCCAGCTGCCCGGCGAACGCGGCGCCGAGCTGGAACACCGGCATGCCGAGCCGGAACTGCACCGGCTGGCCCGGCATCGAGATCAGGTACGACCGGGCGACGAGCGTCACCAGCAGCTCGTGGACGGTGGTGCGCGGGAGGCCGAGGCGCTCGGCGATCTCACGGGCCGACAGGTGGGGCCGGTCGAGGAACAGCTCGAGGACGTCGAGGGCGCGGATGACAGCGGGAACCACGCGGGGCATGGGGATGGTCCTTTCGAACTGTCGAACCGCGTCCGAGCTTTCGGGGTCGATAGTTCGGCAGGATAGTGCGCGGCGCGCGCCTGCCGGGATCGGGTGCGACCGGGACCCGTGGCCGCGGTCGCACCCGACGGGCGTCAGCGTGCCGCCGTCACCGGCGCGTCCAGCGTTGGTTGGCGGAGGCGACACAGGTCCAGAGGATCACGGTGGTGCCGTTCGCCGTCGCGTTGCCGTAGACGTCGAGGCACAGCCCCGACTGGGCGTTGCTGATGGTTCCGTTGCTGTTGAGGGTCCAGCGTTGGTTGGTGCCGCCGGTGCAGTCCCAGAGTTGCGCCTTCGCGCCGGCCGTGGCGCCGGTCGGCGAGTCCAGGCACTTGCCGAGCGACCGGATGGTCTGCCCGTCGAACGTCCACTGCTGGTTGGTCCGGCCGCTGCAGTCGTAGATGATCGGCTGCACACCGTTGGCGGTGCTGCTGTTCGGGACGTCCAGGCAGCGGCCCGAGGCGGCGCTGACCAACGCGGACGTACCGGTGCCGGTTCCGCCCGTGGTGCCGATGCTGCCCGGTACCGCCTGCAGGGCGCGGTACCACGTGGCGGCCATCTTGTCGTAGCCGTTCGCCGTCGGGTGGATGCCGTCGATGAGGTCGGCGGTGGTCAGCGCGCTGTGCATGTCGACCAGGTGCACCCGCTTGCCGGCGTTCACCTTGCTCTGCACCATGCCCGGAATCGTCGCGTTGAACGTGCGGGCCGCGGCCTCCTGGCCGGAGTTGGAGAGCGGGATGATCGTCGCCACGAACACGTCCGCCGACGGCACGGCCGCGGTGATGCGGTCGACGAGCGACGACAGCCGCCCCGGTGCCCCGGACACGTTGTAGTTCTGCAGGATGTCGTTCGTGCCGATGTGCAGCAGCACCGTGCGTGGGGTCGTCGTGGCCAGCCAGCCGTTGATGTTGTTGTGGATCTGGTCGATGCGCCAGCCCGGGTGGCCCTGGTGGTCGTGGTCGCCCAGGGAGGACGGTCCGTTGAACTGGGTGCCGACGAAGTCGACGGTGTAGCCGCCGGCGGCGAGGCGTTGCCACAGCCCGATCCGGTAGCCGCCCGGCACCTGGGTGCCTTCGGTGATCGAGTCGCCCAGCGGCATGACCCGGACCCCGCCGTTGGACTCGGCGGCGGCCGGGGCGGCGGTGACCGCCGCCACGGCCGGTGTCAGGGCGAGCGCGACCGCGGCGGCGACGAACCATCGTGTCCGTTGTCTCATTCCGACCTCTCAGATGCTCAGGTTCTTCTGCTGAACCGTCCACTGGGTGTTGCACAGTCCGCAGGCGGAGCCGACGAAGGTCGTGCCGGCGGCCCGGTCGCCTTTCAGGCGCCACTTGAGGTACAGCACCGTCACGCGTCCGAACTCGCCGCCGTTGGGCTGGTCGTAGGTTCCGCCGTGCCCCACGTTGAGGTTGCCCATGAACGCGGGCAGGCCGCTGGGCAGCTTGCCCCAGTCGTCCATCGCGTTGGGATAGGCGATGTCGCTGGGGCCGCCGATGAAGTAGGCGATCGGTTTGGTGAGGCGGCGCAACTGGTAATCGTTCGCGTCGTTGAGCAGCCCGCTGCTGTAGATACCGGTGGTGGTGACCCGCGGGTCGGCGGAGACCTCGTACGCCTCCAGCCCGCCGCAGGAGAAGCCGGCCACGGCGACCTTCGAGGTGTCCAGGCGGCCGTACAACGCGCTGCCCTGCCGGCTGTTCTCGGCGAACGCCCAGTCGATGGACTGGGTCAGCATCGCGGAGGTGGTGCTGCCGCTGCCGTTCGGGTTCCCGTTCGCCAGGACGAGGAACCCGTGCGAGGCGATCTCGCGGAGGAAGTTCAGCGCGGAGGTGCCGTTGGACGCGCACGCGCCGTTGCCCCAGACGAAGATCGGCAGGGGCTCGGCCGGCAGCGTGACCGGCCGGTAGATCGTGTGGTTCGGCAGTCCGCCGGAGGTCTCGTAGCGCGCGGGATAGGGGCCGGAACCGCCACCCGGCGGCGTGGAGACGCTGGGGCTCGGGTTCTGGCTGTTCGACTGGCTACCGGGCTGGCTGCCGGGCGAACTCGGCACGACCGTTCCGGTGCACGTGACCCCGTTGAGGGCGAACGTCGTCGGTGACGGGTTGCTGCCGGTCCAGCTTCCGTTGAACCCGACGTTGGTGGATCCGCCGGTCGGGATCGCGCCGTTGTAGGGGGCGTTGGTGACGGTCACCGCGCCGCCGGCCTGGGTGACCGATCCGTTCCACAGCTGGGTGACCGTCTGTCCCGCGGTGAACGACCACGTCAGTCGCCAGCCGTTGGTGGAGTCACCCAGGTTGGTGATGGTGACGGCGGCACCGAAGCCGCCGGGCCACGAACTGGAGACGGCGTAGTCGACGCGGCAGCCGGCCGCGGCCTGTGCGGCGGTGGTGGTGGTCGCGAAAGTTGTCGCGGCGGCCAGGGCGAGTACGACGGTCGCGGCGATGGTTCGATGTCGGCGGGGCAGGGCCATGCCGGTCCTCCGGTGGGTGTGGGTGTCCACGCGACCGGCGCCCGCCGCAAGCGCCTGGTACAACGACTTTGACAACGATCAGCGTCACTGTCCACGCGTCATTTGTCAAAGCGACGGTGTCGGGTGTCGAGCATCGAAACTTTCGAATACATCACCATCGGTGGGCGGTACGGTGGACGAAAGTTTTCCGAAACATATTGACGGCCATCTGGGCCGGTGTAACGCTTCGATTCACTCCCAGTGCACGTCCACGGCCGCCCGCCGCCCGCCGTGGACGCGTTCACCACCCCCGCAGAGAGGCTCCACATGCCCATTCGCAGAGCGCGTGCCGTGCTCGCCCTGAGCGCTGTCGCCGTCGCGGCCGCCACCATCGCGGTGGCGTTCAACGGCACCGCCTCGGCAGCCAGCACGCTGGGCGCCTCGGCCGCCGAACGCGGCCGGTACTTCGGAACGGCGATCGCCGCCGGCCGGCTCAGCAACAGCCAGTACAGCACCATCGCGGCCCGCGAGTTCAACATGATCACGGCCGAGAACGAGATGAAGTGGGACGCGACCGAGCCCCAGCAGGGCCGGTTCAGCTACAGCCAGGGCGACCAGATCGTCAACTTCGCGCTCTCGCGCGGGTTGAAGGTCCGCGGGCACGCCCTGGCGTGGCACGCGCAGCAGCCGGACTGGGCGCGGAACATGAGCGGCCAGGCGCTGCGTAACGCGATGCTCAACCACGTCACCCAGGTGGCCACCTACTACCGGGGCAAGATCCATTCCTGGGACGTGGTGAACGAGGCGTTCGCCGACGGCGGCTCCGGTGCCCGGCGCGACTCGAACCTGCAGCGCACCGGCAACGACTGGATCGAGGCCGCGTTCCGGGCCGCGCGCGCGGCCGACCCGAACGCGAAGCTGTGCTACAACGACTACAACACCGACAACTGGAACGACGCCAAGACCCAGGCCGTGTACCGCATGGTGCAGGACTTCAAGAGCCGCGGCGTCCCGATCGACTGTGTCGGTCTCCAGTCGCACTTCACCGGTGGCTCGAACTACCCGAGCAACTACCGCACCACGCTGTCGAGCTTCGCGGCGCTCGGTGTCGACGTGCAGATCACCGAGCTCGACATCACCAACGCCAACGCGACCGCCTACGCGAACACCGTCCGCGACTGCTACGCGGTTCCGCGCTGCAACGGCATCACGGTGTGGGGCGTGCGTGACAGCGACTCGTGGCGCAGCAACGAGTCACCGCTGCTGTTCGACGGCAGCGGCAACAAGAAGGCCGCCTACAACTCGGTGCTGAGCGCGCTGAACGAGGGCACGCCGACCAACCCGTCGAGCCCGGGACAGTCCAGCTCCCAGCCCGGCAACGGCGGCGGCTGCACCGCCACGGTCGTCCCCGGAACCGTGTGGGGAGACCGGTACAACACGACCGTGAACGTGTCCGGGTCGACCAACTGGATCGTGACGGTGACGCTCACGTCGCCGCAGCGGGTGTCCACGACGTGGAGCGGCACCTTCTCGTGGGACAGCTCCGGCGTCGTGATGACGGTCCGACCCAACGGATCCGGAAACAGCTTCGGGTTCACCACCATGATGAACGGCAACAGCGGCGCCCGACCGTCTGTCAGTTGCCGGACCGCCTGAGGATCTGCGCACCACCATGCCGGGCGGCTTCGGCCGCCCGGCATCGTGCGTTTGGTTCCCGGGCACAGGAGTCACCCGCCCGTCTCTACACCCCCAGGAGGCAGGACCTTGTCCACTCGTGTTCCCCGACCGTTGCGCCGCATGGCGCCGGTCCTCGTCGCCAGCATGGTCGCGGTCGCCGCGGCCGCTGTCTGGCTGGGCAGCGGGTCGGCG
>NZ_BOPH01000149.1 GCF_016863655.1 Virgisporangium ochraceum
AGCGCGACACTGCCCCGCAGCGACGCGGGCGGCAGCGCGGGCAGCTGGGTGGAGTCGCCCTGGTAGACCTCGCCGGTTCCGGTTGCGCCGTGAGTCTGGGCGAGGTGGATGTTGTCGGGCGGCCAGGGCCGTCCAGCGGGGTTCGTACTCGACGCCGATACCGTGTCGGCCCAGGTGGATGGCTTCGACGATGACGGTGCCGATGCCGGCCATCTCGGCACCGGGGATCACGCTGGCGGGGCTGCCCAGCGCGGTCTGTGCCCAGCCGGCCGCCGTCTTCAGCCGGGTCAGAAGCCTTCGTTCGTTTGGTCGCCGCGACTCCAGACGTTCCGCACCTTGACGAGGCGTTCGACGGTCATGCGTAGACCTGCGGTGCAGCCCTCCGTTCGGACCGCCGATCCCGGCACGCCGCAAAGCCTCGTCGTGGTCCCCGCCAGCGACGGCGACCTGCACCGCTCCCACCGCGGTCGTCAGGCGGCAGCGGTCCCGCGAACCGCGCCCTGCAATTCCCGCGGGCACCACTCGCCGACGGTGTCCCGGCTCGTGGCGACGACCAGCACCGCGTGGGACTGACCCAGGATCTCGTGCGCGACCCTGCGCGGGTCGTCCCCGTCTCCCTGGTCATTGCCCTCGTCGGCGCCCGCCGGACCGGGGGGACGGAACGTGGCGGACTGGGTCCGACTGGGACCGGGGCCCAAGCGGAGCGAGCCTGGCATTGAGATCGCGCAGCTGGTCGTTGAGGTCGCGCAGGTGGTCTTGGATGTCGGTCAGCACCTCGTCCCGCGCCGCGGTCGGCTCAGGTGAGTTTTCGCCCGGACTCTTCCGGGGCGACCCGGGAACGTGAAGTTTTGCGCTGAGAGGAAGATGTCATGGGACTCAGCGTGACCAATTGATCAACCCGTCGTCAAGGTGAACCCGGGCGCAGTCGCCGGATTTGCGGCGGTGGGACCGTTCGGCTGACGGTCCGGTAACGACCGTGCTTTGCCATGATCAACAGATGATGGCGGATGGCGCTGTTGTAGCGGGACGTGCTTGCGCATGGCGTTGACCGCGAGGAGGTCCGCCTGCTCCTTCGCGGCCAGCAGTTCCCGCCCAATCGGTCAAATCTCGGCGATACATCAACCGCAGAATCAGCTCCAACAAATTGGGAGCCCGCCGCCAGAATGGCGAACAGGTGGCGACTGGACCGCGCAGGTCGACCGTCGGTCACTGACCGGAACCACTCGGCTGGACCGGCCGGGGTTCCAGGAAGGCCAGGTCCGCAGCGCCGACGCAGAACCGAAACCGGCGGGAGGACACCGCACCAGAGGGGGTCCTCGCGACGTACGCCGGCTTCTGGCTCTGCTCGATCGTCTGTAGGATCAAGTCACGAACTCCGCCACCCATCCGGTCGACCAGTTCCAGCGGAAGCAGTCGCCGCAGAGCCGGCGATGGCTCCAGACCAAGCTCGGACACGAGCAGGTGCCGGCATCGGTCGTACTGGCTGATCGCCTCATACCGGTTGCCAGTCGCGAGATGGGCTTTGATCAATACTTCGTGGGCGCTCTCCCGCAGAGGTCCAGCGCGCACCGCGGCAAGACCCGCGTCGACGGCCTCGCCATAACGACCAGTCGACGTCAATCGCTCACACATGGCTTCGAGCGCGTAGAGCCGCAGCTGGTGGTACCTCTCCCGTTCGACTATCACCCAGTCGTCGTCATACCAATCGGGCAACAGGTCGTGCGACAGGTCCGACCGAATTGCCGCGGTAAGGGCGTCGCCACATGAGCGTCCACCTTCAAGCAGTTGATGGGCACGGGTCTCTGCCTCATGAACGTCCACGACGACGTGCGACTCCAGCTTCAACTGCTGACCGGAAGCCTTGATCACGTGCCTGCACAACCGCTGCACGCGCCAGAGCGACGATCGCAGATTTGCGCTGGCCTTGACATTCGTCGTATCTGGCCACAGGGCGCCGGCCACAAATGAACGCGTCAGCGGCCGACCGTGCAGAGCCAGGAGGGCCGTCAGGCGCTGGCCGCTCCAACTGATATCGACCGGTTCACAGTCAACGAGCAAGGAGAAACCCCGAAGTAGCCTAACCGTTGTCGAGCGGACGACCGCGTTGTCCATCGGCCCTCCCAACGGGACGATTCGGGCCACGGGGTCTGGGTCGCTCCGATGCCAACAAGATCAGCGATGACGTCACGTCACGGCACGTCGTAGTGTGCCAAAGTATTCGAACGCACCTCACCCAGGCGTCACGCAATTGGCGGTTCGCGATAAATCGGACTACCCAGATGAGTTGGATGCCTCCAGCAGGGTCGCCAGCCAGTTCCGGACCGCCTGACAGGCGTCCTCGACAGTTCCGGCGCCGGCCACTCTGCTCTCCCGGCCCTTCGTCGTCTGCGTGATGCGCACGCGCAGGCGTTCGGTGGAGTTCTCCTCGACCCACGCGCGCAGAATGAGGATTCCGGCGCGTTCCGTGCCTGGACCAATCACAGGAAAAGTATGCATCCGACGCATCACGCTGCCGTCACCTGACGCCGGTTCCATCCGCGGAGACCGTCGGTGCCCATCGCCCGTCGATGATGGCTGCCTCGTGCTCGCCCGGCCAGGGCGGCATGGTGATGCCGATGGCCTCCAGCGGAGTGACACCATGGCTACGGACCTGGAAACACGTGCCAACCGGGAGGGTGAAGGAAATGCCCGGCCGCAGGTCGAGCTCTTCCTCCCAGACTCCGGACCTGCGCCACATCCGGCCGGCACCGGCGACGATGTACCAGATCTCGTCGACGGTTCGATGGACGACGGCGTTACTCGTGTGCCCGCCGTCCAGCCTGAAGTGGGCCATCCCGCCACGGTTGGCGGCACAAAGAACTCGCACCTCAGAGCCGTCCGGCGCAATGGCATCGGGTTCCGCGGGCAAAGCCTTGTCACAATGCGGTGACCCATTCGTCTTCGCATGTACCAATGAAGCCAGTGCTCCCCATAGTCTACGGACGAGTCCTCTGTTCTTGAGTAACTGGTCGTAGATCAGTATCGCTAGAAAACCGACGACGAAGACCGTGACGCTGGGCTTGACGCCCGGCTGGCGATCGGGATCGTCGGAGTAGTACGCCAGGTAGGTCCACGCAGCCAGTACGGCGGGATAGATGGCAGCGGCGGCGAATGGCTCGTTGATGATCCAGAGCAGATTGTTCGGTCGGCGGAGGAACTGACCCGCTGGCTTGCTGCCGGCGCCAACAGGCAGGTCGAGTCTGCTCTCCATGTCCCCGCCCGCCTGAAGCAGGGCATGACACTTCTTGATGCAGAAGAGTTCATAGGCCAGGAGACCGGCCGTCACGGCGATGCCGAAAAGCCCGACCGGTTTGAGGAACTGTTCCCGGATCTCATTCTGTTGGCCTATCAGAAGAACCAGACCGCCGCCAGTTACCAGCGGTAGAAAGCCCAGCAGCTTCGCCCGGAAGTCGTCGACCGCACGATATGTGTTGCACAGTTGATCATAGGCGATCCGGCGATTCGCGGCGCCCTCGTTGTCCGCCACAGCGACCGCCTCTTCTACGTTGGGTCCTGAGCGCCAGTCAGCACATCCGCCGCTGTTGACCACCACGACGTACTGCCGCATCCGCCTTCTCCGGACGAACCGCCTTGGCCGCCGTGGCGAAGAACGCATCGACGCAGTGCCGTCGGTCACGTCCCTTCAAAGCCGGTTCGCATCGTCGGCCGGACGGGCGGCGGCCTGGCCGTCGCCAGCTGGGCCCTCGCCGACCTGGGGGTCGTCCCCGGTCGTGTTCTGAACTGCGGGAGTGGCCAGGTATCGCTTGAGCAGCTCGTCCACCGCGCCGGCCTGCAGTTTGGCCGCCTTCTCTGTCCTCGACGTGGCCACGCACTCGCGCTCGGCAATGGCGCCGGAGAGCACCGTGACAGCACGCCACTCGCGCCGCATGCAGTCCATGGTGCCGTCGAGGCAGTCGAGATAGCTCGTGACCGTGAATCCTCTCCACAGCTGCTCGGGCTGCAAGCGCCAGCGCAGCACGCGGGCTCGGGCATAGAACGGGACCAGGTCGGCGTCGGGCGTGGCGTTCTTGACCTCGTCGGCGAGGGCATCCGCGTCGGACTTGACCGCGGTGACGCGCTCCGTCAGAGCTGTCTGCTCGTCGACAAGCGTTTCGAAGTACGTGTCCAGCGCTGTAGCTTCGTAGCGCATCCACGCGACGCGGCCGGCGAGGGCGGCCAGGGTCTCGTCGCCGATGGACTCGTCGGCGTTACACGGCGGCCGCTGACAGCCGGGCGGCGGCGACGCCTTCTCGATCTCCTTCCGCAGGGCCTTCCAGACCCTGCGGACCTTCCTCTGCAGATCCCGGTCGATACCGCAGCGGAGATCCTTCAGCGTCGCCTCGTTGACGGTCCATGCCTCCTTGGCCACCTTCGCGGCGGGCTCACGGGCCGCCGGGTAGGCGTCCACGGCTTCGATCTGCTGCGTGTCGCGAGGCGTGAGGATGCCGTCGGCCTCCGCTTCCACCTCAGTGCGCCGGGTGCGGCCCCGCAGTTCACAGCGGTACTCGATCCGGCCGGCGTCGGCGGCCTTCTGGCCCTGCTCGGTGGTCATTCTCCACCCCCATCTGCTCGACAGGCCGCAGTCTCACCGCCCGGCTGTCACCGCGGCGTCGCCGGGCAACGGCCCGGTGACGATCGCCGGCCGAGCATCGCAGGCATGGCCGGATACAAGGCACTCGCCGCCGTGGGCACCAGCATCCAGAGGATGCTGCGCAACGGCATCGACACCGTGATTCCGCCCGGCCAACGTCGCCCCAAGCCGATCTTGATCGGCACGAAGGACTTGGACGATCTCTCCAAGCCCGGCGCGGCCATCAGTTATCCCGCTCTCGCCATCTTCTGCTACCGGCTCAGCGTCGACCGGGAGACCCGGCCGGGCTGGTCGGCGGTCGCCAGCGGGGACGGCGTGCCGCGCCTGCCTTTGTGCATGCACCTGCTGATCACCGCCTTCGACGAGACGGTGGAAAGCGAGCTGCAATGGCTGGGGATCGCCGCGAGCCTGTTGGAGACGACCAGCGTGTTCACCGGCCCGCTACTGGACATCGACGGCGGCTGGCACGAGGGCGACACCATCCAGGTCACCCCGGAGGACATGGCGCTGGAGTCGATGAGCGAGGCGTTCCAGGCACTGACCGCGAACTTCCGGCTGTACCTGCTGTATCAGGCAAAGGTAGTGGTCATCGAGGGCCTGCCCGAACCGGTCGTGGGCCGCGTCGCGACGGTCGGCGTCAACGCGAGCAAGGTCCGCTGATGGCCGGTCCGGACGAGATCGTCACGCCGGGCGGCAGGATCGCCGTGCTGCACCGGCTGGCCCTGGCGGTCGAGGCGGTCGACGCGGTGAACCGGCGGCCCGCCGCGGGGGTCCGGGTGGGCCGGGAGACGGGTCGCCGCTCGGTCTTCGCCGATCCGGCGCTGGTCGGCATGCCATCGGCAGGCAACGGTCGGGGGCGGCTGGTACTGCGGCACGATCGGCCGTTGCCCGGGGCCATCCGGATCCGGCTCGACGATCCCGCCCGCCGCTGGGTACCGCGCCGGCTGGATGTGAGCGTGTGGACGTACGACGAGGTACGCGCGGCCGACGCGGACCCGCCGGGCGCCAAGGTGCCACCCGAGGACCGACTGATCCGGCCGTGGCTCAGGCCTGGTGTGGGCTACCCGTGCCCGCCTGGTGCGACCGGCTTGCGGTTCGGCGTCCGCCGCGGGCCGGAGCGGGTGGCATGGCCGCGCCTGGAGGTGTTCGATGCGGGTGGTTTCCCGGTCGGGTGGGCACACGGCGACGGCCGCGGCGAGGTACTCGTACTGATCCGCCCCGGCGCCCCGGCAACCGGCGACTTCCCCATCGTGGTCCGGGTGCACGCTCCTGATCCGGACTGGCGCGACCGGCCGCCGGCGCCCGCAAAGGATCCGCTGCGGTTGCTGCATCCCGAACCCGTAGCGCGGGCGCCGGGGCCGGCGGATCCCGCCGTCCGCGGCGACCTGCCGCCGCCAGGCTATCTGCCACCCACCGACCATCTGCTCACCTGCACCGTCGGCCGGGTGAAAGCCGCGATCGACCTAGCCATCGCCTGACGTGACCCAGGAGGCCCGCGCATGCCCGAATATCTGACCCCAGCCGTGTACGTCGAGGAGACCAGCTTCCGGTCGCGGTCGATCGAGGGCGTGCCGACCAGCACCTTCGGCATGGCCGGCGTGACCGAGTACGGCCCGGTGCCGGTGCCCGCCGGAACCCCACCGCTGACCCCCGTGCCGACGTTGGTGACCAGCATGACCGAGTACGAGCGGGCATTCGGCGGGCTGCTGGTTGGGGGCAGCCACTGCCAGGTCGCCCTGGCCGCGCGTGCCTTCTTCGCCAACGGCGGCCGGCGCCTCTACGTCTCCCGGGTCTTCTCGTACACCCGGACCACCGGCGCGAACCCACAGATCGACGAGGCCGCGAACTTCGCATCCCTGCAGGTACCGGCGACCGGGAACAACCCCCTTGCCCGGTGGCGGGCCCGGTGGCCGGGCAGCTTCGGTCGGCAGATCAGGATCACCGTGGCGCTGCGGCGCAGTCGCAACGTGCTGATCGGCGGGCAGCTGGTCGGGGTGCAACCCGGCGCCGCGGTGGAGACGGCCGCCGCCGGCGCCGCCGTGCCGCGGAACGCGACGGTGCCCATGCCCGCGAACGTGCAGATCGTCGCCCGGGCGGCGGACGGAAGACTCGGCTACCGCACCGCGACCGGGGTGGCGTTCCCGCCGGCGAACGCGTCGGCGTGGCACCTCACGCTGGTCGTCACGGTGCAGGCCGGCGACCGGGTCGACGCGTACTCCGAACTGGAACTCGACCCCGCGCACCCGCGTTCGGTGTTCAACGTGCTGCAGCGCCAGGACCCGCCGGATGAGTTCGCGCTGGTGTGGCTGGATCCGGGGACCGCCACGCCGGGCGCCGGCCAGCTGGTGACCGCCCTACTCACCCCGGACACCGGCGTCTACCTCACCGGCGGGGGCGACGGCCTGACCGTCACCCCGGCCGACCTGATCGGCGCGGAGGCCGACCCCGACAACATCGCCGAACCGGCGACCGGCCTGACCGCGCTCGGCGAGGTCGAGGACATCGCCATCGTGGCCATGCCGGACACCGTCGGTCTCTCGGACGGCGATCAGAAGACCGCGGTCGACGGGCTTCTCGCGCACTGCCAGGACCTCCGCTACCGGATGGCGATCGTCGATCCGCCCCGGGACAGCTCGATCAGCCAGGTACGTGAGTTCCGCTCCAAGTTCGACAGCAAGTACGGCGCTCTCTACTTCCCGTGGGTGAGGATCATTGACCCGACCCGGCGGCCCGACCCGGGCGGGCCGACTCCGATGGTCGACGTCCCGCCGTCCGGCTACGTAGCGGGCATCTACGCGCGCAGCGACATCGAGCGGGGCGTGCACAAGGCGCCGGCGAACGAAGTGGTGCTCGGCATCGACCGGTTCGTCACCAACGTGACCTTCGACCGGCAGGCGGTGCTCAACCCGGAGGGCATCAACGCGCTGCGGTTCTTCGAGGGCCGTGCCAACCGGGTCTGGGGCGCCCGGACGATGTCGTCGGATCCGGAATGGAAGTACGTCAACGTCCGGCGGCTGTTCATCTACCTCGAGCACTCGATCGACAACTCCACCCAGTGGGCGGTCTTCGAGCCGAACAACGAACGGCTGTGGGCGTCGATCCGGCAGACCATCGAAGACTTCCTGCTCAGCGTCTGGCAGACCGGAGCGCTGATGGGCAACCGGCCGGAGGAGGCGTACTTCGTGCGTTGCGACCGCACCACGATGACCCAGAACGACCTGGACAACGGGCGGCTGATCTGCCTCATCGGGGTCGCGCCGACGTACCCGGCCGAGTTCGTGATCTTCAGGATCGGCCAGTGGACGGCCGACAGTCAGAGCAGCTGAGCGAGGAGTAGACGATGGCCGTGCGCGACAATCCCTACAGCGCCTTCAATTTCCTCGTCAAGCTCGGCGACGGCGGCGGTGAGGACCAGATTGCCGGCGGGTTCTCCGACTTCAGCGGGGCCGGCAACACCATCAAGTACGCCGAGTACCGCAACGGCAACGACCGGCAGAACCACGTCCGCAAGGTCGCCAATGTCAACAGCACCGAGGATGTGACCCTCAAACGGGGCATCGTCGGCGACCTGCGCCTGTTCGAGTGGATCCGGCAGACGCGGGCCGGCAACTTCCAGCCGCGCACCGTCACGGTGACCCTGCTCGACGAGGCCCGCAACCGGGTCTGCGAATGGGTGCTACAGCAGGCGCAGCCGACCAAGTGGGTCGGCCCGACGCTGGCCGCGAAGGGCGGCACCGACCTGGCCATGGAGGAGCTGCACCTGGTCGCCGAGAGCATCGACTTCCGGTCGCTGTGACCCGGCCCGGCCTGGCGTTGGGCGCACCCGGCATCTACCGGGTGCCGCCCCGCGCGGCCCTGCGGTTCAATCCGGAACGCCTCGACGTCGCCGGGTTCGTCGGGGTCGCTCCGCGGGGACCGGTTGACGAGCCGATCGCGGTGGACAGCTGGTCGGACTATCGGTGGCGGTTCGGCGGCACGGAGGGTCCGGGCCTTCTCCCGTATGCCGTGCACGCGTTCTTCGTCCAGGGCGGCGTCCGTGCCCGTGTGCTGCGGGTCTCGCCGTTGCCCCGCGATCATGATCCGGCCCGGGCGCGGCACCGTCTGCGGATGGGGCCGGCGACGTTGGTGGATGTGCTCGCCCGCGATGAGGGTGCGTGGGGCAGCCAGCTCACGCTGCGTTGGGACTTCGCCGTCGCGCAACGCTTCGACACGACGTACTCCGGCGGCTCGATCGACCTTCCGCCGGGGGTGGTGCTGCCGGCGCACTCATTGCTACGGCTGCGCGGCCCCGGTCTCCCGCCGGCCGGATCCTTCGCCTGGACGGGACGATCCGGCTTCCGCGCCGACGCGGCCGGGCGGCGTACCGACCAGGCGCCGCTGACCCCGGCGGGTCCGGCCCCGCGAACCGGCACCGTCGAAGCAGGTGTGATCACATCGACGATCCTCGTGGTCGACACCGACCCGACGATGCGCCGCGACGAACGCTTCACCGACCTTGGACTACGGGCCGGACACCCCCGCTTCGCCGGCCGGATCCTCGCCGACGACTCCCTGCTCATCGAGCCGGACGGCTGGCCGGACGCGTTGCTGCCGCCCGATGCCTACCTCACCTCCGCGCTCGCCACCCTGGTCGTCGAGGGCGTCGACCGGTACACGGGGGTCAGCCGGGCCAGCTTCTTCGGCGATGTCGACCCGCGGCTGCTACCGACCGGCGGCCCCGAGGGCCTCGACGAGCTCGACGAGGTGAACGGCGTCGACCGGATGGCCCTGGACCAGGAGATCGGTCTGCTCGCCGTACCCGACCTGAGCTGGTCCTATGCCGAACCCGCAGCCGTGACCATGATCGAGCGGCCGCGTCCGGACACCCGCTTCGGGCCGTGCGCGGCCCCGCCGGTGCCGGTCCGCGCCACTCCCCCACCACCCGCCACCCAGCTGGACGCCCGGACCCAGCTCGACGAGATCCTCCAACGGCAGCGCCGGGTTGCCGAGCACGCCGCGCACCAGCGTCGCTTCGTCGCCCTGCTCGACGTGCCCCGGCGGCTGCCGGTGCGGAGCATCGCCCGCTGGCGATCCGACTTCGACTCCTCCTATTGCGCCGCCTACCATCCGTGGCTCGGTGTCGTTCGCCCCGACATCGCATCGCCGACCACCGTGATGATCCCGCCGTGCGGGTTCGCCGCCGGGATCATCGCGGAACGGGAAAACCGGCTCGGGCTGCCCTGGGGGCCGGCCAATGAACTCGCCGCCGACGCCGTACTGATCACCGAGCCTGTCACCGATGCCGAACACGACACCCTGCACCCGCTGGGCATCGACGTGTTCCGGGCCGAACGCGACGGGTTCCGGCTCACCGGTGCCCGCACCCTGTCCCGCGACCCCACCTACCGGCAGCTCAGCGTGCGCCGGCTGATGACCATGCTGCGGATCACCCTGGACCGGCAGCTGCAGCCGACGGTCTTCGAACCGAACACCGTGCAGCTGCGTGCGGCCGTCCACGACGCCGCCGTCGCTCTGCTACGGCAGCTGTACCGCGGTGGGGCGTTCACCGGCGCCACCGAGGACGAGGCGTTCTTCGTCCGATGTGACGACACCGTCAACCCGGCCTGGTCGCAGGCGCAGGGCCGGCTGGTCGCCGAGATCGGCGTGGCTCCGGCCGAACCGCTCGAGTTCATCGTGCTGCGAATCTCGCAGGACGCCGCCGGTGGGCTCACCCTGGAGGCCGGTGGATGAACGAGCTCATCCAGACCTTCAACTTCCACGTCTACCTCACCAACAGCGCCCGCGCTGCCGAGAGGATCTGGCGGCCGCCGCCCGACCTGGCCGCGAAGAAAGAAGCCGCGCAGCCCGCGCCCCCGATGCCGCCCGGCGCCGGCGGCGAGGGTGGCTTCCAGGAATGCACCGGTCTCGGCGTTGACGTCGACCTCAAGGAGTACGCCGAAGGGGGCCGCGACGACGGCCTGGTGCGCTTCGCCGGCCGGGTCAAACTCCAGCCGATCATCCTCAAACGTGGCATGTTCGTGGCCACCGACGGCGGCTACGCGAACACCTGGATGTGGGACTGGCTGCGCGGGCTCGTCGAGGGAGTACGGCCGGTGCCGCGCTACGACGGCACGATCACCGTCGGCGACCCTGCCGACCGGCGGGTCCTCGCACGCTGGACCTTCGACCGGGGCCTACCGCTGAAGGTGACCGGCCCGCAGCTCAACGCCCGCACCGGCGAGATCGCCATCGAGGAGCTGCAGATCGCCCATGAGGGCCTGCGGCTGGAAACGGCCTGAACAGGAAGAGATTCAGCGATGACCGTACTGGCACACGCCACCCTGCAGCGGCTGACCTACACCCAGCGGCCCTCGCCGACCACACCCGCCAAGGCCAAGCTCGACGGCGTCGCCTGGGAGGTGCAGTTCAACCCCGCCAGCCTGAAGATCACCCGACGCAACAACGTGGATCGCAACGGTCTGACCACGGGTACGCAGAAACGCACCAACCCGGCGCAGGAGTCGTCCACGCTCAGCTTCACTCTCGAGTTCGACACCGCCGAGCAGGGCACCACCGCCGAACGGATCGACGTACGTGCGTGGACGGCGCTCATCCGGCAATTCGTCGAACCGCCCGCGGACCGCCCCAGCGGACCGCCGCCCGGGGTCCGGTTCGCGTGGGGAAAGTTGATCTACAACGGGATCATCGACGAGGTCACCGAGGACATCGACCTGTTCGCCCCGAACGGGACCGCCCTGCACGCCAAGGTCGCCGTCACCATCAAGGAGCAGAACTTCGCGTACGAGGCGGTGGCCGGGGGCGCGGGCGCCCTGGATACGAGCGCCGCGACCGACCCCGGCGCGCCGGGCAGTTCGGGGCGGGCCGAGCCGGACGAGGGGACCACCACGCAGCCGCGTCAGGTGGTCGCCGCCCAGCAGGGTGAGAGCGTGCAGCAGTTGATGGGGCGGTTCGGGCTCGCACCGTCGCAGTGGCGGGCCGCGATGAACGACCTGCAAAGCCCGCTGGCGTTACCGGCCGGGACGCCGGTGCAACTGACTCCGGCCGCGTTCGCCGCGCCGTCCGGCAGCACGGCCACCCCCGGCTTCACCGCGGGTTCGGTACCACGCTCCCCCGAGATGCTGGCGTCGGCGCTCGGCCTGAACGCCGAGAGCTCTCCCCGTTCGGCCAGTGTCGGGGCCGGGTCGCCGGCCGGCGGCGGACCCACAGGGGGTGGGCCGGCGGCCGGACGCGCCGCGGCGGATCCGCGGGCTGCCGGTCTCGCGCTGGCCGCCGCCGGCGGGGTCGCGGCGGCCATGCGTGCCGTGGCGGCGGCCCGGTCGGCCGCGGCCGCGGAGCAGGCCCGGGCCGGGTTCGCGGTCATCGCCACCGACGGTTTCCCGGCGACGGTTCCCGACGGCTCGCCAGCAGCAGTGGACCCGCGTGCGGCGACCTACGGCAGCCGCATCCCGTTGCGACGCCGCGGCAATGCCGAAACCCTCGCCGACATCGAGACCGGTGGCGCACCCGCCCTGTCGGCGCGCGCCCGCACCGTCGAGACGCCGTCCGCCACCGACCCGTGGGGCCGCCTGCCCGCGTACCGGCAACGGGCCGGTGACACCCCAGAAGCAACTCTGGTCACGGGAAGGGGGTGCTTCGGTGACTGTGCACATCGGTGAACTGCACACCGACATCCGGACACCGCCGCCGACGGTGAACCGATCCGACGATCGACCTCCCGCACCGGCCGACGAGCAGGTCGCCGACATCCGGCAGCGCGCAGACTGGGCCGCCGCACGGGTCGCCGCCGAGGGTTTCGATGATTGAGGCGCCGCTTGCCGTCGTCTCACCGGTCTTCACCGTCGACGGCGAGCTCATGCGCGAACTGGCCCGGGACTGCATCCGCCTCGAGGTCTGCGAGGGCGTCGAGGGCCTGCGTCGGATGGAGGCCTGCCTGCTGGCCACCGGCGCGGGCGCGCTCGGCCCGCCCGGCGACCTGCTGCACCTCGACGGCGGCACGATCGACCTGGGCCGGGCGCTGCGGGTAGCGATCGGGCCGGAACACCAGCAGCGGTACGTCTTCGACGGCCGGGTCTCGGCGATAGAGCTGAGCCTCGGCGACGCGGATCCGCCGCACGTGACGGTGTTCGCCGAGGACGCGCTGATGGGCCTTCGGATGACCCGACGGATGCGCACCTACCGCGACCGCACCGATGCCGAGATCGCTGCCGAGATCGCTCGCGAGCACGGCCTGCGGTCCGACACCGACGTGACCGGCCCCCGCTACGACGTGGTCCAGCAACTCAACCAGAGCGATCTGGCGTTCCTGCGGGAACGGGCCCGGCTGATCCAGGCCGAGATCTGGTGCACCGGCCGTACCCTGCACTTCCGCTCGCGACCGGCGCGCACCGGCAGCGAGGTGACACTGGTCCGCGGCGGCGACCTGATCGCCGCGCGGATGACCGCCGACCTGGCCCACCAACGCAGCGAGGTGGTGGTGACCGGCTACGACGCCGAGCAGCGCGAGGTCATCGACGAACGGGCCGGCGCCGACGTGTTGGAGGCCGAGGTGACCGGGGGCCGGCTCGGCGCCCGGCTGGTCGAGCGGGCGCTCGGCGCCAGCACCACGCTGCGGGTCCGCGAGGCGGCGCTGAACAGCGCGGAGGCCGGCGCGTGGGCGCGGGCCGAGATGCTGCGCCGCGGCCGCCGGTTCGTGACCGTGTGCGGCACCACCAACGGCACCCCGGACCTGATGGTCGGCAGCCGGTTGACGCTGCGGCGGGTCGGCAAGCCCTTCGACGGGCCCGGCTACTACGTGACGCACGTGCGCCACAGCTTCGACCTCAAACGCGGCTTCCGGACCCGCTTCGACGCCGAACGCGCGACTCTGAACGAGGTGGCCTGATGGGACTTCCGGCACCGGCCGACGGCGGTACACCTGGCTACTACGGCGTGTATCCGGCAATCGTCACCGATCTGGTGGACGAGGACGGCCTCGGGCGGGTCGAGGTGCGCTTCCCGTGGCTCGGCACGGACGGCGACCGCGACGTGCGGGCGTGGGCGACGCTCTGCTCCCCATACGCCGACGACTCTCAGGGACTTCTGGTGCTACCCGAGGTCGGCAGCCAGGTGGTGGTCGCTTTCGAGGCGGGCAATCTGCGCCGCCCGTACGTGGTCGGCTCCACCTGGAACGGCCGGGAGGCGTTGCCGCACCGGCCGGCCGCAGCGAACGACATCCGCCTGTTCCGCTCCCGCGCCGACAGCCGCCTGGAATTCGACGACGCCGCCGGCGCGCAGAAGGTACGGATCACCATGGCCTCCGGCCACGAGGTCACCCTCGACGACGGCGCACAGGAGATCACCGTGCGGCACGCGACCGGCTGCACCGTCCGGCTGACCGTCACCGCCGTGGAGATCCAGGCCAACGTTTCGGTCGACGTCACCGCCCCGATGGTCAAGGTGGACGCGCCGATCGCCACGTTCAGCGGCATCGTCAAGGTCGGGACGCTGATCGCCGAGCAGATGGTGATGTCGCCGGCATACACCCCGGGCGCCGGGAACATCTGGTGACCGCGGCCCCGCACGGGATGGCGCTGCGCGCGCCCTGGTACGCCTGCCTGCGCGAGGACACCGACCGGTTCGGGGTGGAGGCCCTGTCGCCGTGCATCCAGAAGTACGACGCCGACGACTTCGTGACGAAGCTGGTCGCCGATCCGCAGCGGTCGCTGCGGTGGACGCCGGCGGACTACTGGTCCTTCCCGGTGCTGCGGACCACGGACGACCGCAAGACGCTGCGTGCCGTGCTCAGCCCGTACAAGATGGCCCGCTCCGAGATCCGCAAGCTCTACCAACCCAACCATCAGCGATTCTACGCGGTGACTGCGGAGCTGTTCTGCGACGTGGCCGGCCTGCCGCGGCCCGGGCCGGGTGACGACGTAGCGGTGCGGTTCGTCATGCGCCGGACCCAGGTGACCTTCGCCGCGGACGCGGACCGCACGCGGCTGCGGGAGTTCGGCCGGCTGGCGGCGAAGGAGCTGGTCGGGCACGACCCGTTCGTGGGCGAGGACCCCCGCGACGAGATGGCGGCGGATGTGGCCGCCGCCTACCGCGCACGGGCTCGCGACGCCGAGCGCGTGCGCGCCTTCGAGCAGCGGCACGCGGCCACCATCGCCGAGCTCGGTATCAAGTCCGAGGTTCAGGGCTGGTACGTACGCAGGGACGGGCGGGCCGGATGGCATCCGGTGCCGCAGAAGCCGGCCGACCCGGTACCGGAGGGCGCGGAGCAGACGTTCCCGATGTGGCGGATCCCCCGTCCAGAACAGGACTGCGTGCCCGGACCGGGCCGATCGCTCTGGTTCGGCACGGTGCCGACCTACAGTGGCGAGAACGACGCGGACGGCGCGCCCAAGCTGGGCGACAAGGCGACGTACCACCTGCAGTGTCTCGCCGAGAAGCAGCGGTCGGGCGGGTGCCCGCCGATCGTCACCGTCAGCGAGCCGACTGTGCAGTTCCGGTTGGCCGCCTTCTTCGACCCGTCGGGCACCGCGAACCGGCGCATCCACGTGCGGTTGCCCGACTTCGAGTCGGTCCAGGCCCATCTCTCCGGCGGCCGGCCACTCGGCGGCGTGGAGTTCGAACGGCCACCCGGCTCCCAGCTGCCACCCGGCCCGTTCGGCAAGGTCCCCGACCAGCCGGCCGCCGGCCAGGCTGGCGGTGCGGCGACGGAGAACTGCTTCTACGCCATCGAGCTGATCACGATCGTGGCGATGTTCGTGCTCGGCCTGTTCATGCCGATCGTCATTTTCGTATTCCAGCTGTGGTGGATGCTCATGCTGAAGTTCTGCTGGCCGCCGGATACTGCGGTGGTGGCGGCGCTCGACAAGCTGACCGGCACAACGCTCCTGGGCGGCCTGGACCCGGCAGACAAGGCCAAGGTCAGCGCCCTCTTCGGCGTGGCCGAGGAACCCGCGACGGCGAAGCTGGTCGACGCCCTCGTGACCGGCAATCCACGGCTGGCCACTGACCTGGACGGCAAGACCGACCAGGCGAAGAAGCTGAGCAAGGAGTTCGGCGAGGCGATGCAACCCACCGGTCCGGCGCGGCCGGCCCAGACCCGCCCACTGCCGGACGTGCACGATCCGCTCTGCCCGGTTACGGCGCCGCCATCGCCGCCGCGGCGAGGGCTTCCGCCGCGGCCCGCAGCTGAGGCTCCGTGACGCCCAGGTCGTTCATCAGCTCGAATCGAAGCTGCTGCTGCTCGGCGATCTTCGTGAGATTCGCGGCCCCGGACATCGCCGGGGATGACGCGACCTGATCGGCCTCCCGCTCGTGCGGGTCCTTCGACCGGCCGACGGCCAGGCTCCGCCAGATGGTCGACGACACACGCCGCCCGGCAGCCTCCTGATCCGCCCCTGGCGGGCGCCGACGGCCGCGGGCGTGGTGCCCGGGGGTTCCACGCTGGCCGCGCCGACCACTATGGCCGCTGGGCTGTCACCCGTCCGTTGACGCAAGGCGCTTGAACGATGCTTTGTAGCGCACGGCTCGCTGGCCGCTGTTTCCGCTCACGCGGACAGCGGATGTACGCGCCGCCACACATGACGGCGCTCGGTCATTGCTGGCGTCGACTCACCGCACCCTGACGACCGGCCGACGTTCCAGGTCCTCACCGTCCGCAATCGCTTCGATCATCTTGATCAGCGTGGCGCCGACAAACCGAGAATAGTCGAAGGACAACGTCCCGAACTCGACGAGTAGCAACGACCACTCCCCCAGGCCGAGGCGATTGTGGACGTCGTAGTAGTAGAAGCTACCGCCGCCGTTGTCGGCGATCGCGAGGACGCCCGGCATCGACGTTCGTATCTCATCGTCCTCATTGAAGGCGACGAGTTCCTCGACTGGCAGGAAGTTCATGATTGACCTTTCACCGGTCAGCGTACCGGCATTCGACAGCGACAGTAGAAGGCGATAATCAGGCGGAAAAACGACGCCGAGCTGGCGCTCGCATTCTGTTATCGCCTCGTCGGTGCCGGGTTCCTGCGGCTCCCACCGGTCGCCGAGTCGCTCAAGTAGCGTGTTCAACTCGCTCATCACGGACTCCCAGGTCGCCATTTGCCGAATAGGCCAGTGAGGTGGATGTCGAGCGCCGGCCCCTTTAATCCGCCGCCGATCGCCCGCTTCTCCACCGCGAGGTAGATGGTTTCGAAGTACTGATCCGATTCCCTCAGCATCCGATCGCGGACCGGCTTCGACACACCAGCCTCGGTCAGATCCTCCATCATCCACGACCGTTCCATTTCGTACGTACGCTTCCCGAACGGCGTGGTCTTCATTCGTGTGGCCTGCCGCGCGCTGACGATTCTGTGCGGCGTTCGGGCGTGGCGGTCGCGCAGCAGGATGCACCGTCCGGCATCTGGATCGTACAGTCTGCCAAATCTCTGCTTCGCCCATTCGTTCTGGATCCCGTGGTGCGATTGAAAGAAGTTGTTGGTGCCGACTTTTTTGTGTGTGCCGTACGAGGCGATATCGTGCTCGATGACCTGCACCTTGTCGGGGCGCGGGTACACCCACAGGTCTTTCGCGTCACGGAAGGGAGTAACGCCGTGCCGCTGTCCTTTTTGGACGATTGCCGTATCCAGCACCCTCTCGAGATCCTTGAGATCCTCCACGTCGTCAAGGGTCTTGATCGTCCGATTGAGATCCTTGATGCGCTCCGGATGGTGCAGGAACTCGCGCAGGCCCGGATGGTCGCCCGTGATGCCGAGCTTGTTTACTAGCTTGGTGAGCTTGTCCACCTGCACCTTCGTCGCCGTGAGCGGAATCGTGCAGGGGCTGTCGCAGATGGTCAGAAGTCGTCGGACCTGCGGATTCATTGTCGCGAACAGTTCCGCGAGCTCGCGATTGGCGCGTAGGGCCCTTCTAGCGGCCGGGCTGAGCGCGGCCCGCCACGCCCACATCGAGCCGAGCACCCTCCTGCCCGTGGGCGAGAGCCCGACGCCGAGCGCGTTGAGCCCGATGGAGAGGCCGAGTCCGAACAGGGCGCGGCGGCGGATGGCCTTGGCGTCTTCGACACTGATGCCTCGGACGTCGCCATGGATATCGACCTCCGCCATATCCAGCATTTTTTGCGCTTCGGCGACGTCCACCGCGCCGACGGCGATGTCCACGGCCATGTCGACGGCCTTGAGAATTAGTCCGACAACGCCACCGGTCAGCATTGCGGCTATGCTGAGCGCAAGCTGGCCGATCATCATCAGGACCTGCTTCCAGGTGCGTCGCCGCTCACCCTCGACCCGCCACCACACGATCGTGCGCGCAAGAAACGGGCTGCTGTTCCGCGCCATTCCCGTCATCGCCATGTACATGGTCGTGCCGGGGTCATACTCGCCGATCTTCAGTCTTGCCCGCGCCTCCTCGTACACGCCCGGTGCGTAGTCAAGCGGGTCGTAATCGCCCGACTTCACGTCGTCGATCACATCCGCGAAAAGCCCAAGAACCCGCTCGAGCTCGGCGATCTGCTTCTTCCGGCGGTCCGGATCGCCGAGAAGCTTCGCCTCTGCCTCCATCGCATCAGCCGTGCCGTAAAGAAACTTGGTGTCCTTGGACGTGAGCTTGAGCGAACTGATCTCCATCGACTCGACTTCGCCGGTCGTGAGGGTTTCGGCGAGCGTGCGCAGCTGTTCAGCACCGTCGAAGAGCTCGACGACGCGCCGTGGATCCGGATTCTCCAGGGTGGCCTTCTTGGTCAGCAGCTCGCGACGATTCTCCCGGAGCATGTCGAGGGCGACCTGCTTGAGCATCGGAAGCCACTCCTCGCGGATGTACTGCTCCTCGAAGGCGGCCATCTGTTTGAGCAAGGCCGCGAGCGCCGGGTATTCAACCTTGACACGCTGACTGATCAGGTCGCGCGCCTGCTCCTCCTCCGCGGCTTTGAGCCTGCTCAGTTCGTCCAGGTAGCTGAAGATCGTGATCAGGCCAAGGATCTCGGCGAATTGGGGCGCGGCCGTTCCAGGCGACCGATCGGCCGTCCATCCGGCGAGCCCTTCCTCGATGGGGACTCCTCTTCTAACCCGGTCGAGCAGGGTAAACGTCACCGCGGCCGCGGGGGCGACCGCGGCTACGTAGCCCGACGGATCCGCGGCAATAGCCGCGTCCGTCGCGCTCAACTCATCGACAGACAGCGTCTCGAAGTGCAACACCGCGTTGTCGCGCACAGTCTGCTGACGAAGCGCTGCGAAGGCGATCTTGCCGATGAGCGCAACGCGCGTCCGCTCGATCGACAAGATGCGAAACGCCTCGCGGTATTGCGGGTCCCGCCGAGCGCGCGCGGCCACCGTACCCACCAGCGTCTGGATGAGCTTCGACTCGTATTCGACAAGGTCGAGTCGCTCGAGGAAGGCCAACGGCGACACCGCGGGGTCGAGCGCGTACCTGTCGTAGAGGTACATCATCGACAGGTAGGGCGCCTCGACGCGCATGAATTGATCGATCAACGCATTGCGCCGTGTCTCGAGTGCCCGCTCCGAGAAGATCGGCTGCAGCGCGGTAAGGGAGAAGCCCGCAGGGATGAACTGAAGAGCGCGCAGTCTGGGAATCCACGTCAACAGGAACGCCTCGCCGTGGGTCTCGAGGAGCATTTTGGCGACCGACGTGCCCGGCAGGACGGTGGACGCGTACTCCTTGAGCGCCGTCTCCAACAGGGAGGTGTCGACCGTATACGGGAGACTTTCAGCCGGTGTGTCCTCGTCGGCGGCGAGCAACCGAAGAAGCAGACCATAACGCTCGCGGGTGGAACGCTGGACCGCTGTCTCACTGACGACCGTTACTGCCGGCACCTCAAGCCGCTTGAGAACCGCAGGCCAGCCGATAGACCCCGCAGGAAATCGGTAGTGCTCCGCGAGCCACGCCTCGACCGCATCGCGGATGCCCGTGTGTTCGACGGCGGCTGCGCGCTCGTGCAGGAGCATCTCCAGTCGCGCCATCGGGAGGTAAAAGCGTGCGGCGATGCCCTCGAGGTCCGCGCGAATCGCGGCCTTCACCCGCGGTCCCGTCAGGAACTCCAACGTTTCTCCCGCGGCGGCCCCCACGCCGAGTACGCCCTCGGTGGCTTCGGCGACGGCCTTGAGCAAGTCGGGTTCGCTTTGGAGTGCCGCCGCATCGGCGAGCCCATCGATATCGATCTCCAAATCAACCGGTGTGCCAGCGATCTCGACATGCAGGAACAGCGATGCCGGTGCGTCCAGCGTCGCCGCGGCACGCTGGATTGCCTTCGCGCCGTCACTCTGCTGTACGACGTGGGCGAGTTCGTGGGCCAGTAGATGCCGGCCTTCATTCGTGTCGGTTGAAAACCGCCCGGAGGCGAATGCGATGTGGGTGCCGGAGGTGTACGCGAACGCGTTGATCGCGCGCGCCGACGCATCGGCAAGCGACCCCGTATGGATGCGGGTGTCCGACAGGTCGCGGCCCAGCCGCGGCTCGAAGAACCCGCGCGTCGCCGAATCGAGGGGCACTCCGGCCTCGCGCATGGTGGACGCGACGAGGGTGCCGGCGTTCTGCTCTCCTCCGCGCGCGCACGGCGCGCACTTTCTACGCACCTGCGGACCCTCTTCCTCCTCCTGACACGCCGCACATTGGCGGTGTACGACCTGATCGTCACCGGCCAGTGAGGGAAGGGCGGTGCCCCCGGCGATGACGCGATCGGCAATTCGTTCCGCCTGACGCTCGAGCGGGTCGGTTGCCGGCGCCACTCGGAAGACGAGCGGGTCGTAGAGTGACCCCGGCGCCATCCTCGTCGGGCCATGATCCCCGGCATGCTTGCCCTCGCTCGACTGCTGCGATCGCTTGGAGCGGCCCGAGTACATGGGCGGCCTTGGACCTGTCCCCATCCTTACCTCCGCATCAGTCGTCGGCGCCGGCAGGGTTGATGAAGACTCGGACGCGCGTGGCGCGGACGCGCATCTCGCTCGCCGCCGCCATCGTCAGCCCACCTGTGTCACCCGCGCGTCGCGTCGCCGGACCGTCGGCACTTCGTGATGAGCCAGAACGGCGACGACAGCCGGTGCCCGCCGCAAGCGACCTCGGCCCTTGAGGCTCCGGACCCTGATCCAATCCAGCGCAGGCAACGACGTCGTGACGATCCCGGTCGCACCATCGGGGGCATGGCAGCGGCAACGCACGCGGGCAGTCCCGTCGATCAGTGGCTCGGCACCGGCTTCTTCTTCCCGGTCGGGCCGCAGCCGGACCGCCCCCGGCTGCAGTGGCTCAGCGGCATGGCTCGGGTCCGCCAGTCGATCGAGACGATCCTGGACACCGAGCCCGGCGAACGGGTCATGCTGTCCACCTTCGGCTGCGGACTGCGGCAGTACCTGATGGCGCCGAACACCGTGGCGACCCGGACCGCGATGGCGCAGGAGATCTCCGAGGCGCTGACTCTGTGGGAGCCCCGTATCCGGGTCACCGCGGTCACCGTCACCCCAGGCGACGATCCGAGCCTGGTGTGGGTCGACATCTCGTACGTCCGGCTGCTCGACCTGCGCCCGGACAACCTGGTCTATCCCTTCTACCTGAGGTAGGCCGCCGATGTCGCTGATCGGGCCGATCCTCGACGATCGCAGCTACGACGATCTGAAGCAGGAGCTGCTCAAGCGGATCCCGGTCTATGCCCCGGAGTGGACCGACTACAACGAGAGCGATCCGGGTGTCGTCCTGCTGGAGCTGTTCGCCTACCTGGGCGAGTCGCTGCTGTTCCGGTTCAACCAGATCCCGGACGCCACCAAGATCGCCTTCCTGCGCCTGCTCGGCCTGCGCCCGCGGCCCGCCCGGCCGGCTCGGACCCTGCTCGCGCTGCGGACCGAGCGTCTCGACGGGATGCACGTGCGGCGCGGAACGGAGGCCACTGCCGGGCGAATCGCGTTCCAGACCGAGGAGGAGGTCACGGCCTGGCCGCTGGAGGTGCAGGCATACGGGAAAACCGAGTCCGACGACGATCCGAAAAAGCTGCCGCCCACCGAGAAGAACCGGCGCGACGACGCCGTCGCCCGCCTCCCCGAGAAGGACCGGAAACAGGTCGCCAAGAGCGGGAGAACCTTCTACGAGGTGCACGCGGTTCCGGCCAACCCGCTTGACCCGGAGGCCGAACCGGTCGACGTACGGGAGTCCGCCGACGGCGCGCTGTGGGTGGCCGTCCTGGCGCGCAACGCGCAGCAGACCGGCGCAGTGGCGGAGAAGCTGCCGAACCAGTTCCTGTACGTCGGGCTGGTGCTCGACGGCCCACTCGACGTCGTACCGTCCGTCGAACCCACCACGACGAAACTGCCCCGGGTCGTCCTGGCCGATCCGCCCGCCGTCCTGTGGGAACTCTGGCGGGGCGGTACGGCGTTCGCTCCCCTGGACGTGACCCGCGACGGCACCCGAGGGCTCACCACGGACGGCGTCGTGCAACTCGCCCTGCCGCAGACGCCGCTGCCGCCGACGGAGCAGGCCGAGCCGATCGGCGGCTGGGACCGGCCACCGAAGATCGACGACCCCAAGGTCCTCGACCGGGTGGTGGCCTGGCTACGGGTGCGCCGGCCGGCCGGTGAGAACGACCGGATCGGCAGGATCCGGTGGGTCGGAATCAACGTCGTCAGCGTGGTCCAGGACCAGACGGCCCAGGCGGAACTGCTCGGCACCGGTACCGGAGACCCGGACCAGACATACCGGCTCGCGCAGCGTCCGGTCCTGCCGGGCACCGTGCGCCTTCAGGTGGAGGAGGTCGACGGCTGGCACGACTGGAAAGAGGTCGACACCTTCGCCGCCGGCCGACCCGACAACCCGTACTTCACCGTGGATCCGACCACGGGCCTGGTGCGGTTCGGCGCGCAGACCCGGGTACCGCAGCCCGGCCAGCGGATCCGGGTGCTGTGCTACCGGTACGGCGGCGGGGCGGCCGGCAACGTCGCCGCCGGGGCGATCACCGCGCTGAACGGTACCGCGGGGGTGAAGGCCACAAACGTGCTGCCGGCCGTCGGCGGGGCCGATGCGGCGTCGCTGTCCGAGGCGCTCGACCAGATCCCGGCGGAGGTGCACCGGCGCGACCGGGCGGTCACCGCCGAGGACTTCCGCGCGCTGACCCTGCAGGTGCCGGGGGTGCGCCGCGCCGAACCGCTCCCGCTGCTGCACCCGGACACCCCGGCCAAACGCGCCGCCGGGGCGGTCAGCGTCGTCGTCTTCCCCACCGATGACCTGCGCAACCCGGGTGCACCCGCGCCGGACGCCGCGCTGCTGCGCCGGGTGGCCGCCTACCTGGAGCCGCGTCGGACACTGACCTGCGAGTTGTATGTCATCCCGCCGACCTATCGCCGGATCGCGGTGTCGGTCGGTGTTCAGGTCAGGGAGGGTTACCAGGTCGATGCCGTACGCCGCTGGGTCGAACTGATCCTGCGGCAGTACCTGGCGCCGGTGCCGCCGTACGGGCCGGACGGGCAGGGCTGGACGCTGGGTCGCACGATCCGCCGAGCCGAGTTGGAAGCGGTGACGGTGCAGGTCGACGGCGTCGAATCGATTCAGTCGGAGCTGAAGCTGGCGCTCATCGTCAAGACGGGTGACGCCGAGGTGGCGGAGGAAACGCCGTCGGTCGAGCTGCGCCGGTGGGAAGTCCCCGAGCTGGTTCAGGTCACCGTGGTGCGCGGTGTCCCACCGGCGGCCGGAGCCGGTTATCCGGCGTCCGGGCCGGGTGCGGGCACACCGGGGCTGGACCCGCCGGTGCTGGTGCCGCTGCCCGCGGAGGTGTGCTGATGCCCGCGGACCGCGCGTACAGCCGCCTCGCGCACCCGGATCAGTGGACCCGGTGCGCGCACATCGGCACCGCCCTGCTCGACGGCGGCGGCGTCCAACTGGCCTGGTCGGAGCCGAAGGCTGCCAGACCGGATACGACGATGCCGTGCACGCCGCCGGACACCGGACCACACGGCCTGACGTTCGATCGGTGGTGCCGCGCCTACCGGTCCCTCCCCGCCGAGGGGCGGGTCGCGGTTCTGCCCGACGACCTCGCCCACCTGACCGAGCCGCAGTTCGGCGAACCCCGGCCCGGCACGCTGAACCGTCCGCGCGGACTCGCCGTCGACGACGCCGACCGCCTCTATGTCGCCGAGTCGGGCGCAGCGGCAGTGCACGTGGTGGACCTACGCTCTCAACGGCTGCGCGGCCGCCTCTTCATCCGGTCCCGGCGGCATCCGCGGATCCGGCCGATCGACGTCGCCGCCAGCGGCCGTCAGGCCATCGTGCTGACCCGTGATCCAGTACGGCTGTGGCGTTTCGAGGGTCGTCGTGGCCCATTGCCCGGCCCGGCCGTGCGCCGGCCGGCCGCTGCCCGCGGCCTGATCTGCACCCGGGTGGCGGCCGGTGGCGGCCGGGTGCTGCTGCTCTGGTCCGCGCCGCCGGACGGCCCGCCCGCACCGGGTGTGGTGGCGGACGCGACCGGCACGTTCGCGGTCACGGTGGACTCCGCAACCGACATCACTCTCGAGCCGGACGGCGTGCTCGTGGTGGCCCGCGCCCCGGGCAGTGTCTTCCGCCGGTTCCGCACGAACGGCGCCGAGATCGACCCGATCGGGGCACCCGGCTACGACGGCGGCGCGGTGACCGTCGCGCCGAACGGGCGCGTCGCGTTCACCACTGCCCACGGCTTCGCCTGGACGTCCGGGCCGAGCCTGCTGTTCGAGGCGACCGGATCGGTGGTCAGCTACCGTCTGGACAGCGGTGTGCCCCGTACCCGCTGGGGTCGGGTCTTCCTCGACGCGTGCCTTCCCCGCGGCACCGACCTGCGGCTGCGCTGCCTGACCAGCGACGAGGATGAGGTCACCGACCCGATCCCCGGCACGGCGCCGGCCCGCGGCGGCGTCCCGGTGCTCAACCCGGACACCACCCCGCCGCTGCCGTCGCGGCTCGGCCTACGCGACGCATCCGTGGGCCGGCCGCTGCACCGCCGGGTGACCGGCCGGGAGCAGGCGTGGGCACAGATCGACGCGGACGACGCCTTCGAGACGTACGAGGCGCCGGTCGACGCCCCTCCCGGCCGCTACCTGTGGATCATGCTGGATCTGTCCGGTACCACACTGTCCACGCCCCGGGTGCGGTCGGTCCGGATCGAACAGCCCGGCCACCGGCTGCTCAATGACCTGCCCCGGGCCTGGTCGCGGGACGAGCGTGGCGCAGCGTTCCTGCAGCGCTTCCTGGCCCCCGCCGAGGGCCTGCTGAGCGAGCTGGACGACCGCGCCGCCGCCCGTGACCTGCTGCTGCATCCCGCCGCCGCGCCACAGCAGGCCCTGCCGTGGCTGGCCGGCCTGCTCGGGCTCAGCCTGGACCGCCGCTGGCCGGAAACAGCCCGGCGGGAGCTGCTCGCAGAGGCGTTCGCACTGTTCCAGGTCCGCGGAACGCCGGCGATGCTGGAGCGGCTGCTCACCATCTACCTCGGCCCCGACGTGCGGGTGGTGGAGAACTGGCGGATGCGCGGACTGGGCGGAACCGTACTCGGCGCGGCCCCGTCCGGTCCGCCCGCACCGGCCGTCGCAGCTGACGGTTCGGCAACAGCGGGTTTGGGCCGGTTCACCGTCGGAGGTCAGCCGGGGGAACGCGGCGACGGGTACACCGTCACCGCGCACCGGTTCACCGTCCTCGTACCCGGTCGGCTCGACGGTGAACGGCGCGAGGTCGTCACGGGCCTCGTCGAGCGGCACAAGCCGGCGCACACCGTCGCGGAGATCTGCGAACTGGGCGACGGCATGCGCGTCGGGCGGCAGCTGCACGTCGGGCTGACCTCGTTCCTCGGGCCGGATGCGGGCTGGAATCCCGCAGTCGTCGGGCAGGTCGCGGTCGGCGCGGACGGGGTGGTGGGACTGCCCGCGATCGGGTCCCGGGTCGGCGACGACGCGGCGGTAGGACGGGTTCGAACCGGATGAGCACGCCGTCGCTGAGCATCGGCTCGTTCACCGCTTCCGCAGCACCGGACGCGGCCGAGCGGGTGGCGGCCGTGCAGCGGCGGCTTGTGGGCGGGGACCTGGCCCGGGCCTGGGCAACCGTGAACCTGCCCGCGGGACATTGGTGTGTGCGCCGACTCGACGTGCAGGCGAATCTGGATCCGAAGCACGGGGAGGCGGCGTTCGCGGCGCGATGGGCCGAGGCGGTCTGCGCGGCCGTACGGCGGCTCACCACGGACGGGGACGGATCAGCACCGGACGTCGTGCACTACCGCAACGACCCGGACGCGGCGGCGGACGCGGTGCTGGGGCTGGCTACCGGGCGTGAGGAGCGTCGCTGGGCATGGCGGCAGCTCGGCCTCACCGACGCCGCGACGCCGACGGTCGAGGCGGTTCTCGTGCGCCGGCCGGAGATTGTGATCGGGGTGCTGAGCCGGGTGGTGACGGCAGGTGGTTTCGTTGCGGTGCACCGGCGGCTCGGCACGGAGGGGTGGTGGCGGGTAGCCCGGGTGGTGTGGACAGCCGGAGGTGGAACGACCCCGGCGATCGTCGCGCAGCACGCCCGGACGAGCCGCGCAAGCCCGCGGATGGTGCCGGCGGGTGCCGTCGCACACGCCATGCGGCGGTCCAGGATCGTGCCCGGCGAGGCAGCGCTGGATGCGTGGGCCGTACTGGCGGCTGTCGAAGCCGATCCCACGCTCCCGCGGCGCGGGCGGGCACCCCGAACCGTCGCGGACGTCCGGCGATGGCTCGCTGACGCAGTGGACCGGCACGTCCCTGGCAGGACCGCCCACGACCGGTCCGCATCCGATCAGCCGACGCCCGCCCGGCCAGTCCCCGATGCGCTCGCGCGCGCCGGAAAGGCGGTCGATCAACCCGCGCCGGATCGTGGCACGGCGGACGCGGAGCGGAATCCCGGCCAGATCATCGCCGAACCGCCGACCTGGGAGCAGTCCAATGTGGACCGTTCCCTGGCCGAACCGCCTCTCATGGCGCCAACCCCGGAGACGGCCGACGCGTACGACCTCGCGCCGTCGACGCGGTTCCATCGCCATCAGTCCGGATCGACCGGCGCGACGACCGTCGGCACCGCGTCGGGCAGGCCCACCGGGCACGATGCGCTCGCGATACCCGCGTACGCCGAGCAGCTACCCGCCGGGCCGACGGACAGCAGCCTCGCGCACACGTCGCACGGCAGGTCGCGTGCGTCACCGGAGGTCGACTTCCCTTCCACCGACTGGGCAGGATTGCCGTTTCTGCTCGCCACCGCCTCGGCCGCCGGTCTGCCGGATCGGCTCCTTGCCGGGCCGGCCTTCGATGACCGCACGGTGGCGTGGGTCGTCCATCGGCTCGGTGCGCTGATCAGCGAGACCGACGACGTCGACCCCGGCCTGCTCGCGCTCGCCGGCCTGCACGGCTCCCGCGCCGCGGCCGTTCTCGACGCGCCGGAACCCACCGGGCCCGAACGCGCCGCTCTCGCCGAAATTGCCGCCGACTGGATCCACCGGACCGCCGAGCAGCTCGGCGCGGATGACTGTCCGCTCGGACTCGTCCGTGGCTGTCTGCGCCGCAACGGGACCGTCGACGCGCAGCCGGGATGGTTCGAGATTCATCTGCCGCTCGGCTCGGCGGACCTGGTCGTCCGCCGGGCCGGCCTGGACCTGGACCCGGGCTGGGTGCCCTGGCTCGGAGCGGTCGTGAGGTACGTCTATGACTGACAACCGGCTCGTCCTGATCGACCTGGACCGACGCATGGCCACAATAGCCAGACGCCTTGCCGCGCTCGTCGAAGAGCGATGCAGCGCCGACGTGGCCAGCTCGGTCGCCGCGTTCCTCAACGAGTGGGCGGATGCCACCGGGCCGCCCGGGCCGGAGATCGCCGGCACCCCGCTGGCCCTGCTGACCGCAGGGCTCGGCCTCACCGGCGACGAGGTGTTCCTGCTGCTGCTCGCCGGGTTGCCCGAGGAGCACGAGGGCATGGCGTCCACGCTGTCGAAGCTGCATCCGAACGGCGAGCCCCGGCCCACTCTCGGCCTGGCCGCGCTGCTGCTGGGGTCCGCCGCGCACCGCACCGAACTGCGCCGGATGCTCCACGAGGGTACCGCGGTCGGCTCCGGGCTGCTCGCGACCGCCGGTGCCGGCGCGTTCTTCGACCGGTCCCTGATCATCGCCGACCAGGTCTGGCAGGCCCTGCACGGCGTCGATGCGTGGCCGGAACGGCTGCCACGCGTGGCCGTCGTTCCGCCACCAGCGGGCCTGGACAGCTGGCTGGAGCTGCCCGCGGTCGGGCGGGCGGCGCACGCGCTGAGCACCCGCCGAGACTGCCTGCTGCTCGTCGGCACGGCCGACGAGACCATCGGGGCGAGCCGCTGTTCGGCGCTGACCCGTCACGTCGGACGGCTGGCCGTCGCCGCCCGGGTGGCGCCCGACGACGGGGTCGGGCTGGCGCTGCTCGCGCTCCATGCGATGGTGCGCGACGCGGTGCCGGTGGCGGTCGCCGGTTCCGGCGACGGCCCGGCGAAGGAGCCCGACACCAGCCGCGTGCCGGCCGGCCCGATGATGATCTGCGCCGCGCCCGGAGCGGTGCTGCCGCCTGCGGGAGGGCCGATGCTCACCGTGCCGATCGGCCCGATCTCCATCAGAGCCCGCCGCGACGCATGGCACGTCGCACTGCCGGAGGTGAACGGCGATCTGGCCCCGCTCGCCTCCCGGCATCCCCTCGACCCGGCGGTGACCGCGCTGGTCGCCCGTGATGTCGCCGTGCGGGATCGCAGCCGGCCCATCGGGCTGGCCGAGGTGTCCGCGGCGATCCGGGCGCGGGCCGGGATCGCGCTGCCCGCCGGCATCGATCTGATCACGCCGCGCGCCCAGTGGTCCGATCTGATCCTCGACGAGCACGCGTCGCGGCTGCTGCACGAGGCCGTACAGCGCCTGACGTACGAGTCAGTGGTGCTCGACGACTGGGGGCTGCGCGACTTCTCCCGCGCCGACCGGGGCGTGCGGCTGCTGCTGTCCGGCCCACCCGGCACCGGCAAGTCACTGGCCGCCGAGGTGATCGCCGACGCGGCGAAGACCGACCTGCTCGTCGTCGACGTCGCCCGGGTCGTGTCGAAGTGGCTGGGCGACACCGAGAAGAACCTCGCGGCGGTCTTCGACGTCGCCGAGCAGACCCAGGCGGTGCTCTTTCTCGACGAGGCGGACTCGCTTTTCGCCACGCGCACCGAGGTCGGCGACGCCCACGACCGGTACGCCAATCAGAGCACCTCCTGGCTCCTACAGCGCATCGACCACTTCGACGGTCTCGCCGTTCTCGCGACGAACCTGCGCCGCAACATCGACGCCGCGTTCGTGCGCCGGATGGATTTCATCGTCGAGTTCGCGCCGCCCGACGAGGACAGCCGCAGGCGGATCTGGGAACGGCACCTACCGCCGGACCGGCTCGCCGCCGACGTGGACCTGGCCGTGCTCGCCCGCCGCTACGAGGTGCCGGGCGCGTGGATCCGCAACGCGGCGATCGGGGCCGCGTTCCGCGCCGCACCCGAGTACCGCCTGATCGGACAGGACGATCTCGTGGCCGCACTCGAGGGGGAGTACGGCAAGGCCGTCCGGCCGTTCCCGGACGAGCCGGCCAAAGACACCAGGGTGCGCGACGAGCGCGCGGCCCACCTGCTGCAGAAGGCCGCACGAGAGGCGGAGAAGAAGTCATGACGGAGTTGACGGTTTGCGCCGAAACGACGACCACCACGACCACGACCGCTGACGATGACGCCTTGCCGGTGCAGCCGTTCACGGCCCTGCGCGCCGCGTACGGGATGCTCCTCGGTGAGGACGACTTCCTCGTGTTGATGGGTAACCCGCGCGGCAAGCAGATGATGCACACGTCATGGCTGCACGGCAGCGGCGTCATCTGGGGCTTCGACGTGGTCCGTGACAAGGAACGGCTGCGGGTGCGGCCCGGCCTGGCCGTGGACCGGCGGGGCCGGGAACTCCGTCTGGAGGTGAGCCAGTGCCTCGACCTCGCCGCATGGGCGAAGGAGTGGCTCGGCAAGTATCCGCCGAAAGACGGCGAGGACTCGGTGAACGCCTACGTGGTCGCCGAGTTCAACAGCTGCCTGGACCGACCGGTGCCGGCGCTGGCCGACCCGTGCGACGTGACCCGCCGGCATGACAGCCCGTCCCGGGTGGTCGAGACGACCCGGATCCGGATCATCGCCAAGCGGCCCACCCCGCCCGATCCGAAGGCGTACCACCGACTGAGGGTTCTCCTCGGACTGCGGCCGGCCAACCCCGCCAACGATGCGGACGTCCTCGCCGCCCTCGATCAGGTACGCGGCGCTCAGACGCAGAACCGGCCGGCCGAGTTGCTGCGGCAGTTCCAGCGGATGGCCGCCCTGGACGCGACGCAGCGCCGGCCCGGCGGCTGGACCGGCGATGAGCCGGTCCCGCAGTTCCCGGTCGATGAGGCAGCACGGTCCACGGAGGACGAAACGGCCTCCGGCGTCCTCCTGGCCCGGCTGGTGGTACCGGCCAAGGACAAAGCCGAGGTACGCGTCCTTCCGCTGGAACGGCCGGTGTTGCTGCCCACCGCTCTCATCCAGGAATTGCTCTGCGGTCTCGCACCGAGCATCATCGGCTCGGCGGAGGCCAGGGACGCGGGCGGGCCGCGACTGCTCGACGTCAAGTGGGCCAGTGACCGCCGATCGGTGGAGCTGCGCTTCGACGGCCGGATCGCCCGGAACTCGTGGGAAGAAGACGCGATCGAGATCTCGTCGGTTTCGCCGAGCGGGCAGGGGTGGCGGCAGGAGCACATCAACAAGGTCCGGCACAAGGACAACGATCAGCGGGTCGTCGTCGTACGGCTGGACGGCACACCGGCGTACTCGAAGGTGCGGGTCCTCGTTCGCGGCACCGGGGCGACGCCACTGTTCGGCCGCGACCCGTTCGTACCCTTCGCCGGCTGGCGAGGCGGGCCACCGGGCTCCGCGCACGAGGGGCACGATGCGGCGCACAACTCCGACCTTCCGAGTCTCACCGGCAACGCCGAAGGGAACTGACCATGACCACCGAGACCACGGCCGTTCCCACAGCGACCGTGCCGGGCTCCGAAGTCGAGACGCCCACGGCGGCTGGGGGGATCAGCCGGCTGAACGCCTTCGACGGGCTGTTCCTGCGCGCCGAGCACCTGATCGCCATGCAGGACTACGCCCGCGATCTCGCGTTGGCGGTGGGCTGCGGCGGCGGGCCGGGCGTGGTCAGCGGCTTCACGGTGACCCACGGAACGGAGTATCTCGACATCTCACCCGGTCTGGCCGTCGACCCGGCCGGGCGGCCGCTGCGCTCCCACGACGTCATCCGCCTACCGCTGACCGGAACGTTCGTCCCGGCGCTGGACGCCAACGGCTTCTGGTGGATCGAGATACTGCTGGGCACCTGGCAGTACGGCGACGCCGACGTGACCGGATCCCTCTGCGACGAGCCGTGCGGCGGCGGCACCTCGAAACGCCTCTACAAGGCGGAGGGGGTGCACGCCCGGCTGTCGTCCGCCACCCGGCCGGGGTTCGACCTCCAGCCGCCCGAGCAGCGGCGCAACTGGCTGGCCCGCGAGCTTTTCGGGGTCGAGGAGACCGCCGGAGGGCGGCAGACCCTGACCGGTGCGAGTGCCCTGCTCACGAGGAACACCTGGCTGCCGGCCGTGCCCGAGACCTCGTCGGGTGAGCAGCCGGTCGTCCGGCTCGGGGTGCTCATCCCCGGCCGGTCGAAGATGAGGGACGAGGTCGACACCTGGATCGCTCGCCGGGATCGTGGCGCCGCGCCGCCAGAGCGGGACTGGCGGTGGCGGCTCGGGATGCGGCCGTGGGACGTCTTCATCGCGCAGATCCTGCAGTTCCAGGAGCAGCTGGCGGATCGCCACGACACCCCGGCCCAGGCGGCCGAACGCAAGCTTCTGATCGAGTTCGCCGAACTGATCCGCGAGGCCGGCAGCAAGGCGGCCGGGCGGGAGCAGACCAAGCTGATGACCCGCACGCGGCTGGATCAACTGGCCGACGACTTCACCGCGCACGCGGTAGCCGCGTCGGGTCCGGCCGGAACACTGGTCGGGCTCGGATTCACCGACCTGCCGCCGGCGGGTTTCCTGCCGTACCCCAACGGGAACGTCGCGGGGGTGGCGGCATGGCTCCAGAAGCTCCTTCCGCCGATGATCTCGCCCATGGTGTGCCCGTGCCGTCTGTCCGACGTCGGGCAGGCGATCGAGCAAGCGCAGCACCGTGACCGTGTACCGCTGACGGGTTCCACCGACAGGAAGACGGACGTGCGTGTGTTGGTCCCGGTCGACGAGACGGGAAGGGTCGCCGTGGGCTGGGTCGCCTTTGCCCGACGCGACCAGGTGGTCTGCCCCGAACCGGCAGAGTCGGTGGACGAGGTGGGTGTCTTCATCGTGGAGTACGCGAAGGACACCTACGACGAGGACATCAAGAGCCTGACGACCGGAGTCCTGCCGACGCGCTACACCGGCAAGGGCCAACCCGATGGGGTGGAGAACTGGCTGGTGCGCTATCCCGTCCGCGCATGGCGGCTGCCCACCGATGCCGACTACCTCGGCAGGTACACCGCGTTGCGCAATCGGGTGAAGTCCCCGGCGGATCTGCGGATCTTCGTATTGTCCCGGGCCGACTCGGAGTCACCGCTCGGGCTGCTGCGGGCCACGCTGCTGACCGATCCGTTCGCCGCCGCGCCGCGGCTCGGGACGATCGAGGCGCACGAGGACAAGAACATCGAACGGCAGTCGATCGTCATCGCGTTCGGTCCGGACGTCCCGCCCGGGCCCAGGTTGTGAACGGACCTCCACGATGAAACCAGCACGCGGAGTCTGTGTCATCACAGTGGAGCGGCAGGCCGCTGCCGTCTGCCTTATCAGCGTGTCGACACTTCTGGACGTCACGGAGCCCCACGAGGAGTCGCGACGTCATTTCCTGACGCAGCGCGAGGCCCTAGCGGACGTCCAGCGCTTCCTTCGGGACGTGACCGCGGTGGAATGACGGCGAGGTGACGGTGAGGTGACGGGACCCGCGTAGCTTTCAGCCATGCTGTGCCCTGTCTTACGCCGCACCGCGGCTGGGCTGTGCCTGTTCACCGAGCCGCATCTCGCGGCCGGCGAACAGGTGCGGCCGGTGCCCCCGGGCAGCAGGCGCCTTGTCGCGTTCACCGCCCTCAACGGCGGCCGGGTCGAACGACGGCAGGCGGCCGGGACGTTGTGGCCAATCGGCGACGACGTACGGGCCGTCGGCAACTTGCGTTCGGCGCTGTGGCGGCTGCGGGCCGCCGGCCTGGAAATACTCGACGCCGACAAGCGGCAGGTCTGGATCCGGCCCGGTGTGCGGGTCGACGCCGATCTGGTGACGCGGTGGGCGACGCGCCTGGTCACCGGCGGATCGGCGCACCCTGCCACCGATGAGGCCTATTGGTGGCACTGCCGGCCGGGGCTCCTACCGGGCTGGAGCGATGATTGGGTCGTCCCGCATCGGGAGCGCGTGCGCCAGCGCGTCCTGCATGCGATGGAGGCGCTCGCAAGGCGGCTGATCGCCGAGCTTGACACCGGCGGGGCGGTAGCGGTCGCGCGGAAGGTGATCGCCGCGGAGCCGTTGCGCGAGAGCGCCCATCGGATCCTCGCCGAGGCGCTGCAGAGCGGCGACCGTCCGGCCGAGGCACAGGCCGCATACGCGGCGTTTCATGCGGCGGCCGGGGCGCGGTTCGGGCCGCACGCCGGTGCGACCATCCGAGCCGTGCTCGCCGGTCCGCCCCCGCACAGGTGGCTCCGGCCGACCACGTAGGTAACGTCGCGAGTCACGGCAAGGGTGGTTCGCGAGTGCTGGAAACAGGTCACACGCAGACACGGAGGTTCCGGTGGACAACCCTTCCGGCCCGCCACGAACCCGCGCCGCACGTCCGGACGGCCCGTCGACCGCCGCCCTCCAGGTACTGGAGGGTCCCCGCCTGCTGATCGCCGGGGAACGGACGGCGCTGCCGGAGGCCAGCCTCCGATTCCTGATCTTCCTCGCCCTCCGTCGGCGCCCGGTCCGCCGCAGCGTGGTGGCTGCGGCGCTCTGGCCGCATAGCGACGAGGCGCGGGCCGGCGGCAACCTGCGGTCGGCGATGTGGCGGCTGGGCGACGCCAGAGCCGGCATCGTCGACATCGTCACCGACGGCCTTGTGATGTGCCCGGACGTGTCCGTCGATCTGGAGACGGTCAACCGCTGGGCGGAGCGGGTGACAGCCGGTTCCGGGTCGGTCGCGGATCTGCAGGTCCCGGACTCCATCGATGCCGCCCTCGACCTGCTGCCCGGCTGGTACGACGACTGGGTCGTCTTCGAACGGGAACGCGTGCGTGCCCGGGCGCTGCACGCCCTGGAGCACGTCAGCCGCCTGTTGTCAGCCGCCGGCCGGCACGCCCAGGCGGTGGACGCCGCGATCGCGGCCGTGTGCTCTGAGCCGCTGCGGGAGAGTGCGCAGCGTGCCCTTGTCCTCGCTCATCTCGCCGAGGGCAACCAGGTCGAGGCCCACCGCTCGTTCCACGCCTACCGGTCATTGCTCGAGACCGAGTTGGGAGTGATCCCGTCGCCGGAGTTCCACGAACTCGTCGCGGTCCCGGTGCGTCGCGGGACTCCCAGGCGGACTGGTGAACGCATCGCATCTTCGATACCGCGCCGTGGGCTTGCTCCGTCCCGATGACGACGACCTGACAGGGCTGGAGACGAGATGAACGCGAGTGACTGGATTGCCCTCTTTGCGGCGGCTGTCGCCCTGGGTTCAGTCGCACTTCACCTGTGGCTTCGCCGCTTGGACCAGCAGGAGGCACAGCACACCAGTGTGATGACTGCGCTCCAAGGAGAGAAGGAGGCGGTTGGCTACGAAGCCTATCGGATAGGCGCGAAGGGCTGGCCACAGCGCCTCGACGAGCGTGAGCAACTGCGTGACGCACTCTGCCTGGCGTTCATCTTCGAGGGGTCTGACCGTACCCGCGCCATGATCTACCGCGCCCTAAAGGAATATCCCCGGCCCGGGCATCCGGAACTCGAAGAAACGTTGACCAAACTGCTCGCTGTCTTCGAAGAGGCAGATGATCTGGGAGTCGACTGGGACCTGCACCGCGGTTGGAAACGACTGGCCATGCTGGGGAAGATGCTAGGGGCCGCCCACGTCGCCGAGACTGCGACACGACGCCTCAGAGCCAGCTCCAGTCAAGATCGCCGCGAACGTCGCGGGACCCGCCCATCGGCTGGCTGCTGACCTGTGACGATCCATTGGGCATCAAGTGGCGTCGAGCTGCGGAAACGCACGATCGGCACAGGAGAGTTGGCCGCCTCGGATGAGACCACGAGGCTGTTGGAACTGTTCCGGGTGCAGAGAAGCGAAGGCCCGTGCCTCGGCGCGTTCCGCACCGCCGCGCGCGCCCGCTGCGGCTGCGCACCGAGGTCATCGGAGCATTGAACGTGTTCGGCACCGGCGACACCAGCATGTGGGCGCCGCCGACGGTCCGGTGGTGCAGGCGCTCGCCGACGTGGCCACGCTCGCGTTGCTGCAGGAACGCACCATCCGCCGCGGCGAAGTCCTGCCCGGACGACTGCAGGGCGCACTCGACAACCGCATCTCGATCGAACAGGCCAAGGCCGCCGTCGCGCAGGCCGACGACATCAGCGTCGACGAGGCGTTCATGCTGCTGCGTGACTACGCCCGCCGCAACAACCGCAGGCTCAAGCGAAGTGGCCCGGACCATCGTCACCGAGCCTGACGGTGTCGCGCTGATCACATCCGGCTGAGGTCGGCGCCGGGGCCGAGCAGCCCCACGAGCTCGCGGTGCGTGTGATGGTCGTGGCCGTCACGGTGCGAGGACGATCCGCCGCCGGACCGGGTCCGGTCGTAGACGCGGCGGGCGGTGATCGCGAGAACCCAGCCACGGACCTCGCCCGTTTCGTCGTCGAGGTGGTGCCGGGCCAGATGCCAGATCTCGACGAACGTCGAGCGCGTCACCGCACGGGCATCGCCCGGCGGTAGAAGCCGGACGGCCTCGCCCCAGACGCGGGGGGCCAGCAGGCCGTACAGCGTGCGGAAGGCCGGGCGCTCGCCGGCCGCGATACGGATGACGAGATCATGCAGCCGGTCGTTGTAGAACTCTTGTCGGCGGATGCCCGCAGGCACCGGAGGCGTGCGCATGTGCGGTTCCCGTGCGGTTCGACACCAGGACACCGCCGGGGTCCGGAGCGGCAAGGCTGCCAGGATATCCCTCGGACGCGGCCCCGTTCGGGCGAATATCTGCTTCACCCGAACGGGACCGGCTCAGATGGTTCTCGGGTCGTCCGTGGCCGGGCCGGGCCAGGCATCGGCCGACAGGGTGTCGAGGTCGATGCCGAGGGTGCGCAGCAGGCCGGCGTTCTCGTCCGTGTCGATGAGCGCCGAGAACTCCTTGTCGACCCAGTCGGCCCGGCCGTGCAGGTCGCGTGACCGTAGCGTCGCCACCACCACGTCTTTTCTGACGCATGTTGCTGTGGTCATGTCACTTCACTCCTGTCGATGGGTCAGTTCTCGTCCGCGACGAGTACCTCGGTGGTGAGGAAGAGCGCGGCGATCGACGCGGCGTTCTGCAGCGCGGACCGCGTCACCTTGGCCGGTTCGACGATGCCCGCGGCGACCATGTCGACGTACGTCCCGCTGACGACGTCGAGCCCGTGGCCTGCCGGACGCGACGCGACCGCCTCGACGACGACGCCGCCCTCGAGGCCGGCGTTGACCGCGATCTGTCGCAGCGGCGCGGTGAGCGCCCGCCGGACGATGTCGGCGCCGGTGGCTTCGTCGCCGGTCAGGTCGAGCTTGTCGAACGCGGTGTCGGCGGCGTTGGCCAGCGCGACCCCACCACCCGGGAGCAGGCCCTCCTCGACGGCGGCCCGGGCGTTGCGGACGGCGTCCTCGATCCGGTGCTTACGTTCCTTGAGCTCGACCTCGGTGGCCGCACCGACCGCGATCACCGCGATGCCGCCGGCCATCCGGGCAAGTCGTTCCCGCAGCTTCTCGCGGTCGTAGTCGGAGTCGGAGTTGTCGATCTCCGCGCGGATCTGCGCCAACCGGCCGGCGATCTCGCCGGGGTCGCCGTGGCCGTCAACGACGGTCGTCTGATCCCGGGTGACCACGACCCGGCGGGCCCGGCCCAACGCCTCCAGCCCCACGCTGTCGACCCTGGTGCCCACCGTCTCGCTGATGACCTGCCCGCCGGTGAGCACGGCGAGGTCGGCGAGCATCGCCGACCGCCGGTCGCCGAAGCCGGGCGTCTTGACCGCCACCGATGGGAAGGTGCCACGGACCTTGTTGACGACGAGCGTCGCCAGGGCCTGACCCTCGATCTCGTCGGCAATGACCACCAGCGCGCCGCTGACCTGCATGACCTGGTCGAGGATGGGCAGGAGGTCGTCCGGATTCGAGATCCGGTTGTCGACGAGGAGCAGATACGGGTCGTCGAGGACGGTCTCCATACGTTCGGTGTCGGTGACGAAGTAGGGCGAGACATACCCCTTGTCGAGGCGCATACCCTCGGTGAGTTCGAGGTCGAGGCCGAAGGTGCTGCTCTCCTCGACGGTGATGACGCCGTCCTTCCCGACCTTGTCCATCGCCTCTGCGATCAGCTCGCCGACCGCGGGGTCGGCGGCGGAGATGGACGCCGTGGCCGCAATCTGCTCCCGGGTCTCCACCTCGCGGGACCGGTGAGCCAGTTCCTCGGTGACCGCGGCGACCGCGGCCTCGATGCCGCGCTTCAGTGCGATCGGGTTCGCGCCCGCGGCGACGTTGCGCAATCCTTCGTGCACCAGCGCCTGGGCCAGCACTGTCGCGGTGGTCGTACCGTCGCCGGCGACCTCGTCGGTCTTCCTCGCGACTTCCTTCACCAGTTCGGCGCCGAGCCGTTCATACGGGTCGTCGAGCGTTACCTCACTGGCGATGCTCACCCCGTCGTTCGTGATCGTGGGAACGCCGTACGCGGTGCCCAGGACAACGTTGCGACCCTTCGGGCCGAGTGTCACCTTCACCGTGTCGGCAAGGGCGTTCATGCCTCGTTCCAGGCCCCGACGGGCTGCTTCGCCAAAAACGATCAACTTGGCCATCTGCGCGATCCTGACGATCGTCGTGCCCATGTACAGCACCATGGTCGGGCCGACCTGCGATGACCGCTGCTACGGTCCCCCCTCCGGGGGCTCCATCCCATTCGGTTGGCACTCACACATGGCGAGTGCTAACTCCAGTGCAGCACCTATTTCCTCCACGCGCAAACGAGACCATGATCCACAAGCTTCGCCGCGTGCGGCGAAGCGGCGTACGGTGGGTATGTCGCTCGAGTCCCCGGCGGCCGACGGTTCGCACCTGGCGAACGCTCCGCTACCGGAAGGCGGCGGTCATGATGACCGCGGCACAGAATCACCGGCAATCCCCGCCATCGACACCCCGCGCTGGCCCTCGCCGCCGTCTTCGGTGTGCTGCCCGTAGCGCTTCCCGGAACTGCCCGCATCGTTCAGCTTCGGCTCCCGGGCCGCCGGAGTCGTCCGTTGAGACAGGTCCGACGAGCCGGTAACCCCTCTTCACCTCGCTACAACGTCAGGACGGTCGCCATGTCCACCACCACACGACCAACCACCAACGTGGCCTCCGAACCGCGGCTCGTCCTCGCCCCCGTGCGCGCCGGCCGGGCGGTCCTGGACGGCGGATGGTGGCCCCGATCCTGGGATGCCGTCGCCGAATTGCCGGACCTCGTCCTGGCCCTGTCCGCCCGTTACGGGAGGATCCGCCAACTCATGCTCAACAGCGCCGCCTGGACCGGCCACTTCAAGCGCCTGCCGGTCGGCGACGGCGTGGTGCGTGCGGGCTGGTTCGCCAGCGTCGACCCGGCCGTGCTGATCGCCACCACGTACCACGGCGACCAGATCGACCTTCTCGTGGTCCCACCGTCGACCGCGACCGGCCCCGCGGAGAGGGCGATGGCACGTGCCGCCGACCCGGCCAACCGCACGCGGGCGCACGCCATCCTCATCGCGGCACCCGCGTCGGAGAACCCCGTCGAGACGGCGCCCCGCGCGGTTCGGACCTCCGACGAGCACCCGGTGTGGGACAACGACGGCGGCGCGGACCGGGCCGGGAGACGACCGTGGTGACCCCGGTGGTTCCCGCGGTCCGGTCCGCGACTCCGCGTGGCGGTGTCGCCGCCGCGCCGTGGAACCGGGTCGCCGCCGCACATCGGCGCACCGGCAGAGTGGAGTGGATCGTGCTGGTGGTCGTCATGCTCCTGCCGCAAATGGTCACCGTGCTGCTGGTCACGCGCTGACGCGGTTTGCCCTGCCAGGGGTGGGGTATTAGAGCCGCACCGGTCGCCCGGACTCCGCGACCCTTCGAAACCCATCCTCGTCAGCTGCTACACGCAGACGCGGGCCCAATGGTGTCTAAAGGAGTCCCTTCTCGTGCATGCAGTGTTGTCGACGCCCGTCAGTGAACGGGCCGCACCGGCTCCGGCCGGGCCCAAGCCGTTGGTCGAGGCGACCCAGTCGGTCGCAGAGCTCGCCGTTCTGTGGATCTTTGTGGTCGCTCCGTTCGTGGCGCTTCTCGCCGCGATACCCCTGGCGTGGGGCTGGGGAGTGTCCACATTGGACATCGTGATGGCCGGCGTCGGTTACCTGATCGCCATCACGGGCGTCACCGTGGGGTTCCACCGCCATCTCACTCACGGCTCGTTCAAGGCCCGCCGCCCGTTGCGCATCGCGTTGGCCGTCGCCGGTTCATTGGCGGTGGAGGGCGCGCCGACGAAGTGGGTGGCCGATCATCGTCGCCATCACGCGTTCACCGACCGCGAAGGTGACCCGCACTCCCCCTGGCGTTACGGCACCGGGGTGATCGCGCTCGCCAAAGGACTCCTCTACGCGCACTGCGGCTGGCTGCTCAACCGCGAGATCACCAACAAGGCCCGCTTCGCGCCCGACCTGCTCGCCGACCGCGACATCCGCGTCGTCGACCGGCTCTTCATCCCACTGCTCGTCGCGTCGCTGGCGACGCCGGCGGTCATCGGTGGGCTGGTGACCGGCTCCTGGACGGGCGCGCTGACCGGGTTCTTCTGGGCCGGCCTGGTCCGCATGGCGTTGCTGCACCACGTGACCTGGTCGGTGAACTCGATCTGCCACGTCGTCGGGGAACGACCGTTCGCCAGCAAGGACAGGGCCACGAACTTCTGGCCCCTGGCCGTCCTTTCCTTCGGCGAAAGCTGGCACAACTCGCACCACGCCGATCCAACCATCGCCCGGCACGGGGTCCTCCCTGGACAGATCGACCCCGGCGCCCGTCTCATCCGGCTTCTCGAAAAGGCCGGCTGGATTTACGACGTGCGATGGCCCACCGCGGCCCGAATCGCCGCCAAACGCGTCCCCGCACAGGCGCACCGGGGGTGATACGTGGGGGTCGAACCGTATCCCGGCGGCCCCCACCACCCCGAACACAGACACAGGAGGCATCATGAACGACCGCAATACACTTGTCCGAACCCTGCACGACGTGGGTGGAGCCGTCTGGCTGGGCGGCTCCCTGATGGGCGCCGTCGGCCTCAACGGCGCCTCCAGGAACGTGAGCGACACCGACGAGCGCGTCCGGGTCGCCTCGGCCGGATGGGCCCGCTGGGCGCCATTCTCGGCGGCGGCGATCGGAGCTCACGTCATCGGCGGCATCGGTCTGCTCGTGGCCAACCGCGGCCGGGTCAAGGGCCAGTCCGGCGTCACCGCCAATACGGCCGTCAAGACGGCCCTGACCGTCGCGGCGATCGCCACCACCGCCTACAGCGGTCTCCTCGGCGCCAAGTTGGCCAAGGCCGGACGGGTGCATGCCGAGGGCGGTGTCGTTCCGGACTCGGAGACGCCGACCGGCATCGCGGCGTCCCAACAGGCACTGCGCAACCTGCAGTGGGTGACGCCTGTGCTGACCGCCGCGATCGTCGCGCTCGGTTCGCAGCAGGGCGAGCAGCAGCGTCCCGGTCAGATGTTGGGCGGATTCACCACCAGGGTCGCCCGGTTCGCCGGTCGCTGAGTGCAGTTCGGGACACTGGCCGTCGGCCGGTGTCCCGTGGCCGCGTGAAGAGGAGTACCACCATGAGCTGGATGTCGCAGGCGCGTGTCGCCCTGGCCCGCCGGGGTGGATCGACTCCGCCGTTCCCCGCTCCCCACGTGATCGCCGTCGACCGCCCGTCCACTGTGGAAGAAGGCCTCCCGCGTGGCATCCGGATCGGCGGCGCCTGGGCGTGGCGGATCATCCTGTTCATCGCCGCCGGCTACCTGCTGCTGCGCCTGCTCGGCGGGTTGCGCGTCGTGGTCATCCCCGTAGTGGTGGCGCTGCTGCTGGCCGCATTGTTCGAACCGGCAGCCGCGTGGCTGCGGCGACGCGGGGTCAACCGGTCCCTGGCCGCCGGGATGGTTCTCATCAGTGGGCTGCTGGTGGTCGGTGGCGGTCTGGGACTGATCGCGCAGACGTTCGTCTCCCAGTTCGACGACCTCGCCGCTCAGGTGGGTGACGGCGTCGACGAGGTGCGGACATGGCTCGCGCAGGGTCCGCTGCACCTGTCCCAGCAACAGTTGGACGACGGCCTCGAACGGTTGCAGAAGTCGGTCACCGACAACCAAGGTGCGTTGACCTCCGGCGCGGTGAGCACCGCCACCACCCTCGGCGAGGTACTCGCCGGGTTCTTCGTCGTCCTGTTCACCCTGTTCTTCTTCCTCCGCGACGGCGGGCAGATCTGGCGGTTCCTGTGCCGGCTCCTGCCCGGTCCCGCGCAGGTACCGATGGCCCGCGCCGGGCACTACTCGTGGCACACCCTTGTGTCCTACGTCCGCGCGACCGTCCTCGTGGCGTTCGTCGACGCGGTCGGCATCGGCATCGGCCTGGCGGCGCTCGGGGTTCCGCTGGCCCTTCCGTTGGCCGCCCTGGTCTTCCTGGGCGCGTTCATCCCGGTGGTCGGGGCCACCGTGTCGGGCGCGGTCGCCGTTCTGGTGGCTCTCGTGACCGTCGGGCCGGTGAAGGCTCTCATCCTCCTGGCCGTCGTCGTCGCCGTGCAGCAGTTGGAAGGGCACGTCCTGCAGCCGCTCATCATGGGCCGCGCCGTCGCCCTGCATCCCCTCGCCGTCATCCTCGCCATCGCCACCGGTGTCGTCACCGCCGGCATCGTCGGCGGCCTCGTCGCCGTCCCACTCCTCGCGGTCGCGAACACCGCGATCCGTTACCTGGCCGCGCACCCGGGCGGTGAGCCCACCTCCGATCACACTCCGCCCGGCACCGAGCCGACCGACAGGGACGACCGGACCGCCGAGCGTGCCGAGGAAGAGGCGACCGAACGGGCCGACCCGCAGGATCCTCCGCCCGACGACGCCCCTGCCGGGCCGGACCACACCGATCACAAGGTGGGAGTGACAGCACAATGAGCGAACGGACCGTGGTCAGCCGCCGTGCAGAAGGTCGGCAATGGCCACCCGGGCACCGCCATGACGACGGCGTCTGCGTGATCGTGCCGCACCAGGACTCGGCGGCGCTGGCCGCCGCGATCCGCCTCGTCCTGACGAGGCCGGCAGCGGGTCCGTCCACCCCACCGACGCTGCGCTGGCCGGCGGTGGCCGAACGCTACGAGGACCTCGCCCACCGGCTCATCTACGCCCGGTCGACCACGATCGACGTGAAGTGACCACCCAGAACGCCCGGCCCACGGGCACCCGGGCAGCGAACGGACCACGACCACCCGCGCCGACGTTCGCGCACCTGATCCGGATGACCGACGACACCGGCCTGTTCGAACACGCCCGGCAAGCGACACCACGACGTGTATCGAAACACCCGTGACCGCATGTACACCCCGCTCACCGGGTATACGACAAGATGCGGCTCTGATCCGGCCTCGGGCCGGGAAAGCGTCGCCCCAATGGAGAGGTAGTCCGATGGCGTCCTCGTCGTTCATGAACCGTGTCATGACCTTCTTCCGCAGTCCGCAGGGCCGCCAAATGATCGACCGAGGCCGGCAACGCATGAACCGACGAGGCGACCCGGGCCGACCGGGCATGGGCCGCCCTGGCAACCAGAACAAGCTGAGTGCCTTCTTCTCCCGGTTCAACCGACCGCGCTGACCGCGGAGCAGGAGACCACGCGTGCAGATCCAGGTCCACACGGACAAGAACATGACCGTCAGCGACGCAATGGCCGAGCGTATCGGGGACGATCTCGAGTCCGCGCTGTCGCGTTTCAGTGATGAGATCACCCGCATAGAGGTCCACTTCAGCGACGAGAACGCCGGCGGGTCCGGCGGCTCCGACAAGCGGTGCATGATCGAGGCGCGGTTCGCGGGAGCTCGACCGGCCGCCGTCACCCACCACGCGGCGGCCGCGGGCGAGGCGTGCAGTGGTGCCGTGCACAGGCTCAAGGCCCTCCTCGGAAGCAGGTACGAGCGGTCGCACAGCCACAAGGGCGGCGACTCCATCCGTCACCTCGAGGTCCGCGAAGGGCTGAGCTGACCGACGCGCGCCGACGACAAAAGCGTGCATCAACAGGCGCAGCGGGCCGTGGCGGGATTCCAGCGGGCCCGCCGCCGCTTCCGCAGGCTCGACCATCTCGCCCGGGCCGTGGTGCGCTACGACCACACCGACGGTGGCCGGTTGGCCGCCGCGGTCACCTACTATTCGTTCTTCGCCGCGTTCTCCATGGCCCTGCTGGGCTTCGCCATCCTCGGCTCCGTGCTGGACGACGCCGCGGCCCTTCGTCCGGTTCAGGGCTACCTGTCGCGGAACCTGCCCAGCCTCGACGCGCAGGCGCTGCGGGAGGCCCGCGGCACCGCAGGGCTGGTCGCGTTCGTCGTCCTTCCGGTCGCCGGCCTGTTCTGGGTGGATGCGCTGCGCTCCTCGATCCGGGCGATGTGGCGGCTACCGCAGTATCCGGGCAACTTCTTCCTCCGTCAGCTCATCGACCTCGCAGTCCTGGCCGGGCTCGGTTTGCTGCTGACCGCCTCGCTTGCTGCCGCAGCCGGAACCAGGATCTTGCTGAACCGGCTCCTGTTCGGCGCGGCCGACGCCGCTGGGCCGCCAGGTCGGTGGCTGCTCGGAACGGCCGGCTACGTGCTCGGCATCGGCGTGAACGTGTTGCTGGCCGTGGCTGCCCTCACCGCGGTGCCACGGCTGCGGATGCGGCTGCGCCGTGTGCTCGGACCGGCGCTGTTCGTCGCCGCGGGATTGGAACTGCTCAAGACCCTCGGCCGCAGCTACGTCCAACGCGCCGAGGCCAACCCGGCCTACCAGGTTGTGGCCGGCGCCGTCGCGGTGCTCATCTCCCTCAGCGTGCTCAACCAACTCGTCCTGTTCGCCGCCGCCCTCACCGCCACCAGCACCCGCGGATCCTTCACCGATCTCGCCGAGCCCGCGGCAACGCCTGCCCGGCAGCCCACACCCACAGCCGGCCCAACCAACAACCAGCGCGTCATCCGCCGCCGCGGCCGGCCTGTCCGCCGGATGGTCGGCACGACCGGGAAGGCGCATCCGCCCGGCCGGCGGCGTTGACCCTCGGCATCTGCCCGAGCCTCCGGTTCACCGTCGCAGCTCGGTCGCCTCGCCCAGCCGCGTGAACTTGTGCGGGTTGCGGATCGCGTAGATCCGGGTGATCCGGCCGTCCTCGATGACGAAAGACACGGCCGTGCCGTTCTCGCCGCCAGGGTCGATGCGCGCAGCGATCCCGCCCATGATCACCACGTCGGGAGCCAGCACCTTGAGCAGTCCGGGCACGTCGCCGGAGGTCATAGCGGCAAGGAACCGCTCGACCACCCGCTGCTGTTCGCCGGCAGCTGAGTCGGCAAGCAGCGGACCCGCGACGACGTCCACCCGCTGAGGTCCCCCGGCCGCTGGCGTCATCGTCGGCCGCCGGCAGTGCGCGCCTGGGATGTCCCGAGCCTTGAAACGTCCCGCGTGCTTGCCCGGGGCGGGATGGATCGGTCAGTGTGCGGGCGCCACATCCTCATCGGACCGGCGTAGGATGGCGATGTCGCTCCGGATCTTGGTGATGATCATCCATCGACGGCCTACGCATGTACACCAGTCGCGTAGGTTACGCCGGACCCCGACTCACCGGACACGTCCCCCGCAGTCGCGGGCGGCAGACTGTCGCACTTCCGCTGTCACGCCGACGTCCTCGACCGAGCCGCCCCGAATGAGGTATCCCGATGACGTCGTCCGACACGGCCACCGATACCGGTCCGATCGTGCCCTCACAGGTCCACGACCCGGCCCGGTTGACCGCTGTACACCGGACCGAGCTGCTGGATACCGGACCGGATGAAGCCTTCGACCGGTTGACCCGGCTCGCCGCGACACTGTTGGGTACCCCGTACGCGTTCGTCACCTTGGTGGACGACACGCGTTCTTTCTGGAAGAGCTCCGTCGTCGCCGGCGCAGCCGGATCCGGCTACCGGCAAAGTCCGGTGGAGGAGTCGTTGTGCCAGTACGTGATCGGCGCCGGCCGTGAACTGGTCGTCACCGACGTTGCCGCCCACGACCTGGCCCGTGGCAACCCGACCATCGACCTGTTGGGGGTGGCGGCGTGGGCCGCGTTCCCGGTCCGGTCGCCGGACGGGCAGATCCTGGGCACGTTCTGCGTGACGGACACCGTGGCCCGCGACTGGACACCCCACGACCTTCAGGTTCTGGAGACGGTGGCGCACGCCGCCGCCGGTGAAATCGCACTGCGCACGGCGGCGACCGAGGCGAAGGAAGCCACCCGCCAGGCGACGCTCGCCAACGCCCGGGCGCAGACCGAGGCGCGTCGGGCCGAGGCCGCCACCGAGGACGCCCAGCGCGCCACCCTCCAAGCATTGGAAACAGCCGAAGAGGCGGCCATGCTCTCCCGCACCCTGCAGGAGAGCCTGCTCCCGCCGCACCTCCCGCAGATTCCCGGCATGCAGGTCGCCGTACGCTACCTGCGCGGGGGCCGCGGCGCCGACGTTCTCGGCGACTTCTACGACGTCTTCCGTTCCGTGCGCGACTGCTGGGGCGTCGTCGTCGGTGACGTGGCCGGCAAGGGACCGCAGGCGGCGAAGACCACCGCGCTGGCCCGATACACCCTTCGCGCCTCCGCGGCCCGCACCAGTACTCCAAGCGCCAACCTCGCCGCGCTCAACACCGCCCTGCTCGAGTGGCTCACCGAGGACACCCAGTTCATCACCGCCGTCTACACCAGCCTCCGACCCCACCCGGCCGGATTCGCGATCCGGGTAAGCTGCGGCGGCCACGACTCCGCCCTCGTCCGCCGCGCTGACGGCACCGTCGAAGCCATCGGTCGCCATGGCATCATTCTGGGCTTCACGCCCACCCCGCACCTGCGTGACCAGCGCACCCTGCTGCGCCCCGGCGACAGCCTCGTCATGTACACCGACGGCGTCACCGAAGCCCGCCACGGCCGCGACCTGTTCGGCGTCGACCGCCTCTGTCGCGTACTCGCCGGCGCTCCTCCCACCGCCACCGCGAGCGATCTCGCCGCCGGAATCGAGACCGCCGTCCTCGACTACAGCGGTCGACGCATCTCCGACGACACCGCGATCCTCGTCCTGCACGTCCCGCCACCGGCATGACAAACTCGGCCGGCCGGACCTGGCCTCCTACGAGGCCGCCGTCCTGGGCAGCGCCGCCTACATGGTGGCATTGGACGGAAGCTGCGGTCCGCGCCGCCGGCATACACAGACGGAGGCACGACATGATCGAGCCGGAGCCGGCCACCACACTGGGCCCCTTCAGCAGCGCGGGCGCAACCCCGATTCCCTGGCCGCAGGCACGCGCGGGACTGCGGGACACCCCCGTGTACTGGCTGTCGACGGTACGTCCGGACGCGCGCCCCCACGTCACCCCGCTGTTGGGGATCTGGCTGGACGGCGCGCTGTACTTCTCCACCGGTCCCGCCGAACGCAAAGCCAGGAACCTCGCCCGGAACCCGCATTGTGTCCTCACCGCCGGAACCAACCAACTCGACGGGCTGGACATCGTCGTCGAAGGCGCGGCGGTGATGGTGAACGACGAATTCGAACTCCGCACCGTCGCCGACACCTACGAGTCGAAGTACGGCCGGCGCTTCACCGCGCCCGAAGGCACCTGGTTCGGCCTGGGCGATGCCATCCGGGCCGGCAACGCCCCGGTCTACCGGGTAGCTCCCACGACCGCCTTCGGCTTCGGCAAGGGCGCCCAGTTCAGCCAGACCCGGTGGCAATTCGAACAGCCCTCGCCACAGCCCACGACCGTCGACTGACATCCCCACCGGCGTGGTCGACCGGCCGGATCACCGGACGGAGGTCCACACCGTCAGTCGCGGCCCAGGACGTCGACCACAGGCGCTGTCGCGTCGTGGGCCATGATGCTCAACTGCACCTCGGGCCGGTGCGGATCCGCGAGCGTCACGATCCAACCGTTATCCATCACGACCCGCGGCCCCCGAGGACCTGGGTGCTGCGGCTACGGAAGGCGACCACGCGTTGCCGGCCTTGGAAGGCGCGAAGCCAGGCTTCGCTTCCTCGAGCTCATTTCGATCACGTTCACGCAGCGGCGATAGAGCTACAACGCGAGCGGTGGGCCCGCGGGTCGGTGACAGCCGCCGCCTGGAAGGTGCGCAGCCGACCGGAGACGAAACCTTCTCCGCGGGCAGGTACCCGCCGGCCGTCGAAGGTCACAGCGGGGGCTGGCCGCTGTCGTCGTAGCGTTCGGCCGTGACTGTGCGCGACGTGCGATGGCGCCGCGAAAAGTAGACGAAAAGAACCAGCCCGGCGACCCCGGCGAGCATCAAGATCCAACCGACGACGTCCAGGTCTATTCCGGTGACCGTAGCGTTCACCGCGAACGCCAGGATCGCGCCGACGACGATAAGGAGGATGCCTGCTCCGATACCCATGCCCTGTGTCTCTCCACATCGGTGAGCCGCACGACGTCTGCGGGGAGCCGCAGAGCGCCGCCACCGGGGGCTGGAGTGACCACCACAGCCTACGCCGCCCCGTGCGACGGACAGTCGACGCGGTCGACACGCCGCGGTCAGCGCGGTCACAGGGCTCGTCGACGGTACGGCTCTGCTCGCCGCGACGGTCCTCTCCCCCCGTCGACGGCCCTCACGCGGGCGTGAGGGCCGCAGCGAGCACCAGACGGCGGGCGTCCGTGAGACGGGGTCACGGGCGACGATCGAGGATGCGTGAACGCGGGATCGTCGTTATCGTGTGACGAGCTGCTCCGGACCCTGGCGGCAGACTGGCATCTTCACGTCGTCGAACGGCCGGGGTATCCATGACCGTCCATTTCGGGCAGGAACTGTGTCGTCGTCACGGGGAGGCGCTCGCACGGGTAGCGTCTCTCATGCTGGGTGACGACGACGCAGCGGACGAGGTGGTGAGCGACACCATCGCCGCCGCGTGCCGGTTCGATGATCAGCCCGAGCGTCACCTCGCCACCCGAATGTATCTCGCCCGGTCTGTGTACCACCGTTGTCTGGGACTTCTGGCCACGTACGAACGGTTCATGTTCGACTCGGGTCGCGAGAACCGCCGTCGTCTGCGTGTCTCGACGATGAGTGATACTCAGCGGGCAGTGGTCGCTCTCGTCATGTTCGGCGATCACGACCTGACGCAGACGGCGGCGACACTGAATCTGTCGCCAGCGACGGTCACCCGGCATCTGCGGGATGCCACGTCGGCACTCCTGGGGGTCACCGATCCGGTGGGACCGAGGCGCCGGGCAAGTACCTGGTGACGCAGGGCGTACATCTTCGCACGGCGACCGTCGTTGGTATGTCAGCCGTCGTCAGGTCCGGCCATGGCGAGCGAGATCTCGCCTGCAGCGGTGGAAGGCGCCGCGACGGGCGGCCCGACCCCGCTCGTACTGCTTGACGACCCGCACCGCGAGGGCCAGGACCAGTAGGGCCACGCCGGCGACGATCGCGAGAACGGTGATGAGGGTGTTCATGACGCGCTCCACTTCGGTGTTCGCGTCCGGTCCGCGAACTGCGGGCACGGTAGGTACACGGCGCCGTGACCGGCGGACGGGTCGTCCACCGACGGTCTGGCCACCGGCCGACGCGCCACCACGCCCGCCTGATGGACGTCTGGCGTCCGCAGGTCGTGCAGCCGGAAGGATCGACACGGGGCGGTCTGCCCAGGCCTCAACCATCACTCATGACACCTGTGCCGACCTCGGCAAATCCGCGGGAGGGCGCGACCGTGCGGCAAGAATCACTTGTGACATTGGGTGTGGCTCGCCGGCGTCAATGTCGGTGTTGGGGCCGTGACCGTCATGCGCGGCTACGGGATCGACGATGAGCACCGCGCACGCACCTGACCGGTGAGTGACAGCCCGGCTGACGATGTGACGCTCTCCCAGCTCGTTCCGCTGCGGTTGGTCGTCACCGAAGGCGACGCCGACCAGCCCTGGCACGACGGCCTCGTCCCGGTTGCGCAATCGATCACCGGCGCCGCCGTGCAGGCCCAGATCGACGGGGTCGATGCGATCAACCACGACATCCGCACCACCGTGTTCGCGTTCAGCCGGACCTGACCGGCGCACGACACAGCCGACGGGTGACCTCGCCTCTGCTCGACACCCGCGGAACCGGTGACGTGGACGGTGGGGCACATCGCCGTCCACGCCACCTGCCCGGTCCTGCTCATCCCAGGCGCCAGCGCGCTGCGCCGGACCGCGGCGACATCGAGCGCATCGATCTTTTGTACCGTCGGCCACATCATCGGTGCCGCGCCTCTTGTGATGGTCAAGTTCAGCCGTGACGCCACCATGACGGCCGCGATCTTCGGATTCTTCGCGATGGGCTGGTTCGGCTGGGCACAGGAACATCCACCGCGGCCCTGGACGCGATGGCTGCGCGCCGGCTCGGCTTGTGCTGCGCTGATCCTGGTAGTGGCAGCCGTGCTCGCCTGGAGGCTCTGGGATACCGCCACGGTGTTCGACGCAGGCACCGGCCGGACGTCCGGAATCGTCGTCGGTTGCCGGGTTCGCCTGGCCGGCGTCGGTGCCGGTCTGCTGACCCGGCGGAACCGGAAGGAACTCGTGCCGGCCTGGATCGCCGCGGTGGTGGGGGTGCATCTCCTGCCGCTCGAGCCGCTGCTGCACTATCCGCTGCTGTACCCGGTGGCAGCGCTCGTCACCATGGCCGCAGTCCTCGCCGTGCCCGTGGCCCGCCGAGGGTCGCTCCCGGTCAGTGCAGTCAACGGCCTCGGCGTCGGCGTGGTCCTGCTGACCGCCGCGATCCTCTCGCTGACGAGTGCGCTCACTCGCGCCTGAGCCTGGGACGCTCCGGATCGTGGCCGTGAGGTGTACGTTGAGGTGCTGCCCCGGACCCTGGTGGCGATGCCCGTTCAGCACGCTCGAAGTCCAGGGTCGGAGCTTTTCGTGGAGATCGACCGCCGGATACGGTTGTGGGGTCTGGTGGTCGCGCACGCCGGCGACGCACCGGCCTCGGTGCCGGATGTCTGTGCGGTCGCTGTCACGGTCAGTGGCGTCGACGCCGCCGCGATCACGGTCATGCTGGCAGCCACTCCACGCGAAACGCTCTACACCAGTAGCCCGCTCGCCGCAGATCTTGAGGACATTACCCTGACGCTCGGCGAGGGTCCGGGGATGGAAGCCTCAGCCGGCGGCGGTCCAGCCCTGGCTGCGGATCTGGCCGGTGCCGACTGCCTGGCCAGGTGGCCCGCGTTCGCACCGGCGGCGGTACGGGCCGGGATCCGGGCGGTGTTCGCGCTGCCGCTGCGGGTGGGCGGGATCCACCTCGGCGTTCTCGTGCTGTGCCGCGCGGGCGCGGGCGTGCTGTCGCCGCAGCAGCTCACCGATGTGTTGATCCTCGCTGACACGACGTGTGCGCTGCTGCTCGACACCGCGTCCGGCAGTACGTGGGCCGGTGGGCGGGGGCCGGAACCGGTCGGCCTGCAGCACCCCGAGGTCCACCAGGCGACCGGCATGCTGACCGTCCAACTCGGGGTCGACGCCGCAACCGCGCTGGTGCGGTTGCGGGCCTACGCCTATGCCCATGACCGTCAGCTCAGCCAAGTCGCCGGTGACGTAGTGGCCCGGCGCCTGCATTTCGCACCTGACCACAGCACCGGCGGCGACACGTGAGTGCGGACCCGCTCGACGGCACCGCCAGACCCGCCGAGATTGTCCGGGCGAACTCGCCCGGGTGAACGACGAGGATGAGTGAGATGGCCCAGACCCAGCTGACCGATGTGTTCGTCGAGATGGCCGACACGCTGACCGCCGACTTCGACCTGATCGAGTTTCTGCACACGCTGACCGAGCGATGTGTGGAGTTTCTCGACATCGCCGCCGCCGGACTCCTGCTCACCGACGGGCAGGGCACCCTGCGACTCATGGCCGCGTCCTCCGAACGATCCCGGCTGCTGGAGCTGTTCCAGCTGCAGGCCGACCAGGGGCCGTGCCTGGACTGCTTCCGCACCGGGCAACCGGTCTCGGTCGCCGATCTCGCCGGCGACGGTCGGTGGCCCCGGTTCACGGTCGCCGCCGGCGAGGCCGGGTTCGCCGCCGTCCACGCGATCCCGATGCGGCTACGCGTCGAGGTGATCGGCGCGTTGAACTTCTTCGACGTCCAACCAGGCCCGCTGGACCCGGAAAAACTGCGCATCGGTCAGGCCCTGGCCGACGTCGCCACCATCGGGCTGATCCAGCAGCGCGTCATCCGCGACCGCGACGTCCTGACCGAACAGCTCCAGACCGCCCTCAACAGCCGAGTCCTCATCGAACAGGCCAAAGGTGTCCTCGCCGAACGGCTCGGCCTGGACGTGGCCGACGCCTTCACGGTGCTGCGCGCTACCGCACGCAACGGCAACCGCAACCTGTCGGACCTCGCGCGTGGCCTGGTCGAGGGCACCGAACAGATCACCACCACACCGGTCAAAGTTGTACCAGGTCGCCCGACGCCTCCACCGCGCCGTTCCCGACGGTGACGGCGAGACCCGCGGTGCTGGCGGTGGCGCCGGCGGCGGGGTCCCGGTGGGGGCCGAAGCCGCCGTAGGTGATGTCGTAGACCCCGAACTCCAGGTAGGTGAACTGACCCTCGGTGGGCGCGGCTGGGACGGTGATGTGATACGCGGTGCCGGTCACGGGCGCCTCTTGTCCGCGGAGCTGTCACTGTTCGGGTCGGTGCGGCTCCGTGACACCACCTGCATCGCCGCGACCATCAGCCCGGCGTGCCATCCGGGCGCGCGGCCATGCTCGGGTGGGCGGACGGTGCCCACCTCGTGACCGCTGCGGGCGAGCAGCCACGCGGTCAACGAGTTCGAGTTCCACATCTCGCCGGTGTGCATCTCGTCGCGACCCCACGTCAAAGCCGGTACCTGCGGCACGAGATCCAGTAGCCGCCGCACGCGGCAGGCATCGTCACCAATCTGCCGAGGTCCGCCGACGGCCGCCCCTACGTCGGGAATGACACCCGAGTGCCACCGCCGGACCTCATACCGGAACGCCGTGAAGCGGCCGAGCCGGCGCAACCCGACGGGACCCTCCCTTACGACACCACGGTCGACGGCACCGTTGCCCCAGACCGGAGTCATCTCGATCACGACACGGTCGCCGTCAAGGCGGACCTCCAGCGCGGAGTGGTACAGATCCCGAACAGCCCGCCTCTCAAGGCGCGCCGCACACGCCTCGAATACGCGGCCGTTGACGCGCACCGAACGGCCGCCGGCACCGAGCGGCAACCAGTACAGCACCACACTCGCAGCACCTGTCACGGAGTCACCGTCCGGCTGTCGTGGCGTTCTACTGTCGTGGCGCCGTCGGCGAAGCGCCCGCGTGCGCGAGAGCGGACAGGGTCTGGCTGCCGACGATCGCCGGTGCCTGGTGAACGAGCTCGTCGTTGGTGATGGCTTCGACCATGAACCGGGCGAAGTCCACCCGGCGGGTCATGTTGCTCCGCAGGATCGGATCCCCGGCGTGCCGGCTCCACACGGGGAGGCCCTGACTGGGGCCCTCCTCCAGGTCACTGCCCCGTACGACGGTCCACCGGGTGTCGCTGGCGAAGATCCGCCGGCAGGCCTCCACCTGGTCGTCGATGTCGGCGAACCGGGCGAGTTTGGCGATCGGGCCGGCGATTCTCACGAGCGCTTTGAGTTTCCACGAGTACCGGTCCTGGCCGTCGAGGGTGATGTGCCATCCACACGAGAACACCAGGCGTGCGCGCGGCTCGGCATGGTCGAGGACCGCTTGGGCGGTTCCCGATGAGTAGCCGTGGACTCCCCGGGGGACCAGCACGGTCAACACCGCGTCGCAGCCGGCGACCGCACGCTTGATGACCTCACGGTCGTCCGTGGCCCCGGCAACAACGGTGATGCGGCCCGTGAAGGCGTCGAGCTTGCCCACGCTCGCCTCCCGGCATACACCGACCACCTCGTAGCCGCGGTCCAGCGCGTGCCCGACCATGTACTGCCCGAGCTTTCCGGACGCCCCGACGATGCAGACCTTGAAATTGGCGGAATCATGGGCCCGCGCCGGGTCCTGTGAGGACGTCATGTCCTTGCTCCTCGCCTGTGGATGCGATTCCGATCGGCTGTCCATCACCGGGGTCCGGAGCGATACCGGCCACCCTACGCCCTTTCGGCGCGTCCGCTCGATGTCGATCTGTCGGCGCGCGATGGCTGGGCCGGTGCGATCGTCGCCAGGTTCCCGAAAGTGCGCTGTCCGGAACAGCGGGGATCGGCGTAATGTGAGCGCGGGGACCGATCCGGTCCTCCACGCCTGTCAGCGATGCTGGCGCGCCTCCCACGCCGCCCGGACCTCGCGGTTGCCCAGTGATGTCCGGCGCCTCGACCGGGGCGTCGCCTCCGGCCGCAATCCGCAGCCTGTGCCCCCGAGGGGCGTGGAACCATGACCACCCTCGTCGTAGCGATCCCGAACATCCAGCCATCGCCGGTCACTGAAGCCTCGACACCGTCGAACGGCGGCCGACCGGCAGCAATCCCGACCGGCCTCGCCGGCCGAGGTTCACGACGTCTGAGCACGGCGCCGCTGGTCACGACCGAACAGTTGCTCCGGGCACGCGACCGGCTGCCGGTCGGCCACCCGGAGCGTGATCTCCTGCGCGCCCAGGCCATCGAGGACAACCTACCGCTGGCCAGGCGGCTGGCACGTCGCTACGCCGGCCGCGGCGAACGCTTCGACGACCTCGTCCAGGTCGCCGCCCTGGCCCTGATCAGAGCCGTCGACGGGTACTCCTCCGACCGGCCAACCCCGTTCGTCAGCTACGCCGTCCCGACGATCACCGGTGCGCTCAAGCGGCACTTCCGCGATACCGCCTGGGGCATGCGCGTACCACGGTCGACCCAGGAACTGCTCCTTGACCTGCCCGCGACGATCAGTCACCTCACCCACCTGCGCGGCCGGGCGCCGGCACCGGCCGAAATCGCCGACCACCTTCGCGTCAACGTCGACGTGCTCCTCGCCGCGATCAACGCCGCCCAGGTGTACCGGTTACCGTCGCTGAACACGAGCGTTACCGCCGACGACAATGTCGAGCTCATCGACCTGGTCGGGGGCGTCGATCCCGGCTACGCGGGCATCGACGACAGCATGGAGCTCGGATCACTCGTCGCGGCCCTGCCGCTGCGCGAGCGGCGCGTCCTCACGATGCGGTTCTATGACGAGATGACCCAGGCCCGCATCGCCGCCGAGATCGGTGTCTCGCAGATGCACGTCTCGCGGCTCCTGTGCAGAGCCCTCACTCAACTCCGGGTCGGCTTCCTCGCCTCGGCCGATGACCCGCCAGAGAACGCCGCCCGTTGACGCACGACCGGCAGGCTCAACCGGCGGGCGGCATCATCGCCGACCGCCGGCAGAGGCCCGACTCCTACTTGAGCCAGGGTGCCCGTTGGACGAGCGGGGTCGCCGCCCATTGGCGGCCGAGGCCGAGGGTGTTGCCGGCACCGAGCAGGGCCAGCACGACGAGGATGGCCGCGTAGACCAGGTGGTCGTCCATGAACGGGTTGCTGGCCGGAGGCAGCACCGCGGACCACATCATGACGGTCAGCAGTGCTCCTGCGCCGGCCGCGATGCGCATCCCGATGCCCAGCATCAGCGCGAGGCCGACTCCCAGCAGGGCGGCCATGAACAGCGCGTCGGCGATGCCGGTTCCGGCGATGTTCTGGTAGAAGCCGCTGAACGGTCCCTTCGCGGAGCTCAGGAAGCCGTTGGTGGGGCTGCCGCCGTTGAACCAGGACCGCTCCGACGGGGTGGCGAAGCCGAGGCCGAACGCTTTGTCCAGGAACGCCCAGAGGAAGACCCAGCCCAACGCGATGCGGATGCCGGCCAACAGGTAGCGGGCCGCTACAGCCGCACGCGGGCTCGGATCGACGGTCGGTTCGGTGGTCGGCTGCCGCATCTGGCCGCGGTCATCCAAGCGGGGTCGGTCGGCCGAGGCGTGGCGCCCGACAGTGCCGGCGGACCGGGGTCCGGCCGGAGATGCCGGCATCGGATCGGTCAGCGTTGGTGTCAGCGTCCCGACGGGAGGTTCGGTGGATCGGTGGTTCCGAGCGATGTCGACCATCGCATTCACATTCCTTCAAGGTGCTCATTGAGCAGATACCCGCGACGCAGAACGGCCGCAGGTTGGTTGTCGCGTGGCACGGCTTCGTGTACCGCCGGCCGGATCGGAGAACGTGCGGGCCGCATGAGCCGGAAGCTCGTGAGTGTTGCGCATCTTCTGGCGCGTCGACGGTGGCGAGGTTGACAGCCACCGCGTTCGGGCGACGGGTCCACCCTACGCCTATCGACGCGCTTCTGTGCGGTGCGTTCCGGCCGGGACTCCGGGCAGGCGTACAGTGAGACTGTCACTTCAGACCCCGGTGGCGCAGCACGTCGCCGGTGGACGCCTCCACCGATCAAGGCCGGTACGGCCGGATCGAGTATCGAGCGCTCTCCTTGTCGCCAACGGCGACGGACCCCGCAGGCACCACCCGGTCCCCGGTCCACTGTGGACAAGAACACCGACCGGCTCGCCCAGAGCCGGCTCGGGAGAGGACCCTACATGTCAATCGTGTGGATCGCTGTCGCCATCTTCGTCGTGGTGCTGTTGTTCCTGGCACTCGCCGTACGCATCGTCAAGCAGTACGAGCAGGGCGTGCTGTTCCGGCTCGGCCGTGTCATCGGCGTCCGCCAGGCCGGCCTGACCTTCATCATCCCGGTCGTCGACGTCCTGCAACGGGTGAGCCTGCGCATCGTCACGATGCCGATCCAGTCGCAGGGCATCATCACCCGCGACAACGTCAGCGTCGACGTCTCCGCCGTCGCCTACTACCGCATCGTCGACGCGGTGAAGTCGGTCGTCGCCATCGAGAACGTCGGTGCGGCCATCAACCAGATCGCCCAGACCACCCTGCGCAAGGTCGTCGGACAGCACACCCTCGACGAGACCCTGTCCGAAACCGACCGCATCAACGTCAACATCCGCGAGATCCTCGACGTCGCCACCGAGGACTGGGGCGTCGTGGTCACCCTTGTCGAACTCAAGGACATCCAACTCCCGGACAGCATGAAACGGGCCATGGCCCGCCAGGCCGAAGCCGAACGGGAGAAGCGCGCCAAGATCATCGCCGCCGAAGGCGAAGCCCTGGCCGCCGACGCCCTCGGTACCGCCGCCGACATCATGCTCGCCCACCCCCTCGCGTTGCAGCTACGCAACCTGCAGAGCCTGGTCGAGATCGGCGTCGACAAGAACACCACCGTCGTCTTCCCCGCCCCACTCATGAGCACCATCGGCGACCTCGGAGCCTTCCTCACCCGGGAAACCACAGCATCCGCCGCCACGCGACCCGCCGCCGAACGCGTGCCGAACGGAAAACCCGTCACGCCGTAGGGCACCCGCATTCGACACTTCACGGAAGGAGGCGTCATGACCATCAAACTCCGGCCCAGCACCCAGCCCAACACCGAGGCACTGGCCAAGGCACTGACCCAGACGGTCACCGCGGCGGGCCTCGCCCCGTCGATCCACAACACCCAGCCATGGCGGTGGCGGATGACCGGCGACGGGCTGGACCTCCACCTCGAACCCAGCCGTCTCCTCCAGGTCTCCGACCCCGACACCCGCCTGTCCACGCTGAGCTGCGGGGCCGCCCTGCACCACGCCCGGGTCAGCCTCGCCGCACAAGGCTGGCGCGCCACCGTGACCCGCATACCCGACCCCGCCCACCCCGGGCACCTCGCACACCTGCGGGTGGACGGCCCCGCACCGGAACCGGTGGAGGCGCTGACGGTGCGCCGCGCGCGAACCATCGGGCTGCGCCACACCGACCGCCGGCCCCTGACCGGGCCGCCGATCGGCCCGGCGGACATCACCACCCTCCTCACAGCCGTCGGGGCCGAGGGCGCGTCGCTGTACATCCTGCGCCCGGACCAGATCATCGACCTGGCCACGTCAGCCCACCACGCCCAGCGCACCGACCTGCACGAGGCCCGGTGGCAGGCGGAACTCGCCCACTGGACCGGCGGCACCCGACCCACAGGCAGCGGCATTCCCGACGCCACGATTCCCGCGCAGCCATCAGAGACCCCCGTCCCCGGGCGCGACTTCGGCCACTACGGCGACCTGCCGATCAGCCAAGGACACGACCGGGCAGCGGTGTTCGCGATCATCTACGGCCGCGGCGACCGTCCACAAGACTGGCTCCACGCCGGGGAAGCCCTGTCCGCGGCCTGGCTCACCGCCACCGAGATCGGCGTCTCCCTGCTACCGCTCAGCGCCACCATCGAGACGCTCAGCACCCGCCAGGCCATGCGCGCCCTGCTCTCCAGCGCCGGCCACCCTTACCTGGTTCTACGACTCGGCACCGCCGAGCCCGACGACACCGGACCCGCCTACGCCCCGCGGCTGCCGACCGACCAGATCATCGACATGTCCTGACATCGGTCCGTCGGGGGTAGTACCGGCGTTGCATGCGGGGCGCAGAGCCGCTCGCCAACCGGCTCGTGTTCGGTACCGAAATGCGCAATCGGCTGACAGCTGTTCGGCACCGCTGCGGCGCCGCCAGCAAGATCCGCGCCTTCCTTTCCAGCGGCGGCGATCTCGCCTTCTGCGGCCATCACGCCAACCCCTACGCCGAGACCATCCGTCGACGCGCATCGGCATACCGGCAACCTCGACGTAGGAGTGGGCGCGGCGGGCAACGACCTGATCCGGTCTGCTGAGGACACCGGTGTCCGACAAGCCCGCCGGGAGAACAACAGCCGGTCGGCGACCTCGTCGAAGGGCTCGTCGAAGGCGCGCTCGATCGCCGCCCCCAGCAACCGGGTGTCCGGCGCGAACATGCACGTCTCCTGCCGCGACAGCAGCGCGACGATGTCGGTCCGGGCCCAGGTAGTCGGTCTCAGCGTCGCGGATCCCGCTTGTGTGGTGCATCAGCTCGACGAGCTTGACGTGGGCGGCGGACTTGATTCCCGGTGCCCACTTCGCCAGTTCGTCATCGAGGTCCAGACGGCCGTCGTCGGCCGCCAGAAGCGGTAGCCGAGCCGTAAAGTGTTTCGCCATCGATGCCGCCTTCACCACCGTCTCCGGTGTGAAAGGCACCGCATGCTCGACCACCGCCATGCCCTCCGAGCGCTCGGCGACGTCGCCGGCCGGGCCTTGGACGAGCAGGACGGCTCCCCCGTTGGTCATGGCTCGATCACGCCGACCCGGCCACGGACGGCTGGAGGTCGAGAAACCAGATCCCGGTACCGCCGGACAGCGCCGGCGAGGGCGGCCCGGTGATGAGACGCAGCGCCCGGTCGGCGTCGTCGCGGGTGGCCGACACCGTTCACCAGCCTCCAGGAGATTGGTGCCGTTTCCTCCGTTCTGTACTGACTGACACGTTCTGTACGACTGACGCGGCCGCATCCTGTTTCGTCATGTCGGCCGCTGTCATCCGGTGCCACAACCGTCGATGTCGCTGTTGTGGATGATCAGCGGTCTGACGCTCGGCCTGGCCTGCCTGCATCCGTCGATGCTGGACCTCGAAACCCCGAGCGCCGTGGTCAATCCCGACCTGGGACCCGTACGCCTGACCGCGCTCGCGTTCGCCACGCTGCTCGCCCCGGCGGCCCTGCTGATCCAGTGCCTGCGGGGTGCGCCGCTGTTCGTACCGCTCATCTGCGCCTCCTGCAGCGTGCTGTTCCTGCCGGCAATCTTCCGGCTGGCCGGTGTGCTCGCGGTTCAGCGCCGGATGGCGGTGACCGACATGCTGACCGGCCTCCACTCGCGGCGCTACTTCGAGGACGCATCGTCGGCCCAGGCCCGGCGACGTAACCACACGGCCGTGCTGCTGCTCGACATCGACCACTTCAAGCGGGTCAACGACACCTACGGCCACGACGGCGGGGACCTGGTCCTCCGCGAGGTCGGGCAACGCCTTCCCGAGCCGTACGCCGGGGGACGTGCCGGCTCGATACGGGGGCGAGGAGTTCGTCGTCCTCCTGCCGAACACCACGTCCGCCGAGGCGCGGGAGACCGCCGAGCGGATCCGTGCGGCGATCGGCGGACGCCCGGTCGAGGTCGGCGACGGCGTCACCACCACGATCACGGCGTCGATCGGCGTGGCCTGCCGGCCGGATGACGTCGCCCAGCCGGACCAGCTCACCCTCCTCGCCGATCAGATGCTCTACCGGGCCAAGCAGACGGGCCGCAACCGGGTCGTCGCCGCATCCGATGAGGTCCTGGCCGCCGGATCCGCTGACCTCCCCCCTTAGCGTGCAGCCTGAACTGTGATCCACGCTGACGGGCGAGCCGGGCCGCGGATACCCGAACATCTGCTCCGCCCGGGCATTGACGACCAGAATCACCCCGCTTCGTCGACCCCGATGACCGCGTCGGGAGCGGAGTCGAGCATGCCGGCGGGCACGCTGTCCGAGACGCTCGTGGACTGCATGGCTGTCGCGCCCGGCCCCAGCGGCGTGCGGATGCGCCCAGAGTCGACGTCGACTCCCGCCGGTCGCGGACGTCGGGATGGGCGCCGAGAAGCAGGACCGTGGTCATGGTGTCCTCTCTCCGGTTGCTCGACCAGCCGCGCGTCACCCGGCCTGCTTCAGCCCTCGCGTGGTCCGGGCGACCCGGATGACGCGCTGGGCCTGGTGGCGGGCGGCGTTGCGGGTGTCGTCGTCGATGGAGCCGAGGGCGTCGCCCCAGACGGCGTGGTGGGAGGTGCCGTACGGGTTGCCGTCGACGAACTTGACCGGGTCGGTGTATCCGGGTGGCACGATGATCCCGCCGAAGTGGTAAATGCTGTTGTAGATGGCGAGCAGGGTGGACTCGTGGCCGCCGTGCCGGGTTCCGGTCGAGGTGAAGGCGCTGTAGACCTTGTCGGCGAGTTCGTTTTTCTGCCACAACGGCGAGAGGGTGTCGAGGAACTGCTTCAGCTGGGCGGCCATGTTGCCGAACCGGGTGGGTGAGCCGAAGACGATGGCGTCGGCCCAGGAGATGTCGTCGTGGCTCGGTGGTGGCACGTCGGCGGTGGCCGTGTGGTGGGCGGCCCACAGCGGGTTCGCGTCGATCGCGGCCCGCGGGGCCAGTTCGGCGGCCTTGCGGACGCGGACCTCGGCGCCGGCGGCTCCAGCCGCCGCGGCGATCTCCGCGGCGATGGCCGTGCCGGTGCCGGTCGACGAGTAGTAGACGACAGCGAGTTTCACTGAATTGGACATGGTGCGCTCTTTCCTTGAGGGGGAACGGGGTCAGGCTCCGGCCTGCCTGCGGCGATCGGAGAGCGTGGGCAGGTGGCCCGTCACCCCTCCGTCGACGTAGATCAGCTGCCCGGTGATGAAACGTGATTCGTCGGAGGCGAGGAACACCACCGCGTTGGCGACGTCCGCCGGTTCTCCGACGGTGTCGAGCATCTGCGAGTCCAGGAGCAGTTGGGCCGGTGCGATGTCCTCCAGTCGGTGCGACCGCGCGGGCGCACCGGACGGGCCGGGCGGCGGGATCATGCCGGGGGCCAGTGCGTTGCTGCGGATGCCGAGGTGGCCGAAGGACGTGGCCACCGACTTCGTCAGGTAGTTGACCGCCGCCTTGCTGGTGCCGTAGGCGACCAGTGCGAGGTCTCCGCCGGCGGCCTGCACCGACGAGGTGTTGATGATCGAACCGCCGCCGGACCCGGCCATCACCGGGACGGCGTACTTGCTGCCGAGGAGGACGCTGCCCGCGTTGACCCCGATGGTCCGCATCAGGTACTCGTGGCTGACCCCGACCACGTCGGTGTCCCGCAGGATCCAGTCGGCGCCCACCAACCCGGCGTTGTTCCACAGCACGTCGAGGCGTCCGTAGGTCTCCGTGGCCAGCGTCACCACGGCAGCCATGTCGCTCTCGACGCTGACGTCACCGGTGAACGGCGTCACGTCGTAGCCGCGCTCCACGAGGTCCTTCGCCCGCTCGTGCACGGCCGGCGACAGGTCCATCATCACCACGCGCGCGCCCTCGGCCGCCATCGCCCGCACGCCCGCGAAGCCGAGGGCGCCGGCCGCGCCGGTGGCGATCGCCACTTTGCCCGTCAAGCGATCCATCGGGACCTCCTCAGATAGTTGAAAGTTCAGCAACCGCCGCCACGGTAGCATGAGATGCTGAACTTTCAACTAATCGAGGGAGGGCTCGCGATGGAGCAACCACGCTGGCTGGACGACGAGGAGCAGCGGACGTGGCGCAGCTTCCTGCTGGCCAGCCGCCTGCTGTTCGACCGGGTGGAGCAGGGCCTGAAGCAGGACGCGGATCTCTCTTTCGCCTACTACGAGATCCTCACCCGGCTCTCGCAAGCGCCCGGGCACTCCATGCGGATGGTCGACCTGGCGGCCGCGTGCGTCTTCGACCGGAGCAGGCTGAGTCATGCGATCGACCGCCTCGTACGCCAACGGTGGGTCCGTCGGACGCCTTCGCCCTCCGACGGCCGGGGCCAGCTCGCGGAGCTCACCGAGGAGGGCGTGGAGAAGGTCCGGCAGGCCGCCCGCGGACATGTCGACCAGGTCCGGTCGCTGATGTTCGACCGGCTCACCCGGGAGCAGCAGGCGGCCCTACGGGAGATCAGCGAGGTGCTGGCCACCGGCATGGTCGACCCGCCGAAACTCACGTCGATGGGCTGGCCGTCACAGTGACCGGCACGGTTCACCGCTGTCCGTACCGCACGGGTGCGGCGCGGACAGCGGCACATCGATGATCTTGTGCAGGATGTTCTGCCTGAGAGGATCTGATCTATACCCCTCCTGACCTCGTCGCCGTGCCAATCGCGTTATGGCGCCGCGTCTATCACCCGGACACGCACAGCTCGATATAGCCTCGTCGTACATGGCCACCTTTCGCACCGCGTCAACCCTGATCTCCTCAGACGGCACCCGAACCGCCGGCACCGCCGCCCTCTTCACCGAGCCGGGGCGCAAGGGTGAACCCGCCCCGTGGGCCGGTGACTTCCGGCCGGCCAACGATGCAGGCAACGGCCCCAAGGACGCAGTGGGAAAGACTTTCACGTTGGAGTTGCCCGACGGCAGCACCGGCACGGTCAAGGTCCAGAGCCGCAAGAGCGGAAAAGGGGGCGTCACCTTGGCGTTGATGGGTGAAGACGCGCCCCCCTTCTGATCGGCACGCGGAACGGGGCCGAGCGTCGGCCGGCGCGGGGCTCGGCCCCGCCGCCCTCACCGACGATGGCGGCGGCCCGTCGATCGGGAAGCAGCCGTTCCTTGTGGTCCAGTTCGCGTTCCAGGACACGTAGGCCCTCATCGGGTGGACGACCGGCATCCCGCCACCGCAGCAGCTCGTCCCGCTGCGCCGATCGCCACGCGTTCGCCGTCAGCGGGTCGCCAGACGGACAGCGAAGGCGACCAGCATGCCGACCCGGTCCCCCGGCGGCCGCGGCCAGAAACTGGCCGAACGCGGAGGGTGCGGAGAAACCGTCGCCCGTGGCCGCTGCGACGGCGACGCTCAGGATCGTGAGGGCGGTGGTGTCGTCGCGCCCGTCGCCGGCACGGCCCACGCGACAGGCGTAGGGTAAAGCCTGACTCTGGCATCCCCGGCGAGCTTTGCCGCCGCTGATCCACCTGTTGTGACCGGCATTGCCTTCGTTCACCAACCGATCAGAGAGTTGGCGGTCGTGACGACCGCAGCGCCCCGCCCGTCGAATCACCGGAATCCGGATGCGGGTCCTGGCACCGCAGACGACGCCCAGAACACGAGGAGGCCTTTCATGGCCAACAAGTCCGCACACAAGGAAGACCGTAAGAAGCAGGCGAGCACCCTCAAGGAGAAGCGTGCGGCGAAGAAGGCCAAGCACGCCGAGCCGTCATCCCAGATTCCGTCGACCGGCCGCTGACCCGACACCGGTTCACGGTCCGTCGGCCCGAGCGATGGCGCGCCCTCGACCTGCTCGGATTCCGGTCCCCGGGCGTTACCGCCCGGGGACCTTCAACCCCCTATGACGCGTAAGGCATGCGATGGAGCCGACGAGGGACGGCACCACGCCCGGCCGTCCGCGAGGGACTGCCGGGGCACGTCGTCGAGGGATGCCTTCCCGGATGTGTATGCACTCGGACAGCGGAATCACGGTCTTCAGGCAATGATCCGCCACCGGGGGCCGGGGTGGCTGCATCACAATACCTCCGATGTGGCTGATCTGAACACGGGTCGCGTATCTTCGCCGCAGAAACCGGCGTAGGGTTAGGGGTGTCGTTCGGGACCCGGTCGCCGACAATCTCGCCGCTGGCGGACGCTCCGCACCGATCCATGGTCACCGTTACCACTCGGAAGGCGGCGGTCGTGATGACCGCAGCACAGAACCATCGACAGTCTCCGACACCGGCAAATGGGTACCAGAGTGCCGACCACCCCGACCGGTCGCGGTCGGACCAGCCGATGACGCCACGCTCGCGGGCGGGCGGGCTCTGGGTCATCGCTGTGACCTTCGTCCTCCTACTTCTCCTACTTCTGATCTTCGTGCTGCAGAACGGTCAACGCGTCGACGTGTCATTCCTCGGCGCAGACGGGAATGTTCCACTGGGTGTGGCGCTCCTTCTGGCCGCCGTCTTCGGCGCGCTGTTGGTGGCGCTGCCCGGAACGGTCCGCATCGTTCAGCTACGCCTGCTCGGCCGCCGTCGTGGCTCCCTGCTCACCACGCGCCCGCTGACCGCTCCCGTCTCCGTACCGGACGCCCCCCGGAACGGGTAGCGGCCGGTCGCCCGTCCGGCTCCACCTCCGAAGTCAGGATGGTCCCGTCATGTCCACCGCCGCGCAGCACACCACCGACGTTGCTTCAACCCCGTCGTCACCACGTCTCGTCCTCGCCACGGTGCGGGCGAGACAGGCGGTTCTGGACGGAGGGTGGTGGCCACGGTCCCGCGACCCGTTCGCCGAGTTTCCCGGTCTCGTCGAGGCCCTGTCCGCCCGCTACGGGCCCGTCCGCCAACTCATGCTCAACAGCTCCACCTGGGACAGCCGGTTCAAACGGCTGACGGTCGGCGACCGGGTGGTTCGGGCGGGATGGTTCGCCAGCGTCGATCCGATGCTGCTGATCGCCACCACCGACCGGGGTGAACAGGTCGACCTGCTCGTGGTCCCGCCGTCGACCCCGGCCGGCATCGCCGAGAAAGCGATGGCCCGGGCGGCCGACCCGGACAATCGCCGGCGTGCGCAGGCCATCCTCGTCGACCCGCCGGAGGCACCGGCGCGGACCCGGGACGCCCGGGAGCAACCGGCGTGGGACAACGAAGGAGGACGCGTCATCGCGCTGGACAGGAGACGGCCGTGACCGTGCGGAGCCCCGTCGCCCGTCCGGTGGCGACTCCCGTGGAGGCGCCCTCCCTCCGGCGCCGGATCGGTGCCGCCGCACACCGTCGTGCCGGCCGGCTGGAGTGGATCGTCTTCGCGCTGGCCGTGCTCGTCGTACCGCTGATCATCCTTCTGCTGGGCGGAGACTGACCGCCCGTCCTGGTGTGCCTGGCCACCACCGGGGTATCCGCCGCGCCGGGTTCCGTCCGACGATCACCGTTCCCGTCACGGAACCGGCCGCCCGGACTCTGCGGCGCCTCGAGCTCGTGGTTCATCCTCGCCGTCGGCATGGCCCGATACGGGAGGAGTGCCGCGCCAGGAGTTCCCCTTCCATTGCATACGCTCATATCTAGGGCAAGCCCGGGCGCCCCACCGTCGCCGTTCACGACCGGTCCGTCGCCGCGGCTGATCGCCGTCGCGCATTCGTCCAATGTGGACGACAGGCCACGCGGTAGGCGCGTCGGCGGCGCCCGGGTCCGACGGATGATTCTGTTCATCGCCGTCGGCCACCTGTGGTTGCACGAGATGTGCTGGCCCTCATGGGTTGCGGTGCTCTGCCACGGGTAGAAGGCGACAAGCGGTGTCACGCGCGCGGGCGCCACCGGGTGCGGAGCGAAGGACGCGGCCGCGGTTCCGTCGCGGTCGTTTCCTCGTCCCAGGGAACGTGGAGGCGATTCCGCACCGTGGTGAGGAGCGACGGTGAGTCTGAGCCTGATCCTGTCTCTGCCGCGGCAACCATCCACGGTCACGTGCTCCCGCCTCGTGCTCGCCGCCCTGTTGTCGCTGACCGACGCCACCGAGGAGTGCCGCCACGAGCTCGCCGTGATCATGACTGAGGCATGCACCAACGCCGTGATGCACTCCACGCCCGGGAGCGCGGTCGACATCAACGTCACCGTCGACGACGGGTGGTGCGTTCTGGAGGTCGGCAACCGGGGACACACCGGGAGGAGGGAGCCCATGCGCCTACCCACCGACGCACTGCGCATCGGAGGCCGGGGGCTGCCCCTGATGGCCTCGTTCGCCGACACGATGGCGTTCCTACCCACCGCGGCCGGTCACGTTCGGCTGCAGATCACCAAGCGTCTGTCCGCCCGGAACGCCGATCCGGGTCCTTGACCCGGCGGCGTCCGGCGATGACGAGCTGGCAGTGGTGGACGACCAGGCACGACCGTCACTGCTGGTCGGCGACGAGCACCTCGGTGGTGAGGAACAGCCCGGCGATCGACGCGGCGTTCTGCAGGGCCGACCAGGTGACCTTGGCCGGTTCGACGATGCCCGCCTCGAACATGTCGACGTACTCGCCGGAGGTGGCGTCGAGGCCGTGACCGTCCGGCAGCGAGCCGACCCGGTCGACCACGACACCGCCTTCCAGCCCCGCGTTGACCGCGATCTGACGCAGCGGTGCGGCGAGTGCGACCCGCACGATGGTGGCGCCGGTGCCTTCGTCACCGGACAGGTCGAGCTTGCCGAACGCGGTGTTCGCGGCGTTGACCAGGGCCTGCCCTACGACTCCCGGGAACAGGTCACGTCGGGGGTGCTGACCGAGGCCGTCGCCGCCGGGGGTCCAGGTCGTCGCCACGGCTTTCCCACACGCCGTCGAACTGCTCGGCGACGGCGTGATCGTGCCGCATCAGGACTCGGCCGCCCTCGCGGCCGCGATCCGCCTCGTCCTCACCCGGCCCTCGGCCCGTCCGTCCACCCCGTCGGCCCTGCTGTGGCCGGCGGTCGCCCACCGCTACGACACGCTCGCCCGGCGGCTCGTCCACGCCGGGGCCGTGGCGGACGGCCCGCCGCGGCGAGCCGTCCATCGTGTCGTCCCGATGGTTCACCAGGGTGAGAGGGCCCACGAGGGCAAGGTCTAGAAGTAGGTGGGAAGGCGCGGAGTGTACGGGCTCTCGAGGTCGGCGACCTCGTCGTCGGTGAGTTCGATGTCGAGTGCGGCGACCGCGTCGGACAGATGATGCGGCTTGGTGGCCCCGACGATCGGCGCCGACACCACGGGGTTGCGCAGCACCCAGGCCAGCGCGACCTGCGCCATCGATACGCCGCGCTTCCCGGCGATGCGCTGCACCGCGTCGACGATCGCCTCGTCGCTGTCGTGGAACAGCGGACGGCCGAACATGTCGACGGTCGGGTTCGACCCGCCGCGGGTGGTGCCGCGGTCACCCCACGGACGGGTGACGAGGCCGGCGGCCAGCGGTGACCATGGCAGGCTACCGACACCCTGGTCGGCCAGCAGGCCGAACATCTCGCGTTCCTCTTCGCGCTGTACCAGGTTGTACTGGTCCTGCATCGACACGAACCGGGTCCCGCCATGGATGTCGGCGGCGTGCTGCATCTTCGCGAACCGCCACGCCCACATCGACGACGCACCGAGGTACCGGGCCTTGCCGGCCTTCACCACGTCGTGCAGCGCCTCCATCGTCTCCTCGACCGGCGTGTCGGCGTCGAAGCGGTGGATCTGCAACAGGTCGACGTAGTCGGTGCCCAGGCGCGCCAGACAGGCGTCGACCTGCTCGAAGACCGCACGACGGGACAGGCCACCGCCTCCGGGCCCGTCGCCCATGGGCCAGAAGATCTTGGTGGCGAGAACCACGTCTTCACGACGGGTGTACTTCCTGATGGCCCGTCCGGTGATCTCCTCCGACGTGCCGCGGCCGTAGACGTTGGCGGTGTCCCAGAACGTGATGCCGAGCTCGACCGCCTGCTGGAACAGCGTCCCCGCGGCGGTGGCGTCGAGCGTCCAGTCGCGACCCGTGCCGGGTGCGCCGAAACTCATGCAGCCCAGTACGATTCGGCTGATCTTCAGACCCGAACGGCCCAGACGCATGTATTCCATGGTGTCTGCTCCTCCATTTTCGATGGTCGAGGTGACGTCAGCCTCGTGGGAGAACGCCCAACCGGCCAGCAGGCACAGCCCGTCCTCGGCCGGGCTGTCCCGGTTCCGCGCGGGTGCCGCGACCCCGCCTCGGCGCAGTCGGCCACCCCTCGCCCACCGTGCGACGCGACGCCGGACTGTTCAGGGCCGGCCCGGGCGCGGCGCGAGGTCAGGAACTCGCTGATCTCATCGCGGTCGTCCACGGCTTCACCGTATGCACGCGTGCCGGCCGGTGACGGGTCGCCGGCCCGTTCCGGATCGGGCGGCTGGTTACGACCCCGGTGCGGTCCGGCCCGGGGCCGCACCGGATGGGGGTGGGGCGAAATCGGACAGGTTGCCCGGGTCGGTGACGATCAGGCGGGCGACCTCGCTGAGTTGGCGGTTGGTGCGCCGGGCCTGGGCGCGGATCAGTTCGAAGGCCGCGTCGACGCCGATGTTGTGCGCCTGCGCGACGGCACCCTTGGCCTGCTCGACGATGATCCGGCTGTTCAGCGCGCCCTGGAGTTGTTCGGTCAGGATCTCGCCGCGCCTGATCGCCCGTTCCTGCAGCAGTCCGATCGCGGCGACGTCGGCCAGCGCCTGCGCGATCTGGGCATCCGTCTCGTCGAGGCCGCCGGTACTACGGCCGAAAATGTTCATCGCACCGATCACGTCGTCGCGCAACCGCAACGGAAACGCGTGGACCGACCGGAAACCGGAGGCGGTGGCCTGCGGAGCGAACCGCGGCCACCGGCCGCCCGCGGACCGCAGGTCGACATTGATCACCGGCCGGGCGGTGTTGAACGCGTCCAGACATGGCCCGTCGTGGCTCTGCACCTGGAACAATTCCAACAGTCTTGTGGACTCGTCCGACGCGGCCATGAACTGCAGCCGGCCGTTCTGGTCTGCCAGCAGCAGCCCCACGGCGGCGGCATCGATGGTGCCCGCCGCGCGGTCGGCGAGCATCTGCAGGAACTCGATGACGTCGAACTCGGCCACGAGAGTGTCCGCCACCTCGACGAAGACCTTGGCGAGGCGCTCAGCGGATATGGTCATGACTGCCTCCTGGCCTTGCCTGGCGTGATCACGTGGTGTCCTGGTCGAAGCGCAGACGACGGGCGACGATGTCCGTCGCCACGTCGCCGAGGGGGCGGCCCTCCGCATAGGCGTAGGCCCTGATCCGCGTCAAAGCCTCGGCCAACCCGACTCCGAGCTGAACCATCACCATGCCCTGCGCCTGGTACAGGCGGATCCGGTTGTCGATCGCGTCGTCCAGCCCGTCGGCGTCCGTGGTGGCCCGTTCCTGACCGTCCAGCAGCATCGTCACGACCCGGTCGGCGACGGTGAAGGCATACCCCAGTTCCGCGCGGGACAGCAGCCCGGTCTGGACGCGGAACACGTCGATGGCGCCGAGGCGGACGGCACCGACCTGCAGGGGAAAGGCGAAGACCGCCCGCACGCCGGCGTCGTGGATCGCCGGCGCGTAGACCGGCCAGCGGCGCATCGCGTCGACGTCCAGGTCGGGAATGAGCACCGGCCGGCAGGTGGCGACCGCGTCGACACACGGCCCTTCGCCGAAAGTGAACTGCAGCTCCTCGATGCGTTCGGTGACCGGGTCCGACGCCGTTGCCATGCCGTAGGTCCCGTTCGTGGCCATCACACTGAGCCCGACCCCGGAAGCCGACAGGGCACGAGCCGCGTCGCCGCAGACAGCGCGGAGCTGGGTGACCACATCGCCGACGGGCGGGGCGGTGGCTTCGGGATCGGACGGCCTGTCACGGCCCGACGTGTCATCCACCCCGCTCGCCATCCATCCACGGCGCACCCGGCCCAGCCAGGTGAGCCGTGCGCCGAACCGCATCGCGTCCCATGACCCACGTCCCCTGTCAGCGGGTGCCACCGGAGGCCGGGCAGCCGCGGCCGCAACGAGCCGCACTCAATGTACCGCTCCGTGACCGGCAATCGTCCGGCTCCTCCGCGGCCGGGGTGTCAGCGTGCGCCGATCCATCCCGCCGCGCCCGTGATCGGGTAACCGGCACCCAGCGGGACGATCGTCATCACCGCTGCGTCGGGTCCGGCAGAGCCGGCCGGCGGCTCCGGATGGATATTGATCATAAGGTGCCTGTCCATGCCGGTCGCGGCGATGACGGTCCGGGCCAGCATCGACGGGTTGTGCAGCACCAGTTGCGAGTCCGGATGACCCTCGCGGAGTGCGGCGAGGAACGTCACGAAGGTCGAACCGACGTAGGTGACGGTGGTCAGGTCGACCACGATCAACCGCAGAGCCAGCCCGTGCAGACGATTGGCGATTCCGGTCAACGACGGAACGGTCGCCAGGTCGACGCCGCCGGCCAACCGGATCCAGGCCGACGGTCGCTCGGGCCGCGTGACAGAGTCTCCGACCGACCCGGAGCGGAATTGGGGTTCCACGGTGCCCGTCCTGACATGAAGTGTCACGGTGTGGCTGCCGGGGTCTCGGGCAACATCCAACGAGGAGGATCGAGAAATCATCTTACCCCCCCGGGCTGCCGCTGGGAGCCCCGCGAACGCGGGACCCCGCGACCCTCGACCAACCGGTCCGATGCAGGACGGACCCGGCCGCGGGCTACGACGCCTCGCCGTCCGTCGTGATCCGCTCGGTCGTCGCGCGCGCCACCGCGGTCGAGTCGACAGCGAACGGATCACGCAGGCGACGCCGGCCGTCTTCACTGTCGTCGAAAGGCATCGGCGGTTCTTCGCGGGCCGCTCCCCCGCTCCGGGGAGACAGGAAAGGGCTCGCCAGATGATGGTTGATCAGTGTCATGTGTGTCCTTGCCGGTTGGTGATCGGGTCTCGACCGTGGTGGTGCCACGCTCACGAGTTGCGACGGGACGGGCCGCCGCATGCCTTCCCCGCTTGCGCCCAGGGCGATACGGTCAGTGGGTGAAGGTCGAACGTCAGTGGTGGAACGGAAGTTTCAGCCCGCGCGAGCGTCGAGACGTATTCATCCGTAGCGACGGTCAGCGCTGGGAGGTCATGGCACAGATCGGCGGGATCCATGGCCGGTCGCGGGTACATCCCTGCCCGGGCCGGACGACCGCGGAGATTCTGGCCACCGCCTGGCGCGGTGGCGGCACCGAGTGGCGCGAGGTCGTTCCTGCCAAACACGCCGGATCGGCGACACGACGTTTCGCCGATCCATGCGTGCGGTGAGCCGACCGCCGCGAAGGGCCGTACCGTCGAACGCAACCGGGAACGCGTGACCATGGCGAGCATCGTGCTGCGTGTGCGGCTGTTGAACGGAGACCGTCTCGACGTCACGTACGGTCCAGGCACCGCCGTCGACGCCGCCCACGCCCTTGAGGACGCCGTCGCATCCCTCAGCGCCGACCGGGGGGCATGATACGGGGGTTTCACGCTCACTCTGCGGATGAGATTCCGGCCTCGGGCGGCGGGGAATCGTCCTCGACCATGGAAATCCTGATTCCGGTGGGCGTTTCGTCGATGATGAACGACCGGGTCCCGCCGATGGCCGGCATCATCGCGTCATAGAACTCTTCGTTGCTGAGCTGAACTTCACCACCGGCCCGGTGCACGAGCACCGCCAGGACCGCGCGGAGGTTCACATTGCTGAGATATGTCATGTGGAGCCTCCGGCGCGCGTCACCGACGAACCGCGTCCTCTCAGCGACGCGGTAGCCGGTGCCGTTCGGTGTGTCACGGGAGAATGTGACGTCGGCTCAGGGCTGCGTCGGTACGACCAGCGACACGGCCTTCGCGGCGTTCCTGGCCTTCTTCGCCACTCGCTTCTCCTTCAGCGTGCTTGCCTGCTTCTTCCGGTCTTCCTTGTGCGCGGTTCTGCTGGCCATGGCGGCCCTCCTCGTGTCGCGGGTTCACATGACGCGCCTCACCGGCCGGCACCGCTGCGTTGGTTCGGATCGACCGTGCCGGGACGGACCAGGAGTTGAACGATGTCCCGGTCCGCTGCGCTGACGCGGAGTTCTGGTGTGCGGAGCTCTACTGCGAGGCGTTCCCACCATGGGACGCACGCGGCACGATCAGGACGTCGCCCGTCCGCCGGAACGGATCTCAACCCGGCGTCGGGCACGGCACACTGTCCAGTGCGCAGACTCACTGTACGCCCCCTCTCGACCGAAGTGTCGAACGCGCTGGTTCCCGAATGCCGGCGGTGTCACCGGGAACGACTCTCATGGGTTGAGGACGAGCTCCAGCCACACCGACTTGCCGCGGTGTTGCCGGACGCGGCGTACCCCCCAACGCCGGGCGATGGTCTGCACGAGGATCATCCCGCGTCCGCTCTCGCGGGACGACCGGTCGGCGAGGTGGACGACCGGTCGGCTGGTGCGCGCGTCCGTCACGCTGAGCCTGAGCAGGCGACCGGCCGCGCGGAGCTCGATCCGGGTGCATCCGCCACCGTGTCGGATCGCGTTGGTGACCAGTTCGCTGAGGACCAGGTCGAGGTCGTCGTCGAGATCGGGGCGGACCGGGCCGGACAGCAGGAGCCGGGGAAGAACGCGTCGGGCCCACGTCCGGGCCCGGCCGACGACCGCCGGATGGTTCCCATCACGCGGCCGCCACGCGGCGCGACGGTGGACCTTACGGGTCACGCCACGAACCGCCGCACCGTCACCTCGCTGGCCGACAAGCATTTTGGTGCCTTCCGCGGGAGATCCCGGGATCGGGTTGTCCCGGGCCGACCACCGCCACCGACAGCCAGTGATTCCGTGATACCCGTATCAGCACCCGTCAACCGGAGAACCGGCGTCTACACCGCCGGCCGTGCCGGCTCGTCCGGCGCGGCCGGCACGACCAGAACGAGGATGGCGGTGTCGTCGCTGACGTGCCGGCCGGTGTAACCGAGGACCGCGTTCTCGATGGCGCCGGCCAGGTGGTCGGCACTGGTGGCGGGCGTCTGGCTGAGGACCACGTGGAGGCGGTCGGAGCCGAATAGGTCCCGGTCCTCAGGGCGGTGGGCCTCGGTGACACCGTCGGTCGTCATGATCAGGGCGTCGCCGGGATTGAGGAACCCGCGCTGGTTGGACAGGCCGGCGTCGGGCAGGCAGCCGAGGATGAGGCCCGGCCGGCCGAGCGTCTCGACGGTGCCGTTCGCGCGGCGGATCAGGGCGGGGTCGTGGCCGCCGCAGGAGACCTGCACGCTGAGTCCGGCGCGGTGCGGGCGGACGGTGGCGTAGACGGCCGTGAGGAACTGGGTGTCGTCGGTGAACCATTCCAGCAGCGCCGTGTTCAGGGTGGCCAGGTTGGTGCTGGGGACGGTGCAGCGGACGGCGGCGGCGCGCAGCGTGTACCGGGCCAGGGCGGTGGTCTTCGCCGCCTGCGGCCCCTTCCCGGCGACATCGCCGACGACGACGCCCCACGCGCCTCGGGGGGAGGCGAACACGTCGTAGAAGTCGCCGAGAACCTCGGCGCCGCGGCCGCCACGCAGATAGCGGACCGCGAGCTGCGCGCGCGGAATGGCGGGCAGGTGCGGGGGCAGCAGACTCTCCTGCAGGGTGCGGGAGAGCAACGCCGACTCCTCGGCCGCCTCCAGCGCCCGGAGAGTGGCCGCATGGGCCTGTGTCGCGGCGTTCTCGGCGCGGACGGTCGCGGCGCGGGCGTCGTCGACCGCACCGCGCAGGGCGATCTCGCCCGCGGCGGCATGGGCCAGCGTCTGCAGCACTTCGATGTCGTGCGGGGTCCAGTCCCGCACCACGGTGTCGACCGCGCAGAATGTGCCGAGCACCGAACCGTCGAGGGACCGGATCGGGAACCCGGCCCAGGCGATCACCCCCATCGACTCGATCGACGGGTTACTCCAGGTGCGGCGGTCGCGACGGGCGTCGGTGACGATCAGTTCGGCGTCGGCGCCGATGACGTACTGGCAGAACGACTCCTCGACCCGGTTCTGCCGCCGCCCCGGGTCGGTGGTGTCGACGCCGACACAGCTCTTCCAGAACGAACGCGTCTCGTCGACGACCGTCACGAACGCGTGCGGGGTACCCAGGAGGCTGGCCGCGAGCCGGGTCAGCCGGTCGAAGGGCTCTTCCGGGCCGGTGTCCAGCAGCCCCGTCCGGCGGACGGCGGCCAGCCGGGTCGGATCGAAGACCCGTGTCGGCACCGCGGCGGGCTGTCGCTCCAGGGGAAGGTCACGCAGGGTCAGGTCCGGGTCGGTGTCTGTGCCTGTCACGTCCCGACCCGCGCGATCACGGGTTCCCCGATGGCGGACACCGTCGCGGCTGTGGGCAGCCGCCTGTGCCGTACCCGGGCACCGTCCACGACTTCGTCCGTCCCGGGCGGGCAGCGTCGGTCCAGCAACGCCCACACCTCGTCCAGCAGAGCCCTGGCCGCCGCCGCGCCCGCGGCCCGATCGGCCGGTACGATCGCGGCCGCCGGACGACCGTGCTTTGTCAACACGGTCACCTCGCCCATCAGATCAGCCCGGCTGACCAGTTCGGAGAAGCTCGCCTTCGCCCTCCGCAACGGCAGGTGCGTCAGCGCCACGTCCGGGCCCGGACCGATCGTCATGCGGCCATTGTGACCACAATCGCTCTCGACGTCCACGGTCACGCCGCCACACGTCGATGCGAGACGTACCCGGCGGGAAGCGACCTTGTGAGCGGTCGCGTAGGGTGGCGTCAGCTGTGGCATCCCGGGCGAGTCCCGCCGCCGCTGATCCGATCCCCGTGACAGGCCCCGCCTTCGTCGACCAACCGATCAGAGAGGTGGCGGTCGTGATGACCGCAGCGCCCGATCCGTCGCATCCCGGCAGTCCCGATGCCGGCTCACGCACGTTACGCAATCTGGTGGACGGCATTCTCGCGGTTCTGCGGGGTGCGGGAGGCATCCGACGACGGCGAGCCGCCGCCCGACAGGATTTCGCGCATGCCCCTGTCGCGCCCACCGCGCAGGCGGCCGAGGAAACGGTGACACCACCATCCGACGAGCACGGTGGCTGGCCGACCTGGCGGACCCCGCGGTAACCGATGCCAGCCCCGGCCGGTGGGTCCGACCCACCGCGCCAAGGTTGGTCACCCGTTCATTCCGACACTTCCAGGCTCGTCATGGCCGTGCCGGCGGGTGCTGCGCGACCATACCGGCTGCGGACCGCCGTACCGGGATCGACGGATGAATGGACGAGAAACGGCCGATCCCGCACGCCATACACGCTGGCCTGTGGACGTCCATACCGCGTGAGGTCGCCGACGCACCCCGTCGGGAGGCCGACGACCGGAAGGTCCCCACATGACGATCAGGTACCGCATGCTCAGCACCCATCCACCCACCCGGTGCGGACTGGCGACATTCAACTCCGCCCCCGCCACCGGACAGTCGGCCACGGTCGACGCGAGGTGACCACCCAGACCGCCCGGCCCATGGGCACCAGGGCAGCGAACGGACCCCGACCACCCACGCCGACGTTCGCGCACCTGATCCGGATGACCGACGACACCGGCCTGTTCGAACACGCCCGGCACGCGACACCACGACGCGCGCACGGTTACTGCACCGACGACGTCGCCCGCGGTCTCGTAGTCACCTCCCGCGAACCCGATCCGGCCCCGCCGGTAATGC